>JAAWTG010000017.1 GCA_022801925.1 Clostridia bacterium | reverse complement strand
AGGAAGCGGAAATAGCAGCCGCAACCGAAATTTTCTAATTCATGGAATGTCCGGACATACCCTCTGGGGCACGCGTGTGCCGGACATTCCATACCTCTCGCCGTTCGGAGTGCTGCGCCTAAGCGGCGCGACGCACGAGCGCAGAACGGCGGTAGGGGGTGCTCACGAGGGGGATAGTATGACAGCGACCAAAGGGAGCTGGAAAAAATCCCCCTCGTGAAATGTTTGCCTTGACAAATATAGAAAACTGTGATATAAATAGAAGAAAGGCATTGACGGAACGAGTAGCCGGAGAAGAAGCAGACAGAGAGAGTGGGGAATAGGCTGGAACCCCAGTCCTGCGGATTTCGGTGAAAACCACTCCCGAGCCGCGTGTGATGAGCACTGCCGCCCTCCGGCGTTACAGGAATAGGGTTCTTCAGAAAACCCGAAAGTGAAAAATCAAGGTGGAACCGTGCAAAAAAGAATTGTTTGCACCCTTGAACAGGCGAAGCTTCGCTTGTTTAGGGGTGTTTTTTGTTTGATATTGTCTGTTTTTGTCGAACACACCTGCGGGTCGGCGAGAAGTCTGACCCCTGCCGTTCGCAAGAGACAGGCGGCGCCCCTATCCAAAAAATACGATTTAGATAAAACACAGAAGGAGGCTATTTTAATCATGAAAGTAATTGTCAAAGACGGAAGCGTGCAGGAATGTACGTTTGAGGACGAACTGGGCAGAGACGCCCTGCGGCATACCGCGTCGCACATTTTGGCGCAGGCGGTCAAACGCCTGTATCCCGAAACAAAACTGGCAATCGGGCCTTCCATTGCGGACGGATTCTACTATGACTTTGACCGCGAAACGCCTTTCACAGAAGAAGAATTGGAAGGGCTGGAAGCAGAAATGGCGCGCATTGCCAAAGAAAATTTAAAACTGGAACGTTTCACCTTGCCGCGCGCGGAAGCGGTGAAATTGATGGAGGAACGGCAGGAACCCTATAAACTGGAACTGATTGCAGACTTGCCGGAAGGGGAAGAATTGAGTTTCTTCAAACAAGGCGAATTTGTGGATTTGTGTGCAGGGCCGCATGTGACCTATACTTCGGCGGTCAAAGCGTTCAAATTGACCAGCGTGGCGGGCGCATATTGGCGCGGCAGCGAGAAAAACAAAATGCTGACGCGTATCTATGGCACGGCGTTTGCGAATAAAACAGATTTAAACGAACATTTGGAACGGCTGGAGGAAGCAAAAAAACGCGACCACCGCAAGCTGGGACGCGAACTGGGATTGTTCCGTATCATGGAAGAAGGTCCGGGATTTCCGTTCTTTTTGCCTAAGGGTATGGTGCTGAAAAACATTCTCACCGAATATTGGCGCGAGATTCACACGCGGGAGGGATATGTGGAGATTTCCACGCCTATCATGCTCAACCGTGAACTGTGGGAGACCTCGGGACACTGGGATCACTACAAAGAAAATATGTATACCACGGAAATTGACGAAACGACGTTTGCTGTCAAACCCATGAACTGCCCGGGCGGTATGCTGGTCTACAAAAGCGAACCGCGTTCCTACCGCGACCTGCCCATGCGCGTTGGCGAACTGGGGATTGTGCACCGGCACGAAAAATCCGGCGCGCTGCATGGCTTAATGCGTGTGCGCTGCTTCACGCAGGACGACGCGCACATCTTCATGACGCCCGAACAAATCAAATCGGAAATCAAAGGCGTTGTGCGTATGATTGACGAAGTGTATAACTTGTTTGGATTCAAATATCATGTGGAACTGTCCACGCGTCCGGAGGACAGTATGGGCAGCGACGAGGATTGGAATAACGCAACGGACGCACTGCGGCAGGCGTTGGAGGAACTGGAGTTAGACTATGTGGTCAACGAGGGAGACGGCGCATTCTACGGTCCCAAGATTGACTTCCATCTGGAAGATTCCATCGGACGGACGTGGCAGTGCGGCACGATTCAGTTGGATTTCCAACTGCCGCAGCGGTTTGAAGCGGAATATACCGGCGCGGACGGACAAAAACACCGTCCCATCATGATTCACCGCGTGGTATTCGGCTCCATTGAACGGTTCATTGGTATTTTAACAGAACACTATGCAGGCAAATTCCCGACATGGCTTGCGCCGGTACAGGTAAAAATTCTGCCTATCACAGACCGTAACAACGAATATGCGGAAAGCCTGTGCGAGCAACTCAAAGAATGGGGCGTGCGCTGCGAGGTGGACGAACGGCAGGAAAAAACAGGCTTCAAAGTCCGCGAAGCGCAGCTTGCTAAAATTCCGTATATGCTGGTCGTAGGCGACCGCGAACAGGAGGAAAACACCGTTTCCGTCCGTCAGCGCGACAGCCAAAAGACGCAGGGTATGAAAGTGGCTGAATTTGTGCAGCACATCACAGCGGAAATATATCAAAAAAGATAAATATATGGGCAAAAACCGCGTCCTCTCCGCTGCTGACGGAGGGGACGCGGTTTTGTATGAAACCCGACCTCATGCGTCACATGGGGTCGGGTTTTTCTATGCTTATATATTTTTTTGCGCGCCCTACGGCGCATTTTTTGATATCCTGATTATGCCGCCGCGCCGGTTGGTTCATCTTTCAACGGGAACTGTTTCCATTTGCCTGATTTCATGCGCCACGTGAACAGCGTCACGCGGAACAGCCAATCCATCACCATGGCAATCCATACGCCCACCGCACCCCAGCCGCAAAAGACGCACAATACATAGCTGAACGCAATGCGGAACGCCGCCATGGAAAAAATGGAGACGACCATGGTGAAGCGCACATCGTTTGCCGCGCGCAGGGCGTTTGGCAGCGTGAAAGACAGCGGCCACAGCAGCATGGCGCAGCCGTTGTGAATGAAAATGAGGATATATGCCAGGTGCAGCGTCTCACCGGAAAGCTGGTAGATGTTCAGCAGCAGCGGCAGCGAAAGCAGCAAGGTGGTGTTGAGAAGAATGGTGCAAAGGTAGGTGATTCTCAGCAGTTTTTTGATGTAGTAAACTGCTTGCCGCCAGTCGCCCGCGCCCACACAGCGCCCCACCACCGTGATAATAGCAAGATTCATAGCCTGCCCCGGAATGCAGCCCAGTGCGTCAATGTTGTTGGCAACTGCGTTTGCGGCGATTTGGACAGTGCCAAACAGCGCAATCATGCTCACCACCAGCACGCGTCCAAGCTGGAAAAAACTGTTTTCCAGTCCGCTGGGGACGCCAATGCGTAAAATGCGGCGCATAAGCCTGAAATCGGGACGCGGGAATTTGCGTTCCACATAGAGCGTGTCGGTGGGACGTGTCACCAGCACCAGCATCAAACCTGCCGCGACAATGCGCGAAACCAGCGTGGAAATCGCTGCGCCCGCCACGCCCAAATGAAACACGAAAATCAGCAGCGCATTGCCCGCAAGATTTAGGAGATTCATCAACGCCGACACCTGCATGGAGATTTTGGAATTGCCTTTGGAGCGGAACAACGCCGCACAGGCATTATAGACCGCCAAAAACGGAAACGAAAGTGCGGAATAGAACAAATAGGTCAAAGCATTGTCCATAACGTCCTGTTCAATGCTGCCGAAAAACAGCCGCAAAAGCGGACGTTTGAACAGCAAAGTAAGCCCCATGACAGCCAGCGCCAACGCCGCGCATAGCAGCAAAAGCTGTCCCGCCGAAGCGCGTGCCTCGTCCTGCCGCCGTGCGCCGATAAGCTGTGAGGTGACAACGGCGCCGCCCGTTGCCATGGCGGCAAAGATATTGATAATGACGACGTTTATCATATCCACCAGCGATACGCCGGAGACCGCGGCTTCTCCCACGGAAGAAATCATCATGGTATCCGCCATGCCGACGGTAATCGCAAGAATTTGTTCAATCACCAGCGGAAAAATAAGCCGCCGTAAATCTATGCCGGAAAACAATGGATTGGCGGGAAGATCCCTCGTAGCTGTGCGTTTCATGCTTTTAGAACCTCTTTTCCAAACCGATAAGGGCAGGCAAACAAAAGTCGAATATTTTTGCGCCGTACAGGGAAAATCTGTCTCAGAAATTGTATGCGATTTGATTCTCTTATGCCTAACCTCTTTGTTTCTTTTATCAGTATAGCACATGCAGGAAAAAATGTCCAGAGTAGTCTTCTATTAATTCCTTTTTCATGGAAGGGAAGAACGGAAAAGAAAGAGAGGGACGGGAAAAACTACCAGAGGAAAAATAGGAAGAGAAGATTTTATAAAAGGGGACTTGTGTGCGTCTCAGAAAAAGTAAAGGAAAGAAAACGGGGGGCGAAGAGCGGAGAAGAAATAGGAGGGTAGATTCCTAGCGGAATCTGCCCGCTGGGGAATCGGAAGCCTCGCTGCCGCTGCGTTTCCCATTCCCCATGCGTCTTAGAAAAAGTAAAGGAGGAGGATTTTGACTACATCAAAATTCAGGGGACATTTTCAAGGGGAATATAGCTGTAGCGTACCCTTGGGGGGACATTTTTTTCGTTGATGCATTTTTCCCCACCGGAGACTCCCTTAACTCTCCGGCGGGAACAGTTTATGCGCTTGCCGGAACCGTCCGGGCGTCATGGCAGTGTAGGACTTAAACTGTCTGGAAAACGTGACGGTGTTGGTATAGCCGCAGTGTTCGCTGATTTGTTCAATAGACCAGTCTGTTTCCAGCAGTTTCTGTTTGGCGGCGTCCAGCCGCGTGCTGGCAAGATAGTCTAAAATCCCTACGCCGAAATGTTCTTTAAACTTGCGCGACAGATACGCCGGTGTTTTATAAAATTTATCTGCTAAAATCTTCAGATTCAAATTGCTGTCGTCATAGTGCGTGCGGATATAGTTTGCAATCCGCTCTTCCAGCGGCGCATGGCTGCCGGCTGCATCGGGCAGTGTGGTGACCAATGTTAAAAATTCATCGGTGATGCCCAGCAGCAGTGAAGTGGATTTTGCCTCAATCACTTTGTAAGCAATGTTGGATTCATAGAATTTACTTTTGATATCTGCCTGTGCGCGCCGTTCCAACTCCTGCGCCGCGTCGTTCATCATGGTGAGCAGGTTAAACTTGACGTCGTTCATGTTTTTGCGGTTTTCCGCACAAAACTGAATCATGCTGCGTACCACGTCTTGTGCCTGTGCAGGTTTGCCGTCTGCCACAGCGGCGGAAAACAGATTGATATATTTTTGATACCCGCCGCCTGTCGGAGCAGGAGCGGTGTTTTGCTGCTGCACAACACCGGGCGTTCCGCGCATTTCCGCGCTGTCCAGTTGTCGGCTTGCCTCCTGCCACAGCGTTTGCATTTCATCTAAGTTTTGACAAACATCGCTTAGCGTGATATAGGCATCAATACCCAGATAGTCCTGAAGCTGGCGGTAAGCATGATCAACGTCATCTATCCGTACCTCGGTATCCGTATTGAGCAAAAACACAATCGTTTCACTTTGCACAGAGTGATAGATGTTGCCGGCGCTGCCCAGCAATTCATCAAAAATGTTTGTCACTGCCGTATGCATTAAATCCCGCAAGGATTTTGCGTCATTGCTTTCCTCCGGCGCATAGATACCCATGTTACCGACGCGCAGCAAAACCAATTGAAACTTCGCATAGGAAAACTCCAGCGGATGCGCTGCGCGTACATCGCCGCGGATAATATGGGTGATAAAACTGTCTGCCAAAAAGGAACGGCTTTGCATGATATAGTGGAGATTGCGCGAAATGTTTTGCTGAATCAATTCAAACTCGTTTCCCTCACTATCGGCAGTGCCAAGCAAATCCAAAATCTCCTGAACCGGTCGGATTTGGTTGAGCACAAAGCGGCGAATCACAAATCCGCCAATGAAAAATGCCGCCAGCGTCACCATGAAAATCATCAGCAGCAACAATTTCATGCGGGAAACAATACTATCTTCCTTTATTAAAAGAAGATAACCAAAATGATAGAAAGAAGAATGCGCGGCAATATAACGCACGCCGCCGCGTGTGATTTTTTGCGGCGTTTGTTCCGGCAGCGTATCCAGTAATGTGTTCAGATCAAACGTTTTGGGTAGTTCGCCGTTGGAGGTGAAAAGCAGATTGCCACCTTCATCATATAACAACAAATTGGTTTCTCCAAAGAGCCGGACAGAATCATTGAGCGTTGCAAGGCGTGCAGCGGGAATGGTAATACATAGCGTGACGGCGCGTTGATCTGCATTGCTTTGCAGACTTTTCAGATACAGAATGCCGTCCGCGGTAGCAACAAGGTCGCCTGTGTGAAAGGCGCGCAGCAGAGATTGCCATTCGCCGGCAGACTGTAGATAGAGCGACGCATATGCTTCATAAGTGTTGATAGCGGTGTCGCCGCCCCATGTACCCATGACAAAATCTGCATTTTCAAAATAGACATAAGCGCTGCTGAATAATCCATCGTTGCGCGAAGTGGCAAGACTTAAATGGTCTTTTAACGTATTATATTGTGACGAAGAAAGCGACTCGCCCGCCATGGCGGCACGAATACTGGCATGGCTTTCTGTAGTGATATAAACATTGAGCAAATCGTTCAATAAATTTTCCACAAAAGACTTGTTGCTGCGCAGTTCGTTCTCCAGCATGTTTTCCGAATATTGATGGAGATAGGAAACCGCGGTGGTGTAAACCACGACGCTCAGCAACAGCGGAATGAGAAACACAACAATATAGCTTGATGTCAGTTTTTTGGAAAAACTATTTTTGGCATACAGTTTCATGAACCGATTCACCTCGTTTTTTGCAATATACATGTGCGCATGACAGAGGAAAATAAAGTAACTATCCACAGTATATCATACAACATATAAAATGGCAATATCTAAAATGGCGCAAAAAAGATACAAAAACGAAATAAACCAACAAAAACTAAAAAAACGTCAAAAAGTGCGATTCTGTACGGCGTTTTTTCTTTTGTTTGTTGAAAATTTGTATGTTTTGCGTTATGATGATGCTACAACCAAAAGGCTTTCAGTGCCTATTGCGGCATTGGCAGCAGCTAATAAAAAAGTAAAATGAATGAAAAAAGAATAAGGAGGAACAACACATGAAACGAAATTTATTTTTATCTGCGCTGGCAGGTATGCTGGCACTGACTTTGCTGGCAGGCTGCGGCGGAGGCGGAACGAATCAAGCGGAAAGCAAAGAAGAATTGGAAAAATTGAAGACGAGCAGTTATCCGATTGAAACAGACGTCACCTTAAAAATTTGGTCTTACCGCGGCGGCGGAGCAATCGGACCGCACAGCGATCCGCTTACATATCCGTCTCTTACAAATTATGAAGAAAAATTAGGTGTAAAATTCGACTGGACATTCCCAACGGCAGGACAGGAAAAACAACAGTTTAACTTGCTTTTGGCAGCGGGAGACTTGCCGGATTTGGTGGGCTGGTATTGGACAACAGATATGCCGGGCGGAGCAGAACGTGCAATCAGTGATGGATATATCAGTTCTTTGAATGATTATATGGATGATTATGCACCTAATTTTAAGGCATATTTGGAAAAAAATGAACAGGCGGCACGTGATTTGCGTACCAATAACGGAAATTATTATTATGTACCTTCTTATGCAAACGACCAAACGGCGGGAACGGTTTCGGCAGGTTACATCTTCCGTCAGGATTGGCTGAAAGAATTAGGACTGGAAAAACCGGAAACCATTGCAGAATGGGAAGAAGTGCTGCGTGCGTTCCGCGACAAAAAAGGAGCGGAAGCACCGCTTACGCTGAATACAGCTTATTTAAGCCGCGGATTGACCAGTGCATTTGACATGAAACTCGGCTGGTACACAGATGGAGAAGGACATGCGAAATATGGTTATGCGGAGCCGGAATATAAAGCTTTCTTGGAAACCATGCATCGGTGGTATGAAGAAGGCTTGATAGACCGCAATTTGGCAACGATTGATGCCAAAGGAATCGATGCAAAAATGCTGAACGGAAAATCCGGCGCAAGCTTTGGATGGAACGGTGCAAACTTAGGTAAATGGCTGCAGGCGGGACAGGAACTTGACCCGGCCTATGACTTGACGGCGGTTCGTTTCCCGGTTGCAAACAAAGGGGATATTCCGAAATTTGGTACGAAAGACGCTATGGTATATATGGCCGGCTATGCAATCAGCGGAAAAAGCGCACATAAGGCATTGGCAATGAAAGTGTTGGATTTTGGTTTTTCGGAAGAAGGCAGCACATTCCTGCAATTTGGCGAAGAGGGAAAAACTTATACAGTGGAAGACGGTAAAATGAAATATACAGATTTGATTGCGAAAAATCCTGACGGACTCAGCCAGACGGAAGCAATCAGCTATTATATCCGCAACACTGAAAACTATCCTCTCTACAAACAGCATACTTATAAAGCGCCGTCCGGCGTGGAATTTATTCAGGAAACGAAATATAACTATACGCAGCAGGAAGAAGCGTTGGAAATTTGGGGCATGAATCAGGCGCCGAAATTCGATATGCCGACATTGGCGCCTTCGGATACCAGTTACGGCAGACTGAGTACGGATATTGCTTCTTATGCGGAAGAGATGATGCTGAAATTTATCACAGGCGAAGAACCGCTTTCCAATTGGGATACCTATCTGCAAACGCTTTCCAGCCGCGGTTATGACCAGCTGAAGGAAATTATGCAGAAAGAATATGATTTGTATTTGAAACGCTAAGGAGGAGCGAACATGGCAAACATGGCAAGCGGCACGGCAGTACAGGGAAAACCGCGGGTTTTGAAAGAAAGCTACGGGGCGCGCTGCAAAAAAGACTTTTTTATAAACTGGAAACTATATCTGATATTTCTGCCGATTTTGGCATTTTATATCATTTTTAGTTACATTCCCATGTATGGCGCAATCATTGCATTCAAAGATTTTTCGCCGCAGTATGGGATTTGGGGCAGCCACTGGGTAGGCTTTAAACATTTTGTTGACTTTTTCACGAGTCCGGATTTTGGGCGTATTTTGGGCAACACGTTGACCATTAGTTTTTCAACGCTGATTTTCGGATTTCCGGCGCCTATTATTTTGGCGTTGATGCTGAACGAAGTGAAACACAATATATTTAAACGTACCATTCAGACCATTACATATATGCCTCACTTTATTTCATTGGTGGTGGTTTGTGGTATTATTAAAAACTTTGTGGCAGATAACGGTCTTATTACAAGTCTGCTGAGTTCTGTCGGACTGGTAGAGAAAACAGATTTGCTCGGAAAAAAAGAACTTTTTGTACCGATTTATGTCATCACAGGAATCTGGCAGGAAATCGGCTGGGGTTCCATCATCTATCTGGCAGCGCTCTCTGGTATTAACATGGATTTATATGAAGCGGCGGCAATTGACGGTGCGGGACGCTGGCGGCAATTATTTGCCGTCACGCTTCCCAGCATTATGCCAACGATTGTGATTATGTTGATTTTGCGTGTGGGACATATCATGGGCGTCGGGTTTGAGAAAATTATTCTGCTGTATAACCCGCTGACCTATGAACGAGCGGATGTTATTTCCAGTTATGTCTACCGGCGCGGATTGATGGAATTCAACTTCAGTTATTCTTCGGCAGTGGGACTGTTTAATTCAATTGTTAATTATGCCCTGATTATTTTTACAAACTGGATTAGCCGGCGCGCCGGTGAGTCAAGTATTTGGTAAAGGAGGAAACAGATATGCAAATCAAAGAAAGTGCAAGCCGGAAAGTGTTTTTGGGAATTAATGCTTTGATTTTGCTGGCGATAGCGGTTGCGGCATTTTATCCGCTGCTCTACGTCACATTTGCATCCTTTTCCAATGCGAGCCGGTTGATGGCGCATGACGGGCTGTTGCTGCGTCCGCTCGGCGCAAACATTGAATCGTATAAAGCGGTGTTCAGAAACTCATTTATTTTAACAGGTTATACCAATTCCGTCATCATTTTGGTGATAGGAACCGTTATCAGTGTAATAGCGACAACGATGGCGGCATACTTTTTCAGCCGCAAGAATGTGATGCATCAAAAAGCGCTGATGAAAATTGTGATGTTTACGATGTTTTTCAGCGGCGGGCTGGTACCCTCCTATTTATGGATGAAACAGCTTGGCATGATGGACAATTTGTTGGTTTTGATTTTACCGGGCTGTTTGTCTGTAACAAACATCTTAATTATGCGTACGGCGATGTACGGCATACCGGAAAGTCTAGAGGAAAACGCAAGGCTGGACGGCGCGGGACATATTGTAGTGCTGAGCAAAATTATTGTTCCGCTGGTGATGCCGACCATTGCGGTAATTGCGCTCTATAGTGCGGTAGGATACTGGAACGCGTGGTTTAACGCTTCTATTTATATTACAAAACGGTCGCTGTATCCGCTGCAATTGGTGCTGCGTGAAATTCTGATTCAGAATGATACAACGAAAATGTTGGATGACGTAACCATTGCAGAACAGGCGCAGGTGAGTGAAACGATTAAATATGCAGTTATTATTGTTTCGACTGTACCGATTTTATGCCTGTATCCGTTCTTGCAGAAATATTTTGTAAATGGCGTCATGATAGGTGCGGTAAAAGAGTAACCGAAATTTTTGTGACAAAACGTATGCGTTTTACAAAACTTTTTCTGTTTTTGACGATAGAAAAAGAAACGATTGATTGGCTGATTGACGCAGTAGATGACGGTCGTTTTGACGGAGAAGTGGAAACGTATGTAAAACAAAAGGGAGAGGTGTTGAACTATGAAAAAATTAACTGCCTTGCTGTTGTCGCTGTGTCTTTTAGCGCCGGCAGCAGTAGGCGCTGTGCCGTCTTATAGCGACACAATGGGGAGTAGCTATGAAAAATATGTTTCCTTCGCATCAGCGATGGGATTCATGGAAGGATATCCGGATGGGACATTTCATGCGGACGAAACCATGACGCGTGCAGAATTTGCTGCATTGGCAGTTCGGCTGCGGGGGATTGACGCCGGCAATGCGGAAGCGCAGACGCCGTTTCCGGATGTGAGTACCGGTCATTGGGCGAGCGGCGTAATTAGCTGTGCGGTTGGTTCCGGCATTTTGAAAGGATATCCGGACGGATATTTCTATCCGGAAGAAAAAATCACAGTAGGCGAGGCAGTTTGCGTTGTAATTGGCGTGCTGGGATATACCTATTTTGCTGAAAGCCAAGGCGGATATCCGCAGGGATATTTGGCACAAGCCTCCTCGCTGGGCATTTTGCGTACGGCGGCAAATGCCGAGGACCCGATGACGCGCGGCATGATTGCGGAATTAATCTATCGGGCGTCCGAAGTGGATATTTTGCGTCAGGTGTCGTTCGGACAAACAGCGGAATTGGAGAAAAAACGGGATGTTACGTATTTAAGTGAATATCATAATATCTATAAAGCGCGCGGTATTGTCACAGCGGATCAATATACGAAAATTAATGGAGAAACCACGCTGCAAGTGGGAGAAGCGGAAGTAGACGGCGTTATATACGATGCGGGAGACAGTGGTGTGCAGGCATATCTGGGACAAAGCGTTGAGTTTTATTACCAAAAGGACGATACGGCAGACCGCAACACCATTTTGCTTGCAACACCCCGCAGTAATCGGGTCGTAGAAATAAAAAGTACCGATTTAGCCCCCGACACAACAAACAGCCGGATAAGTTATTATGACGGCGGACGCAGACAGCACGAAACCATTGAATCCAATGCAGACGTGATTTATAATCTGGGTTATGACGGCAAAGCAATTAATTTAGAGGCACAGATGCTGCTGGAGTTGCATGGAACGATTACAGGAATCGATAACGATAATGACGGCGGTATCGACGTGCTGATATTGACTGATTGGGATACTGTGGTAGTGGAAGGCGTCAGTACAGAGGATAAACGCATCAGCATGATGTTTGGCGCAGCGCCAATCGAATTGGATGATGCAGGAATTCGTTATTCTATTCGGAAAAACGGACAGGAAATCAATTTGGGAGATATTTCCAAAAAAGATATGTTGTCTGTCGCCGTGTCGCGTAATTTCTATGACAGCACTGCAGACAAGAAAAAAATACAAATCCTCGTTTGTACGGATATATTGTCCGGAAGCGTTACGGCGATATCTGAGGAGGGTATCACCATTACGTCATCAAAAGACCAAGAGGGACAAGCAAAAGAATATCGCGTGTCTGACCGGTTTATCAGCGAAAACGGTACAGAAATCACCAATGATTTCAAGGGCGCATTCTATCTGGATACATTGGGAGAAGTTGCCTACTATGAACAGGGCGGTTCCTCCGGCAAACGTTTTGGTTATGTTTTGGAATCGGCGTCTGACGGCGGCATCAGCACTTCCTACAGTGTGAAAATGCTGACACAGACGGGCAGCGTGGAGATATATCCGCTTGCGGACCGTTTGTCTGTGGACGGAACCGGTCATTCGGCGGCGGAAGCGTATCAGATTATGCTGGCGAATACCGAAATGCCGGGCAAAGTTGCAACAATGGTACGCTATGGTATGAACAGCGACGGAAAAATTAATTTCCTCGATACCAAAGCGCCCAACAGCGACCATGATATTGATGAACTCACGGAATCTAAAATTGCATTCACCAGCGGAATGCGTTATCAGAGCCAGTCGCGTATGCTGGTCAGCTATCAAGACCCGCAGCGTTATATTATCGGCAACGACTGTGTTGTGTTTGTAATACCGGAAGTGGTTGGTTCAGATGATGAATATATGGTTTATGGCAGCAGCTATTTTTCAAATGAAAAATACTATGGAGCAACATCATCAGGGGAAAATTTCTCCATGTGGAATGTAAAAGATGGCGTTCCGGCGGCAATCAGTATGACGGTTGCGGCGGCAACAGCGGGAATGGGCAGCATTAATACGTCCGATTCGGCAGTTGGCGTTGTGACGAAAATAAACAAAGCGGCGTCGGAAAGTGGAGAACAAATCTATAATATTTCGATTCGGATAAGCGGGAAAGAAACAAAATACAGTTATGTGGAAAAGAGCCGGATTGTGCGCAGCGACGGCAGTGTGACCGACCAACGGCCGGATGGCAGCGGAAAAATGACGCCGGACAGAGATTTGACATTTGGCGACGTTGTTATGCTGGATGCGGACGCGCAAAGCCGTATTAATGTTGTATATCGTCTGAGCGATTTCAATCCGTTTGACATGACAAAGGACACAGCGCCCCAATATCAGGTGAAGGGAATGAGCGGCTATACGGAATGGATTTTCGGCAGTGTACGCAGAAGAAAAGATAATTCGCTTGCAATTGATGTAAACCGCGGCACGGATTTGCTGATTAATTCCTTGCAGACGCCGCAAATCTGCATTGTCGATAAAGATAGTAAAACAGTAACGGCAACAGACTTTGACAACATTCGGGCATCGGAGGACGACGCTATTGCGGATAAAGTGTTCGTGCGGGTACGTTTTGGCTCTGTGCGTGAAATCTTTATCTATCGCTAAGAGAAAGGGGAGAAACCCATCATGAAAAACCGAATTCAAAAACTATTGCCGCTTATGCTGGCGGTAATGATGACCGCGACGCTGTTTGTGGTTCCGGCGAGCGCAGCAACAGCAAGCCTTGCGGCGACCAAAAAAAATACTGCTTATGATAAAGTATTAACAGTATTCACAGGTGCAACAGAAGATGAAATCCGCAGCGTTTTAAGTGGTCTGTATACCCTTGCAGCGACCGATGACAGCGGAAATGTAACGCCAGTGAACTGGGCAGATGCGACCGTTGCAATGGATACAACAGCGGCTGCTGCTGCGCAGTCATGTACAATTACCTATGACGGCGCTACTGCGAGCATTGAAGGTATTAAGATATCGGACAAAAAACGGCCGCCCATCGTTTACGGACTTTGGATTGAAGGTACACCGGTGGTAGGACAAGAATTGGAATTGCACTATGCGCTGGACGACCCGGACAACGTGCTGGGGGCGACAGAAGAGGCGAAAAAGACCGCTATAGATAATTTAGTGGTTTGGCATCGTGTTCCCAATGCATTTGGCGTCAATTACGCTAGCTATGATGGTGCGGCATTTGCGGTGCAGGGAAAGAACAATGGCGTAAAATATACGGTACAGGCAGATGACGCAGGTAAATATATTGACGCGGCAATTGCACTGCCGGGTATGGACGTTCTTTCCAAAGCAGGCTGGGACAGAAAAACCGTTACAATCGGACCGATTCTGGCAGAAAAAGCAACAGCGCCGTCCGTCAACACCGTCACCATTTCTTCTGTGGCACAGAATGGCGGACACGGCATCGGCGCCAACATTGGACAAACGCTGCGCGGAGAATACTACTATGTCGGCGCGGGTGCAGAGGGCGAAAGCGTTTATCAGTGGTCTGTTTCAGAAAATGAAACCACAGGATTTACACCGATTGAAGGTGCAACACAGCGGGAATATACCGTGAAAGAAGCAGACCGCGGGAAATATTTGAAATTTACCGTCACACCGAAGGATGAGGCAGGTGAGACAGGAACTGCGGCAGATTCTGTTAACAGACCCAAGGCGGGAAACGCTGCTTATCTGGCGATGGCAACTGAGGCAGGATTAACGGATAAAGCTAACAATGCTTTGCAGTCAGGAGCAAATATGCAGGTTCTGACCAATGGAATCAGTAATGGCGCTGTCGGTGATGGCGGAGCGATATATCTTTTTAGACACGATTATCATGTTGATACAACGACAATTGACCTTGGCAAGTTGCAAACGATAACAGGAGTACAGCTGGCGGTTAATAAAGAGGGAAATGCTGCAAATACCGTGGATTTCTATACTTCGCAAGATGGGCTATATTGGTATCCGGCACAAACAACGGAATCAGCACAGCCTCTTTTGAAGGACTTTTTAACAAAAACAGTTCCGCTTGGTAAGGCGGTAACCTTTCAAAGCCCGGTAGAGGGACGTTATGTACAAATTCGCTTTACACGTGTAGGAGGTCCGTATATCGCTGAACTTCAAGCGTTTGTACAGGAAACAGCACCGGCGCCGACACTTGCGGCAGCGGCAAAAGACGGCGTAACACTGGAAGTGGAAAAGGATGCGACAGCGGCAGAAGTGCAGAAATATCTGGCAGAAAATGTGACAGTGACAGCAGCTTATGATGGCGGAGACCCGGTTACAGTTCCGGCAGATGCAGTGACATATACACTGGATACTTCAACGGCAGGCGATGCAGTGACAGCAACGGTTTCTGCCCGCGGCGCACAAACTACAGTTTCAGTAAAAGTCAAAGCGGCGCAACTGCAGAGCATTACAGTAGAAAAAGCGCAGGGCGTGAGCGATATCAGAGTACCGCTGAACACAAACGCGGCAGGACTCAAAGACCTGCTGGCGGACAAAATTGTGATTACGGCGACCTATGAAGGAGGCTCCACAGAAACCATCGATGGGGCGGACGCGGAATACAGCGCGATTACTTCGGCGGCGGGAACCGTCAATGTAACGGTTTCCTATGGCGGACAGTCTGCCACGGTGGAAGTGATTGTGGAAGAAAAAGAATTGACCGGTATCACAGTGGATAAAGCAGAAGGCGTAGGCGTTATCGGAGTGCTGAAGAACACAGATGCAGAAGGACTGAAAACTGCGCTGGCGGACAAAATTGTGATTACGGCAAGCTATTCCGATGGTTCTACGGAGACCGTTGCCAATGCAGACGCGGCGTATAGCGCAGATACGTCTGCAACCGGTGCGGCAGATGTAACGGTTTCCTATGGCGGGAAAACAGCAACTGTTTCCGTCAATGTGCAAACTGTAGTGACCTTGACAGGTATTACAGTGGAAAAAGCGCAGGGCGTGAGCGACATTAAAGTGTCGCAAGGGACGGACGCGGCAGGACTGAAAACCGCGTTGGCGGACAAAATTGTGATTACGGCAAGCTATTCGGACGGCAGTGAAAAGACGATTGCAAACGCGGAGGCGACCTATGCGGCAGATACAACGCAGATCGGTACGGCGCTTGTGACAGTGACTTATGAGGGAAAAACTGCTGAAATTGCCGTGACGGTTACAAAACCGGAAGTGGCGAAAACGGTAAAACCCTCTTTGTTTGGAATGCGGATTACCGGTTCGCCGGTGGTGGGGGAAACACTCACCTTTGAATATGACCTGTTTGACCCGAATCATGCAGAAAGCAATATCGTCAGCAAGATAGACTGGTTACAGCAGGATACGCCGGAAGTGGCAAATTCACCCGGTAATAAAACGGAAACACGTCTGCAGCAGGGTTCTGCAACCTATACCATTCCCAGCAACCTCGTTGGAAAATATATTGCAGTAAAAGTGCGGATGGAGGGAGCGAGCGGCAATCCGCGTGTTAAGACAATGGCAGTAGGACCTGTTTTGGCAGCGGCGCCGGCAGTACCGACAGCTTCCTCGGTTACAATTATTTCTGCACCAAACAGCAATAAGGCGGGCTGCGACAGTGCGCAGACAATGATGGGCGACTATCTCTATGCGGGAGCGCAGGCGGAGGGTGAAAGCACGTACCAGTGGTATAGTGCAAGCAATCCGAACGGACCGTTTACTGCCATAGAGGGCGCGACAAAACGCACTTTCACACCGACCAGCAATGAATGGAAAAAATATTTGCAATTCCGTGTGACGCCAAAAGACAGCGCCGGCACGGCAGGAGAAGAAGCGGCAAGCTATAATTTACCGCGTGTCGGCAATGTGGCATACCGTGCCTATGTGGGCGGCAATCCGATGCAGTCAAACGGTACCAGCGCCGCATCTTATTCGGGCGCTTCGTTAACTGCATTGACCAACGGCGCCTATACAGACGCCGGCGGCGGTATAACAACTTATAATGAAAGAACTGCTTTTCCGCATATGTCGACAATAATAATCGACTTGGGAACGGTTCGCACATTGGAAGGCGCGCGCGTTTATGGCAGCGGTACAAACGGAAAGGATGGCGTGGCGCTGCGAATTTCCATGACGGGTGATGCGTTTACACCAATCCATACAGAGGCGTTTGAAGGCAGCGGCGATGAGATTGTTACCTATGGAACGTACAGTAAAGATGTTGCTTTTGCGGCGCCGGTGACGGGACGATATGTCGAAGTAGGTTTTACACGCGACACGAACATTAGACTTCAGGAGATTGAATTGTTCTCAGTGGCGGATAAATCACCGGTTATCACCCTCAAAGGCGATGCGGAAATGAAGCTGCTGCGCGGCGAAACCTATGTGGAACCGGGCTATACGGCGATAGACGAAGAAGATGGAGATTTAACAAAACAGGTGAGAGTGGTGGGAACGGTTGATTCCGACACAGTAGGTACTTATGAAATTACCTACAGCGTCACAGACAGCAGACCGCAGACGATTACGGCAGTGCGGCGCGTAATTGTGTCGGAAGGGTATCATGCGGACGGCGATTTGGCATATGAAAAGACAGTCGCTGCAGACGGAGAAAATGCAGCGTTGCTGGTGGATGGAAATAAATTCACCTATTGGCAGGCGGGCAGCACAACGTCTTCCGCTGTGATTGATTTGGGCAGCGAACAAAAGGTGTCCAATGCTGTTCTGATAGAAAACGGAAACGCCGTAACAGGCTATGTCATTGAAGTGAGCACAGACGGAAATACATGGAAAACAGCACATACAGGCGCTGCAATCGGCGCGCAGCAAAGCGTTGATTTTGAACCGGTCAGCGGGCGTTATGTGCGGCTTCGGTTCACAGGCGCTTCTGCCGCACCGAAGATGGCAACCTTTGAAATCCGATTTGACGATTTGGGAAGAGCAAAAGAAGCGTTGGCAGCCATTACACTTGGCGGAAACTTAAATGCGGTAACGGAAGATTTGGCGCTGCCGACAAAGGGATTGCATGGAGCTGTGATTACATGGGAGTCTGACAACAAGGCGGCGGTGAGCGACACAGGAATTGTACATCGCGGCAGCACAGATCAAAATGCGGTGTTGACAGCAACGGTTACAGTCGGAGAAACATCGCTGCAAAAAGAATTCCCGCCGATTACTGTTCTGAAAAGTACCGGAGGAAACAACGGTAATACCGGCGGCAGCGGCGGCGGTATTGGCGGCGGACGAAATGACAAAACCAGTACCATTCAGGTTCCGGCGGTTCAAATGCCGGTGATAACACCTGTCACGCCGCCGGTGATAGAGCCAAGCGGATTGTTTAAGGATGTAGCGGATGAATATTGGGCAAAAGAATATATTGAAAGCCTGGGCGAAAAAGGCATTGTCAACGGAAAACAAGACGGTGTATTTGACGCGGAAGGGGCTGTTACCCGTGCGGAATTTTTGAAGATGATTGTCGAAATTTTCGGATTGCAGACGGAGACGCCGGCGGCGGCATTCACCGATGTTCAGGAAAATGACTGGTATTATACCTATGTGGCAACAGCGGCAGCGCTGGGCGTGGCACAGGGTATGGGAGACGGCAGTTTTGGAGCAGGCGCACCGATTAGCCGTCAGGATATGGCGGTTTTGGTCGCCCGCGCAGCAAAAATAGCGGATAAGAACATTGGCGAAGCAGGAAATCTGAATCAGTTCACAGATGCAGAAGATGTGGCAGAATATGCATATAAAGCAATGTCACAGCTTGCAGAAGCAGGCATCATCAGCGGCGATGACAAAAGCGCATTGAATCCGGCAAATGATGCAACACGTGCGGAAGCGGCAAAAATTCTCTGTTTGGTATTGAAAAAGGTACAGGCGTAGAAAAAATGGATGGCGGGCGCAAAGCGCCCGTCGATTCGGAGAAAGGATGACAGATAGTGGCGAAATGGAATAAATGGATATTATTTGCACTCTGCCTTTGCCTGAGTATTCTGCCTGTATCAGCAGCGGAGGATGTTCAGCCGGAATCCTCGGAAGAGATTCGGGTTGAGGAAACAGAGACGGCACAAGCAGTAGCGGCAGAGTCTGTATTGCTGCACATCGGACGCCCGCGCGCGTATGTTAAAGGAGAAGAAAAACGGATTGACCCTGACAATGCGGCGGTGATGCCGTTTGAAGAAGACGACCGTACTTTTTTGCCGGTGCGTTTTCTGGCGGAGGCGTTGGGCGCACAGGTGGACTGGGACGAAGACAGTCAAACGGCAACGGTAAAAAAAGACGGCGACACGGTGGAAGTTACCATTGGCAGCGACCGGATACGGATAAATGGGAAAGTGCAGACGATAGACGCGGCGGCGCGTACCAAAGACAACAGAACCTTTTTGCCTGTCCGTGCGGTAGCGGAAGCGCTGGGACAAAAGGTAACGTGGGACCCGCGCGGTTTGGTCACGCTGGGCAACCGGGAAACCCTGCCGAAAGAAATTGCAGACGAATTTGCTGAAGGTTATTTTAAACCAAACAGCAGTGATATTGTGCATCCCTTTGATTATACAGCTATCCAGCAGATGCTGGTATCCAGCCACCGTACGATTGTCCGTCAAGATGCGGCAGCGCGTGCGGCAGAAGCAGAGCCCTATATGAAAATGGAGTTAGAAGACATTGGTGTGCTGGTGGATACTCAGACAGCAGGACTTGCGGATTATTCGGCACGTCCCGGTTATGAACGGGTCGCAGCGGTAATGAGTATTAATTATGATGAAAGTAATGTTGGCGAAGGCAAGGATGAAGAAATTGCCAAGCGCGTCATTACCATGCTGTATCATGGTGCGCTTGGCTATGACAAAATTCCGAATATAGAACTTACCGATTTCGGGAAACGTTCCACTGCTCTGCCGGGTCTTTGCGTCTTTGCCTATGACCGTGTCTATAATTCTCCTTATTGGGAGGAACTCAGCGAGCAAACAGGTACAGATGCGCGCAAAGCGGTGGAAGAATGGTTTTTGAAAGCGTTTGATTACAGCATTAACCTCAATGCCGGCAGTTATTATGATAACCGCGGCGCTTACTGGCTGAAAAACGCGGCGGGGATTGCGCTGATTGTCAATGACCCCGACCGTATGCGGCAGGTCATCAGTGCGCTGGATACTTGTATGACCGGCTACGAATGGCACGCGGACGGTATGTGGAGCGAAGGAACATTCTCCTATGGACAGCAGTTTGCCGGAAACGGTTCGGAGGCTGCCAATGTGATTAACCTCTACAGAGACCCCTATGGCTATGTGGATACACAGCTTGGTCTCGTGTTGGACGGCAGCGTGGATATGCATGACCGCTGGCCGATACAGCAAAAAATGATGAACATGAACAAGATTTTTAAATTTCCGGACGGTTCCAGCGTTGCGCTGCATGACACGCATTACACAAAAGCTAACACAGTGGACGCACCCATTAAAGAGGAATATTTAAAAAATTTGGAAATGGGACATTTCGGATTTTATAATATGAAACATGGCAACACCGAAGAGGCGCAGCAAATCAATTTGAAATTCCCGATTTTGAGTGAAGGTTTGCCCTATAGTGCAGGACATTATCACGGTGATTTTTTGGGAATTTCTATGTGGAGTGCGGGCATGGAGGTTCTGCCGGACGGCGGTTATGTCTTTACACCGGCAGCGAACCGGTATATTCACATGAATGCCTATCTGCATAATTGTTCTTGGATATCTTCGCCGCAAACACCGAGTTACGGCGCTTTGGGAACGCGTACCACCAGACCGAATCTGCTGGGCTATGACGATGGAAGCCGCAGCGATAAGCAGATTCAGCTTGTGGAAGGCAGTCAGCCAATGACGGCGCCGGAGGGAATTGATTTCAAACGCCGTTTGGTGATGATGATTGCAACGGATGAAAACCATTCTTATACTTTGGACATTCAGCGCATGAAAGGCGGCACTATCCATGAAAACTTCCTGAGACAGGTAGAGGAAGAAGATGTGGATTTCACTACAGATTTGAATTTACCGGAAGCGGCGTCCGGCAAAATAGGAAATTGGTTGACAGCCATTGGGCGTTCCGGCGGTATTGTGGCGGCGGATTCGGCGCTGACGTCGCCGCGCGGCGTAGAAACAAATGAGGACTATTCCTTTAGCTGGCGCGGAAAAGACAGCGGTACAACGCTGAATGTGTTCATGAAAGGAAATCCGGGTACAGCGGTAGCATTTTCCGAATTTCCGACCATGCGGCGCGTCAATAACGTGGTGGCGGATAAAGATAAATATCCGGGTATGCATATGTATCAGCGTGTGGATGTGTCCCCAAATGATACCACCATGTTCGGCGGCGTCTATGAAGCGTTCCGCAGCGGAGAAACTGCACGTGTAAAAGGAATTGAATGGTTGCAGCCCGAAGATAAAGACCCCATGAGCATTGTAGCAAAAGTGGATTTGGGAGACAGTGTGGACTATGTTTATGTCAGCGGTGACAACAAAGAGCGTCAGTTTGAGGGCATGACCTTTTCAGGAAACTATGCCGCTTTGCGCAAAGAAAAAGACAGCGGGAAAGTGGTTTGGACTTATTTCTATGGCGCGGGCAGTATTGATGCAGAAACAGTGCAGGCACAGGGTGGAACAGATTATTTGTTTAAAGTGCTGGGAACGCAGGGCAGCGATGACGGCGTGAGTGTTCCCAATCAGATTAAGGTGCGCGGCAGTCTGCCGGAATCCGTGAAGGGTCTGTGGGGACATTCTGTGTTCGGCGACACTTCCGGTTTCGGCTATCAGGTTCTGGATGTTGACCAAAGCACTGTTACGGTGCAAATGCCGCCGGGATTTGTTGTGACGGACAAAGGTGCGGAGATGACGCATTTCCCGCGGTATGAAGACCCGAAAACAGGACAGATTCAGAACAAAACAGGTAAATACAGTACATTTACGCCGCGTGTTATCGCCGGAGATGCGTGGTTTGAATTAAAGGTGCCGGTATTTAAAACATATCAATAAGTAAACAAATCATATGAATGCTGATAAAAGAGGGTGCTGCACTGTGCAGCACCCTCTTTTACGGTATAAAATGCGGGAATCCCCTTTTTATAACAAAATAAATACGGTTAGAATTATTTTTCCTGCTGCGTGGCATGGCGCTTGATAGCGGCGAAACTTTCCGCGCTAATCACATGTTCCATGCGGCAGGCGTCCGCAACGGCGGTTTTTTCATCTACGCCGAGACGCACCAGCCAGTTGGAAAGCAGCGTGTGGCGTTCATAAATGGTTTCGGCAATGTCTCGCCCTTTGTCGGTGAGCGAAATCAGTCCATTGTCGTCTACCGTGATATATCCGTTTTCCCGCAAGTTTTTCATCGCAATACTCACGCTGGGCTTGGAGAATCCCAACTCGTTTGCCACGTCAATGGAACGAACAGTACCGTTTCGCTGTCCTAAAATTAAAATAGATTCCAAATAATTTTCAGCCGATTCCTGAATTTTCATATTCGTGTTCCTCCCTATGGTTATCCTGTTTCTATGGTAACATATCGTTATTTGCACATTCTGATTTCTTCTATCATATCATATTTTGAGATGAATTTCAAATTCTTTTGTGAAATTTCCATTTTTATGTGAAAAAATACTTGACAAATCGGTTAGTTTGTGCTAATCTATATGGTGGTTAGGAAATCCTAACCAAAAATATCGCGTATTGGTTTGTAGGAACTAACTTGATAGAAACAGTGAGGAGGGAATCATGATGCCTTTAACAATGATGACAGTGGGAACAGAGGCTTCGGTGAAAAAAGTGGGCGGAAAAGAAGAAACCAAGCGATTTCTGGAAAATTTGGGATTTGTGCAGGGTGCAGTGGTGACCGTTGTTTCGGAGATGGGCGGAAATGTTATTGTGAATGTAAAAGATTCGCGTGTGGCAATCAGCCGCGCGATGGCAAACAAGATTATCATTTCGATGTGAAAACAGATTGGAATGAAAAATACATATAAAAAACGGGAGGGAGAAGCTTGAAAACATTAAAAGAAGTGAAATGCGGACAAACGGTGAGAGTTGCGCGGCTGCATGGAGAAGGCGCGGTCAAACGCCGCATTATGGACATGGGTATCACGCGCGGCTGCGAGATATATGTCCGTAAAGTGGCGCCGCTGGGAGATCCGGTAGAGGTAACGGTGCGCGGCTATGAACTGTCGCTGCGCAAAGCAGACGCGGAAATGATTGAAATTTGCTAAGGCAAAAAAATGTTTATGCCCTGCGGTTAGTGGAGACAAACTGGAAAATAGGGGAAAAAGACCCAATACAATATTTTTAGTATACCGCAGGAGATTTTGGACAAAACAGAAAGATTGGAGGAAGAACAATGTCAGTCAAAATAGCGCTTGCCGGAAACCCGAACAGCGGCAAGACCACGTTGTTTAACGCCCTGACGGGCAGCAGCCAGCATGTTGGCAACTGGCCGGGCGTGACGGTGGAGAAAAAAGAAGGAAAAATCAAGGGACAGGCGGACGTCCGGCTGGTAGATTTGCCGGGCGTATATTCCCTGTCGCCCTATACCTTGGAGGAGGTAGTCGCGCGCGACTACTTGACGAAAGAGCGTCCGGATGCTATCATTAATATTGTAGACGGCAGCAACATTGAACGAAACTTGTATTTAACCACGCAGGTTATGGAATTGGGGATTCCGGTGATTGTTGCGCTGAACATGATGGACGTGGTGCGAAAAAACGGAGATACTATTGATGTGAAAAAACTGTCCGCCGCGCTGGGCTGTGAAGTTGTGGAAATTTCCGCGCTCCGCGGCACAGGTGTGGAAGAAATTGCAAAAAAGGCTGCTGCGCTGGCAAGCAGCGGCAAACAAACGCCACCGCAGCATACATTCAATGACGTGGTGGAAGCGGCGTTACATACTATTGCGGATTTGCTGCCGGCGGATATCAAGCCGGAGCAAAAACGTTGGTATGCCGTGAAACTGTTTGAACGGGACGAAAAAGTGCTGCAAAGCGTTTCATTGACCGCGAAAATGGAAGAAATTATTGGGTGTACCGAGGAAACGTTGGAGGACGATGCGGAAAGTATTATCACAAACGAACGATATGAATATATCAGCGGGCTGGTACGTGGGTGTGTGCGCAAAAAACGCAAAGGGCTAAGCGTGTCCGACAAAATTGACCGCGTGGTGACCAACCGTTTTCTGGCGTTGCCGATTTTTGCAGTCGTGATGTTTCTTGTGTACTATGTATCTGTCACAACAGTGGGAACATGGGCGACGGACTGGGCAAACGACGGTCTGTTCGGCGACGGATTCCACTTGTTTGGAATTGGTTCCGCCGCCTATGAGGAACAAGTGGGCGAATTTGAAACGGCGCAGGCGAAGCTGGAAGCATTTTTGGAAGCGGCGGAAGAAGAAGGCGTTGATATAGAAGAAGTGACGGCATTTTTGGAGGCGGAAGAAGGCGAAGAAACGGACGAAAGCATTCTTGCTACCTTCTTGGCAGATGCTGCAGACATCACAGCAACTGCTGAAATAGAGAATGAAGACGGCGAAGTAGAGGAAACCTTTACAGTGACTGCCGCTGATTTCGCGGAAACGCTTGACGTGGAAGAACCTAACCCGGCAGACTACGGCGTTTGGGTACCGGGCATTCCGGTGCTGCTGGGCAATGCACTGGAGGCGATGGGTACAGCAGAATGGCTGAATAGCCTGATATTGGACGGTATTGTGGGCGGCGTTGGCGCAGTGCTGGGATTTGTGCCGCAAATGCTGGTGCTGTTCATCTTCCTTGCATTTTTGGAAGCATGTGGATATATGGCGCGAATCGCGTTCATTATGGATCGGATTTTCAGAAAATTCGGGCTGTCGGGTAAATCTTTTATCCCGATTCTAATCGGGACGGGGTGCGGCGTGCCTGGTGTGATGGCGTCGCGGACGATAGAAAACGACCGCGACCGGAAAATGACCATCATCACCACCACCTTCATTCCCTGCGGCGCGAAACTGCCCATCATTGCGCTGATTGCAGGCGCATTGTTTGACGGCGCATGGTGGGTGTCGCCGAGCGCCTATTTCGTAGGCATTGCCGCAATTATCGTTTCAGGTATCATGTTGAAAAAAACAAAATTGTTTGCGGGCGACCCCGCGCCGTTTGTGATGGAGCTTCCCGCTTACCACTTGCCGACGGTCGGCAACGTGCTGCGCAGCATGTGGGAACGCGGCTGGTCGTTCATCAAAAAAGCAGGTACCATCATTTTGCTTTCCACTATTGTGCTGTGGTTCCTGCAAGGCTTTGGGGTTGAGGACGGCGCGTTTGGCATGGTAGAGGATTTGAATAACTCTGTTTTGGCGAATATCGGCAGCGTGATTGCCTTCCTGTTTGCGCCGCTGGGCTGGGGCGACTGGAAAGCGGCGGTTGCGGCGGTCACCGGACTGATTGCAAAAGAAAATGTCGTTGGTACGTTTGGTATCCTGTTTGGATTTGCGGAAGTTGCCGAGGACGGCGCAGAGGTTTGGGGTACACTGGCGGCGAGTTATTCCGCACTGGCGGCATATTCCTTCCTTGTGTTCAATCTGCTTTGCGCACCGTGCTTTGCGGCAATCGGCGCGATAAAACGGGAGATGAACAGCGCGAAATGGACATGGTTTGCCATTGGATATCAGTGCATATTCGCCTATGTCATTTCACTTTGCGTCTACCAGATTGGAAACGTATTTGCGGGCGGCGGATTCGGCGTTGGCACAGTTGTTGCAATTGTGTTGGCGGCAGTTTTAATCTACCTGATTTTCCGTCCCAATCCATATAAAGAAACGCTGAGTCGGCGCACACAGGTGCGCAGCGTACAGGCGTGATAAACCGGAAAGAAGGAATTAACGTGAAAAATCACGTTAATTGATTTGATTGCCTAAATATCCATTATACGCCTTATCCGCCCACGATAAGGACGTTAGGATTTTTCATTTCAATTTGTGGGCGGAAAGGCTATGGATATTAATATGTTTGCATGGTTGTCTGCCAATTTGGCAACGATTGTGATTGTATTGTTGCTTGCAGCGGCAGTCTTTTTTGCAGCGCGGCATGTGCTGCGGACGCGTAAAGCAGGCGGGTGCAGCAGTCAGGGAAGCTGCCCCCATTGCAAATCATCGAAAGACCCTGAATAAAGTCAAAGTCGGCGGATTATTAGATTCGCCGACCTCCTCTTTTATCTTTTATGCAAAGAAGGCTTTTCTAAGGAAAAGCCTTCTTTGTGTTTTTTTGTAAAGACCGTCCAAGCAAACAAAAATATTTATGCGTAGAGGCCCGCACGGTCGTTAATCACCAGCAAACGTAGCATGGTGTCGTTTAAACCAAGCTGTCCATCGCCGTTTCCTTTGAGCCAGCCTTTATCCACCAACATTTGAACAGTCGGACGCGCCCAATCGGGTACTTCATCAATGGTATTATAAATCATACCGGAATCACCTCCTCCACCGGAAGGTTCAGGTTTTGGATAACCATTTAGTCCGGCGGCTTTGATAATCGTAGGATAATCTTTGTATGCAACGTCGGAATCAGTGCCGGCACTTGCAATTCCAGCAATTTGCGCACTGTCTCCTGTCTGTTGTATGCCGCAGGGAATGTCCGCGGAACCGTTATAATCTGCCAACCATAAATCGAAGTTCGTCAAACGGTCCATTTGAAATTTATTGTAGTAATAATCCAGATTGGAATAGTTCATTGCATACCAGCCACCCTGTTCCAGTTCCGTCATAAATGCGATTGCCATGTCGGTAATCAGTTGGTTAGATGGATTCACGCCTTGCTGCTGTGCATAGGTGTCACTGGCATATTCCCAATCAAAACTGAGCGGATAGTCAATGTGTCCTTTGTATGGTGCGGCGGCTTCCATCAAGCACTGCGCTTCAATTCTTGCCATTTCTACAGTGTAGGCATAGCTGAACCAATATAACCCCACATGAACGCCCGCTGCAAGTGCGCCTTCCACATTCTGTCGGAAGGTGGGGTCTAAATTTTCCAGACTTTCACCAAATCCTGCATGAATCATGGCAAAGGAAACGCCGCTGTTTGCTACTTGGTTCCAATAAATGCTGCCGTCATAGTGGGACACATCAATCCCTTTGCTTGCCATTTGAGTTGCCTCCTTTAGATAAAATCTCCATATGCCCGTCCATGGGGCAAAAGGCTTCATTCCGATTCCAGTATATGCAGAGGTATGGGTGAGTGTGCGGACGATAGAAACGAGCAGAAACAAAGAAAAAACGAGACGGACAAAAACAGTTGCTATAAAAAAACACCACTATGCAAAAGTGCATAGTGGTGTTTAGGTATCGATTTAAAAGTTGTCCAGCAAGGATTTATAAAATTCGCAGTAGTCGTTGCGTCCGTCTGCCGTAAAGGACATCGCTTCACGGGGGTGGAGGTTTAGCTGACCGGTGAACATATATTGCAAATCATAGCCCCAAACAACGCCTTGTTCTTTCAGCGGCAACATGTATTTTTCAATAAACGTCAAAAGACTGTAGAGATTATATTTTGGATTTTTTAGGAATCCGAGCAATAGTTCCATTGCACAGTTTCCCGCGCCGCGTCCCATGCCCTGCGCTGTTGCGTCCAGATAGGAAACGCCGTAGGACAGTGTTTCGATGGTGTTTGCAAACGCCAGATTTTGATTGTTATGCGCATGGAATCCCACTTTTTTTCCTGTTTTTTCCGCTGCGGCAATATAGGTTTTGGCGAGCGTTGAAGCATTCTCGGGATATAACGACCCATAGCTGTCCACCAAATAAATAACGTCAACACTGGAATTACACAGCATTTCCAGCGCCTGTTCCACTTGGTCTAAATTCGCCCCAGAAATTGCCATAATATTACAGGACGTCTCGTAACCAAGATGATGAAAATATTCAATCATTTCAATGGCGGCGGGCATTTGATGAATATAGCAGGCAACGCGCACCATGTCAATAACGCTTTCGCTTCTGGGCAGAAAATCCGTTTTAAAATCGCATCTGCCAACGTCTGCCATAACAGCGATTTTCATATCGGAAATGTTGTCGCCCACAATCGCGCGGATATCTTCTTCATCGCAAAATTTCCATTTTCCGAAATCTTCTATATTGAACAGGTTTTTGCTCGCTTTATAGCCAAATTCCATATAGTCTACGCCGCTTTTGATGTTTGTTTTATAAAGCTCTGTCACAAATTCGTCTGTAAACTCGAAATTGTTACAAAGCCCACCGTCTCTGATGGTTGCGTCAAGAACTTTGATATCGTCCCTGACCTCCATTAAATTTCCTTTTCTAGCTTCCATTTGCCTGACTCCTTTGATTAAAGCAAAAAATCAGCGAATAACCCACATAGGATTTCGTTTTTATTTGCTTATGCGTTTTTTGTTTTTTTATTATAGCACCATTGTGGCATTTTGTCAAATATCCCGCGGCGTGCCCTCACAGGGTTCGATTCTCCTTATCCGATAAAGAAAAAAGAATGCTACCTAAAAAATGGCGCATTCTTTTTTCTATTGGATTCAACTATTTCTAACAATTGTTTTGAACTAATATATTCATCCTTTCATTCCTATATGCTTCATTGCTGATGCACCTTCTCTGCCCAATGCGCAGCCGGCAAAATTGGAACCATATTTTCATCCCATAGATATGATTTAATATTTACATGCCCGGTTGTTTGCGGCAGCATCACCTCCGCCTGCGCTATACTGAATTCTGCACCTGCCGGCACAAGCGGTGCCACAACCATTTTTAAAAGTGTTGGTCTTTTAGAAATATTTTGTATATTCTTTGTAGTATCCTGTTGTACTACTGTGATAAGATGTGCATTTTCTGTCTTTGGCGCAAAGACTGATACTGTATAGGATTTTCCCGGAGTAAGCTCTGTTTCTTCATTGGAAATGCGCATAGCAAACAGTTTCAGTTCTCCAAAGGCAATCTGTGGAACGCGCAGTGTCACCGCGCCCGGCATTTCAAAATTTGGATGGAAATTACGTACTGCACTGCCGTTTTGTAGTATATAACCTGCATCGTTGTTCAAGCGTACTTCTTTTCCCTGTATTTCTGTCAGTTTATGCCCCACATTTGTTCCGTCTCCGAATGTTTCCATGCACCAACATCCCTGTAAGCTTTGCGATAATTCTTTTTCAAGCGTAAGTGTATCTCCCTGTACAGCGTTCACCCCTGTTACAACATCCGGTGCAGCAACAATTGCTGCATCAACCGTAGAAATACTGCCTTCACCGTATACATACCCCCACAGGATTTTACCGCTCGCTTTCTCCCTTCGAAGCGCTGCTGTTCCCGCACTGAATTTTATCCCCTGCCACTGCTGTGTTGCTAAGCTGTCCGACACATAAATCCAGTCTTCTATATCTCCTAAATCCACAATTACCAATGCCGCAGCAGGATTCGAAGCAAATGTTTTCCACTGCACATTTTGCACCTTTGCTGTTTGGTCCCTGCGCGTTCCTTCATAGACTGCCCCGAATACCGTTATATCGTCAGGATTTACGCTGCGCCGCTGATATAAGTGCGGCGGCTGCACATCGCTATGACGCATACCCGGCATACTTGATAATGCATACTCGCTATCCGGTACACCTTTGAGAAACATTTGCAAACTGCTGCCGCTTGTCTGTCCTGTCCAAACCATATGCGCGCCGTTTTCAAAGCTTCCTCTTTTTGCTTCGGTAAACAGCTTTTGTCCCGGCATCAGTCCTTGTTTCCCCTCCGACTGCAACGCCGTCCCCAAATTCTGCGCCTCACGGTCAACAGGTGCGTCTGATATTACTTCCATTGCTTCATCTTCACTGCCGCGCAAAAAATTCTCATGCACAGCGCCGCCCTGCAGCCGCTGGACATCCAACATATAAGAACGTTCCTCGTCCAGCTTCACGGTCATTAACAAACGGCGGTTTTCTTCATTTTCTTGTTCCTGCGGCATTAGCTGCCGTGCCTCTATCAGTTGTATCATACCGTCAGATGCTGTTCCATCGTCATAAGCGATCAGCGCCGGTCTGGTATATTTCCCCGTTAAGGTGTTATAGTTTGGTGGGTTCTGTGCCGTAATCCATGCATTATTATGTGCCACCACATTCATATGGAAAAATCGGTTGGGCTCCTTTCCTGCTACCGGATAACCGCCATCCGGAAGCAATTCCATGCCGCCCGCCCAATAGGTCATTGCCAAATAATTTCCGTGTCCGTGACCGCCGCTATACGGCAAACCAGCTGCCACAGGCGGAAACAAAAGCGCTGTCTGCTGTGCATCTCTTGTTGTTCCATGTACCATCGTATACAAACCAAAATGGTTTAGCTCCACATTGTTTAAATACTGTGCCTGAATTGCCCTATTCGGATCGGATGTACCGCTGGGATGTGTATCATGCATTGCCATAGCAGTCCCATTTGGATATTTGGTGTTTTCAATGGCACTTTGTGCTTTCGCAATAATCGGCCAACGTTCCCGTAAATTCTTTTGCGGTAGCTTCAAACCGAGCAGTTCGTCAACATATTCCTCCGTATCTCTCCATATTTCAATTAATTGCACTGCCTCCAAACAATTCCCCAGCAGCTGTTGTCCATAGGAGGTGGTACCCTCACTCCACATACCGTCGGCATACCATTGACTTGGGGCAAGTGCACTGTCCGTTAACATAATCGCATACCGTATCAGTTCAGGATCCTGCAAAATATGTGCAGTCCCTGCCAGATGTTTAATGGCATATCCCCCCAAATTATTGATGTATTTCCCATTATTTTCGTCATACATTCTCTGACAAACTTTTTTAAAATAAGTCTCGACCAACGCACGGGTATCCGTTTCATATTCCACGTTCAGTGTCTCAAATACATTGCTGTTATAAATCAAGTCATATGCCATCACTAAGTAAGCCGGAATAAGATTTGACATATCGCCAAACCCGCCCTGATTTTCCGCTGCAGAGATTTTCTCATAGTTTTTCGCACTTAGCACAATGACATGCGCTGCTTTCTGGGCTATATCCGCGCCGCCTTCCGCTGCATATATCTGTGCCAGCCGCGCCACATCCTTTTCATAGGCGGGACGGCTGTATGGTGTCGCCGGAAGCATCATCTGCACAGACTGTGCATACTGCTCCACAGTCATATCTAAAGCGCCCTGTACAGCCGCGCGCTTAACTGCCATATCTCTTTCACGAATAATATCGCGTGCACTATAGGGTAACATACCATTATAGACCGCCTCTCCCATCGGATGCTGTACAGCCGCTTGTACTTTCAATTCCGCTGCAGTCGGCAGACAAGCGCAAAGTACCGCCGCCGCACATAATAAACAAATCCATTTTTTCATTGTGTTCCTCCAATCATTGCAAACTATTGTTGCCCCTACGCCCCGTGGTCACTATCTGCTATACGCTGGCGTTCCATTTTATTTTTACATATCTATTATAAGGCAATTATGATGCACATGCAACCTACAAAAAGCAACATAACCAACAAATTTAACACTAAATTTTGTCTATGCGGCATTGATAACAACCTTAAAAGGGCATTTCCTCGGCACACCTCTAAAGAGGTGTGCCCTCGCTGAATTCGATCCCCCTTAGTTGATAAAGCAAAAAGAACGCACCATGAAAATGGCACGTTCTTTTTATTTGGTGGAGATAAGGGGGATCGAACCCCTGACCTCGTGATTGCGAACCACGCGCTCTCCCAGCTGAGCTATATCCCCATATCATTATTTATAATAGCACAATATGGGAAAATAGTCAAGGGGAAATCTACAAATATTTGCTGTGACAGTGCCGTAATATAAATAGAACCATTTGCGGAATACCTAAAATAGCAGAATTTTTTCAAAAATCAATGACGTAGGAACATAAAAAACGCACCGCAGACTTACCACGGCGCGCTTTATCATACAAATCTGATTCTTACAGAATAGATTTCACATAGTCTTTGATTTTGTCACATTTTGCATTTGCAAAGAAATGTTCCTGGAATTTTTCGCCTGCGAATGCGCCTTTCACCAAATCCTGATCCAGTTCCGGCAGGATATCCAGCAGGTCGCGGTGTGTTACTTTTTTCACTTCATCCAGGATTTTTTTGTTTCTTTGTTCCGGAACAGCGCGTTCTTTCGGATAGCCGCCGCCCCATTCTTCCACGAACAGTTTTTCAAAGATATATTGCAGATTCAGTTCAGCGCCCCAGCCCCAGCCTTTTGCAAACGGCAGAGCAATTGCGTTTCCGTTGTTGACCTGCGTGAACTGATAAGCGTCCGTCGGGTCTTCCACGTGTCCGCACAATACGCCCGGAAATGCGTTACAAGCCAGCATAGCGCCTTCGCCTGTGCCGCAGCCTGTGATAACCAAATCAGCAGCGCCGGAATTCAGCAGTGTCGCTGCCAAAATACCAATCTGCACATATGTCAGCTGTGCGCTGTCCTCAGCGGAATACATACCATAGTTGATGACTTCATGTCCTTTGGGTTCCGCCACTTTTTTCAGTGTTTCTTCAATAATAACATTTTTCGCCGCCTGGCTGTTTTCGTTAATCAAAGCAATTTTCATTTGCCTGTGTCCTCCTTTAATTGTATTTATCTCCGCCGTACTTTGATAGGTCGGAGCGAATATATATTTATTATATCATATGCGGTGCTGTCTTTGCAAGTCCTATTTTTAGTCTTTCTTTTCCTTTCTGTGCCACCGGCATTTTGTAATTCAAATTTTCATCAAAATGTTCAAACAGAAAGGTATCTATAATAGGCACATATATGCCCGACAAATCGGAATTGTTTTATAGCTTTTTCATGGCGGAGTGCTTTCCACTCTGTATACACACCTTAAATAGTTTGTGAATAGCATAAAACCGTAATGGTTTCGCCGGGCGTTATTCCGTCTGATGATTCACATGTTTCAGTGATGCATTGCAAAAATGTATCAAATCCCCAGTGAAAATATATCTGCATATTTTTTATTTCACAGGGCTCCACACCGATTGTTAACGTTTTAATACCGTTTTCTTTTGCATAGGTTTTTACCGTTTCGTAAATTTTGGTAGATTTCCCTTTGCCTCTTTCTTCCGGAATTAATTCGAGTTTCAGGACTTCGGCTTTACCGGTTCCGGTCATCACTGTATCATTATTTTTGAACAGTAACGTGCATTGACCGATATATTTGCCGTTATCAAAAGCAAAAAAAGTTTTTCTTGTACCGTTTTCATTTCCTTCGATAAATATTTTTTTATATGCCTGCAAAGAGTTCTCATCCGGATTTTCGGCAATTTCTTCGTCCCACCAAGAAGCCAGCTCTTCTATTGTGGCAATTCGCACGTTCATTTTATTTACTCCTCCTTGTAATAGATGCAGCAAAAACGAAGGAACTAGTCTTCCCTCGAACTGAGTGGTTTGAGCCGTTCTTTGGGGCGTGACGCCTGCGTCATCTCAAGCCCGGTACAGTAATCAAGCTGCCGCGGTTCATATTCTTCATGCTCCCGCTGACGAGTGTATCCTGTGTAGTCCCAGGAAGGCGTCACAGCGTCATCGCGCCACGGACGGCGTTCCCAATAGTATCCACGGAAGGGGTCGCGCGTTTCGTTCATCCAATTCAGTAGTTTGTCATGCAGCTTGTTGCGAATTTCTGTGTGTGTTTCACTGAAAATCAGATTTTTCATTTCATAGGGGTCGCTCTGCAAATCGTAAAGTTCGTCAATCGGGTCTAACAAATGAATGGAAAGTTTGTAGCGCCCGTCCGTCACGCTGCGCATGGGCTGGAATCCGCCGAATCCGTCGTGGTCTACTTCGTAGCGCGTGAATTCCGTGAACACCACGTCATTGACGCGGGTGGAAACGTCCTGTACAGTCGGCAAAATACTGTTTCCCTGAATCCACTGCGGACGCGGCAATCCCATGTAGTCCATCACGGTCGGCAGCAAATCAATGTGGGAAATGGGGTCGCTGCTGACTTTCCCTGCTTCGCCGCCTTTAATAATCAGCGGAATGCGGGCGATTTCATCATAGAACGCCGGACCCTTTGCATAGAGACAGTGCGATTCTAATGCGTCGCCGTGGTCGGAGGTGAAAATCACCAGCGCGTCCGGCGCCACTTCGTTCACTTTATCTAAAATACGTCCGATTTCCGCGTCAATATAGGCGTTTGCGCCCAGAAAATAACTTGGCGTGAGTTTCACGGCGTCGCGGTCTGCGCTGCGGCGTGCGCCCGCCCATGCCTTTTGATATTCCGGTTTGCCCTCCAATGTATCCCAAACATTGGGCGCTTTGGGGAATTCATAGTCCTCAAACATGGACGCATACGGTTCAGGACAAAGATAGGGGTCATGCGGTTCGTCATAGGACGCCACCAAAAAGAAATCTTCATCATTAAATTTGTCCAGAAAATCCAGAGCGCGGTTCGTCACACGGTGTCCATAGGTAAACGCCGCGTCAATGTGTTCTTTGTTGGTGTTCGGGTCGCGCGATTTGAGACGTTCCTCTGGTGTGAGTTCGTCCAGATAGCATTTCATATCATACCAGTAATCGCTGTCCCAACCATCGGGGCAGCGCCCCAGCCCGAAATAGTCGCCGCCGTCCAAATGCCATTTGCCAATATAGGCAGTGTGGATATCGTGGTCACGCAGACGCTGTCCGATGGTTTTCACATTGTCGCCAAGCGCAACGCTGTTGGTGAAACTGCCATTGGAATGCGGATACAGACCGGTGAAAATAGCGCTGCGTGCCGGACCGCATACCGGCTGGCAGCTATACGCGCGCTCGAAACGAATCCCTTCCGCCGCAAGCCGGTCAAGGTTCGGCGTATGCATATCAGGGTTGCCATAACAGCCCACCATATCAAAACGTGTAGAATCTGTCATGATAAATATAACTTGTCTTTTTTTATCCAATGTAACAACATCTCCTTTTTTTAGTAGTTTCAGCGGATTATTCAGAAGTTTCCAAATATTCCGCAATGGCTTTTGCAAGCTGGTCGGGGCAAGACGTTCCGCGACCGCGACAGTCAATACCGCGCAGTTTTTCCATCACGTCTTTTGCAGGAAGACCTTTGACCAAAGCGCATACGCCTTGGCGGTTTCCGTCGCAGCCGCCAACAATTTTCACTTCCTTTAAAATACCGTCTTGAATATCAAGCTGCATTTCTTTGGAACAAACGCCCTTGGGCTTGTAGTGATATGTCATATTGATTCACGCTCCTTTTCTGTTTGATTCTGTTCTAGTGGAAAGGGTGTTAGGCAAACAATATTTGACTTTTGTTTGCCTTCAACCCCAATCAGCGAAATTATTTTTTATCCAAATGCCGCACCACGCCGTCAATTGTGGTCACATTTTCCGTGATATAGTCCAGCAGATGGAGACGAATACGCGGACGCAACATGCTTGTTTCAATGGCGTTAACGCATTCCTCCAGCAGTACCGCGTCTGTTTTCATGTCCAGCATAGCGCCCAGACGGAGCGCGAACATGTCCAGAAAAATGGTGCGGCACGCCTGCCATTCTTTTTCAGTGCGCACGCTCATGCAAATGAACTTGACAATGTCGCCAAACACTTTTTGAATCATGTCAATGCGGTCTTGGTGTATGAAATCAATGTTTTGATACGTTTCAAAACAATCTGCCATTTTCATCAGCAAACTGGATTCCATGTCGTGCGTCAAGTTTTCATGAAACAGTTTGTGCAGCTTGTGGAACGGGCGGCTGGCAGCAAAACGCTGCGTGAGAAAGGTGATGAAGTTTTCAAAATCCTCCGCATTGTTGCCCGGCTCCAGTTCAAACAAAATGGTGAAAAATAGGTGCCAGCGGTAGTCTACATTAATTAAGGAAGCGATGGTATCGCCCAGCCGTTTTTCCACCGGATTCTCCAGCCGGTAGGGACGTTCAAACGTGATTTCGCTGTTGAATTCAATTTGCCGCGCCGCAATCGTTTGCAGCCGTTCCAGCAAATCCACCATCAACGCATTATAGGAAGCAGTGTCGTCCACATTGCTTTTCATGATAATATAATCAATAATCAAATCGCAGGAGGAACGGAATTCCACAATGAATCCAATATCCTGCCGCATCTTGTGCGCAAATATGTCAAAAATGCTTTTGGACAAAAGCGCGCGAATGTTTTCCCGCTGCTGCGCCGTGCCGATAGTGGTGCCGGAATTGAACCGTTTATATAAAATGAGAAGCTGGTTGTCCAGCATGGTGAAAATGTTTTTCACCGTCACCATAATGTCCTTCAGGAAACCGTCCGCCAGCACATACGCGTCGTTTTTATAGATAATTTTGTGCTCAATTTCACTCCAAAACAAATTGACCAGACTTTTGATTTGCAGTTCAAACCGCAGCCGCCGTCCGTTTTTTTGATACAATCCGTCGATTTTGTAAATGGTAAAACCGTTGCGCTGTGTTTGCGGCTGTTTTTCCTCCAGCGCAAGGGAGATAGCAGGATTGAACTGGTTATAGTAATACCCGTCCTCGTTGATTTTGGTGAAATATTTCAGCAGCAACTTGTAGAGCCGGTACTCATCGTCAATGAAACGGCATTCCAGCCGGATACCGATTAAATCGGAGAGGTTGTCAATGAGCTGCTGCGGTTCGTCATAGTTTTTATAATAGCTGTTGCGGATGATTTTTTCCTTGAGGCTGGCAGTCTCTTTGATACGTGAGGAAATGTTGATGAATCCCTCGTCAGACCCTGCCAGAATCTGGTTGAAATAGAGTTCCAGTTCCAGTTTGATTGCCTCCAGTTCATCGCGCATGTTTTCTATGTAATCGGCAGTTTTGCCGATAAATTCAAAGATACGAAGTTCCATGAGAAGAATTCCTTTCTGTATGTCCGGCAGACCGGTTCTTACCATTTTGATTGTAACATAATAATAGTATAAGGTCAATGCGCAAAATATGAAATATTTGTGAATCTTCCATAGAAAAGGAAAGTTTTCCTTGTCTTGAAAGACCAAACGCGTTATAATGGTAGTGATAAAAAGAAAATCATAGAAAAAGCATAGATTTGGAATTTGGCAAACGAACAGAAGGAGGAATTGCGGGAGATGGGAAAAAGTAAGATACAGTCGCAGTCGGTTTTAGGGGGAACGCTGATTTTGCTGATTGCAAACTTGGCAGTGAAAATCATTGGTGCAGGATTTAAAATTCCGCTTACCAATCTGATTGGCGACCATGGTATGGGATATTTTAATTCCGGTTACAGTGTATATGCAGGCGTGTTTATCATTGCAACAGCAGGACTGCCGGTGGCAGTGTCGCGCATGGTGTCGGAGAGCATGGCGCTCGGCAGACTGAAAGAAACCAAACGCATTTTTTTTATCGCCTATTTGATTTTTATTGTCATTGGTATTTTGGGAAGCTGCGTTTTGTTTTTTGGAGCGCGGCAAATTGAAGCGATAACCGATCTTCCGGGTACCTATATGGTCATTCAGGCAATTGCGCCGGCGCTGTTGTTTGTGTCGCTGATGAGCGTATACCGCGGTTTTTTTCAAGGTATGAGCAACATGGCGCCCACAGCGGTGAGTGAAGTGGTGGAGGCGCTGGGGAAACTGGTGGTTGGATATCTATTGGCATATTTGCTTCTGGGGATCAGCGACCAAGTGGCGGCTACAGGTGCGGTAACAGGCGTAACGTTCGGTACTTTTGCCGGTTTTATTGTACTCATGTCTATTTACATGAAGAAGAAAAAAGACATCTATGCGGATATGGACAAAGAGCAAACCATTCGCAGCCGCAGGAAGATTCTTTGGGATATGGTGAAAATTGCAATCCCTATCACCATCAGCGCCTCTGTGCTTACCTTAACCAACTTAACGGACCTTGCCTTGGTGGGGAACCGATTGGCGTCCATTGAACATTTGCTTTCGGAAGACCGTGTGACGCTATATGGACGTTATACGGCAAAAGCAGTCACCATGTATAACATGCCGCCCACGCTGGTGATGTCGCTGTGTCTGGCATTGGTGCCGGCGGTGGCGCGCGCCTATACGCTGGGGGATAAACGGCAGGTGAAATCCACAGCGGAACAGGCGCTGAAAATGACGATTTTGTTCGGTACACCCTGCGCGGTGGGTATGGCGGTACTCGCTCCCCCTATTTTACAATTGATGTTTGCCACCACAGACGCAACCTTACTGCTGCGACTGGTGTGTCCGGCAATTTTGTTTGTATCCATGGTGCTGGTGTGCAATTCTTTGCTTCAGGCAACGGGCAACGTCTGGATTCCGGTTGTCAATATTTTTATAGCGGGTGTGGCAAAAATAGCCGTCAACTGGATTTTGATAGGGATACCGTCTGTGAACATCAACGGCGCGCCCATTGGAACAAGCGTTTGTTATTTCATTTATATGTCGCTGAACCTGTTTTACGTGATTAAAATTACCAAAGCAAACCCCTTGAAAGGGCTGTTGCGCATTGCTGTTTCCGTGGCGGTGATGGGGGCGGTCGCATGGGGTGTGTATTGGGTCGGCAGCCTGCTGCTCACAGGAACCGGACGCATTGAAACAGGAATAAAATTAGTGGCGGCAATCGGCGTCGGCGCGTTGGTCTATGGTATGATGCTGCTGGCAATGGGCACGATTACCAAAGAGGAAATCGGCGTCCTGCCCAAGGGTGAAAAAATAGTGCGGTTGCTGCAAAAGATGAAACTGCTGAGAGGATGAGAAACATGAGCGAAAAAACCTATCGCTTGGAGGATTTGATGGACATTGTGGCGCGGCTGCGTGGTGAAGGCGGCTGCCCGTGGGACAGAAAACAGACCATTGACAGCCTGCGACCTTATGTGGTGGAGGAAGCCTATGAAGTGACGGACGCGGCAGCAGAGGGCGGTATGCATTTGGCGGACGAACTGGGCGATTTGCTGCTGCAGGTGGCAATGATGGCGCAGATTGGACAGGAACAGGGAGACTTCACGATAAACGATGTGCTGCGTCTGGTGTGTGAAAAAATGGTGCGGCGGCACCCGCACGTGTTTGGCGATGTACAGGCGGATACCGCGGAGGAAGTGCTGAAAAACTGGGACGAAATCAAAAAGCAGGAGCGCGGGCAGACAAAAACCTCGCAGCTCATGCAGGACGTGGCGCAGTCGCTTCCGGCATTGCTATATGCGGAAAAGGTGCAAAAACGCGCTGCAAAAGTTGGTTTTGATTTCGATTCTGTCAAAGCAATGCTGGAAAAATTGCGTGAGGAAGTGGACGAGCTGGAAGAAGCGGTGGCGGAAGGAGACCAAAAAAATATTGATATGGAATTTGGCGACGTGCTGTTTGCTGCAGTCAATGTCAGCCGCGCTTGTAAAACCAATCCTGAAATCGCTTTGCGGGACAGCAGTGCGAAATTTATCCGCCGTTTTTGCTATATGGAGGACAAAATGCAGCAAACGGGACGGGATTTAGAGGAGATGACAATGGCGGAACTGGACGCTATATGGGACGAAGCCAAGGCAAAAGGGCTGTAAACTTTGTGAAGTTTTATGCAATTTTCCTAAATATTTCCGTGGAAACCATTCAAAATGCTGATTTTACGCGAAATATATTGAAAAATTCGGTGAAATAGGTTATGATATATCCAGTATTTAAGTATTACCACAAATGAGGAGGATGTAACACATGAATAAGGCAGAACTGGTAGCAAAAATGGCTGATAAAGCTGAAGTAACAAAGAAAGACGCTGAAAAAGTACTGAACGCTTTCATTGAAACCGTACAGGAAACTTTGGTAGCAAAAGACAAAATCTCTCTGGTAGGTTTCGGTACATTTGAAACCAAACATAGAGCAGCAAGACAGGGTATCAACCCGCAGGATCCTTCCAAACGGATCACTATTCCGGCTGCTGATGTACCGGCATTCAAAGTAAGCAAAGCGCTGAAAGATGCTGTAGCAGGCAAATAATTAAAACCAAAAAAGACGGCAAGGGGAGTTTTTTGAAAAAGAAACTTGCCCTTGCTTTTTTTGTGAACAATTGCAGGAGGACGATTGCATGAGAATCGACAAATTTTTAAAAGTGTCGCGCCTGATTAAACGCCGCACCGTTGCGAATGAAGCGTGCAGCGGCGGACGAATTTCTATCAACGGAAACACAGCTAAAGCGGGCGATAAGGTCAAAATCGGCGACGAGATTGAAATTCGGCTGGGTGAAAAGACGCTAAAGGTGCGCGTGCTGGCAGTGGAAGACCATGTGGGCAAGGACGCGGCGTCGTCGCTGTATGAGGTGCTGTAAGACAGGGCAAAATAGGAGAAAACAGGAAGGGGACAGGGCATGAAACCGGTCATATTTGATTTTAACGGCACGCTGTTTTGGGACACAGAAAAACATCATGAGGCGTGGCGTGTGTTTGCGGAAAAACTGTGCGGCAGAAAGCTGGACGAGGAGGAACTGCACCGGCATGTGCTGGGCAAAACCAATGAACTGATTTTGGACTATCTCCAGCCGGGCAAATATACGGCGGCGCAGGCGGACGAAATCGGGCGGGAGAAGGAAGCGTTCTATCGGGAGCTGTGTTTGGCAGACCCTGCATCATTTCATTTGGCGGAGGGCGCAGAGGAGTTGCTGGACAGATTAGTGGCAGAAAAATGGTCGATTGCGATTGCAACGTCCAGCGACGCAGAAAATTTGCAGTTTTATCTGGAGCATTTCGCGCTTTCCCGTTGGTTTTCGCCGGAGCATATCGTCTATGCGGACGGGTCGTTTCGCGGCAAACCCTATCCGGATATCTATCTTGCTGCAGCGAAGCGGCTGGGCGTGAAACCGGAGGACGCAGTGGTGCTGGAGGACGCGGCGTCCGGCGTGAAAGCCGCGCGTGCAGCAGGCGTGCAAACAGTGATTGCCGTCAACTCCATGCACGACCGAACGCTGTTTGACAGTGTTCCGGGCGTGAGCGCAGTGGTGGATTCGCTGCTGGAAGTCCCCGCCCTGCTGGGACTGTGATATAAAAAATCAGCATATCGCATTTGCGATATGCTGATTTTTTATGATTGATATTTTTTGATGACACTTGCGATAAAAGTAAGATAGCCCCCACCGACCAAAGTTAGGGCTATCTTACAAAACCCGATTTTGGCATAACCGTTTGAGGTCTTGCCTTTTTCTATATTCTATTATACACAAAATGAATGTGACTGTCAAGACTATGATTTTATATAAAAATAGAAAGGAATGAAGGTATAAATATTTTTTGGTATATATCTTGACATGGATTTAAAGTTCGGATATAATATATTCTAAGGTAAGACTGAAAACGGTGTAAAAGCTGGGCGGTTATGCCATCATCTCCGGGAAAGGGGGTGATAGCTTATGGATAAGGAATACATAATATTGTTTATGATAATTCTATTACTTTTGGTAATTTCCATAAAAAAATAACACGCCCCGTCAAAGCCGTGTTATTTTAAAATAATAACGTTTTGGCATAACCGTTTGAGGTCTTGCCTTTTCTATATTTTATTATACACAAAATGAATGCGATTGTCAAGAGTAATCATTTTATATAAGAGAAAATCACGGATATCTTGTTATGCCTTTTACTACACATATATATTATATTTTTTTATCAACCGATTCTTTATCCTCCTGTGTAAATATCATTCCTTGCGATTCGTAAGTCCAACCAAGTAATCCAAACTCACGTTATAATAATCCGCCAGTTTTATCGCCATGGAAATGGGAATTTCACGAATCCCATTTTCATAACGGGCATAGACCTGCCGATTACAATGTAAATAATCGGCAAGCTCTTGTTGTGTTTTATCTGAATCTATTCTTAATTCTTTAATATGTCTGAAATACATCTTACCACCTCACCTTTATGGTAGCATTATGTGGTACTAAAAAACGCGGAAACTCTGGATTTGTGTTATATGCTATTTCAACGCATAAAATAATACCATGATATAGCCAACTGTATGAAATGGTTGTATCATGGTAAATTTTTGTTTTTTAAAATTTGAAACTAGAAAGTAGTTCAATACCCTATTTGGGAACTTTAAAAATCCGTCGGTTTTATTACCCATTTTTGTGCTTTCGTCTATCGGTACAAACCAGGTTTTCAGTCATGTTGATTATGAAATTCTTTAAATATTAAGTTAATAATAGTTTGTTGCCGTTGTGTTAGTTCTCTGCTCTTGTTATCATGGGCGCTTTCAAATTCTAAAACCAGCATTGTAATCAATTCTTGTTGATTTTTGGTGAGATGCTCTATTACGATTGCCTTTTTTTTCTCCCGACCTACTAAATAATTCAACGGCACATTATATAATACGGATAAATCAATCAGGTGTTCAGTTGACGGAAGTTTATAATTACTCTCCCAGCGTCCTACTGTGGTAACAGATACATTTAATTTTTTGGCAACTTGTTTTTGAGTATAATTGTTTTCTTTTCTTAGCCCTTTTAGCATTAAACCCAAATCAAACATTCTGCATCCCCTAACCTTCTAATGTAAACTTAAATTTATTATATCACTATTGACATTACATTGGAGTGATGTTATAATTATTAAAAAACACCCTAAAGGTCACTTTTTTAAAATCTATTTAGAATTAGATTTCGCCCACATAACGTAGCCTGATACAGATTTTAAAAATTTTGTTAAAGGTTTTTAAAATGATTGATTAAAAGCAACATAGGGGTGAATGATGTTTTATGTAGCATACCAGATACATCATAAAGGTAAAAAGTTTTTAAGGAACAAATTCAAAATATTATATCTTATATGCAGATAAGTAAAAAAATTACTTGCGGGTCAAAAGTTCTACATATTCTAAAATTTTTTCCAATTGTTCTGATGTACATAAAGATAGATAATCAATAATTGTATTAATCTTGGGATTTAGAACTTTTTCCTTTGTAATTCCAAAGAGGATATAATTAGGGTCTGTATCTAAAACTTCACATAATTTTATCAAAGAGTCGATACTTGGTGCAGAGTGAGCATTTTCCATACTCGAAATAAATTTAGGGGTCAACTTTGTTTTCTCGGCAAGTTCATTTTGTGTTAGTTTCATCTGGTTACGTTTTTGAGCAATGCGTTTGCCGATGAATGTAATATCAATTTGCATAGGTATCACCACCATACAACAGTATATTTACATATTATACCTATTTTTTTTACCTTGCGGAACCCAATAAAAGTAGACTATCTAGTATAAGTTCATATACAGTATATGTAGTATAGCTAAAAATATAAGATTTTAGGGGAAAAAGGAGTGTTTTAAAATGTCTCGGTTGTGACTATATAGATAGAATATGATAAGTGAACAAAAAAGTATCATATGGTACCATATAAAGGGAGGGGACAACCAAATGACACAGAAGCAAAAGAATATTTTATTTCTCGTTTTACCCATTATATGCGCTGTCGTTGCGCTTAGCAGTGTGATAGGAGTCGGCGTGGCGATATCACAGGTGGAGGATATCAAAGAAATTGTAGAAACACGGCTTCCGGAAATAACGCAGCAGCCGGCGCCTGTGGAAACAGAGCAAGCGATACCTGCGCCGACAGATACACCATCTCCTGAACCGCCGTTAGAGAATCATACGCAAACAAAGCCGACAGTAACAGAAAATATGAAACAAGAATCAGCAGCAGAACCTGTTCGGAAACAGGAAGCGCCTAAAGCGGAAGTGAAACAGGAGATAACAGTCTATGTAGCAAAATACGGAGAGTGTTATCATGACGACAGAAATTGTTATCACATCAGAAAGAGCGAAGTAACGGCACTGTCTCTCTCGGAAGCAAAAAAACTATATCGTCCCTGTTCGCACTGCGCAGAGTAATAGATTTACCAAAAGCCCCTTATGACAGGGGCTTTTTTGCTGCATATTCTCTTGACGGCAAGGCTGATTTGCATTATAATAAAAGTAACGTTTTGTACAGTTAAAATATTTTGCAATAAGGACTGTTTTGAGGAGAATTTAATAAAAAAGGTGGGATTGGAATGAAACGGATTTTTATGGTGCTAATGGCGGCTGTTTTCATGATGATACCTTTCTCGTGTCCGGCGGCGGACATCAGTTTGCAGCAGCAGGTATACATATCCTCCGTGCGCTGGTATGCGGGCGCGGCGCAAAGTGCAAACAAAATCAGTGCGCTGCACGCAGGGGATACCTATGGCACGGTAACGGCGTTGGTAGAGGTGGCAAAAAATACGGCGGCTGCACCCGTAAACGGTACCATGCTGATAGGCGAAGTGCTGGACGAAAACGGCAATGTGACGGACAGAGTGTTCCGTTCTGCGCGGCTGGCGGACAAGACCATCCATGAATTGACGTTTCAAAGGGTACAGCCGAAAACAGTGCGGGACAAACTACGGATTTATCTTTGGGACGGCGTGGCGGCTATGAGACCGTTGGCACAGGTACAGGAGTTATATACGACTAGCGAATTGGTGGACGAGACGGCGCGGGACATGCAAACCATCCGCGAGAGGATTGCAAAGGACTTCAACCTCTATTCCACTACAGCGAATCCGCAAAGTTTATTGAATAAACTGGGCAGTGACGGACGGTTTAACGACATTGACTATACTTCTCATGCACAAACGACGTGGACGGTGTCAAATGCGCTGACAAACGTCACAACCATGCTGAAGGCATATTATTCTGAAGGGAACAGTTGGTATCACAACAGCGAATTATTTGAAAAATGTGAACTGGTGCTGCGTGACTGGGCACAGCACAAAGATGAATATTATAGCACAAACTGGTGGTATCAATCCATTGACGTGCCAAAAAAGATGTCTACCATTTTGCTCTATCCTTTGCCGGAGGATGCCGATTATCTGCCGGCATTGCAGGCGGAGGCAAAAGAGGGGCTTCCTGTGATTGATGAAAGCAAGCCGCACAAAACTGTCGGCAGCAATGGAACGGGTGGCAATCTGACGGATGCGCTGCAAATAGCCGTCAAAATCGCAGCAGCGACAGATGATGCGGATTCTATGAAGAATATTGTGCAATATTTGCTGGACAATGAGCTTTCCGTGTTCAGTCATGGGGGCGGCGGAGAAGGTATTATGATAGACGGTACCTTCCACCAACACGGCGATTTATTCTACAGCGGCAGCTATGGCAGCGTATTTTGCGGCGGTGTCAACATGATATTAGGCTATTTGGCAGATACGCAGTTTATGGTGTCAGAGCGCGCGCTGGGTGCCTATGCCGACTTCATCTTAGACGGACATTCTTGGCTGTTCCGTGCAAACGGATCTGATTTTGCCTGTTTCGGACGTGCTATCTCACGCAACGGCGGTGTGGGTGGCTCTGTGCGTAACGATTCGCTGGGAGCGGCAAACATTCTGTTGAGCGTGCCTGGTTTGGAGCGGCGGCAGGAGTTGCTGGCGCTGAAAAACAACCGGCTCAGCGGAACGGACGCCGGATTTAATGGAGCAAAACATTTCTGGACATCGGATTTCACCGCTATACATCGGAACGATTTCTATGTGGGTATTCGTAACAGTTCGAGCCGCAACAAAAACACAGAATATATGAACGGTGAGAACAGCAAAGGGTATTATATTGCAGACGGCGCTACTGTGATTATGAAAACCGGTCGGGAATACTACAACATTTTCCCCTGCTGGGATTGGAGCAAAATTCCAGGTACCACAACAGCATATGTACCGTTTGCAAACATTCCGGCTCCGGCGGCGGAAAAAGGCGCAAAAGAGTTTGTCGGCGGTGTGAGTAATGGGCTTTATGCAGTTACTGCTATGGACTATTCTCATAATGGCGTGACAGCGAAAAAAGCGAATTTTGTGTTTGACCAGGGCTTCACAGCACTGGGGGCAGGAATTACCGGCAGTGGAAGCAGCGAGGTGTTCACAACGCTGAACCAGTGTTTGCTAAATGGTAATGTACAATATTCCGGTGATGGGACAAATGTACAGACATTGGCAAAAGCAGATGAACGGACGGTGGAGGGCGTTTCATGGGTGCTGCATGGCGGCGTGGGATACTATTTCCCAGAAAATCAAAATGCGGTGATTGGCAACAACACAAAATCCGGCACATGGCGGTCCATTAACTCTTCTCAAAATGCGTCCACAGTTACACAGGATATTTTTGCACTGTCTCTCAGTCACGGAACCGGTCCGCAAGATGATACCTATGCTTATACGGTACTGCCTTCTGCAACGGCAAACAGTTTGGCGGCATACCGGCAGAATCCTGATATGGTGGAGGTGTCCAACACAGCGAAATGTCAGGCGGTATGGTCGAAGCAGGCAAACAGTGCGGGCATTGTGTTCTGGAGTCAGGGAATCCAGAATTATAAAGAAAGCGTCACACTTCCGGCAGCCGTGACAGGGATGGACAGTGACTTGACGATAACAGCGGAAAAAGACCCCTGTATCGTGTTGCTCACGAAGAAAGGCAATCAGTGGGAACTGTGCGTTTCCAATCCAAAGAATACCAGTTTGGCAAGCACCATTATTTCCATTGACAGAGAACTATCCGGTAGCGGCGCAGTGACAGAAAATGGAAAAACAACGGTCACGATGGACTTGCCGCAGGGACTGGAACAAGGGAAAACAGCAATAGTGACACTGACGGAGGTACAATAACAAATCATAGAAAGCAGGCATCTTAAAAATAAGATGTCTGCTTTTTTGTATAGGTCAGCTCTGGCAGCAGATGCTATAGTTGGAAGATATTATGGCTTGTATAGGGGGAGGATATATGTTAGGATATGCAGAAAGGGGTGAAACAATATGAATAAACGAATACTTTCAATCGTATTATCAGCAGTGTTTGTATTGGGTGTAGGCGTAGCCTTTCCTGCCCGGGCGGCAGATATTCAAGTCGAAGTCGATGGCAGAGCGCTGGTATTTGACCAGGCGCCTATCATGGAAAATGACCGCGTGTTGGTGCCGATTCGCGCATTGGCAGAGGCGCTTGGCGCAAGCGTGAGCTGGTATGGGACAAGTCAGCGTGTGACTGCCATCAAAGGGACAGATATTCTCTCTTTGCAAATCGGAAGTAATATCATGAAAAAGAATGCGAGAACCGTTTGGCTCGATGTAGCACCTAAAATAGTAGGCGACCGGACGTTGGTTCCGGTGCGGGCGGTCAGTGAAGGCTATGATGCTCAGGTAGATTGGGACGGTGCGGCGCAGAAGGTTATTGTTAAAACTGAACTATCATCAGTAGGTGGTGGGCAGCCGGACCAGGATCAAAACCAGTCGCAAAGCAGTTTTGCCTACCGCGTTTTTGAACTGACCAATCAGGAGCGCGTGAAAGCAGGATTATTGCCGCTGGAATGGAGCGATTCGCTGGCAGCTGTTGCGCTGGCACACAGCAAGGATATGGCAATACGCGGCTTTTTTGACCATACAAATCCGGACGGGCTTTCGCCCTTTGACCGCATGAAAAATGCAGGAATATCCTACCGAAGGGCAGCGGAAAATATTGCAGCGGGACAGCAATCGCCCGAAGCGGTGGTAAATGGCTGGATGAATTCCTCCGGTCACCGCGCAAATATCCTGAATCCACAATTGACCCATCTTGGCGTAGGATACTATGCCGGTGGCAGCTATGGCAGTTATTGGACACAGTGTTTCATGACGCCATAAAAATCACACAATACAAACGGTGTACCCTTACGGTATACCGTCTTTTTTTGCCAGCGCGGACAAAAGGAAATATTGTATAGGGATTTGCCTAGCGGGACAAGTCATAAAAGAATGGTTTTTGGCATATACTAGTAATAGAAAGAAGTGAGAAAATATGTTTCAGACAATTCGTTTAAAACCGCTTGCTGTGTCCATTGGTATTGCACTTTTAGCAGGGGCGTTAGGTGCGCTGCTCGGCGGCGGGAACAATTTAGACGGCATTGCCAGTCCATGGTTCATGCCGCCGGCGGTTGTGTTTCCCATCGCTTGGACGATTCTATATGTCTTGATGGGGATTGCCGCCTATTTGGTCTATGACAGCGGCAGTCCGCAAAGAAAAGAGGCATTGCAGGTATATGCATTGCAGCTTGTGGTAAACAGTTTATGGAGTCTGTTCTTTTTCCGGCTGCATTGGTTTCTGTTTTCCTTTTTGTGGATTCTATTTTTGATTGTGCTGGTATGTTTTACCATTTATCGCTTCAATCAGGTAGATAAAAAGGCGGGATACTTGCTGCTACCGTATCTCATTTGGCTGCTGTTTGCCGCTATTTTAGCGTTTTCGGTTTATCGGCTAAATTAAAAAAGTCTCCCAAGTGGGAGACTTTTTTAATTCAAGGGAAATGAACGTTGCATGGAGCGTCCTGCCGAATAATAGATAATGTCTATAAAAGAATATTAGAAAACGAGTTTGGTGTACAGCGAGATGTCTGTATGCCAGACTCGCTTTTTTATATAGCATAGGAGAAAAAAGCATGGAAGGTCTATATAGTATAGTTGACTGATATCAGATGATAAATGGACTAACAATATTGCGCTCCGGCTGCCGAAGTGTGCGGATTGCCGCTGCCATTTGCTTTGCGCAGGCGGAAAACTGTTCCGGCGGCAGAGACGCATAGCAAACGCGTAGGTGACAGCTTTCGCCGGACAGGGTATAAAGGTCGCCGGGTGCGGTTACAATGTCCTGCGCCAGCAGTTTATGATAGAGCGCGATATGTCCTACATCGCGCGGAATGGACAGCCAAAACGCCAGTCCGCCGTTCGGCTTGTGATAGGTCACACCAAGCGGTTCCAACTGCGCGAGGGCATGTAATGCGCTTGTATAGCGTTTTTGGTAGCAGGGAATCACTGTTTCCAAATGGCGCGCAAATTCGCCGCCGGTGAGAAATAAATGCAGTGCGCGGGAAAACAGTCCGGGCGAGGTTACGTCCGCCGTGAATTTGGATTCCGACACTTGTGGCACAAGCGTTTGCGGCACGATTAAAAATCCGCTGCGTACTCCCGGCATAAGGATTTTAGAAAAACTTTTGATGTAAACAACATTGTCCTGCACATCCATGGACTTGAGGGACACATTACGGCGACCGGTAAAGCGGATATCGGACACGGAATCTTCTTCCACGATGGTGCAATTATATTGCTGTGCCAAAGTAAGTAGCTGCTTTTTGTTTGTCTGGCTGTAACAAATGGTGGTAGGCGTTTGATAGTTTGGCGATACATAGAGCAGCTTGGGATGGTGCAGCCGCAGTAATCGTTCCAGTTCCTCCAAATCCATGCCATCTGCTGTCAGCGGCACGCCATAACTGTGTGCACCACGGCTTTCAAACACCAGCTTCGCGCCGTTGTAGCAGGGATTTTCCAATAATACTGTATCGCCGCTGCGCAGCAGACAGCGGGCGATAACATCCAAACCCTGTTGTGCGCCCGAAACAATCATAATTTGTTCCGGCGGCGCGGTAATGCCATAGGAGGATTGACAGAGTGCGGACAAGGTTTCGCGCAGCGGGTAATACCCCCATGTTTCCCCATAGGAAAATGCCTCTGCCGCACCTTGCGCCAGCGTTTCGTTGATACATGCGCTGAAGGACGCTGCGGGGAAAAATTGTTTTGGTGGCGTGGTGCTGGCAAGATTGCGGGTCTGGACAGTGATAACAGGTTTTTCAAAGACAGGTGTAGCGGTGCGTTGGTAGGTGACATAATATCCGCTGCCGGGCGCAGAACGCACCAAATTTTCCTCCAGCAGCAACCGGAACGCGTGGGTTACGGTCGCGTTGTTAATGTGCAGCATCTGAATCAGTTTGCGCACAGAAGGCAGACGCTGTCCATGCGGCAATGCGCCGGAAATAATGGCGTCCCGCAGGGCGTTGAACAGTTGCAGGTATAATGGTTCAACGCTATCTCTCTCCAATTGTATCGAAACAGTTTTAAACATAAAATACACCCCTAGTATTGACAAAATAATAGATATCATGTAAAATTCTGAATGAATTAGAAAGTGTTATCATAATTGTATCGATACAATT
>JAAWTG010000079.1 GCA_022801925.1 Clostridia bacterium | reverse complement strand
GCTATTTCTTCTTTGATGATACCTTTCATGTCGTCCAAGATATGCGCGGTTCCCCTTTGGTTCCAAGCAGCCGCCAAACTCTCCGCATATATCCTTGATATGACTCTGTCCATCGTATAGTCATAACTGACCGTATGCAGCAATAGCGGAACCAGATATTCAAAACCGTATTCTTCCAATTGGTCTATTGTTTTAATACATCCCTCCGGTGTTGTACTTTGTTCTATGTCGGCAACCCAATTCACACTTTCCGGATATTCCGTTATCCATTTCATTATTCTGATTGCCTCGCGCTGACGCATTTCTTTTTCCATTCCTTTTCCCTCCATCAATTAAAAATTTGAATTTTTTTAATGCTTGCCAATTGTTATCACCACTTTGGGAGATAATAGTTCACCTTCTTTCACATCTTATAGTTTTATTATACGCTCAAATAGACGTCTTGTCAATACATCTATTTGGATTTATGATAAAATGTAGTTGGAGGTGTATTACATGTATTATCAGCGTTTAAGAGATTTGCGTGAAGACCATGACTTAAACCAAAAAGAGATAGCAGCCCTATTGAATACAACACAGCAACAGTATAGCAAATATGAACAGGGTATCCGCGAACTTCCGACACATCATCTTATTACATTAGCAAAATTTTATAAAACATCAGCCGATTACATTTTAGGATTAACCAATCAACAAAGACCATATAGATTTATGGACAAATAAAATGCATGAATAGAAAAAGGAGATTTCGCAAGTGAAATCTCCTTTTCCTATTCCTATCATCTCTGTTGTCGGCTTCTGCCCTTTCCAATCTATCCAAAGTCGGGACATGCCTTCGGCACACGCATGACAGTCCTTCTTTGCGTATTCGCGTTTATACATCTCTAAACTTACCGGGCGTCAGTCCCGTGACGGACTTAAACGTGCGTGTGAAGGTTTTGCTGTTGGTAAAACCGCATTGCTGGGCAATGGCGTTCACCGTTTCGCTGCTTTCTTTCAGCAGCGTTTTTGCCGCGTCAATGCGCACCTCCTTAATAAAATCATAAAGCCCGTGTCCGGTCTTTGTCTTGAAGGCATTGGACAAATAGGTCGGGTGGAACCCGAACTGCGCCGCAAGTTCCGAAACGCTGAGCGCCGGGTCTTGATAATGTTCACGGATATAGGCAATGATTTTCGGAATCAACTCATCTTTTTGCTGCACCTGCTGCGCGTTTACGCTGCAAATATCACGCATCATTTCCAGCACAATACCGCGCACCTCCTGAATGGTTTTGCAGTCGAACAGCCGCCCGATATATTGTTCGCTGTTCACCTCGGTGTGGGTCGTCTCACCGCTGGCGGAAAGCGCTTTCATCATAGTACTAATCAAATTAAACATCAGGCAGCGCGCTGTGTCGGAAGACAATGACTGTTCGGACAAATTGGTGGCATAAATAACGTCCAGTGTTTGCTGGGCTTCCTCCAGCTTACCCGCTTTGATACAGCCAATGAGCTGCTGTTCTAAATCAAGCGGATAGAAAAATGCTTTACCGCCATGCAAAATCTGAGAATATTCCGTAATCGTTTCCACTCCTACCACAGTCCGGTAGTCCAGTGCTTCTTGCGCCTGATTATATGCCAGCGGCACGTTTGCCGTCCCCTTTTGCAGTCCACTGATACCAATAGACGTAATAATGCCGAAATGCTCTTTGACAAATTCCTGCATTTGTGCCAACGTTTCCTGCAACCGGTTTTTTGTGCCCGGTTTTAGGTTAATGATGTAGCCCACAGTATAGTCCAAATCCACATAATAGGGCTGGCAGAAATCCGCGCAAAGTTCTTCAAAAATGTTGGTGACTGTCAAATGTGCAAATCCAAACTTTTCATCGCGGGAAAGCGTTTCTGCCCCCTCAAAAAAGGCGGAATAATCTTCAATATAAATCAAGGCAACATAGAAATCGTCGCTTAAAAAATCAATGTGGTAGGTCCCAAAATGTTCTTCCAGCGTGTCGCCTTCCTCACGTCCGCGGACAAACCGCTGCAAAAATGCCGTGCGCAAGCTGGCAGTCTGCGTGGACAGAACGCGTGAATATTGTTCAATCATGTTGCTTGCGCTCTGATAGATGGATATCAAATCATCATCCGCCTGAAGCAAACCGCTTTTGCGGCGAATGATATCAGAAAGGTTTTTCAGTGGGTTATAGTTGTGCCGCATGGAAGAAAAAATCACCAGTGCGCCAAGGATGAGACACAGCAGGATGGACAACCAAAACATGCGTCCAATGCTGCGTTTTTCCGCCCAGAACCGGTTTTCCGGCATGAGCATATAATATTGCAATTCAAAAACTTCCGATTTGACATTGGATACAACAGTTCCTGAATTGGGGGTTCCGTTTTGTAAACACGCCATCAGGTCACTGCGGAGTTTATCGTCTCCTTGCGTGGTGACGATATGGGAATCCTGTTCGTCCACAATCGCAAACAGTCCATTTTGCAGCAAATCTGTTTGTTGCAGTTGGTTGTATAGAACGCCGTCCTCCAGAACGAAAAACACGTTATAGCCATAAGTGGAATCATACATATCGAAAATGGTTTTTTGATAAATTAACGCCGATGTAACGCCCTGCAGGTTGACTTGTGCTGCCACCAGACTGCCGGCATATTTGCCCTGCAATGTTTGCAAAAATTCTTCATAAGTGGCGTTACCAAAAGGATTAATTACTTCATAGTAGTTGCGGCTGCCGGTAGCGCTGCTGGCAGTGATGACAAAATCTGCCGCCTGATTATAGAGAATGATGTTGGAAATGGACGGGTAGGACGTGCCAATGGTTTTCAGGCTGTCCACAGTTTTATGAATATCATATTGAATGGTTGCTTCGTCACTGTCCCTATGATCCACTTTCAGAATATCCAGAAAAAACAACTGAATATATGCCTGATGAACGTCGGAAAGCACCTTGTCCACATTTTGTTTCACCTGAGAAAGCGCAAGGGAGTTGGTGGAAACCGTTTGGTCGTGCACCACCTTGTCCATCATAGAATAGGTATAGATGTTGATAATCAACGGAACAATCAGCAAAACAACATAGGGCAACAGCCATTTCGAGAGCAATCCTGTATGTTTATTAAAAAATTGTCGGCCGAGGTCCATGTAATGTCCCCCTTTTCATAAAATTTTTCACATCCCCCAATAACCAGATTATATCAAAAAGCAGGCGGGAAGTCAATAAAAGCGGAATGAAAAAACCTGCGCCGCCTGCCGCAACAAAAATTTTTTCAAAAAACTTTTCAAAAAGGGTTGCTTTTTCCGCATAATGGGTGTATAATGGGAACGAATTTTAGAAGCGTTCTTTTTTTTGATGTAAAATGTAAACGTTTACATTTGTATCATTTCGGAGATTTAAACCGGCGTATCACGCATTACAGTGTGGTTTTTTGTATTTAGGAAGGGAGAGGGTTTGGCAATGAAAAAACTGGAAAAAATAGGCGTTCAGCTGTATACGGTCAGAGAATATATGCAGACGGAGACGCAAATCAAGGAAACATTTCAAAAACTAAAACAGCTGGGGTATGACCAGGTGCAGACAGCGGGCTGTGCCGTTCCCTATGATGTGTTTGGCGCGCTTGCTGCCGACGCGGGACTGGAAATCGTGGGGACGCATGATGATTTTGACATGATGTGCAATGATTTTGCGCAGGCATACGGGAATCATGAACATCTGCACACGAAACTTATGGGTACCGGCGGCTTTGGGTTCGGAAAAACGCAAAACAGCAAAATGTATGAAGAATTTGCACAGAAGGCAAATGCTGTAGGCGAAAAAATTGCCGCAAAGGGCGGAAAATTCACCTATCACAATCACAGCCACGAGTTTGTTTTGCTGGAAAACGGAAAAACCGGCATGGAAATTCTGGTGGAAGAATTGAATCCTGAAACCACTTCGTTTGTCCTCGACACCTATTGGGTGCAAAACGGCGGCGGAGACGTGCGGCACTGGATAGAAATGCTCACGGGCCGCATCGATATTCTGCATTTGAAGGACATGAAAATTTTAGCGGACGGGACACATGCGTTTGCGGAAGTCGGCAGCGGTAATCTCTATTGGGACGGCATTTTGCAGGCGGCACAGGCAGCCGGCGTTTCCTATTATGTTGTGGAACAGGATACCTGCGACGGCGACCCGTTTGACAGTCTGCAAAAAAGCAGTGAATATTTGCATAAGAATTTTATGTAAGCAGGAAACTATATATCAATCACCATCAAAAGCAGGGCGCAAGCACGGCGTTTATTCACCCCACCAAAATTTAGGAGGAGAAAACCATGGCAACGAGTATTTTGGATCAATTCAAGGAAAATCAAGAAGTGAAAACGATTGACACCACCAAGAAGCTGAAGGTCGGTATCATCGGCACAGGCTGGATTGCGGATGCGCACATCACCGAATATAAGAAAATGCCTGATGTGGAAATTGTGGCAGGTGCGGATTTGACCCTCGGCAAGGCGGAAGCGTTCTTCAAAAAATGGGAGATGGAGGGCGTGCGCTGCTACCCCGACCACAAATCTATGCTGGATGCAGAGGACTTGGACGCGGTCAGCATTTGTACTTATAACATGACCCACGCGGAATGTGCTGTTTACGCGCTGGAAAAAGGCGTGAATGTACTGCTGGAAAAACCCATGTGCGTGACCACCAAAGAGGCGGCGGAAATTTGCCGCGCGGAGAAAAAAAGCGGAAAAATCATCTCTATCGGTTTCCAGCCGCGACTTGACCCCAACATGCAGATGATAAAAAAGATTGTGAAATCGGGCGAACTGGGCAAGGTATATTATATCCAGACGGGCGGCGGTCGCCGCAGAGGTATTCCGACGCCGTTCGGCACGACCTTTATCGAAAAGGAAACGGGCGGTATCGGCGCGCTGGGCGATATTGGCTGCTATTCCTTGGATATGGTGCTTAATGCAGTCGGCTATCCCAAACCGCTGACGGTCAGCGGTTATAAGTCGGCGTTCTTCGGTACGCGTCCGGACTATTATCCGACCCATCCGGAATATGCGGCAAAATTCGGCGTAGACGATTTCGCGGCGGCATTTATCCGTCTGGAGGGCGACATTATATTAGACTTTCGCATTGCGTGGGCAATGAACATGGATACGCCGGGCGATACGATTATTTTGGGCACCAAAGGCGGGCTGCGCATTCCGTCTACCGAGTGCTGGAACGGCAGCGTCGGCGGGCCCATGAAAATATATCACGAGGTTGCGGGCGAACAGGTGGAAACCGAAATCCCGATTCTTCCGCCGAGCAAAGAAGGCTTGTTCTATGATAAGATTCGTTCGTTCTTGGACGCAGTGAAAGAAAACGGAGCCGCGCCTGTTCCGACGAGTCAGATTATTTACAATCAGGCAATTTTGGACGGTATTGTAAAATCCGCGGAACAAGGCAGAGAAATTGAAATTCAAATTCCGGAAATTTAAAATCAAGGAGGCTACTTACATGGAAACAGTAAAAGTAGGTATCATTGGCTGCGGCGGAATCGCCAACGGCAAGCACATGCCGGCGCTGCATAAATTGGACAATGTGCAAATGGTGGCGTTTTGCGACATCGTGGGAGAGCGCGCCGAGAAAGCTGCCAAAGACTATGGCACAGCGGACGCAAAGGTATACACCGACTACAAGGAGCTGCTGAAAGACGGCAGTATTGACGTGATACACGTCTGCACACCCAACCGGTCCCACAGTTTCATCACGGTGGACGCGCTGCACAGCGGCAAACATGTGATGTGCGAAAAACCGATGGCGAAAACCGCGGCGGACGCGAAAAAAATGCTGGACGCCGCAAAAGAAACCGGCAAAAAACTGACGATTGGGTATCAGAACCGGTTCCGTCCCGATTCACGCTATCTCAAAGCGACTTGCGAAGAAGGCGCGCTGGGCGAGGTATACTATGCGAAAGCACATGCAATCCGCCGCCGCGCGGTACCGACATGGGGCGTGTTTTTGAACGAGGAAGAACAGGGCGGCGGTCCGTTGATTGATATTGGAACACACGCGCTGGATTTGACCCTGTGGTGCATGGATAACTACAAACCGAAACGCGTGATGGGCAGCGTATATCACAAGCTGTCCGACCAGACGCAGACAGCCAATGCTTGGGGCGACTGGGACCCGAAAGAATTTACCGTGGAAGATTCGGCGTTTGCCATGATTCAAATGGAGGACGGCGCAACCATTATGCTGGAATCCAGTTGGGCGCTGAACTCATTAGATGTAGACGAAGCGAAAACATCGCTGTGCGGCACCAAAGCGGGCGCGGACATGAAACAGGGACTGCGTATTAACGGCGTGAAACATAACCATCAATATACTGAACAGGTTTCGCTGGACGCGGGCGGCGTGGATTTCTATGACGGCGCGGCGGCTACCCCGGCGGATTTGGAGGCGCGGAGCTGGATTGACGCGGTGATTCATGACAAAACTCCCGTTGTTCTGCCGGAACAGGCATATGTGGTGACGCAGATTTTGGAAGCCATTTATGAATCTGCAAAAACAGGCAAAACCATCGAATTCTAAAATGGATTTATGCTAGGATATCAAAAAAAGAGGATTCATTGTGAAAAATGAATCCTCTTTTTTTCCATGAGACTGTTTGCAGCACGCGTGTGTGCTGCCCTCAAAGAAGGGAGTTACATGTGCCACGGAGTGGTATATCCCTCGTGAAAAATGTCCCCCGAATTTTGACATAGTCAAAATCCTCCTCCTCTTACTTTTTCTGAGGGACGCGTGCCCCAGAGGGTATGTCCGCGTTGCGATTCAAAGAAGGGACTTATTCCAGCCTTCGGCTGTCAAGCCGTCCCCCTTGTTGGAATCCCCCAATTGTCGCTCCGACTATATCCCCCTTGAAAATGTCCTCCGACTTTGTGCTTTGTACCAAGTCTCCCCCTCTTACTTTTCTTGGGAGATATAGTCTCCGCTCTTTGCCCCCTGCCGCGTCTGAGAGGTATGGAATGTCCGGCACACGCGTGCCCCAG
>JAAWTG010000003.1 GCA_022801925.1 Clostridia bacterium | reverse complement strand
CCCAGTTTTGTCTACAGTCTGAAAGTAACGCTGCGGCGTTGCTTTTTTCTTTTTGCCTAAATCGCATTTTGTCAAAAAAGAAATGATTATATCAAAAATTTTAAAATTGCCGCAACCGTCATGCCATAAGCTGTTGACGCTTGGCGCCCCCTTTCTATTCCTATACCCGTAGGAAATTTTTCACAAAATAGGGTTTACAAGGATACATAGATATGGTATAATGAACTTCGCTAACAGCAAATCAAACACAATATCTAGTGGGGAGGCAAATTTATGAAGGGACAAGAAAGTTGGTTTAATACAACCCTGCAAAATGACATATGGACACGCAAATATTGCTATGAAAATGAAAGTTTAGAAGGATTTTTCCAGCGCATTTCCGGTGGCAATGAAGCGGCAATGCAACTCATGAAAGAAAAAAAGTTTTTGCCGGGCGGGCGTATTTTGGCAAGCCGCGGACTAGCAAAAGATGGCAAAAAAATCACCTATTCTAATTGCTATGTAATTTCTCCGCCCGACGACCACATTGAGAGTATTTTTGAATGCGCCACGAAATTAGCGCGCACCTATTCCTATGGCGGCGGCTGCGGTATTGATATTTCCGGTTTGGCGCCGACCGGCGCGCGCATTAACAATGCGGCAAAAGAAACTACGGGCAGCGTTTCTTTCATGGAACTGTATTCTCTTGTGACAGAATTGATTGGGCAGTCGGGACGGCGCGGCGCACTGATGATTTCTCTGGATTGTGCCCATCCCGATTTGCTGAAATTTATTGATATTAAAACAGATTTGGAAAAAGTGACTAAGGCAAACATCTCCGTCCGCCTGTCCGATGCTTTTATGAAAGCAGTGCAGGACAATGCTATGTGGCGGCTGCACTACACGCGTCAGGAAACCGGACAGCTTGTTGAACAGGAACTGCCTGCGGGTGAAATTATGGAAAAGATTTCCTATAACAACTGGGATATGGCGGAACCGGGCGCACTGTTTTGGGATCGTATCAAATCTTGGAGTCTGCTCAGCGAAGATGACAACTTTGCATTTGCGGGCGTTAATCCTTGTGCTGAAGAACCGCTTCCTGCCGGCGGAAGCTGTCTGCTGGGCAGTTTGAATCTGGCGGCATTCGTCACAGATGCCTTCACGCCGGAAGCTGCGTTTGACCACGCGGCATTCCGCGAAGCTGTCCGCACCTCCGTTGCATTTCTCAATGAAGTGCTGGAGGAAGGACTTGCGCTGCACCCACTGCCGGAACAGCGTGAAAGCGTGAACAACTGGCGGCAAATTGGTCTTGGTATCATGGGACTGGGCGACGCGCTGGTTCAACTCGGCGTTCGCTATGGCAGCGAAGCGTCTCTCACGCTTTGCAACGAAATCGGTTTTGAAATGGCGGATACTGCAATTGCGGCTTCCGCGCGGTTGGCGGAACAGTATGGTTCGTATCCCATGTACCGCGAAGAAGCGGTCATGAACAGTCCCTATTTTATCGCCAACACGACAGAAGAAACCAAAAAATTGGTGCAGCAGCACGGTATGCGCAACAGCCAACTGCTGACGATTGCACCAACCGGTTCCATTTCCACTATGTTGGGCATCAGCGGCGGTATTGAACCGATTTATAACATTTCCTATACGCGCAAAACGGAAAGCCTGCATGGCGAAGACCGGTATTATAAAGTATATACCGAAGTGGTAAAAGATTATATGGAAGCGACCGGAATCGACAGCGAGGAGCGTTTACCGGACTACTTTGCTACCGCAATGACGCTGGATTATAAAGAACGTATCAATATGCAGTCTGTTTGGCAGAAGCATATTGACGCTTCCATTTCCTCCACCGTCAATGTCAAAAACGAATTCACTGTCCAGCAGGTACGCGATTTATATCTCTATGCGTGGGAACAGGGGCTTAAGGGCGTGACGATTTACCGCGACAACTGCCGTCGCAGCGGTATTTTACTCAACGATGCACCGGCTGCAGAACAAAAACCTTTCCAATTTGATTCTATTTCTCCTGTTGGGCGCGCGGCGCTTGGTAAAACCTATGGGACAACCTCCCGTTACCGCACCTCTTGCGGCAGCTTGTTTATCACCATCAACCGCGACAAGGAAGGCAACATTGTGGAAACCTTTGTCAACACATCTAAAAACGGCATTTGTAAATCCAATATTGACGGTATGAGCCGCATGATTTCTCTTGCGCTGCGCAGCGGTGTGAAAGTGGAGGAAATTATCGACCAGTTATCTTTCATCAGTTGTCAGGCGTGCGTCCGTACCCGCGCCAAAGGTGAGAAACTGGACGGTTCTTCCTGTCCTGATATTATCGCACATGCGCTTGCGGAGGAATATAAAGTCAAACTGACGACGGAGGGAAAAGATTCCCAGCCTGAAATCAAACTGGAACCGGTTCAGGTTGGCGACACCTGTCCCGAATGCGGCGAAGCATTAAAACATGAAGGCGGCTGCGCCATTTGCAGCTGTGGATGGTCTAAATGCCAATAGAGGAGGAAAAAATATGAAAAAACGAGGATTTGAAATTGCACGTGGATTTGAAAATGAACATATCAGTTTACCGCGCCGCGCAACAAAGCACAGCGCGGGATACGACTTTGAAGCAGCAGAGGATACGTTGATTCCGTCCATTTGGTCACAGAAAGAAAAGAAACCGGCATTTGTGAAAACCGGTGTGAAAGCCTATATGCAGGAGGACGAAGCGCTCTTTTTGTTCAACCGTTCCTCCGGTCCGTTCAAAAAAGGATTGGTGATGGCGAATTCTGTTGGCGTTGTGGACAGCGACTACTACAGCAACGAGGACAATGACGGACACATCATGTTTGCATTTTATAATTTCTTTCCGGAAGATATTCTCATCAAAAAAGGGGATCGTATTGGGCAAGGCGTGTTCCAGACCTATCTGAAAACAGACGATGATGAAGCGTCCAGTTCCAGAATGGGTGGATTCGGCAGTACACAGCTATAATATAATCAAAAGATTTTTCATGTAGATTTCTGTTTTCATCTTGACAAGCTTCTACCGGATATGTTAAGATAAATTTAGAAATATGAAATGATTTCCAGATGGTTTTAGAAAAATAAACGAAGGCCTGAAACTGAAAGAAACGTTAAAACGGTATCTATGGTTTACAGGCTTTTCGTATGTAAATAATCCCCATCCCCCTCAGCGGCGAAAGTATTTTTTGACTTCAAGTACAGCAAATATGCCTACGAGGGCAGATGATACCAACAGAAAAAACTCTTTTTCAAGGAGTGGAAAATATGAATTATGTAGATTATATCATCATGGCAATTCAATTGCTTGGTGGCCTCGGCATGTTCCTGTATGGAATGAATATCATGGGAGATGGTTTGGAAAAAGTGGCAGGTGACAAAATGTCTGCCATTATTGAATCATTAACCGGCAACCTACTAAAAGGTGTTTTGGTTGGCGCAGTTGTCACTGCCTTGATTCAAAGTTCCAGCGCCACAACCGTTATGGTCGTTGGGTTTGTTAACGCCGGCATTATGACGCTGCCACAGGCGGCAGGCGTGATTATGGGCGCCAACATCGGAACCACTGTCACCGCGCAAATTTTACGTCTAGGCGATTTACAGGGTGCTTCTGTCATATTAGAATTTATTAAACCAACGACATTAGCACCGCTTGCCGTTATTCTTGGTTTGATTTTGATGGTCAGCGCAAAAAAAGACAAAATAAAAGAATCTGGTAGTATCGTTTTAGGCTTCGGGCTGTTGTTTATCGGTATGGATACTATGTCCGCTTCCGTCAGCAGTCTCGGTGAACTGGAATGGTTTCGCAACCTGTTTGTGAAATTTGAAAATCCTGTTGCAGGTATTCTTGCCGGTACTGGTGTAACCGCTTTGATTCAAAGTTCCAGCGGTAGCGTAGGTATTTTGCAGGCCGTTGCCTCGGCAGGTATGGTGACATTTGCTTCCGCAATGCCTATCATCATGGGACAAAATATTGGAACCTGTATCACAGCGCTTATAAGCAGTATTGGCGCCAGCAAAAACGCCAAAAAGGCGGCAATGATTCATTTGTATTTTAACATTACCGGTACCATTGTTTGTACTGTCATCTTATATACAGTACACGCATTTGTAGATATTCCGTTCTGGAACACTACCATGACGCGCGGCAACATTGCAGATGTACATACTTTCTTTAACATCATTTGTGTGCTCATGCTGCTCCCCTTCTCCAAGCTGCTGATTTATCTTGCCAACCTCACCGTCGGCAACCGCGGTGAAGAAGTGAAACCCTCCAAGGTCGGCGCACTGGACAAACGTTTTCTCACAACGCCCGCTGTTGCTATCGGGCAATGTCATAACGAAGCCATTACCATGATGCGTCTGGCAATTGAAAACTTAACGCTTGCGAAAAATGCCATGGTGAACAATAACGAGAAAGACGCCAAGAAAATTGCCAAAAACGAGGATACCATTGACGAAATGGAAGTGCAGCTCAACAACTATCTCGTGCTGATTACTGACCGCGATTTAACGGAAACAGAAAGTAAAGTTGTGTCCGGTTTGTTCCATGCCATCACAGATATTGAACGGATTGGCGACCACTGTAACAACATCGCAGGTTTGGCGCTGGATAACATCAAACGTGGCTCCCTGTTCTCTGACAAGGCAAAACAGGAGCTAAACGCTATGTTTGACGCTACACTGGAAATTTTAAACATTACTTTCCGTGCCTATCAGGAAGATGATTTGGATTTGATTCGCAAGGTGGAACCATTGGAAAAGGTAATTGATAAATTTAATATCATGCTGAAAAAGAAACATATTTCCCGCTTGAAACAGCAGGAATGCTCTGTTCGCAGCGGTGTTAATTTCTTAGAAGCAATTAACAATTTGGAACGCGTCAGCGACCATTGCAGCAATATTGCAACCACTGTCGCACAAAAATACAGCGCTACGGACGAATTCGATATGCATGGCTATACGCGCGAAGCAACCGAGCGCGGCGGCGCGGAATTTGAAGCCGATTATAAATACTACGAAGAAAAATTCTATGCACCAATTGCATAGGCAAACAAAAGTCAAATCTCATGCCTAACGGACTGCTATCATGCAAAAAAGACTTCTCACCTAGGCGCGTTGTCCATGTGAGAAGTCTTTTTTATACACCATTATCAGTATCCTGTTGTACAAAATCAGTTGCTGCACTGCCAATATACTACATATCTGAATCAAAAAATCTGTCTAATTATTACAAAATGTAGGTTAAATATTGAGTTTTGTGTAAAGTTATGCTATAATAAATAAAGGTGTGTTCAGAATGGTTTCTGCATGAAGTCATAAATTTGTAGATATGTAATGTTCTCTAATTTAAATAAAGAAGGTATGAAAAGCAGTATGCAACAATCAGATTTTATCCATCTCGGTTTATCACAGTCTTTGCTGCGGGCGCTGTTGGAAAAAGGATATGAATCCCCAACAGATGTCCAGACGCATAGTATTCCCGCCATTTTAGACGGACGGGACGTGATTGCCCAATCACAGACCGGCACAGGGAAAACGGCTGCGTTTGCTCTGCCGGTACTACAAAAAGTCAATCCGCGTATTAAAAAACCACAAGTTTTTATCTTGTGCCCCACGCGTGAACTTGCACTGCAAGTATGCAGCGAAATCAAAGATTTCTCAAAATACCAGCCGCAAATCAGGTGCACTGCAATTTATGGCGGCGAACCCATTGGCAGTCAGTTGCGGCGGCTGCGCGGCGGTGTACAAATTGTCGTTGGAACGCCCGGTCGTATGATTGACCATTTGAAGCGCAAAACACTCTCCCCTGCGCTGGTAAGCACCGTTATTTTAGACGAAGCGGACGAAATGCTGAACATGGGGTTTTTAGAAGATATCCGCTTCATTTTAAACCTGTTGCCGGAAGATCGGCAAATGCTGTTGTTTTCCGCAACGATTTCAGCGCAGATTATGGATATCGCCAAACAGTATCAATCTCATCCGAAACATATCAATATTTCCAAAACTGATATTACGGTTCCTGCGATAGAACAATATTATTATGAAATTCCATCTCAGAAAAAAATCGACTTACTGTGCCGGTTATATGAGTCCTATCAGCCACAGCTTGCTTTGATTTTCTGTAACACCAAAAAACAGGTAGACGAGTTGACCAGTGCATTGCAGCTGCGCGGATATCCTATCAAAGGACTGCATGGCGACATGAATCAAGAAACTCGCAATCATGTCATTTCCGGTTTTCACCACGGGCGATTTCAGCTTCTTGCAGCAACTGACGTTGCAGCGCGCGGTCTTGATATTTCCGGCGTGGAAGCTGTTTTCAATTTTGATATTCCGCAGGATACGGAATATTATGTCCACCGTATCGGGCGGACAGGGCGCGCCGGCAAAACAGGCATGGCGTTTAGTTTTGTCAGTTCCCGCCAAGATTTTATCCAACTCAAAAATATCCAGTATTATACCAAAACAAAAATCCGCCCGGGTCAGATTCCTTCCGTGCGTTCTCTCACCAACTCACGCGTGGAAAAACTGGTGGAAAACATTCAAAAAATTCTCCAGAAAGATTCTGTGGAAGAATATGAACCGATTATGGATCAAATCATGGACGCGCAGGACTGCACTTCTGTTCAGATTGCCTGTGCCTTGATTAAATCCATTTTAAATGACCAACCGGGCGGCAGTCTGGAGGAACTCACCCAGACGCACTCCTTTTCCAGTAACATTCGTTCCAACGGAAAATCCGGTCGATCCCGCAAAAAATCCGGCGGGCAGCGGACTCGGCTATTCATCAGCGTTGGTTCTGAACAAAAAGTCGGTGCGGGCGATTTAATCCAAATGATAACCGGTCTTGGCAGTGTCAAAGATGACGAAGTGAAAAATATTAAGGTTTTGCAACGGTATAGTTTTGTTGACGTTCCGGCGCAGCATGTAGACCAATTGCTCCGCGCCTCCAAAGGGCAGAAACTAAAAGGTAACCGTTTCTCACTCCAACGCGCTGCAGTGAAATAAAGGAAACAAGATATAAGGAGGTTTTATACGATGTCAGGACATTCCAAATGGGCAAATATTAAACATAAAAAAGAAAAAACAGATGCACAAAAAGCAAAAATTTTCACAAAACTGGGACGCGAACTTGCTGTTGTAGTAAAACAGGGCGGCCCCGACCCGAATTCCAACTTCAAATTGAAGGACGTTATCGCCAAAGCAAAAGCGGCGAACATGCCGAATGACAACATTACCAGATGTATCAAAAAAGCCGCAGGAGAAGGCGGCGGCGATGACTATGAAGAAATCACATATGAAGGCTATGGCCCCAAGGGCGTTGCCGTGATTGTGGAAACGTTGACCAACAACCGCAACCGTACCGGCGGCGACGTCCGGCACTATTTTGACAAATTCCACGGCAATCTGGGTACCAATGGCTGTGTGTCGTGGATGTTTGACAAAAAAGGCGTTATCATCATTGACCGCGAAGGCAACGAAGACGAAGAAGCCGTGATGATGGATGCTTTAGACTGTGGCGGAGAAGATTTTTCCGCCGAGGAAGAATTCTATGAAATCGTGACCGCACCGGAGGATTTTTCCGGCGTTTTGGAAGCACTGGAGGAACGCGGCTATACCGCTTCTTCTGCTGAAATCTCCATGATTCCGCAAAACTATATCAAGTTGACGGAAGAGGACGACGTGAAATTCATGGACAAACTGCTGGAGGTTCTGGAAGAAAACGAGGACGTGCAGAATGTCTATCACAACTGGGAAATGGACGAAGAAGACTAACTGTACCCGGTTGTTCGTCGTCTCCTATCATATATGTGTCTCTTCGCTGATTTACTCACATATGGGGATATGAAGGCAAAATGTGAAGTATGGCGTATTCTCAAATACTTTTAAATAATACAAATGCAGCCCATTTTCGTTCGTTGGGACGAAAATGGGCTTTTGTTTGATGAGATGGTGATGGTTAGGTATAAGAGAACCGTATAAAATTCGATTCTCTTATGCCTTTTTCTTCCCTCAAAAGATATACACATCTTTATTGGAGAGAAAGGATAGCTGTCTAATAGATTAACTTTTCTATACAAAACAATCCCCGCTGAAACGCAAGTGCATCTCGGCGGGGATTGTTTTCTTTATGAAGGAATATCCCAATAGACATTCCTTTTTTTATCTTGTTTGCGAAAAATTATTCCGCTAGATTTTTGTAGTAGTCCAAACGTTCCATTGCATCTTTTTCAGTCTGCTCCAGCAATCCTTCTGCAATATCTGGGAACTGTTTGATTAAGGAAGAATAACGAACTTCACCTCTCAGGAATTCCTGCATGTCGCCTGTCGGCGCTTTGGAATCCATGGAGAACGGATTCTTTCCTTCTTCAGCCAACTGCGGGTTGTAACGATACAGCGGCCAGTAACCACAATCTACAGCCAGTTTCATTTCTAACTGTGTTTTACCCATACCTTTGGACAAACCGTGATTGATACACGGAGCGTATGCAATAATCAAAGACGGACCATGGTAGCTTTCCGCTTCCACCATAGCTTTAATCAGTTGGTTCTTATCTGCACCCATGGAAACGCTTGCAACATATACATAGCCATAGGTCATTGCAATTGCGCCCAAATCTTTTTTCTTCACGCGTTTTCCGGCAGCAGCAAATTTCGCTACCGCACCGGTGCGCGTCGATTTAGAGGACTGTCCGCCGGTGTTGGAATATACTTCTGTATCCAGCACCAGAATGTTCACGTCTTCGCCGCTTGCAATAACGTGATCCAATCCGCCGTAACCGATGTCATAAGCCCAACCGTCACCACCGAAAATCCAAACGGATTTCTTGGTCAGCAGGTCTGCATTGTCATTGATTTCTGCCAGCAGTTCTTTTGTTTCGCCGGTTGCTTTTTCAATTGCGCCCGGCAGAGCTGCTTTCAATTTATCGGCTGCTGCTTTGGAAGCGTCGCCGTCATCTTTATTATCCAGCCATTCTTTCATCATTGCTGCCATTTCGTCACAGCACGGATTTGCTAAGAATGCATTTGCCAAATCAACTACACGGTTTCTTCTCTGTGTCAATGCCAGATTGTATCCAAATCCAAATTCTGCATTATCTTCAAACAGAGAGTTCGCCCAAGCCGGGCCATGACCTTTTTCATTCACTGTATAGGGGTTGGTCGGAGAACTACCGCCGTAGATAGAAGAACATCCTGTTGCATTTGCAACCATCATCCGGTCGCCAAACAACTGTGTTACCAGTTTGACATACGGTGTTTCACCACAGCCTGCACATGCGCCGGAGAACTCAAACAACGGCTGACAGAACTGGCTGTCTTTGACCATTTTTTTGTTGATTGCAACGTCTGCTTTTGGCACTTCCATTGCATATTCCCAGTTTGCTTCCTGCACTTCTTTTTCTTCTGCAAACGGTTTCATAACCAGCGCTTTTGTTTTCGCCGGACAGATGTCCGCACAGTTGCCGCAGCCGGTACAATCCAGCGGGCTGACTTGCATTCTGTATTCATAACCTTCCAGTGCTTTTCCAACCGCTTTCTTTGTCACAAAACCTTCCGGTTTCGTAGCATCCGCTTTCACCAAAACAGGACGGATACATGCATGAGGACATACGAAAGAACACTGGTTACACTGGATACAGTTTTCCGGAATCCACTGCGGAACGTTAATCGCAATACCGCGTTTTTCATACTGTGTTGTGCCATTCGGTACAACGCCGTCCGGTGTAAATGCGCTAACCGGCAGAGAATCGCCTTCCTGTGCCAGAATCGGTTTTACAACGTCGTTGAAGTAGTCTGTTGCAGGAACGTGAACCGGCTCTGCGCCTTCTGTTGTGGTTGCCCAAGAATCCGGATAGTTAATTTCTGTGAATCCGCCGATACCGGCTTCAACCGCAGCATAGTTCATGTTGACAATCTTTTCACCCTTTTTACCATAGGATTTTACGATTGCTTTTTTCATGTAGTCAACTGCATCGCTTTCCGGAATGATAGCTGCCAGTTTGAAGAACGCCGCCATCATAATCATGTTGATGCGGTTGCCGAGACCGATTTCCTGTCCCAGTTTTACGCCATCGATATTATAGAATTTCAAATGTTTCTTTGCAATTGCATTCTTCATGGAAGCCGGCAGTTCTTTTTCCAGTTCTTCCACCGTGCTCCACGGAGAGTTCAGCAGGAAGGTACCGCCGTCTTTAATACCGTCAAGAACATTATAGCGCGTTACATAAGAAGAGTTGTGACATGCAATAAAATCTGCAACTGTCAGCAAATATGGTGCTTTAATCGGCTGTTTACCGAATCTTAAGTGAGAAATGGTGATACCGCCGGATTTTTTAGAGTCATAGGAGAAATATCCCTGCGCATACATATCAGTGTGGTCACCAATGATTTTGATGGAGTTTTTGTTTGCTCCAACCGTACCGTCAGAACCCAGACCGTAGAATTTACAGCAGGTTGTGCCTTCCGGCGTGGTGTCAATCATTTCGTTGACATCCAAAGACAGACCCGTTACATCGTCGTTGATACCAACCGTGAAGTGGTTCTTCGGCGCACTTTGTGCCAGGTTGTCGTAGATTGCCTTAATCATAGACGGTGTGAATTCTTTGGAGGACAGACCATATCTGCCGCCAACAACAGCCACATCGTTCATGCCAGCTTCACGAACAACAGAAACAACATCTTCATATAGCGGTTCGCCGGCTGCACCGGGTTCTTTTGTGCGGTCCATAACCGCGATTTTTTTCACAGTTTTGGGCAGCACTTTCAGGAAATGTTCTGCGGAGAACGGACGATACAAACGTACTTTCAGCACGCCGACTTTTTCGCCTTTCTTCATCAGATAATCCACAGTTTCTTCTGTTGTGTCCGCACCGGAACCCATGATAACGATAACGCGGTCTGCATCAGGCGCACCAACATAATCAAACAGGTGATATCTTCTGCCTGTTACCTGATATACTTTATCCATCATCGTTTCAACGATTTCCGGAACAGCATCATAGAATTTATTTGCTGCTTCTCTGTTTTGGAAGAATACGTCCGGATTCTGCGCGGTTCCTCTCTGCTGCGGATGTTCCGGATTCTGCGCTCTGGAGCGGAATTTCTTCACATCTTCCATATCAAGCATATTTTTCAAATCTTCATAATCAATCATCTCGATTTTCTGCACTTCATGCGAAGTTCTGAATCCATCAAAGAAATGCAGGAACGGAACGCTTGATTTCAGTGTTGACAGGTGCGATACAGCAGCCAAGTCCATAACTTCCTGCACGGAAGCAGAAGCCAGCATGGCAAATCCTGTCTGACGGCATGCCATTACATCGGAATGGTCGCCGAAAATGGACAGTGCATGTGTCGCTAGGGTTCTTGCGCTCACGTGGAACACAGAAGGAATCAATTCCCCTGCGATTTTATACATGTTTGGAATCATCAGAAGCAGACCCTGAGACGCTGTGAAAGTCGTCGTCAAAGCACCTGCAACCAGAGAACCGTGAACAGCGCCTGCTGCTCCCGCTTCTGACTGCATTTCTGCAATCTTCATCACCTGTCCGAAAATATTTTTTCTGCCCGCCGCAGTCCATTCGTCGCAGACTTCTGCCATCGGAGAGGACGGCGTAATCGGGTAAATTGCGCTGACATCGCTGAATGCATATGCCACATGCGCGGCGGCGGTGTTGCCGTCAACTGTTAACTTTTGTGCCATGTTTTTTCCTCCTCTTTTACCTGATATGCTATTGTATTGCACCATAACATATTGGGTCTATCATGCGCGGCGCCTGCCGCTAAATTGTATACAATTATTTTAATTAGAGAAACCCTCCAATTAAACCACTTCTTATTATACCTTTTTTTCCATCATTAGTCAATGGTATTTTTCAATGATTTTTGCTTTCTTTTCCGCTTTTCTTTTTAAAAATTATTTACCCTTCTGCAAGATTTTCATGTGCCAATTCATAAATTCCGACAAATATGCCATACTAAAATTAAAACCGAAAATATGAGGTGAACCAAAACATGCAAAAACAAGAATATAAAGTATATGCCGAAAAAAAATCACCCAATTCCCCACTGTGGCTGAATATGTTGAAAGCCTTTCTCATCGGTGGATTGATTTGCGTTTTGGGCGAAGGCGTCCGTAATTTTTATACCAATTGGGGGCTCAATCTGGAAGAAGTCGCGGCTGCAACCTCCATCACCATGGTGTTTCTGGGCGTATTGCTGACGGGTATTGGTATTTACGATAACATTGCCAAACACGCCGGCGCGGGTACGCTCGTCCCTATCACCGGCTTTGCCAACTCTGTTGCCTCGCCTGCAATTGAATATAAAAGCGAGGGCTATGTGCTGGGCGTCGGTGCAAAAATGTTCATTATCGCAGGTCCCGTCATTGTTTATGGAACCGTCGCTTCCGTCATTGCAGGGCTGATTTATTATTTTATCCATTAATCACTGCTGCATGGCGCTTTACTTTTAATCGTTCAACTTCCTATTTATATAATGAAAGGATGGTCTATTCATGTCTACAAAACATATTGGCAAACAAACCGCGCAGCTCGCTTCTCCGCCGACCATCACAGAAACGTTTTCTGTTGTTGGTAGCAAAGAAGGAAACGGGCCGCTGCGCACCTATTTCGATGAAATCGTGGAGGACAATACGTTTGGCGAGGACTCTTGGGAAAAAGCGGAAAGCAAATTTATGAGTACCGCGATTCAAAAGGTTGTACAAAAAGCCTCTCTCTCCACAAGCGATATTCAGTATCTATTGGCAGGCGATTTACTCAATCAATGTTCCAGCGCGCACTATGCTGTTCGGGACACGAACATCCCCTTTATGGGAATTTACGGCGCTTGTTCCACCATGGCGGAAGGACTTGGACTGGCGGGACTATTGGTAGACGGCGGGTTCGCCGACCACGCTGTTGCTACCACCTCTAGCCACTTTTGTTCTGCGGAAAAACAATTTCGATTTCCGCTGGAATATGGCGGACAGCGCACGCCCACAGCGCAGTGGACTGTGACCGGCTCCGGCGCAGCAGTGGTATCTGCGCTGGGCGACGGCCCTTATATTACCCATGTTACCACTGGTAAAGTCGTAGATATGGGTATCAGCGACGTCAACAACATGGGCGCTGCCATGGCGCCTGCCGCTGCCGATACCATTGCCGCCCATTTCCAAGATACCGGCTTTGGACCAAGCGATTACGATTTGATTGTAACAGGCGACCTTGGCATGGTGGGACGGCAGCTTAACATTGACCTGCTGAGTCAACAAGGCTACGAAGTGTCCGACGTTATTGATGACTGCGGCTGCATGATTTATGATTTTGAAACAGAAGATGTCCACGCCGGTGCAAGCGGCTGTGGCTGCAGTGCGAGCGTCTTTTGTTCCAAACTGATTGAGGAACTGCGCTCCGGTGCTATCAAACGCCTGCTGTTCGTCGCAACCGGCGCACTCATGAGCACCACCGCACTTAAACAAGGGGAGACTATTCCCTGCGTTGCGCACGCTGTCCGCATTGTCACGGACAAAGCAAACTAACGGGAAGGAGGAAATGATGATGACTTATTTATGGGCTTTTATTGTCGGCGGCATTTTGTGTGTCATCGGGCAGATTTTAATCGACAAAACCAAATTAACACCGGCGCGTATTTTGGTGGTTTATGTTGTCGCCGGTGTATTCCTCACGTTGGTGGGCGCTTATGAACCATTGGTCAAACTTGCCGGAGCGGGTGCAACCGTTCCGCTGACAGGTTTTGGCTATTCGCTTGCAAAGGGCGTGATGAAAGCTGTGGAGGAACACGGTTTGCTCGGCATTCTCACAGGAGGTCTCACTGCAACGGCAGGCGGAATCGCAGCGGCAGTGGTATTCAGCTTAATTGCCGCACTTATTTTCAAATCAAAAGAAAAATCTTAAAATAATCATTATTTATCCTTCAAACGCATACATGCTTGATTCCACCGTCCACGCTGGGACAGTTGTGTATGCTTTAAGGTTAGCAAAGCTGCCAATGAATCAATCCCTTCTTATATCTCAAGGATAAATATGTCTTATTTCACGCCAAAAAACACCATACGTTTTCTTGAAGGACGAATATAAAAAACTCTCAAAATACGCATATATTGCTTGTGTTTTGAGAGTTTTCTATCGTTCTGTTTTCTGCTGCGCTCCATTTTAGTTGCTTGTTTCATAGGCATAGGCATAAGAGATTCAACTTTTATTTGCCTAAACCATCATTCCCGTCCCATTTCTAAAATCCGTTCATCAATCCGGCGCACAACGCCATGCGTATAGGCTGCAAAATATTTTTTCCAAAAGTGATGTGCCGCTGGATTTATGCTTTCAAAATCCACGCCCAGATAATCATATCCTTCTTTCTGTAACACATCTATTACATAGTTCAAAAGATTTTGAACCACGCCTTTTCCCCTGTGTTCTTTCAGACAAAACGCACCGGTGATATGCTGGTAATCTTGCCGTTGTGTTATAAACGTCTCACCAGTCCCAGACACCTTTAAATAGGCACACATATTTCCATGATACCACGCGCCAAAGCACCGTTCCCGCTTCCGTTCACAAGTCTTGCAAAATGCTTCATACTGCTCTTGCACACGATTCATAAAAAAAGGGCTTTCCTGATAGTGTTTGTTTAACATGCGCTCAAAAGAATATGCCAATGGATATTCCGCCGCTGAAAGTTCTCTAAAAGAATATCCTTTGCATGGCTCACACACAATCCGTTCCATTGGTCGGATTGCATCCACACAGCGCAACCCGAATCCGTATTGAAAAAACTGCCGCCATGCCGCTATATCATGCGCTCCCAGACAAATACCATGGCTCACCGCTCCGGCACGCACCCATTTCCGCGCGGCATTTTGATACAGCGCGGCATAGATATCCTCCCGATTCTCTGCCACTGCCGCATTTGCCCCCAGCGGTGAAAACACGCCATTTACATCTGTTGCACCAAATGCATTGGCAAAAGGAACTGTCGCGCACATAAAACCAACCATTGTCCCATTTTCATACGCTGCCACTCCCATTCCATTGTCCGCCATTGTCTCCAACTGCAAACAGATATCCGTCTCAGGTAGCACCGACACCTGTTTTCGTTCTTCTTCATAATATATGTGCGCAAGCGCTGCCGCCTCCGCAATTTGTTCTTGCCTAAAATCAATGATATCCATATATTTCTCCCGCTATTTCTGTTCTATCACAAGTGTTATTCCTATCATCTTTTCCTGTCTAAGCAAAGTAGAGTCTACAAAAGTGGCTTTTTGAATATGATTTCTTCCGCTTCCTGTTCCGGCGGAAAAAATGCGCCCGCTCGGGTATAACCCAGCTTTTCATAGAAAAACTGCGCTGTTTCATCTGCCTGCGTTGAAGTCATAGCATTCCGGTATCCCATCCGCCGCATTTGCTTCTCCCAATATGCCACAGCATGTCTGCCATATCCTTTTTTCCGGCAGTCTGGCGCCAAAAAAAGCAAATCCAAAAACGGAATGCTCTGCCAGAAATAACTATAGCGCAGCACGCCAATCATTTTATTTTCCAAGCATATCGCATAGACATTTCCTGCTCTAATGCAGTCCATCAGTTTTTCAACTGCAATATGCCTGTCATATTGCAGCAGTTCTGCTATCTCGTTTTCCTCTGCCTGTCTGATTTTTAGTTCCATATCGCATTCCCCCACTTTTTTCAGTTTACCACACTTTTACAGAATTGTATAGTACTATCTTTTCCATCTTTTTCATATAAATAAGCTATACCATTTATATGAAAAGGAGGAACGCCATCTATGAAAACCAATGCTGCCAGCGCATTTCGGCTTGCCTGTGTCTATACCGGCGCGGTCTTAGGCGCCGGATTCGCTTCCGGACAGGAAATCTGGCGTTTTTTCGGGCGGTTCGGCTGGTGGGGATTTTGGGGAATGTGTTTAACCATCTTGTTTTTCGCCTTTGTCGGCTGCGGAATGTTTCTCAAAATTTATCGGTTGGCATTGTCCTCTTATACCGACTTTTGCAAGGAACTTTTCGGCAAAAAATCCGGAAAATTCTTTTCCATCTTCGGAAATTGTTATATGGGTGCAACTTTTTGCATCATGCTGTCCGGCAGCGGCGCACTATTTCAACAAGAGTTACATCTCCCCTATTTGGCAGGTATTATCAGCATGGCAGCTGTTTGCTCTGTTGTTTTTCTTTTCGGTATTCGAGGAACCGTTGTCGCCAATACCATTCTCACACCAATCATGGTATTAGGCATGGTTGCTTTGGGCGCTTATAAGTTGCTGTTTGGCGACCAAAGCACAATGAACGCTCTGCATGAACTGATTTGTATCAACGACAATTGGCTGCTTTCCGCTCTGGTTTATATCAGCTATAATCTCATCAGTATTCCTGCGGTGGTCTGCGGCATGAAAAAATATATGCCAAATGCCGCTACTGCCATTTGGGGTGGTTTACTGGGCAGCATTTTTATCGGTGTCTGCGGTCTTTCGATTTATTATGTCTCACTCTATCCTGATTTTTATTTGACACAAATGCCGGCGCTTACCTATGCCGCGTTTATGGGAAAACATTTCAAACTATTCTACGGACTGACTATCTATATTGCCATGCTGACCACCGCCATCTCCTGTGGACAAGGGGTGTTGAGTTTAGCGCCGGAAAATAAACGCCTGCCCTATACCTTTCTGCTTTGCGGCGGCGGCGGTCTATTAGCACTGCTCGGTTTCTCCACACTGGTAGGTTATCTCTATTCCTTTTTCGGCTATGTTGGACTGTTTATCACTGCAATCGTCTGCAAAGAATGCCTAAAAGAGCTCAAAATCCAGCGTATTTTATAGTATTTCGGCGTTATTTTATGAAATTATACCTTAATTTGGTCTCACGGCAATTTATCGCTTTTTCTAATAGTTTACAAATGTTCTGATTTCCGATATAATATTATTTTGTAATATAAATGGATATTTTTGTCCGTTGACATTACAATTACACCGGGGTTTGGCGCAGTTTGGTAGCGCGCATGGTTTGGGACCATGAGGCCGCGGGTTCAAATCCCTCAACCCCGACCAGTTGAAAAGCCGTCAAAAGATGAGACGGTTTTTTTCTCACCCAATATTAGCACTCAGTAGATGAGAGTGCTAACAAAATTGCTTGTTTACTACAAAGGAGGAACCAGTATCATGGCAAAGGGAACCATTCAAGTCCATACGGAAAACATATTTCCCATTATTAAAAAGTGGCTGTATTCTGACAAAGATATTTTCATCCGCGAACTGGTATCAAACGGCTGCGATGCAATTGCAAAGCTAAAAAAACTGGTTGGTGTGGGCGAAGCGCAGGTGGAGGACAATCCGCAATATGCCGTGACGGTAACGGTAGATAAAGAAAACAAAACGCTGACATTTTCCGACAACGGAATCGGTATGACGGCAGAAGAAGTAGAAAAATATATCACGCAGGTGGCATTTTCCGGCGCAGAAGAATTTTTAAGCAAATATAAAGATGATAACACCATCATCGGTCATTTTGGACTTGGATTCTATTCTGCATTCATGGTAGCAGACAAAGTGGAAATCCATACGTTGTCCTGCCAGCCCGACGCAAAACCGGCGTTTTGGAGCTGCGAAGGCGGCACGGACTACGAACTCACGGAAGGTACGCGCACACAGCGCGGGAGTGATGTGATTCTACATATCTCCGCTGATAATGAAGACATGCTGAATTTCTATACGGTGGAAAGTGTTCTGCACAAATATTGCAGTTTTCTGCCCACCAACATCTACTGTATTGATGCAAATGCCTCCAAAGAAGAAACTGCAGCGGAAGACGAAACAACCGAAGAAACGCCAAAGGAACCTACGCCGATTAACGACCCCAATCCACTTTGGCTGAAACAACCGTCGGAATGCACTGACGAAGAATATATTGACTTTTATCATAAAGTCTTTTTCGATTTCACACCGCCGCTGTTTTGGATTCACCTCAACGTGGACTATCCGTTTAATTTAAAAGGGATTTTATATTTTCCAAAACTCAAACATGAAATGGATTCGTCCACCGGACAAATCAAACTCTACAACAATCAGGTATTTGTTGCAGACAATATCAAAGAAGTGATTCCTGAATATTTAATGCTGCTCAAGGGCGTTATCGACTGTCCTGATTTGCCGCTGAACGTATCGCGCAGTTTTCTGCAAAACGACGGATATGTCCGCAAAGTATCGGAACACATCACAAAAAAAGTTGCAGATAAGCTAACTTCTATGTTTAAAACTGACCGTCCCTCCTATGAAAAATATTGGGACGACATCAGTCCGTTTATTAAATTCGGCTGCATGCAAGACGAAAAATTCTATGACCGCATCGGCAGCAGTATTCTTTACAAGACCACAGATGAAACCTATGTAACGCTGGAAGAATATCTGGACAAGGCAAAAGAGCAGCACGAAAACAAAGTCTATTATGTTTCCGACCCGAAACAGCAGGCACAATATATTTCCATGTTTCAGGAGAACGGATTGCAAGCAGTCATTTTGCCCCATGTTTTGGACACACATTTCATTAGTTTTGCAGAATATAAAAACAATACAGTAAAATTCGAGCGTATTGACGCCGGTCTTGCCGATTCTCTCAAAAACGATTCTGTAGAACAATCGGAAGAACTGATTCAATTATTCAAAGACGCTTTAAAAGACGACCAGCTTCACATTGAACTAACATCGCTGAAGAACGAATCCGTTCCTGCCATTGTCACGCTGGATGAACAATCCCGCCGTATGGAAGAAATGAGCAAAATGTTCGGCGGTCCGATGATGGCTAGCGGTCCTGTGCAAAAAACATTGACGCTGAACATGGCAAATCCGGCGGTGCGTGCGCTTGCAGGCTGCGCGGACAAGGAGCTGGCTGATTTAACCTGTCACTATATCTATGATATTGCGACATTAGCACAAACACCGCTGAGCGCAGAGCAAATGACGGAATTTGTCTCCCGAACAGGACAGATTTTAAACAAATTGTTTCAATAAGTGCAGAAACTCTCGTGCAGTTTCTAACGTTTCTGCCCTGAACAACATCCGGCGCGGCGTCTCCCGTTGACGCTGCACCGGCTTATATATAGGAACTCTTTTTAGATTCCTTCTTAAAATTTCAAACCGATTTTAAGGAGGAAGCAATATGTATCAAACAACCATTTCCAAAGAACGTTTTGCAGATATGCAAAAGAAACTCATTGCCTATGTCAATGCAAAAAAAGAATTTGACAGCAAAGTCATTCAAAATGACAAATGGTACCGTGCACAGCATTGGGATTTTGTGCGCGGCAGCACAGAAATTCCTGAGACAACCACATCATTTTTATTCAATGCCCTTGCTTATAAACATGCGGAGATTATGGATAACTATCCTTCTCCCAATGTTTTGGCAAGAGAGGAAAACGATGTGCCGCAGGCGGAAATGCTCTCTCAAATCATCCCATTTGAGTTAGACGCATGCAACTTCAAAGACACATTTTCCAAGGCAACTTGGTACAAATTGAAAAACGGCGTTGTTCCCTATGGCGTGTTTTTCAATCCGGAACTGAATAGCGGTTTGGGAGACATTGATATCCAACGTCTGGATATTCTCAACATCTTTTGGGAGCCTGGTGTGGAGGATATTCAAAACTCCCGCTACTTGTTCCTTGTCAACATGGTGGATAACAACGAACTGCGCACGCTCTATCCCCATGCCGGTGATGCATTGGGACAGGAAGGTTTGCTCAGCATCCAGTCGCGTGAACAACATGTAGATTTTCAGGAAAAATCTCTGGTGGTGGACTGCTACTATAAAGTAGTGCAGCCCGACGGCAAAAAAATACTTCACATGACCAAATTCACCGGCGATACTGTGCTTGACAGCAGCGAAGACCGCCCGCAGACAGCGCAAACCGGACTATATGCGCATGGACACTATCCTGTTATCTTTGATGTGCTCTATCCAATGGATGGTACACCTGTTGGTTTTGGGTTGATTGACCTTTCTAAAAACTGCCAGACTTATGTTGACAAACTGGATTCTATCATCTCCGAAAATGCGCTAATTTCAGGAAAAGTCCGCTGGCTGGTGCGTGATAACGGTGGTATCAACGAAGAGGAACTGCTGGATTTATCGCAGGATATTGTACATGTGACAGGCAGTTTGCGCGATGAAAATGTCCGTGAATTTCAGGCAAATCCCCTCGACCCCTACATTATCCAACACCGTTTAAACAAAATCGAAGAACTCAAAGAACTGACAGGAAACCGTGATTTCATGCAGGGCGGTTCCTCCGGCGGCGTCACGGCATATGGAGCGATTGTGGCTTTGCAGGAGGCAGGAAATAAACTGTCCCGCGATATCATTAACAACACCTATGAAAGCTATAAGCAAATTATCTATATGTGTATTTCTCTGATTCGGCAGTTCTTTGATGAAGACCGCCAAATTCGTATTACAGGCGAAGATGGCAGCCGGAAATATATCAAATTTTCTAATAAGGATTTGCTGGGCGAAAGCGTAGAAGCCCCGGTGTTTGACATTAAAATTCTGCCTGAAAAGTCTAATCCGTTCACACGCCTGTCGCAAAATCAAATGGCGCAGGAATTTTATAATATGGGTATGTTCCGTCCTGAAAACGCCAAACAGGCAATTATGACGCTGAGTATGATGAGTTTTGAAGGAAAAGACAAGCTTATTCACGAACTGGAACAAATGTTGCAGGAACAGGACGCAGTCGCTGCACAGACGCCCGCTGAATCAGTGCAGAAAGAAAAAACACCATCTTCCGACAAGAACAGCAATCAGGGCTCCTAACTAAGAGTTTATAAAAAAAGGCAGGTATGAATACCTGCCTTTTTTGTGCTTTTTGCACCAATATCATAACGCTATATATCATTATATATGTGTGGGGTCTGGGGGGGGGAGATATATAGCAACTGTTTTTCTGCTGAATACATTTGATTCAGATTCACTACCCTTTTCTATATCATGAATCTGTTCTATTTCTCTGCTTTCCTACTACAACTGTTTCACTCCTCTGTTTCATAACGTTCTTCTTCGTAAAATTGATATCCCTGTTCAGGATGATGTTTGGCTAAATACTGTACACTGTTTTGATAGAACATCGTTCCACTGAAGAATATTGCAGAAAATATCATAAGACTTACAACGATGATTTTTTGCTTATTCATATATCCACCACCCCTTCCTATGATATCTAAGTTTTACTGTGTCTTTCCACGTTTAAATATTTCACCTCTAAAATGTTCCTACACGCGCTTTTTACTATACATGCAGTCTTTCTTTTACGGCTTCTTATCCTTCACGCCTTTTTATGATGGGGTGTTTATATCTATTTCTCTTAATTTATCACAGAAATCGTGTGTTTCCTGAATTATTTTCGTTCATAGATGCATACTCTATTTATCGACTATATTATTATACTCTATTTATCGACCATTGTCAATAGATAGATAATAAAATATAATGAAATAGTAGGTGAATGTCTATGATCACATATGAACCTTTTTATGAAACAATGAAGCAAAAAGGCTTCACGACATATATGTTAATTACGCAATATAATATCAGCCGGAGCCTGTTGGATCGGCTGCGTCATAACAAGCCCATCACCACCGTGACATTAAATGATTTATGTAATATTTTAGATTGCCGCGTGGAGGATATTGTACTATATCGAAAAGACATATAAGTAAACTTGCCATGTGTCAAAACTTTCTACGCGATTCTCTGTTATGCTATTTCCAAAACAAATCAATTGGTGCAATGAAATAATTTGAATTGACGAAAATGATATTATTTCCGATAAACATATTAAAGCAAAAAACAGTGCTGGGAATACACACTCCCGGCACTGTTTTTTCATATATCGTCTCTTTTCAAAGTACGCTAAAATTCATAGCATCTTTCTTCGTTCGAATATTCTATTCGTTTTGATGAATCAGTCCTTTGGTATAGGCCTCCAGCAACAATTGCAGTTCCTCTATCTGGCTTTTCAGCGCTAAACCGATATCCGTATCTGCAACGCGCATACGCGTGGAGGTTTTCTCCACCACTTCCGTGGAGGAATGGATATCCTGTTCTTCCTCAATTGCCCGTGCTCTGGAGCAAAACGGCTGGTGTGACGTCAACAAAAGCCCATAGGAATTATAAATCAGTGTATATCCCGCGATTCCTGTTGTTGCCTGATAGGCTTTGGATAGTCCGCCGTCAATCACAAACAATTTTCCATTTGCTTTGATGGGTTTTTCTCCCGCTTTGCATTTTACAGGAACATGTCCATTGATGATGTGCGACGTCTCCGGCTCCATGTCAAACTCTTTTAAAATCCGTTCACACAGCGCCGCATCCTCCATCTTGTCATAATAGGCGTTTTTCTTTTCCGTCCATTCTTCTTTGTCCTCAATAAAATACCGTTCAAACGTTGACATTTTGCTTTTCCCAAACAGTGGCGACTTCTTGCCGCACCCCAAATACCACAGAAAATCTTCGCTGCGCTGTTTTTCTTCAGCGTCCTGCGGCAGGAAATATCCCTTGCGCGCCGTCTTATCTGCATAGTCCAGCAGCGCCTTACCGGAAAGCATCCCCTCTTCCGTCTCAAACGCCATAAAACTGCCGTCCTCCTCCACCGGAATGCACCCATGATAGAGCAGGTTCCCATTGAATTTCAAATACATACCGCCTTTGGAATAAAGAAACCGGATATGTTCCTGCAATTTTTCACTGTGCATGAAAAATGTACGCAGTTTTTCCATCACATCATTTTCCTCCGGCGTCAGCCGATACGGATTTTCCGGCTGTACTGTTGGAAAATGCGTGTCTTTCATCGGAAACTCTTTTCCGTCCAGACGCAGCGTTCCTTTCTCAAAATCAATTTTATCCAGCAGCAGCCGGTCTTCCATCTCATAAACAGGATTACGCCGAATGATTTCCCCCTCCAGCTTAAATTGTATCACCGCAATCGCCTTATGGATTTTCGCCATGATTTCAAGGTCTTTTATGCTGTCGCCGCTGCCATTCACAGTCTCCGGCAGGAAACATTCGCAGGGGTCGTCCCGATAAACCTCCATGGCAAATGTGACAAGCGGACGCAGACTGATACCGTAGCCGTCCTCTACCGTATCCAAATTATTATACCGCGCCGCTAAACGCAGCACGCTTGCAATGCAGACTGTACTTCCCGCCGCTGCGCCCATCCACATCACGTCATGATTTCCCCACTGCACATCAACGCAATGATACCGTTTCAGCGTTTCCATAATCAAATCCGCGCCCGGACCGCGGTCAAAAATATCTCCCAATATGTGCAGGCGGTCAATGGCTAACCGCTGAATCAGATGTGCCAACTCTGTAATAAACGCGTCTGCACGCCCTGTTTTAATGATAGTATCAATGATTCCGGCATAATATTTCTGCTTGTTATCCACATCTCCATGTTCATGGAGCAATTCTTCTATGATATATTCAAAGTCCTTGGGCAATGCTTTACGCACTTTGGAACGCGTATATTTCGAGGCAATAATCCGGCAAATTTCCACAAGCCGATACAGCGTGATTTTATACCAGTCGTTCAAATACTGCTGTTCTTTTTTTACAAGCGCCAGCTTTTGCCGCGGATAATAAATCAATGTTGCAAGTGTTTTCCGCTCCGCCTTCGTCAGCGTCGTCTGGAAGGCTTCGTCAATTTTGCCTTTAATAACGCCGGACGCATTGCGCAAAATATGGCTGAATGCCTCATATTCACCATGCAAATCACTCAAAAAATGTTCTGTTCCCTTGGGCAGGTTCAAAATTGCATTCAAGTTAATAATTTCCGAACTTGCGGTCTGAATATTGGGATATCTCTGGGACAGCAGCCGCAAAAATTTCAAAGTTTCTTGTTCCATGTCACACCGGCCTTTCCTATACCATTTTCTTCTATTATAAACATATTCTTTGCATAAGTCAACGCATACCATTTTTCTGTTTCCGGTACAATATTAAAACAATGAGCAGCGTCAGACATTCCGCCGCCGGTACGGATAGCCATACGCCCGTGATGCCAAACCACGCTGCAAACAGCAAAACCAATGGTACCGGCAGCAAAAAGCCGCGCAGGGAAGCGTTCAAAAACGCCGCCTTGGGGCGCAAAATCACAGAAAAATACGTCGCCGCCACAACATTGATACCAGCAAACAAAAACGCTGAAAAATATACACGGATACCCGGCACGGTAATTTCTACAAGCGCGTCCAACCCTTCTTTATTAAACAATTTCACAATCCCCGCCGCACCTAGCGCACAAAACGCATAAAACGCGCCGCCCAACAACAATGCCAAGCCTGCCGCAAGGTAAAACAGCTTTTTCAAATCCTCCTGTTCCCCCGCGCCGAAGCTACGCCCCATCAGCGGCTGCACACCTTGGCTGATACCGTTAAAGATTGCCAGAATCACCAGCGCTACGTTTGCAATGATGCCATATGCCGCAATGGCAACCTCTCCGCCAATTTTCCCAATGACAACATTGAACAAACAAATCACGATTCCGGAGGAAATCTCTCCGATAAAATGCGGCGTGCCCGTTTTCACCACCGGCACAATCCATTTCTTTGTCATGCCCCTCCCATTCAGCCGCAAATGGTTTTCTTTTTGGAACCAATGGCACAGCGAAATACTGATACTGATAACCGGTGATATTCCCGTTGCCAGCGCCGCGCCGAACATTCCCATATGTAGTGGATATACAAAAACATAGTCCAGCACAATGTTGGAAAAAGATGAAACTATCATTGCTGCCATCGCTAAATTGGGCTGACCGTCATTGCGCACAAAACAAACCAATATCTGACTCACAACGAATGCCGGTGCAAACGTTCCCATGGTACGGATATAGACGGCGGCAAACGGACGAATCCCCTCGGTTGCGCCAAGCACATAGGCTATCCGACTCGGTATAGCCCAGCCCAATATCGCTAAAACAGCGCCCACGACTGCCCCCAATACTATCACAGTTGTAAAAATAGACTGTAAGATTTCTTTCGGTGATTTTCGTCCTGTTTCAATAGAAAACAACGTCGCGCCACCCATTCCAAGCAGCAGCCCGCAGGCGCTAATTACCATATATGCCGGTATGGCAATGTTCAGCGCCGCAAGCCCTGCGCTTCCCACACCATTCGCAATGAAATAGGTATCCGCCAATACATAGCAGGAAATTCCCAGCATACTGCAAATGCTCATGGATACATACTTTGAAAATGAACGTATTAAATTTCGCTCCATCATTTTCCTCTCCTTCCCTTTTATGAATAAAAAAATCGTCAGGCTTTACGTACCCCGACAGATACTTTCTGTCGCGCCTGACGATACGGTTTGCAATATGCCTTTTTCGGACACAGGCGCAACGAACGTAATACAGCGTTTCGCTTTCTCTTATGCCGAAATACGCACCTGCTGCCCGGCGGCAGCAGCGTGCAAAGGCTCTATTTTTTTAATAATCTTATGTTTCTCTATGTTGCCGAAAGCGGCTTTTTAGATAAAGCGGCTTATCACAGATGCAACTCTGCTGCATTTTCTCCCATTTCATATCAGGCATGTTCCACCGGATTGGTCAGCGTTCCAATGCCCTCAATTTCAACAGAAATGATATCCCCTGCGTGCATGGGACCAATACCGGACGGCGTTCCTGTTGTTATCACATCGCCCGGCAGCAATGTCATCACAGAGGAGACATAACTCACCAATTCCTGCACCGGAACCAAAAACATGGAAGTATTCCCCTGCTGTCTCACCACGCCGTTTTGCAGCAGTTTCACTTCCACCTGATTGGGATTGATTTCATCAGTAATGATGGGGCCAATCGGACAAAACGTATCAAACCCTTTGGCGCGCGTCCACTGTCCGTCTTTCTTTTGCAAATCCCGCGCCGTCACGTCATTCAGACAGGTATAGCCTAAAATATATTCTTCCGCCTGTGCCGGCGTGATATTTTTTGCTTGTTTTTTCATCACCACCGCCAGTTCTGCCTCAAAATCCACCTGCGCCGACTGGGGCGGCAATACAATTGCTTTCCCATGCCCTATCACTGCGCTGGCGGGTTTGAGGAACAGAACCGGGTCGGCATGTGTTTCCTCTCCCATTTCCTCAATATGCTGCCGATAATTCAGCCCCACTGCCACCACCTTGGAAGGACGCGGCATGCCGGTCATCTCTATTTGTTCGGGCGGTATCACTTCTCCCGTCCGCGACCAACTGCCAAATGTCCCTTCCAAAAGCGCTGCGCCTTGCGGCTCCAACAACGCCGCACATGTTTCCCCGCACCATTTCACAAACGTCATACGCATATGTCCCGCCTCCTACCAATCTCTCTATTGCAGTTTTGGCATTTCCACGTCCATCAAGTCGCATATCAATTCCCACGCCTCTTGCCGCCCCTCGCCCGTCTGGCTGGAAAACGGCAGCAATACATCATCGTCCGTAAGCTGCAAGGTTTCATAAATCAGTCCCAGATTTTCCTCCACCTGTTTTTTGGACAATTTATCAATTTTTGTTGCTACAACCACAGCGAACCCATGCCGGTGACGAATCCATTGCAGCATTTGTATATCGTCCTTGGTCGGCTTGTGGCGGCTGTCCACCAACAAAACAGTCTGCACCAACTGACGGCGCGTGTTGAGATATTCCTCCATCATATGTCCCCAACGCTGTTTTTCCTGTTTGGACACCGCGGCATAACCATAGCCGGGCAAATCGACAATAAAAATTGTTTTGTCCAGATTATAAAAGTTAATCTGCGCTGTTTTTCCGGGTGTTGAACTGGTTCTTGCCAATTTTTTTCGTCCCACCATTTTGTTGATGAAAGACGATTTTCCCACGTTAGACCGTCCCGCAAACGCAATTTCCGGCATACCTGTCTGCGGATACTGCGTTTTTTTCACAGCAGAAACCGTAATATCAATATTATGCAAATTCATCTGAAGTCCTCTTTCCCGTTTAAATTTCGTCCATCATCACAGCGCCCTGTCCCGGCACTTTAGAAATGATGGGCAGTTCCGGTTGGTCTTTTTCCACATGCCGTTTCGTGCGGTAGGACGCTTTTTGGAACACTTGCGCCGTCACTTCGTCCATCGTTTCCACCGGAATAAATTTCACGTTTTGTTTCACAATCTCCGGCAAATCCGGTAAATCTTTCATATTCCCCTTTGGAATTACCACCGTCTTTTTCCCCGCCTGATATGCCGCCATGGATTTTTCTTTCAATCCGCCAATGGGCAGCACCCGTCCGCGAATGGTCACTTCGCCCGTCATGGCAACTCCGCTTTTCAGCGGTCGGTTTTGCAAAGCTGAAATCAATGCAGACGCAATGGTAATACCGGCAGAAGGGCCGTCCTTAGGCGTCGCCCCTTCCGGCACATGGATATGAATATCCTTTGTCCTATAAAATGCGCTGTCAATTTGCAGTTCTTCCGCGCGCGAACGGATATAACTAATCGCAGCAAGCGCCGATTCTTTCATCACGTCGCCAAGCTGTCCCGTCAGTTCCACCTTGCCGCTGCCGTCCATGACATTTGCTTCAATACTCAACGTATCGCCGCCTACAGCCGTCCACGCCAGTCCACATGCAACGCCCGCTACACCGTCCGTCTCCTGCACTTCTCTCTCATATTTATGTTTCCCCAGCAATTTTTCCAAATTCCGCCCTGACACTTTAACACTTTTTTGTTTCCCTTCCAACAACATCTTTGCACTTTTGCGGCAAAGCGATTGAATCGTCCGTTCCAGTTCACGCACGCCCGCTTCCCGCGTGTAGTATTCAATGATTTCCTCCACAGCAGACGCTTCAATTTTGAGCTCGGATTTCTTCATGCCGCACGCTTCCATGCTCTTGGGCAGCAAATAGCGCAAAGCTATCTGCAATTTTTCCGCTTCGGTATAACTTGTCAGTTCAATCACTTCCATGCGATCTAAAAGTGGTCGCGGAACCGTTTCTAACGTGTTTGCCGTCATCAGGAACATCACATCAGACAAATCAAACGGCAGTTCTACATAGTGGTCTTTAAACTGATAGTTCTGCTCTGCATCCAGCACTTCCAGCATAGCAGCGGCAGGGTCGCCCCTGAAATCATTCGACATTTTATCAATCTCGTCCAGCAGAATCAACGGATTTTTCGTTCCCGCCTGTTTGACAGCGCTGATAATACGTCCCGGCATAGCGCCGATATAGGTTTTCCGGTGCCCGCGGATTTCCGCCTCGTCTCGCACGCCGCCCAACGAAACGCGTACATAATTGCGCCCCACAGCGCGGGCAATGGATTTAGCAATAGAAGTTTTCCCCACGCCCGGAGGTCCCACCAGACACAAAATAGAACCTTTTCCTTTGCCTGACAATGCTTTCACTGCCAAGTGCTCCAAAATTCGCTCTTTCACGTCCTCCAGACCATAGTGGTCTGCTTCCAGCACCGTTTTCGCCTGTGCCAAATCCAGATTTTCTTCTGTTTTTTCCTGCCACGGCAGCGCTAAAACCAAATCCAGATAATTTTTAATCACACCTGATTCCGGCGTCATCGCCGGCATTTTTTTCAGCCGCTGCACTTCCTGTGTCAATTTTTCACGCACCTGCTCCGTAAATTCCAGCGCGCTGATTTTTGCTTCATATTCTTTGATTTCCGGCTGATTGCCTTCCCCGAGTTCTTCCTCAATGACTTTGAGTTGTTCGCGCAGATAATATTCCTTTTGATTCTTTTCAATCTGCTCTTTCACTCTGCTGCGGATTTTGCTGTCCAACTGTGCAATTTCCAGTTCTTTATTCAGAATCACAAGCAGACATTCCATCCGTTCCTGCACATCAATGCTTTCCAAAACCGCCTGTTTATCCTCCGGCTGCAGCATAATATTTGCCGCCATCACATCCACCATCTGCCCAGGGTCTCGAATGGCTAAAATAGAGGCGACTGTTTCCGGCTGGAACTTTCCCGACAACTCAAAATTTTGTTCAAACACTCGCGTAAGATTACGTACCAATGCCTGATATTCCACCTCGTCCATTCGCGCCCGGGACGGTAAAAATTCGTGGATATTCGCTGCCATGTAGCCATCTGTTTCTTCAATATGTTCCAACGACGCGCGGCTGATGCCCTCCACCAGTACGCGGACTACGTGTTCTTCACTTTTGACAATCTGTTTCACTTTTGCAATCGTTCCGATTTTTCCCAAATCCTCAAAATCCGGTTCTTCTATCTGCTGATCCATCTGCAATGTTAAAAACACCAGTTGGTCTTCCACCATGGCTTTTTCCAGCGCTTTTATGGATTTTGGACGTCCTACATCAAAATGCAAGACCATGTATGGGAACACCACCAATCCCCGCAGGGGTATCAGCGGCAGTTGTTTCATCTGTTCCATGTTCTATTTCATCCTTCCACGCCAAAAGGGTTCTTGGCATATCCCTATTATACACGTTTCTTTCCCACAATTCAAGCCTTTTTCCCCGTATTCCAGTCATTACATAATCCAGCAAAAAGGAACAATTCAGCCGCATTCTGCCCCATCTCTCAGCGTATTTGCCCGTCCCCTGAAATGACGTATTTCACACTGGTTAACGCTTCTAACCCCATGGGACCGCGCGCATGCATTTTTTGTGTGCTGATACCAATTTCCGCACCGAATCCAAATTCAAATCCATCGGTAAACCGTGTTGACGCATTGACATAAACTGCCGCCGCATCCACTTCCTGCTGGAACCGGCGGGCGTTGGTGTAGTTTTCTGTCACAATCGCTTCCGAATGCCCGCTGCTGTACCGACCAATATGTTCCATGGCTTCCTCCAGACTATCCACCACTTTGACTGCCAGAATGAAGTCCAAAAATTCTGTCGCATAATCTGCTTCCTCCGCTGCCCGAATCGCCGGCAAAATCTCTCGCGTCTGCGCACAGCCGCGTAGTTCCACATGATATGGCTCCATTCCCGCCGCCATACGCGGCAAAAACGCCGCCGCCACATCTTTGTGTACCAACAATGTTTCCATTGCATTACAAACACCCGGACGGCTGCATTTCGCATTAACGGCGATTGCCGCCGCTTTTTCCAAATCCGCCCACTTGTCCACATAGGTATGACAGTTGCCAACGCCTGTTTCAATGACAGGTACCGTCGATTCTTTCACAACCGTTTGAATCAAGCCGCCGCCGCCGCGCGGTATCAGCAAATCTATGTAATCGTTTAGCTTCATTAACTCTTTTGCCGTTTCTCTGGAGGTATCCTCCACAATTTGCAGTGTGCCCTCTGGCAGTCCTGCCCGCTGAATTGCCTGCGACAGCACTTTCACAATGCATAAATTAGAACGCAGCGCCTCTTTGCCCCCGCGCAAAATAACCGCGTTAGATGTTTTCAGACACAGCGCCGCCGCGTCTGCCGTGACATTGGGACGCGCTTCATAGATAATTCCAATAACGCCGACCGGCACCCGTTTTTTACCGATTTCCAGTCCATTGGGACGTACCGTCATATGTACTGTTTCCCCAATGGGATCCTCCAAATCTCTGATTTGCAAAATTCCCTCCTGCATGGAGGCGATTCGTTCCGGCGTTAACGTCAACCGGTCTAGTAGTGCGCCGCTGATTCCTTTTTCTTTTGCCGCTTCCAAGTCCATTTGGTTCGCTGCCAAAATTTCCGCCATCTGTTCCTGTAACGCCTGCGCCATATTCCCCAGCGCTGTGTTTTTGATATCCGTGCCTGCACACATCAACGCTTTGCTTGCTTGTTTCGCCTGTTTTCCTTTATATTCCAACTCTTGGTTCATAACTGTTCCTCCTGTCTCATTTGATGAGGTTTCACGCTTTTTTTCTCTCTATTGTATCATGAATTATCCTCTATTTCAATAGTAGATATGCCCTAAAGTTCAATTTGTTTTAATTCCGTCCGCGTTTTGGATATAAAAAAACTGCCGCTGGCACAGTCCGGCAGTTATTGCTTCATTGCATTTGCGAGACAGACGCATCTATATGCCCCTCCCCGATATTTTCGCACTAAAAACAGCAAAACGCCCTGTCAGAAAAGGAACTACCTTCCCTGACAGGGCGTTTTGCACGAAAAACAAAAACTTATTTCTGGTCGCAGAAATTGTTGTTGTTATTGTTGTTGTTTGAATTCTGGTTGTTATTGTTGTTATTCTGGTTCTGATTGTTGTTTGAGAAGTTGTTGTTATTATTATTGTTGCTGTTGTTGTTACGATTGTTATTGTTGTTTTTCATTCCATTTCACCTCCAAACATTTAGTCTGGAAATAGTATGGCAAAAAAACAACGAAACTATACATAACACAATGTTTTTGCCGCATAAAATTTTATATGCAAAAAATTTAATCCGCTTTTCCAATTGAATATTTCTCTGTATACTGTTATTATTCCTTTTTTATAATCAACTATTTTTTCACCGCTTCGGCGTTGAGATAGTTCCCTTTGTTTCTGCTGCGCAAAGGTTCTTAGGTGTCTTGCTCTATCATTTTTCCGTAATTTCCTGTTCCTGCCATTCTGATTCCACCAGCCGTCTGTAATGGGTAGGCGCTATGCCTTTTTCACGTTTAAATGCCGTTGTAAAATAATTCTGTGTTGCATAGGACAGCATGTCGCTGATTTCCTGCATGGAATATCCCTGCCGTATCAAATTTTCCGCTTCCGCAATTTTTAAGCGGTTAAAATAGCGAATCACTCCTTCTCCTGCATATTGATGAAATACTTTTTTCAAGTTGCTCACGCTGGTGTGGCAATGCTCTGCAATTTCTTCCACACTCAGCCGCTGCGTTACCTGCGCTTTTAGATATTCCGCCGCACTGCGGTATAATTTTGCGCCAGCAGCGGAGCTGCGCTGCGGTTTTTGCCGCCCTGCACGCACAAAAAATTGCAAGAACAATTCTAAATACAATCGCATCATTTGCAGGACACGCTGGTTCGGCTCTCCCGCACGCCGGTAATATCCATCATAAATTTTTTCCGCTTCATGCGCTGCCGCTTCCAGTAACATACGCTGTTGCTGCGGCACCTCAAAAATGCCTCTCTCCAGCAATTCCATATCCATTCCGTTTGCCTCAAACGCTGTAACAATCAGCCGCGGCGACGTCCCTGCCTCCGACCAGAGCCGGTGAAACTCCATGGGTTTATGAAAAATGACTTGATGCGCCCCCAATTCCAATACCCGCTCTCCCGCCGTGACGCCGATTCTGCCTTCTGCCACATAAACCAATTCCCAAAACGGATGCATCTCTCCATCAAAAAAATATTCCGGCGGATATGTTTGTTGAAAACAAGATACGAACGCTTCTACACTCAAATTAGACGCTATTCGCAGCAATTCATAATTTTTCATATTCCCACCCTTTTCGTTAGTAGCCAACTTTATAAATATTATGTCTGATTTTGTATTGTTTTTTATTATTGTCTATGTTATTATCAGTATATCAAATTTGCGGCACATTGTAAAGTGCAAAGAAAGGTGAGGTTTTATGAATCCCATTACAGCAGTTGTCATTGGCGCAGGCGGGCGCGGACACGTCTATGCAAACTATGCGCTCAATTATCCGCAGGATTTAAAAATTGTAGGTATTGCAGAGCCTAACGAACAGCGGCGCGAGACCATGCGCAAAGAACATAATGTTCCGGCTGAAAATTGTTTCAGCAGCTATGAAGAACTGTTTGCACGTCCTAAATTTGCTGATGCAGCATTTATCTGTACACAGGACAAAATGCATATCATACCTTCTCTCAAAGCGATGGAACTCGGTTATCATTTGTTGCTGGAAAAACCTGTTTCTCCTTCTGCCAAAGAATGCTTTGAACTGGCAGAAGCGGCGAAAAAATATGACCGTCATGTGTTAGTTTGCCATGTACTGCGCTATACGGCACTATTCAAAAAAATTAAGGCGTTGCTGGACGGTGGTGCAATCGGAGATATTGTTTCCATGTTACACTGTGAAAATGTCGGACATATCCACCAATCGCACAGTTTTGTACGCGGCAACTGGCGCAACACAGAAGAAAGCAGTCCCATGATTTTAGCAAAATGCTGCCATGATATGGATTTACTTTACTGGCTGATAGGCAGCCGCTGCAAAAGTATCTCTTCCTTTGGCGAGTTAACTTATTTTAAAGAATCCAATGCACCGGAAGGCGCACCGGAGCGCTGTCTGGACGGCTGTCCGCACAGCGATACCTGTCCCTATTATGCACCGCATGTATATATTAACGGTCCGTATTCTTGGATGTGCGATGCAGCATGCAGCAGCGTATGCAGCAACCCTACGCCGGAGCAAGTCATCGAAATTTTAAAAACCAGCCCCTATGGACGCTGCGTATTCCACTGTGACAATGACGTTGTAGACCATCAGGTTGCTAATCTCAGTTTCGAAAATGGTACGACCGTGACCTTCAGCATGTGCGCTTTTACCGAACAAATCGACCGCACGCTGAAAATCATGGGAACAAAAGGCGAACTGCGTGCAAATGACGATACCATCGAAATCCGTGATTTCATAACAGGCTCCCGCACATTTTATCATCCCAAAGCATTAGAAAGCGGTCACGGCGGCGGCGATACCGGCATCATGCTTGATTTTGTACGCCTGCTGCGCGGCGAAACAACTTCCACTTCTCTGACGGACATTTCCGTCTCTGCCGAAAGCCATGCGCTTGCATTCGCGGCAGAAGCTTCCCGTCTGAGCGGCAAAACGGTCGACATGGACGCTTGGCGCGCTTCCTTATAAATAGTTCGTTATAATCCGCTAGCACATTTATGGTGTGCATAGGACAGTATTTGCTAATCATTTAAGACAGTGCTGAATACTATCAAGGGCAGTCATCTAATGATGTCTGCCCTTTTTATTGACACTGAAAAGGCAGGGAATAAATATTCCCTGCCGCAATTATTTATTTTGCTCCTGTTTCATCTCTGCACAAAGTCTCAAATCATGATTCCTTGTTTGGTTTATTTAACTCTCTGAATTTTCCCGGTGTAATGCCATTATATTTTTTAAACGCGCGAATCAACGAATTACTGTTCCCATACCCTACAGATTCCGCAATTTGTGCAACACTTTGGTCGGTTTCCAGTAAATGCTTTTTTGCGATTTCCATGCGGAATTCATTGATATATTGCAATAGTCCCATGCCCGTCTCCAGTTTAAACACACGGGACAGATGTGTATATGTGATATGACATTCCTCCGCAATGGAATATAGACTCAGGTTAAAGTCCATATAATTTTCTGCAATATACTCCTTTACTTGTTTGACAATACGCCGTGCTGAGGATTCTGTCCGCTGCTGTGTTTGACTGCAAATGATATGGAAAATTTCCAACATTTTCTGTTTCGATATTGCAACATCAGTTCCTGCCAGAATCCGGTTAATCTCCTCCATGTCAACTTCGACATTCACGCCTTGCTGTATGCGTATGTCTTCCAACACTTTTAAAACTGTGCTGACCAAATTAGAAATAAAACATTTAGCCATAGCAAGTGACAAAGATTCTTTTTGGAAATTTCTGGAATATAATTCCTCTAAAATTTCATTTGCCTTTTCTTCATCTCCGGCTTTTAAAGCATTTACGATAATGCGTTCCGCTTCCATCGGATAATAATAATTTTCCTGTGTAACCTCTAATTCCTCATAACAAATCGTACCGCCGCTGCCTATAATCATTTTGTAATCCATTGCTTCCATTGCTTCCTGATAGGCGGTCGCAACCTCTTTTACTGCTTCATATGCACTGCTGATTGATACTGTAAAATCAATGTAAAAATTGCTTTTAATAATTTCTTTTGCTTCTTTCACCGTTTCCTTTATTTTTATCAATGTCCGCTTTTCATCTTGTTCCTGTGCATTCAACAAACACACCATCATGTCGTCCACCTCGACGAAAACGGTTGTAAAATCGCAATCCAGCAGTTCTTTTGTAATATTTCGCACTACCAAAAACGCTAACGCTGTCTGTTCTTCCACTTCTTTTGAGGAACCTTCAAACAGCGCATCAAAATATTCCATATAAAACACAAGCACCCTGTTGTGTTTCCCTTTAAAATCCACACCGTTTGAAAACAAAATATCTTCTATCTGCAAATTATTTTCATTTTTCCCCTTCAATAAATTGCCCAGCATATGTTCTCTTACCGTATTGTTTTGCTGTTTCAGTTTGTTTTGCATCAGCGCTTTTTCTTTTACGGCTTTTGTAATAGCTGTTTGAAATACATGATACTCGTTTTCCTCTTCTTCCATTTTACCATATGTTTCATGCACATATCCCATCAACTCGCGTAGTGGTCTGTAGTTCTTTTTCAGCAGATGAAATGCTGCATATAATGCCAATACCAAAAACGCAAATACCCCAATAAATGCAATGTTTCGGATAACAATTGCTGTTTTGTAATATGTGTTATTCGGAATCCCTAAAACATAGCGCATATTCATTGCACTGGATTTCGCAGACGTGATAACGTAGGATTTTCCGTCAAAGCGGATTTTTTGCCGGCTCTCCTGTTCCAGCATTTCATATGTCACCGGAAGTTCCTTCTCATGGCTGGACATCACTATTTGATTCTTGCTATCCATGAGGAACAAAACACCGTCGTCCACAAATCCGCCGTTTTTGAGTGCGCGGCTTCCGATTTCACCTGATACCGCCACCACCAAGACAGCTTTCGGTTCTTTGCTCATTGCCGGAAGCGGATTCAGCAGCGCCAGCTGTTGTTTTTTTTCTCCGTCCGCAATCGCAGGAAGTTGACGAAATCCGCTTTTGGGATGGTCAAACAAAATACTTTTCCATTCTTCTTTTGTGATACCTGTATTTTTATATGCAACATCATACATTGTATCCGCATCAACCGAACGGTTTGTTGCTATGACATAGTCCCGCTCTTTTAAATATAAGTAAATTGTGTCAATATTCGTATTCATTGTCTGATAACGCGATAATTCTTTTTGAATTTGGGTCGATAGATATGAAAACTCCGTTTCATTCAATTCATTGTTATATATCGTATTAACCAATGAATTATTTCTGATATCCATTGCCATCTTCTGCATATCATTAATATATGTGTCAGTCGATAGGCGTACATTTTCCAAAATAACTGTGTTGGAACGATTTACCTCCTGTTTTACCACCGCACCAATCATCAAATAGATACCGGTACTGCAAAAAAACGCAACGCAAATAATAATCAGATAAGATATCATCCAAGAGTGATAAATTTTTTTTAATTTCATATGCATCCCCGCTTCTTCAAAAACCTCTGGCCGTCTGCACGATACAAAAAAGAACTCTTTATTACTATAACACGAAACTCTTTTAGTGTCAATCTCCTTCTAAAACCGGTTTTACGGCGCAAAATATATTGTCCTGATTTGTACGTTCATACAAATCAGGACAATACGTCCCTTGTGACGAAATCAGGGGCAATCTTTGTCATTATTCACTCCATCTTCATTGTGACACTTTGTCCTGCATTTTGACCGCCCGGCAGCGTTATTTCCACTGTTTGTCCGTTGACATTAACGTTTATTGTTTCCTGCTTATTATATGGATTTGCCACCGAAATTTCCCCTGCCGCTTCTCGGAACATTAAAATACATGGACGGTCTACGGAAATACTTTTTCCTTCTGCTATGCGCAGTTCTCCTGCTTCTCTGAAAACCGCTTGTATCAGCTGTTTTTCACTTTGACGAACTGCTTGTATTGTTTTATCATTCTGCAAAATTTCAAAGGGATTGTTTTCCGCTGTGCGCTGCGTCTCTTCTGCATCGGCATTCATCACAACCAAATAGGCATATTTTGCGTTTTCGGGTGATATACCGTGATGTATCTCTACTGTAAACACATCATTTTTCAAAAGTTCATCTTTGTTAGAGAGCACAGCAATATCGCTCCACCGTCCAGTCTGTTCTTGTGCCATTATTGACACATTGCCGCCCTCCGGAAAAATATAGCCTATTTTATCGTGTTCCACCCAGCTGAGACCGGACACAAAATCCCCCGCTGCTTTTGCTTCCTTGTTCATTGTATATTCTCCGTTTTGCAGCGTTTGATTTACTGTTGTCACAATATCATTGCTGTTATCCGTTGTGATGCCGCAGCCCAGCGCCAGCATCATGTTGTCTGCCATAAACCAACTTTTATATGCTTCCACGCCGTCCCGTTTGTAGTCCAGTGTTGTCGCACCATCCATGCCGTCGCTCACACCACCGGCAAACGGCGTCTTGCCAAACCAATGAAACATTGCAGCTTCATCATCCGGTATCGGAAGTGTATTTTGCGCTGTTGTTGTGCCCGGAATCTTATTCCAGTCCCACGTGGGAAAAATGTTTAAAAATTCTTCGCCGGTACGCATGAACACGGTCGTACCATCGCCCAGATAATATCCCAAAGCGTTTTCGCCGTTAATGCGATCCATTGGTCTGGTACGGTCTGAGGTTGCACGAATACCAATGTGGTATCCCTGACCTTTGTGTACCGTATAATCCGACTTCCAGAAATGTTTATGCCCCGTTATACCTCCATCTTCCCCTGCAAATCTCGTATCATACAGTGTTTTTATTTCTTCTTTGCGTGGATTTTGTTCCAAACGGAGCAGCACTTCACAAGCCTTTTTCAAGTGAGACTGCAAGGCTTTTGTTCCATTTTGTCTTGCAATAGAACGTCCATTTACTGTATAGTCCACATAGGGTCCCACGACAGCCCATTGTAGCCCCTCCACAATCAAATTGGTATATTGATTGACAGCCACCTCGCTGACCATATACCCGGTTCCGTCTAAATATAGCAGCAGTTTGTTCACCCCATTCACAAACACCTCGCCATAGCTGCCGAAACACGGCAAACGGTTATGCTGCCAAAAGCTATAGTCCGCTTTTATACCCTCATTTTCCTGCCAAAGTTCATGATCTGCTTCTGTCGGAAAAATGCGCAGTTCGTTTTCCAACAATGCCGACAGTGTCTCAACAAATGCTGCATCTTGTGTTGCCACTGCAATTTTCAGGGAGTTCAAAATTAAATCTGTTAAGTTTCCGCCTTGCGAACTCACTCTGCGTTCTACATAAGGATTCTCCGGATCGTCCGCTACAAGGTACCCCCGTTTGACAATTTCATGCAGTTTCTGTTTTGTTTCTTCCGAAATTCCTTCTATCGGAAACAGAAGGATATCCGCCAGTTTTGTAGGTATGCCATGTGTGGTATACCATGTATTCGCGGAACAAGTAAAATCATTTTCTGCCCAATAGGTCAACGCCAGCGCAATTTTCTTTTTCAGTGGTTCGTCCTGATAATAGGCATTGCCGGGTGAATATGCCGCTTTGACCATAGCAAGCACATGATTCAAATGCCCCATCGGCGCCCATCCGGCAGCATTGGTATCCTGATAGTCGATTGTGGAAAAACTCCCATCTTCCTGCCAGTTTTTTAACACATTTTCCGGATTCTCTGTCGTAGAATAAATATCTTGAATGATTCGTTCTCCGATTACCGTAAAATCGTCCGTTTGCGGCAATGTACCGCTGTGCAGTTGTTCTGCCAACTTTATTGCTTCCGTTTGCGGCAACGCTGCGGCTGCCCCTTCCGGATACACACTAATCAATTCATGATTCCAAAGCACCGTACATTTCAACGCTTCACATACTGCACGCACAGGGACAAACATACGTCCTTCTTGTTCCAATGCTGCTTTTGGCATGTCTTTTTCTTCCCCATTCATCACATATTTTGCGCTTTCATTTTGAAACCGAATGGTCTCTGTTCCGGTTAAAACCGCTGTTTCTGTCTGCTCCTGATAGGTCACTTCATATCCCAGCGTTTCCGCTAAAAACCGAACCGGAATCATACTTGTGTCTCCTGCTAAAAATGGTGTTACTTCTTCGTTTTCTGCATCAATTTGCACCATCTGCTCTCCCACCGCTGCCCGTGGACAGTTTACCAGCATATGTACCGCTTCTTCCGCCGCCCATATCGAAACATTCCCTAACGCCATTGCTGCCGCAATACTCATAGCTATCCAGCTTTTCCCCTTCATTCAGTTCCCTCCGTTCTTTTGCATAAAGCATAGATTAATTGGTTTTAAAATCGTTATTTTTTCTATACCTCCATTATCTTTTATCAGACATTTCTCATATGTGATTAATTCGGAATACTATGGTCATGAACAAAATCTTCTCCGTCCACAATTTTCTGTGCTGTCCATTTTGCATTTTCGCCACGCCAAAATGTGTCTTGCGGCGACAACCCCAGCGGCAAAAACACTGCACAGCATAAATATAAGCTGCCCGTACAGATATATTGTTCTCCCAGCCCCGGCTGGTATCCATACACGCCCGGGCGCAGCCAACCGTTTTCATCAAACATACCGGGAACATCCATAATGCGCTTGATTACAGCAGTCAACGCGCAGCGCACCTGCACCGGATTGATTGATTCGTCCAGCAAATGCTCCTGCGCAGCCTGTGCCAGCATTTGGAATGCCCCGAAGCGATAGGTAATGGAACGCCCTATTATGGGATATGTCCCCTCCGGCGAAATCATGCGTTCTTGCAACGCGGCATAACGCTGTGCTCTTGTCAGGATGGATTCACTGTATTTCGTAAAATCCTGATTCGCGCCGCCAAATTTTCTTTCCGTTTGCTGATTCATAAAAAAGCGAACAATATCCACCAGCATAGGCTGAATCACAAAACTGTTATAATAGTCCACATGCAGCGGCGCTCCGTCACCATACATACCATCGCCTTTATACCACTGCATAAATTGCCGCAATGCATATTGAATTCTCAACATATCAAAATCCTGTTCCCCCAGCAGGCACAGCGCAGTTTCCACCATGGCGCTGAATAACAGCCAATTGCTCTCACCTGGAATAATCGCCCTGCTTTCTTTTAATGCCACAATAAGATTCCGTTTTACTCTATCTTCTAGCGGCAAAACAAGCGCCTGCGGTGCACGCACCAATCCATGTGCTAAAAACGCCGCATCTACCAATGGCTGCGCCTGTTCCTGCACGCCGAAATTCATTCTGTCCGGCGAAGCAGGATCCGTAGCTGCATCCAAACATAGCAACACTTTTTTTCTCATTTCGGCTTGCAATACAGCTTCTTCCTCGGTTAATTCTTCTGCTTCCAACCACGGCGCAATACCGCAAAGGGTTCTACCAAATGCTTCCAAATGCGCATAGGGCGTACGGTCAAAATCTCGTTGTTCCACCGGCATACACTGCCTCAATTCGCGTTTTGCCAGCGCATCTATCACCGGAGTTGCAATGCGCAGCATTGTTTCCACCCAATATTTTCTTGTTTGTTCTTGTTTCATATTCTTCTCCTCTCAACTTACCAATACGGATTCCACTTTTTGCTTAGACGCACAAGGCCTTCCAGATAGAAATAGTCTCCCCAAATACAGCATTCATCATCGCCGCAGCCAATCCCTTCTTTTCCGGGTCGCGTTTTTTTCACATATACGCCATGCTTCAGCAGTCCGTTGGATTCTCCCTGCAGGGTATGATACTCCTGTGCCAAATGCATCAGTATATCTCCTGCCGCCGTATCATAAAGCTGTTTATGCATATCCTCCTCCGGCAGATGCTCCGCCAACTCCAGCAGCCCGCAGGCAATGATAGGCGCTGCCGAAGAATCGCGTGCATCCCCGTCCCCTGTAAAAATCAAATCCCAACAACAGACATGGTCGCTTGGCAAACGATTCAGACAATAATTCGCTACACGTTTTCCCATTTCTAAAAATTCCGGTTCGCGCGTATAGCGATATGCCAGCGCAAGTCCATAAATCACCCACGATTGCCCGCGCGCCCAACAGGATTTGTCATCATATCCCTGTCCTTGTTCCCCCTTGCCCGGCTGCCCCGTAACTTCATCAATTTGGAAACGCTGAAATGTGGAAGCGTCATCACGGATAATATAGTTACACACTTGGGTAATGTGCCGCAGCGCTTTACTATAATAACTGTGGTCTCCTGTTGTTTGCGCCGCCCAAAACAGCAGCGGCAAATTCATGCTGCAATCCACAATAAATACTCCTTGGCGGTCTGTATCCCGCACCTGAATAATGCCTGCCGTTTCACTGAAGCGTTTCGCCAATTGCTCCGCTGCGCGCAAGCCCAATTCCCGCGCTTTATGTGCTCCTGTAATTTTATATTGTGCCACTGCGGAAGGAACATATAAAAAACCAATATCATGATGAGACAGCCCGCCGAAACGGTTCAGCCGCTCCTGAAAATCATCAAACTGCGCCTCTGCCACTGCCCGAAACAATTCGTTTCCGGTTAATTCATAGCTCAGCCACAACATTCCTGTCCAAAAACCTTCTACCCAATCTTCCCCATTTTTTTGTTTCCCATACTGTAACTTTTCACTTGCCGCAGTGGGATACATATGTACATATTCACTTAAATTTGCCAAAATAATATCTGTAGCGTTTTTTACTGCTTTGGAAACAAATGTTTCATCGAACCGGAAACGTTCCGGCATTGCCACCGGTTCCAGCGTAACTCTCTGCGAATTTTTCATTATTTTCACTCATCCTTTCACTTCCATCTGTTTCTGTTATAAACCAAAGCCGCCGAAATATAGCGGAATCCCCTTCATCCAAGGGTGAAGGGGTTCCGTTTTGTTACTGTATCAATCCATATAGAATTTTTGCACATTCTGCGCGAGTGGCGTAATCCAACGGCCTGAAACTTCCGCCGCTGCCAATAACGCCTGTTTTGCACAGCCGTTTCACGCTTTCCAGCGCATATGGTGCAATTTGATTTTCGTCCGTAAACGCCGTCTCTGGCTCTGCCATCTCTGACGCTTCGTGCAGCGCACGCTCGCACAGCACCGCCAAATCCTGACGCGACACATTTTGCTCTAGTCCAAATTCCGTCTCTGAAATTCCTTGTACAATGCCCGCTTCATACGCCGCGGCAATGTAAGGTCTTGCCCAGTGATTCTCCGGCACATCTGTGAACGGAAGGTTTACTGCTGCATTAGGCGCAAGATTTTTCGACAACACAATCATTTTCACAATTTCCTCACGTTTTACAGATTGTTCCGGCGCAAATATCCCCTGTGCAACGCCGCTGACAATCCCTTTTTCACAAAGGTAATCTACCGCTTCTGCCGCCCATGGAGCCTGCACGGTAACATCGCTGAAATACCTGCTTCCCTGCTGCGGCTGCGTTGTCCCGCTTGGTGTTGGTGTAGGCACTTCCGCTGTCGGCGTCGGTATGTTCGTCACACCGGAAGTGCTGCCGCCACCACCGCCGCCGTTACCGTGGTTCGGAACGGATTGTGTCGGCGCCGGCGTAGCCGTGGGGGTCGGTGTAACTACCGGTGTATTGCCATCTTCAATCGGTTTATCACCAAAATACAGATATGCACCCGCTTGTTTGAACGCTACCGATTCACCATTCAGTTTTACTGTATCAATTTCCCTGTCTGCAAAAACAGTGATATCCTCTATGTTAAAATCTTCCTGCGAAGTCGATATATTCATTGTGGTAGTGTTAAATTCAATGCCTAAATCCTCTACTTTTTTCTTCGCTTTCAGCAAAACAGAATAACTGCCGGATTTACGCTGCCGGATTTGTGTCCCGCCCTGCATGAGAATTTTGGTATTTTTCCCTTCTCCATTTTGCTCCACATAATTAAACAGTGCGTCTGTGCGATAGTCTCCATAATTGCGCATTTTTTGCTGCTCAAAATCATGAACCATATAATATTGGGCTTGCGTCTGCATATTTTGATCCGCATCATGGGTACGGATTTCCATTGCTGAAGCCCCGTTCTCTTTCACGTCTTCCACAACCAGCGGCATCGTTTCCACTTCCGCACTTCCACCGGCGCGAACCGGATATAACACTGTATTAAAGACCGCAGGGCCTTTTGTCTCTTGTTTATATTCAGCATATTTCACGTTTTGCACAAGATGGCTGTTTCCTTCAGAGTATAAGCCGTTCGTGTTGATAGTAACATCTATGTTTTCCATAGAATCCTGTGCAATCATCAAATTTGCTTCCGCTTCAAAATTGGTACGCAGCTGCCCTGTTTCTTCATCTGCCATAATATTTGCCGTAGGCAGAAAATGCCAATCCTGACTGTAGGTATTTACGTTGTTGTTCTTTGGTATCAAATAATCTGATACAATATAGTAACCAGGTTTGACAAAAACAACAGAACGGTTAAACTGCTTTGCATCCGGAACATTCTGTGTGCCCATATTGGAAATATCAAACACACTGTTGGATCCCCATAGATTCACAGAACCACCCGTCTGTGCGTTTTGATTTTTCCCGTTCATATTAACAGTATTGTGCATCAGACTGCTTTTCAGTTTCGTTCCATAAGGGTCACCGGACGTGTAGGTATAATAAAGAGGGTCAACCAGCAAATAGTTCCCATAAGCAAACATGATAATATTTCCGTCATCATTATGACAATGTGTTTTATCTTCATTGACAGAATTCATCAAATATAAATCGTTTTTCGCCCAACCTGTACGCATCACCATACGCATGTCAAGCGGATACATAACGGAGGTCACCGGATCCTGTTTTCCCTGCGCGCCGTCTGTTCCTGCATATAATAAATAATCATCAATCAGAGAGGTGTCGTCAGCCAACTGTTCGCCCCCCAGTTTAAACTGGGACTTATAATCCGTTCGGTGATTTCCGCCATCTCCCATTTGATTGTCAACATAGCCGGGCCCTGTCATGTGCATCACATAACGCAAACCGCGTGCAATGGTGCTCTTCAGTTCGGGTGAAATAGGCATACTTGCCTCTTCCATGACACCCATACTTTCATTGATTTGCACCCAGCCTGCCTGCCCTTTATACACATTTGCCACATAACCAAGTCCACCTTCCACCCCTGCACCGTCCGCTTTCACAGACGCTGTCACATTGACGTCAGAGTAGTGGCGAATGGTTTTTGCCCAGTCATAGTGCTGACGGAATTCATAAAAATAAACATTCAAATGATTGAATCCGCTAATGATAAACGTTGTACCGTTGGTGCCGGTCGGCGTCGCCTCTGTCAACCGTTTTCCCATCTGCCACATATATTTTGTGATTGCCGTCCAAATTTCCGTACTCATATGTTCACTGGTGCACAGATTAAAAAGTCCTTTGCTCATGGATTCGGAACGGCAGGATACATCCAACCACTGCTGCAAATCAAATCCCGGTTCATCTCCGCGTTCATCTAACAAATGCGCAAGCTGTTTAATGGCAATGAACGCATAATGCTCATTATCTTCTGCTGCACTGAGATATCCGTTGATAGGACTGGTCCACCAACGTGCGAAACGTGCAATTTCCTCCGGAAAACGGTGTCCGCAGATTGCCTTGCTGGATATATATGGGTCGCGAATCGGATAAATTGTTCTGGTCGGCAAATACCCTATCGCACCGTCCCCATACCACGAAAAAATCAAATGGTCCAGTCCTGTGCCGTTTGGTCCGTAAAAGGTCTGCTGTGCTTCCGGCCATCCATAATTGGCAATGGAAAACGCCGCCACCTGCATGTCGCCGGTATTACCCTCCTGACCAATATTTTTTCCATATAATTTAATCACAGCATTAGAGATTTCCGCATCCTCTGGAAAACCGGAAAGGTCAAATTGAATCAGTCCCCGTTTGGTATTTTTATCTGCCGGAACATTGATACTTTTTCCTTTTACATCCTTTCCTTTTCCAATGGAACTGACGCTCTCCTCCACCAGAAACGTGTCCTCCAAGCCATAAATTTTATTATGGTTTTCACAAGGCGATACATAGGTGTCGTCTCGTGCTACAATCGGTGTTGTCACGCCGTCAATCGTGACCTCCAATGTAGGCGCATGTCCGCCCTCTTTGTTGCGGCTGTCAAATTCCGCAACCGAGCCATCTTTTTTTAATCCAATGAGATACACTGTCAACAGTTCATTTTTCCCGCGCAGCGTTTTTAAAGTCGGCTCCATATTGAGAAGTATTTCTCCCTTTTCTGCCGGAACTGTGATAATATCCAGCGGCGTGATGTTAGAGTTTGTGTTCCAGTTGAGGTCATACTCCAACAATTGGCTGGACAGCATATCTGCACGTGTAAACTCCGGCTTTGTTGCAGGAATCCGCTCCCGTTTTTCTCTGAAATATTGCAGCCATTCTTCTTTTGCCAACTCATAGTTTTGCTGCTCTACTGCCGCTTTTACCGCCGATAAATCCGGAATTCGTTCATAGTCCAGTTTACCCGCATTGACCCACTGCCCGTTTTCATATTTTCCAAAAAACTCCTCATCGCTCATGTAGTTTGGATCCTGCCACTGTGCTAAACGGGCATAAGCAGCGTTGCGGTCATAATCGTAGATTTCCTCCGGAGCCGCCTCTGCTGCTACCGTCACAGTTTGTACGTCGGCGGACACCGTTTCCGGTGCCGCCATCGCCGAAGACATTATTGCATTACTTAGCAGCAAGCCGCCCAGCAGCAAACAAAACGTCTTTTTATATTGTTTCATGGTTTCGCCTCCCCTAGTTTGGCAGAACGCCGCACAGAATTTTTGCACTTTCGCCGCGCGTTGCACATTCCAGCGGATGGAAGCCGCCGTCCGGCATACCGTTTATGATACCATACTGCTGCATAGTTTCCACACTTTGTGCCGCATATGGCGCAATTGCAGCCGCATCGGTAAATTCTGTTTTTTCTGTCACCTGCTGCATTTGCCGTCCCATTTTTTCCAGTGCGCGATTTGTCATCACCGCCAAATCTTGGCGTGAAATCGCCCGGTCAACGCCGAATTCCGTTTCAGAAATACCGCTGATAATGCCCAGCTTATACGCCGCTGCAATATACGGACGCGCCCAGTGTTCTTCCGAAACATCTGTAAACGGAAGTTCCGTTTGTGTATCCGGCGCAATACCCAATGTCAAGGTCAGCATTTTGATATATTCGCTGCGCGATACCCCTGCATCCGGATGAAAATAGCCCTGCGCATCTCCGCTGACAACCTTATGTTCATAAAGTCTGTTGATATAGCTTTCCGCCCATCCCGTTACATCGGGAAAATATCCTGTCAGCTGAATGTTTTCACTTCGGTTTGCTTCTGTCGGAAGATACGGAATTGTACTGCTCGAACCGCCGGATACTTTGTTTCCGCCGCCGGAGCCGCTTCCTGCACCGCCACCTATGCCGCCGCCGCCATACGTTTTACCTTGCACTGTTACTTGATACTGCTTCGTAATATTTCCTGTTTTTAAAGTCAACGTAACAGGTGTGTTGCGTTCCGGCTGCGTTACTGTTACCAAATATCCCTCACCAGACGGCGCCGCTGCAATCGATAAAATATCGCTGCGGCTTGATGTCCAAGCAAATTCGCTTCCATAGACAGCACCTTTTGCCGGAACAACAAAGTTTTGTTTCACCATTCCTGTCGGAAGTGTCACCCGTTCTAAGTCTGCTTTTGCACGATAATCATCAGACGGTTCAAAAAATGCTTCAATCTCCTTGATATGTACCGGCAGACTTTCAAACGTTTTCCCCTGAACAGAAAGCCGCACATACCGGCTGCCTTCGTCTCCCGCTAAGGTTGCCTCTTTCAGTTGCAGCGTTGTACCGGTTTGAACTGCCCTCCAATTTCTTCTGTCCTCCGACACACTGATTTCATAAGATGCCACGTTATAGGCTTCACCCTCGGTAATTTTCAGTTTATTCCATGCTGCATCACCCATATCAACGATTACATCAAAGCGTTTTTCTGTTCCGTCAGTCGAAAATCCACGTTCAAGACTGCCGTCCGTGATGTAATCTGCACGGCTGCCTTCTGCCGCTTTTGCTCCCGAAACACTCACTTTTTTGTTCAGCGCAGCATTTTCATCGTTCACACCAACTACCGTCACCGTTTTTGCAGGAAATGCCGGCGCCGCAGACGCCCACGCCGCATTTGCAAATGTTACAACCGGTGTGATAGCAACATCCACTGTTTCATATGCTGCCGGACGGGAAAGCAAATTCCCTCTTTCGTCAAAATATCCTTGCGGTTTGCTTTTCCATGAAATGGAAGCACCATATTGGTCAATGACTTGCGGAAATTCCAGATTTCCCACTACAAATTTCTCGTTTTGTCCGTTCATATACTCCAATGCTTCCACGATTCCGGAAGTCGCTTCTTTCACCGCATGGGAAGTGGTATAACAGCGGACACTTTCTATCACGGCGTTGTTCGTACCGCAGGAATCAATTTCCATACCGGAAAGAACGCCTGTTACAGCAGCATTGTTTGGCGCAACATCGGTTGCTATCTGATAATATTCACCGTAATTCTCCGGTCCTGTGTAATCTGCCAACTTCACATAGGCATTCAATTTGCCCGTCATATGATTGTATTCGGCCCGGAATGTAACGCGCGGTCCAGTTTCCCCATCAAAAAGCGTGGGATAAACATCTGTATCGCCCCACGGCGCTCTTCCTTCAGCATTCCATTTATTTCCTGCCTGCAAACCAACAATATCATTTCTGGCTGTAAACAGAATGGCATTTCTGTTCTGTGCATCCACCAACGTCACACGCACATTCGCCTTGTCTTTGCCAATCACATACATCGTCACTTCATAGATAGTTGAAGTTGTTTTCAGATTTTCCATTGCCGCCGGTTCCGCTGCGGAAGGCAGCATATTCCAGTGTAGCATGAATTTATCGGTGTCTGCATTTGCTCCCGCCGATTGCAATTGCAATCCTTTACCATCTACAAACTGTGCAGAATATCCTTCTTCCACCGCACCCGTTGTTCCGGTTTTCATTGTCTGTGCATAAGAAGAATCTGCCAATGTCTTATCTCCTTCTGCCTTAAAATTAACATGAAAATGCTCTAAATCTTGATTGACTGCCAAAACAACAAATTGAAACTCTTTTTTCGTCTGCGCTCCACCACAGGAAACAACCGCTTCCAATACGACAAGCGTATCTGTGCTTTGCGGCGTAACCGTTCCATCCGCTGTCGCTGCCGCACTGCCCGCCGATACATTCCATGTAATTTGCGCTGTATTGTTATCTATCGTTGCCATTGTGCCTGGCAGCGTTAGTTTTTTCGTTACACTGTTTTGCGCCTCTGTACTGATAGATTCCCATGTCAAATTCTGCGCAACCGCATCTGCCTCCTCCTGTGGAGAGATGTAGCGCGGTACCGTAAACGGAAATACGATTTTCACTTCTGCATCGCCATCTTTGAGCGTTGCCTCAAGTTCTACCTTGACGTCGCCTGTCTCTTGGCGTGTGATTTCTCCCGTTTCCGTATTCACCGCTTCTCCGCCGCTGAGCACTGTCCAGCTCACCGCCGCAGTACAGTCCGGTACGCTTTCATGCGCATATGTCTTGACCAAATTCAAGTCTCCCCGAACGCTGTCTGCCGTCTGCGTATTGCTGATGACATCCCATGTAAACCGATCTGCCAGCTTACGAAGCGGTGCATTCATCGGAACAAAAATTTCATATGCAATTACTTTTTCTTTTGTTTCGCCTTTTTCATCTGCCACACTGTAAGTAGCAGTCAAGGTGACATATTTATCCTCTGTTGTGGAACGTTCCACCTTTCCGGTTTGCGGGTTGATTACACCTGCATCGGTGGATTCCCATGTTACAGTTCCTTTGCATCCCTTATCCAATGTTACCTCGCCGCTTTGCAAACGCAAATCTGTTTCCACGCGGCTTAGCGCTGCATTTCCTTGCAGCATATCTTTCTCTGCCTGCTTCACCAAATCGCGCAGCAAATATTCAAACCGTTCATATGCCGATACCGAATGCGCTGTTCCAACTCCATTATTATAGGCAGCTGTTTTAAACGTTATCTCTACAAGGCTTGTATTGGTGGAACCCCATCTGGGGTTATAATTTTCTTTTTGCAATATCCAACCGGTATTTTTCGTGCTGTTTTCTATCCATGTCGTGTAACTCAGCAACCCATTGGGGTCTTCTTTCCGTGTTGCATCTAAATAAAACTTATACCGCAGAATATCGTTTGCTGCAAAATTTTGAATATCAGCCGTTGCCTCCTGAAATGCTTCACCATTCGCCTCGGTTCTATAGCTCAGTTTGATTTTAGAACCTTCGGTCTTTACTCCTGCTCCGGAAGACATATTCAAAAATGTGGATTTGGGGCTGACTGAAAAAGCCGTTTCACTATACATTTTTCCGTTCACCGGTTTATCATTGCCCATGATATCTTTATCCGGATATATAAAACTAACCTCTCCTGCACCTTTTCCGAATTTTGCTTTTCCGTCCCCAACGGACATTCCCGCATCACTTCTCACATCAATATTATCCGCTTTTTTCAATTCTTCCAGTGATGCAAAATTCAAATCATTTTCATAAGCATAACCATTGTAGCCGTCTATCATTTTTCCCATGGTGTACCGGTAATAAAATGCTTCCTCCGGCGTCATTGCCGCAGATGTCGGAACAGTGATAGGATATGCAATGGTTTTCGTTTTTTCTCCTTCCGCGCCGCTGACAGTATACACCGCCGTCAATGTCACTTTCTGATCTCCTGATTTAGAACGTGTTACTACACCTGTTTGGGAATTTACAATTTCTTCGTTGCTGGACGTCCATTTTACGCTGCCGACATGGCCTTTATCTAAATTTAATGCTAAATCCTGTGGCAATTTCAAATTACTTGTCACATTTTGTAAAGACCGATTGCTCCCCAGCAATTCTGTTTCCACGCTGCGAATGGTTTCCCGCAGCAAATATTCATACTGTTCATAGCTTGCCCAGCCATAAATGGTAATATTTGCAGCATTGCCGCTCAGCACTTTCGCATTATAATTTTTAATATTTTGATTGCTGGCAGATGCTTGTGGATTTACATTTTCCAATTGTTTTACAAATCCTGTGTTTTTCGTTTCATTGTTTACCCAAGTCGTATATTCTAACAATTTCGCAGTGTTTTGCCGTGTTGCATCCTGGAAGGTTTTAATCGTAAGAATATCATTTGCGGCAAACTTTTGAATATCATCCGTTACTTGCGTCCACACAGCTCCGCTTGCGCCTTTTTGGTTGAACTCCATTTTCCCGTTTTGGTGCCGCGCTGTCTGCCCCGGTGAACTTTGAAAATTTGCATCTGTTGCGCTCAAAGAATAGCGAAACAGTGCATAGGATTTTTGCGCTGTTGGTTTTTCGATTTCGTTGTCATCATATGTCGGGAACAGAAAATCAATGACGTCGTTTGCCTTGCTCATGACAGGTTTGCCATTCACAACACTCACACCGTCCCATGTATTCCCCGACCCTGCGGCAATTGCCGGGAATGCTTTAAGGTCGTCAAGAGACGCAAAATCCGCCTCTTTTTCATAGGCATAGCCCTCATACCCCTCTACAAAATTTCCAATGGTATAGCTATAATAAGCCGCTGTCTGCGCCGGTGTCATTTCCGCCGCTGCCGGTACAATTCCTGCAAAAAGGGAAACGATTAGTCCGGTTAATAGGGTCCATGACAGTTTTTTTCTATATTTCATTTGCCGTATCCTCCCTTTTATCAATAAGATACCAATACAATGCCGCGAATTTTGGAATCGCTTGCACGTACATAAGCGCCATATCTGCTGTTCATTGCTGTTGCCAAATCTTCGCGGGTTCCCGCCCGAACTGTTTTTGCATTTGCGTCAATAAAATAAATCGGTGGTGCATTGCGGACATTGACGTCCAGCGTATACGTTTCGCTTCCTGTTTCATTAAACCACAGTTCCACGCTGTCAACAAAAACGTTATTGATATCATTCACTGTTTTATAGGTCACATTATGAATCGTTCCGAACATGTTCTTTCCTGCGCTGGTGTCAACACTTCCTTCATTGCGAAACGCCGGCCGCGGGAGCACTTTTTGCAGCAACTTAATCGTACCGACTTCTCCGACCGGATTGAGTGTGTAGAAAAAGACATCGCCAACGCCCATACCTGCCGCCGCAGGAAGCGCCGTATCTGCCACACGATAGGTTTTTTCCTCTTTTCCCTCTAAAAAGCTAATTTCCTTCGCCGGTTCACCGTCTTCCCCTATGATGGATTTTACACTGGTTGCAACAACCATTTTATCCTTATTTTCATTGACTTCCACTGCATTGTCATATTTCATTGGCATGGTAATCACAACCAACTCTGCAATATATGCGCTTTGCTGTTCATAACCGCTGATGGTATATTGCGAACCGTTATTAATTTCTACTTCTGCCCGATAATCCTCATCCCGCTCTACTGCTGTTTCCGGTACGCATATCACCTTGGTGTTGTCATCTGTTGCAAACGCACCGCTGCCAAAACCACCGAACAACCGCTCATAACCATTATATTTTCTCTTTTCTCCGGTTCCGATGCGCTGTGGGAAATCAATGCGCGATACTTTCCCTTGATTGTTTAATTGATATTCAATCGTGCGTTTTTCCGCATCACGAAACAGTGTACTAAGTTCTCCTGTATATTTGCTTCCATTCACGCTTACACCTTGTGCAATATCCAGAATTTTCACGCTGTTATTCCGCCCTTTTAGATACGGCGTTGTTTTCACATTGTCCGGATCGCTGTCATCAATATCATATTGCATGGTGAGCGTACCCGGTTCCAAAATCTTCACTTGCCAGTTTCCCATGCCGCCTGCGCGACCTGCTTCCAACACATATCCATACTGTGCCGCGCCGGATTGTTCCTCCGTGTCCGCAATCTGCCCGCGTTCATTCAAGTAAGCAATGACATTGTCTCCTACTTTTGCACGCAGCGCTGAACCATGCGCCATGGTATACGCCACGCCGTCAATGGTTACTTTTATCGGTTCTTCACTGAGAATTTCTTCTATCTTTCCTTCCACCGTTTTGTCGCTTGCAACAATTCTGAAAAACGTTCCATATGCATCACTTAAAACAGACAATACCATGTCCTTTTTAATTGCTTCTGTTTCTATTGGTGTTCCCTGTGCGTCCACCAACAAATAAGTTTTGTCAATGTCTTCTTTATCAATCAGCAAACTGGTTTGTCCTACTATCGTTTTGTTGTCCTTAAAATAGATTCTGCCATTCACAACCGAATCCACACATACGGTTTCATATTCCTCCCGCAGAACAACATCATATGCTCGATTTCCATCGTTGTCAATCAGTTTCAGTTTTCCGGACAGCACCTCAATGTCACCGGCCCCTACTCCGGTCTGTCGTACATGATTATACAAATAAATGAAATCATTGTCTATTGTCAGTTTTTCCCGCTGATTATTTTCGTAGTAATATAATGTGTTGCCATCCATACCGTCAAAGGTTTCGTCCGTTACCGTTATCACAGACGTTGTGCGCGCCGGTTTTAAGCTGACTAATGTAAATACACCGTTATCGTCCTCTTTCGCATAAAACTCTACGTCCTGTCCAATATAATCTGCCGCGCCCGTTGTGCCGGCTTCATAAATTCTTCCCTCAATCATGACTTGGCTTTTTTGAATAGAAGGCACTGCCTGATTGATGTAGTAATCATAGTTTGCTTCTACCATTCCTTTTCCTTTGTATAACGTTCCATCCACTCTGTTTTCCAATTGATTGCGGAAGGTTTCGTCTTTATCAATTTTATAGCCGCCTTCTCCAAATACCGGAACCATGACAGCAATGTCCAGCGCATTATAGAACATTTGATACAAATGTTGTGAGGTAAAATTCTGCGTGCTCCCGCTGCCGCCCAATAAACCAATTTCTCCGCCAACTGCCAAATATCCCATGGGATAGCCGCCTTTGGTCTGCGCCATGCTGTCATAACCCAGCAGGCATACAAGCACTTTTACCGCTTCCTGATAGCTAACAGAATCGTTCGGACGAAACCTGCCGTCTCCATCCCCCTGCACAATTCCCAATGCCGCCACAATACTGATACTGTCATAGTATACCGATTCTCTCGTGACGTCTTCAAAACGAATGGCAACGCCGCCAACGTGGTCAATTTGCAACGTTTTTGCCACCATATCCGCCAGTTTTTCGCGGGTCACTGTTTCATTTTCTCCTGTACCGGTGCCCTCCGGCAATATGCCATAGGAAATCAAATCAAATACTGCTTTATTTGATATTTCCTGTGCTGCTGCCGGAATGATTCCACCTAATACGGATAGTATCATGACAATCGCCAGCATTATGCCAATCCCTCTTTTTTTATTACTCACAAAGATACCCTCCCTTTATATGTAGCTTTTTGTTATCCTTTCACCGCGCCAACCATCACGCCCTTGGCAAAATATTTCTGCAAAAACGGATAAATCACTAAAATCGGGATAGTTGCCACACAAATAGTTGCATATTTTAATACTTCATTTAGCATTCCCGTGTCTGCATCGCCACCGCCCATTGTCATGGCAGCCGTGTCATTTTGAATCAAAATTTCCCGCAGTACCAATTGCAGCGGATACAGTTCCCTGTTTCGTAAAAACAGCATTGCATTAAACCAACTGTTCCAAATTCCCACTGCATAATACAACACAATGACCGCTATAATCGGTTTTGCCAGCGGCAAAATAATTTTCCATAAAACCACAAAATCATTCGCGCCGTCTATTTTTGCCGATTCTTCCAGACTCACCGGTATCGCTTCAAATCCGGTTCGCATAATGATAAAGTTAAATGTGTTTACACATGTCGGTACAATCAGCGCCCAGCGCGTATCTGCCAATCCAACATTTTTCACAGTAAAATAAAAGGGAATCATACCGCCGGAAAAATACATTGTAAAAATGATAAATAACAATATCACTTTTCTTCCATATAATCCTTTGCGCGACAGCGCAAACGCGCCTAAAATCGTCATGGTCATAGACATCGCCAGACCAAACACTAAAACATATAGGGTGTTTCCATATCCCTTTAATACCATCGGCGTTTCAAGCACTAATCTATATGCTTTCAGACTAAACCCTGCTGGCACAAACATGGCTCCAGTGTGCCGCGCCAAGCCATCACCGCTGCTGATGGACGCCATCAACACATGCCATAATGGATACAAAGCGATTAGCCCCAGCAAGGTGAGAATGATAATATTCACTATTTCAAATATGCGTTCTCCAACACTTCGTTTTATCATCGTTTCTCCCCCTTACCACAAACTTGTATCGTTTACTTTTTTGCTGATAGTGTTTGCGCTCAGTACCAAAAAGAAGTTAATGACTGAATTAAACAATCCCACCGCCGTACTAAAGCTATAAGAAAATTCCTGTATTCCTTTGCGGTACACATAACTGGAAATAACATCCGCGGTCTCATAGGTATTACCGTTATATAACAAAATGATTTTTTCAAATCCAATGTTCATCATAGAACCAACACGCAAAATCAGCATAACAACAATGGTTGGTAAAATGCACGGCAGCGTCACGCTCAGCAGTTGCCGCCATTTCCCTGCGCCGTCAATACGCGCCGCCTCATATAGTTCTTGGTCTACGCCGGAAAGCGCCGCCAAGTAAATAATGGATTCCCAGCCAATTTTCTGCCAAATATCCGATATGACATAGATGGGTTGAAACAGCGCCGGATCCAAAAGCAAATCACGCCGTTCTTGTCCGAATTGCACCATGAAATCGTTGATAATACCTTCGCTGCCCGTGAAAATTTTAATGATTCCGCAGACAACTACCAGCGAAATAAAATGCGGCATATAGGATATGGTTTGCACTGTTTTCTTAAACCACGCCTGCCGCACCTCATTTAGCAGCAACGCCAGAATAATAGGCGCCGGAAATCCAAATACCAGCGTTTGCAAACTAATGGAAATGGTGTTTCGCAGCAAACGCCAAAAATAAATGCTGCCAAAAAAAGCCTCAAAGTGCTTTATTCCCACCCATGGACTGCCTAAAATACCCAGTTTTGGCGTGAAATCTTTAAATGCAATCATTGCACCATACATCGGTCCATACATGAAGATAATATAAAATAATAGAAACGGAACCAGCATGATATAGATATATTTATTTTTTGCTAATTCCCGCAGCAGCCGCGGCTTTTTCTGCCGCGGCACTGCTTGCCCAAATGAAATTGCTTGTTTCATACCTTTGACTCCTGCCTTTTTATATCTGTTTTCTTACTGTTTAACGTTGGTTATATCGTCCTACTGCTTCCTGCTGAATTTTAATCGCTTCTTCAATACCCATCTCCTTGATGTGCTGCACATACGCATCAAATTTATCCAGACTTTCGCTGCCCAGAATAAACTTCAAATACATTTCCTCGCAATAGGTATCAATGTCAGCCATCAACTGTGCATAACGCTGCGATTCTTCCGTCGTCGGCGTTGCGGGCGGCATAACATGTTTTTTTGCGTCTGTATCCGACCAAATATTGATTGCTGCCTGCTGCTGCGGCAAAGAACAATATTGTTCAATATAATCATAATCCTGCACAAACGCACCGTTGCTGCTTGCTCTTGCATACTGCGTAAGAGATTCTGCAAATCCCCACCCCGCCGGATGATTGCTGATTTCTTGTGTATAAATCGGTTTACCATCCTGCATGGTATAACTCTGTCCTTCTATACCGAAATTAAACAGCATATGCCCTTCTTCACTATATCCATAGTCCAAGTATTTCACAGCAAGTTCCGGCTGCTTACACATGGGCGAAATAAATGCGTTTTGTCCTGATGCAGGATCAATTTGCCCAAATTTCGGACGTTCTCCTTGATTCAATGTCGGATATGGTGCCGGCATAAGATTAAATTTGCTATCTTGGTTTTTCATGAGATTCATGTAATTTCCTAAATTCCCTCCGGAACCGCCAACTGTAGCGCCCGCTTTTCCGGTTGTGATTTTAGATGTCACAGCCGCTCCATCGCTAGTTGCAAAATCGCGATCCAGTAAACCTTTGTCATACCAGCGTTTGAGTGTCGTTAGATATTCTTTATAAGCAGGCATCATCGGTCCGAACTGTACCGTGCCGTCATCATCCAAAAACATATCATTTGCCACACCATACGCACCGGCTACTATGTTATATAGTTTAAATTTTTTTAATTCGAATGAAAACGGATTTGTTGCACCCTTTTGTTCCTTAAATGCTGTGAGTACCGTTTCCCAATCCGAAATGGTTTCCGGTACGGAAAGTCCCAGTTCATCCAGCCAATCCTGGCGCAGCATTGCCCCTGCATATACACGCAGCCGGTCATCTCCTCGAATAAACGGAAATGTGAAATATGTACCATCGTCTGTTTTTACATTTTTATCCCATTCTGGATTTTGTTTTAGCACTGCTGTCAGATTCGGTGCATATTTTTCCATCAACTCATTTAATGGAATAATAATTTCATCATCTAATGCTTTTTGTGCACCACCCTGATACAACAGCATATCATACTCATAGATATCCGGTAGTTCATTGGACGCAACCATCAAATTAAATTGTTCTTTTTCTTGTCCAAGTGGCGGATGCTGAAATTCCATTTTGACACCTGTCCGTTTCTCCAACTCTTGATAAAGTTTTGTGTCATTCATGTTACTATGATTTTTGCTGACTGATGCATTTAGCGGCATCCAATACGTTAAAGTGACAGATTCCTTTAATGGAAACTCCATATTTTCTACCGACGTGTTGCCGCCTTCCGATGATGTACAACCTGTCAAAAATGTTGTACCTGCAATACAAATTGCAACACCTAAACCAACTGCTTTTTTCCAACTCATTATAATTCCTCCCTTTTTTGCATTGCGCTGTTTTTGATTTGTTTTCAGTATACCATCAGGTCAGCAATTATTGCAAGAAGCCATATTTACGTTTGATATACATTTTTTGCGCACCCCTCCGAAACCCTCATTTTTTCTACCATTTCACTAATCTACAATATTTGCGCCTCATCCTCAATATTTGATATTGCCAAATGTGCAATATCAGCTTTTCCTAGGCAAAAAAGGCTTTTCCTTGCCTTACAAAAAATTTTCTCCTGCACGGTTCTATGAAGTCTCTAGGTGCAAATTTTCTGTAGGCAAGGAAAAAATACGCAGAAATACTAGTGTATGTGGGGTATTTCTAGCACAGCATACGGAAAAATCTGCTTCTGGGAGGCCGCATGAGATTCGACTTTTGTTTGTCTAACCTAGATATATGCTATACAAAACTTTTTCCGATTCCTACTCTCCAAAAGGCATCTATGCCTTTTGGAGAGTAGAAGATATCCTCAGACAATGCATATTTTTCCGTTTTTTACATATACTAAACTACAGCTAAAATAGTGACATAACTGGTAGTCAAAAAGATTTTTGGCAAAACCTATTGACAAACATCAATTTTTATGGTAATATTATCTTGTTAGAAGGCATATAAGCCGGAATGGCGGAACTGGCAGACGCCCAGGACTTAAAATCCTGTGGGAGGAAACTCCCGTACCGGTTCGATTCCGGTTTCCGGCACCAATATATCGCGGGATAGAGCAGTTCGGTAGCTCGTCGGGCTCATAACCCGAAGGTCGGTGGTTCAAATCCGCCTCCCGCAACCAATGAAACCCCCTGTAACCATAGTGGTTGCAGGGGGTTTATTTTGCTTTTAAAATCGCAGTTCATTTTTATTTTCCTCTCTGCGGACTATACAACACTATACTCTACAAAGAAAAGAATCATAAATATTTTCTATCAAAGGCAGTAAATTGAAAATAATGGTTGACAACTCCCATTAAATATAGTACAATTTTAAGAAATGAATATTAGGCAAACCTGTTGAAAAGCGGGGACGCAAAGTTAAGTGTCTAACCGAATAAATTCGAATGATTGACTGACTGCAAGTTTAAATTGCAGTCAGTTTTTTTGTTTTTAGAAGGATGATGGTAGGATTGAACAAAGTTTTCAGAGAAGAAAAAAAGTTCTTAATAAACGTTGATGAATTTCTCGAAAAGAGCCACATGTTAAGCCAAGTAATGTCAGAAGATATACATAATGGAACGCATGGATATGTGATTCGCTCACTATATTTTGATACAATATATGACAGAGACTATTTTGAAAAGATTTCCGGCATAGAAACAAGGCGCAAAATCAGGCTGCGTATTTATGACTCAAATTCTCATTTTGCTATGCTTGAGATGAAACAAAAACAAGGTGCGTATCAACTTAAGCGTTCTTTGCAGATATCGCGTGAAGAAGCCATAGCGCTTACCAAAGGCGATTATTCCCCTCTTCTGCATTACAAAGAGCGCTTTGCAGCCGAATGTTATGCGCTCATGAATACTCGCTGTTACCGTCCTAAAACAATCGTACAATATCACCGCAAAGCATTCATTGCAAAGGAGAATAAAATCCGTATTACTTTTGACAGCAATATTGTGGCTACGGAAAGCAATTTTGATTTGTTTGCGCCATATCTTAATATGAATCCGGTGCTGGACAAATTTAACGTGGTTATGGAAGTGAAATTCAACGGCTTTCTGCTCGATTATATCCGCCGTATGATAAACAGCGTGAACCGTAGCGAATTATCTGTCAGTAAATATGTGCTTGCCCGCCAAAATGGGTATCAAACGAGATTATAAGGAGTTATCAATATATGAAAGAAAAAATATATAACCTATTTACCAATCCCAGCGACATGACTGCTGAACAAATTCTAATGAATATTGCGACGGCGGCGGCACTTGGATTGTTTATCTTCATTTCCTACTACATATCTCACCGCGGCACTATCTATAGTAAAAAATTTAATGCTTCTCTCACGATTCTAACAGTGCTGACAAGCACTGTTATGACAGTCATCGGCAACAATATTGCATTGTCGCTCGGAATGGTTGGCGCGCTGTCCATTGTCCGGTTCCGTACTGCTATTAAAGATTCGCGGGATACGGTATACATTTTTTGGACTATCATTGTCGGTATCTGCTGTGGTGTAGGCGATTATCTTGTGGCAGGTATTGGAAGTGCAGTTACCTTTTTTGTGATTCTAGTACTTGGCTTCATTAAAAACGACCATAGAATGCTGCTTATCGTGCGTGCCGCGCGTAGTAAACAGGCGCCTATTAAAGCGCAAATCTATAAGATATTCCATACAAAGGCGGTTCTCCGCGTGGAAAACACGACAGAAGACACCGTGGAACTTATCTACGAACTAACACAAAAAATGCTGCAAAAAGCGGAAAAACAAACGCCCGATATCACCGCCGGTATCTACGCGCTTGGAAATGTCGAATATGTAAACATCGTCATGCAAAACGATGAAGTGTCAAATTAAACCATGTTCAAAAAACAATGCAGGAGGTAAATAGATGAAATACAAAGTTTGGGGTATCATTGCCTGTGCACTCATGCTGCTCATTTCTGCGATAAATTTGCCTCTTTTATTGACTGCGGATACCGGACGCTATCATCAACATTTGGAGGCAGAGCCGAAACAACCATGCCCCCATACGGACAATACCTTCTGCACACATTTACCGTTGATAACCATTCATACAGGCGGTGTGGAAATACCCGGAAGGGCAATCGTGGAAGAAGGTAAAACGACCGGATATACAACCGCGGCTGACGGTAGCGACCGAATCCGTGCCAAGCTGTCGGTGTTTGATAATAAAACAACCAACAACCATCCCACTGATGTTCCTGCTGTTACCAGCGATATATCCATTCATGTACGCGGCAATTCCTCGCGTACCTATGATAAATTGGGCTATCGCATCAATCTGATTGATGAAAAAGGAGGAAACAATCCACAAAGTCTAATCGGAATGACCGCCCATCATGAATGGGTGCTGCACGGTCCGATTTTGGACAAGACACTGCTTCGTAATTATATGTGGTATAATATTGCCGGCGAGATTATGGACTACGCTCCCAATGTACGCTTTTGTGAATTGCTCCTTGATGGTGAATATATGGGCGTTTATGTATTGGTTGAAAACATTACGGCAGGCAAAAACGGAAGTCGCCTAAATCTGACTGTCGATGCAAAAGATAATACCTTTACCGGCTATGTATTGTTACTTGACCGTCCGGACAACGAGGAACAGAACCATCTGAAAAGTTTTACCACCTATACGCTCCGCACAAATCTGAAATTGGAAATTGTATATCCCGGCGCTCCCAATCTAACGCCCAAAATATTGGAAGGAATCAAACAAGATTTTTCCGCTTTTGAAAAATCACTCTATTCCTATGATTACGACAATAACCAATATGGGTATGAAAAATTGATTGATGTAGATTCTTTTGTAGACTATCTTCTCATAAATGAGTTTACCTGTAACTACGACGCCGGCTGGTTATCCACTTATATGTATAAAGATATCGACGGCAAGTTCCGCATGTGTATTTGGGATTTTAACTCTGCCTGTGACAACTATCAGCAATCTATGATGCAGCCCGGACATTTTGAACTTCAAAATTGTTTGTGGTACTTTATGCTGACAAAAGATGAAAACTTTACAAAACGTTGTGTCAAGCGTTATCATGAACTTCGTCAAACCTATCTCAGCGAGGACTATCTTTGCCGTTATATTGACAGCACTGTAGAGTATTTAGGTGCCGCGATAGCGCGAAACTATGAAAAATGGGGGTATTCCTTTGAAGAAAGTCATGATTTGCTAAAACCTATCGAACGCAATCCACGTTCCTATGAAGAAAGTCTTGCGCAGCTCAAGTGGTTTATTTCGTATAGAGGCTCCTGGCTGGATGAAAACATAGAATCTATCACGCAATATTCCGCTGGGTCAAAGGTGAAAAAGTTTAACGAAAACGCAAACTAAGTAGTTTCATTAGGAGGATTCATGAAAAAGTTTTTAATCATTTTGTCATCTGTTGTAGCATTGGCTCTGGTCTATGACGCCATTTATTTCCGGCTCGGATGGTATATTGATTTTCAGCCTGCCAAAGCAGTTACCACCTTTGTCAAAACAGATGGCGATAAAATATATATGGACAAGGGAAACGGGTATGAACCCTTTGAGATTCGTGGTGTGAATCTTGGCTCCGGCGCGCCGGGCGCATGGTCTACCGATTTTGCAATCGACAAAGAAACCTATCTTCGCTGGTTTCAATATATCAAAGAAATGGGCGCCAACACGATTCGTATCTATACCATTCAACAGGACGTTTTTTACAAGGCGTTTTACGAATATAATAAAAACAATCCTGACCCACTCTATTTGATTCACGGCGTATGGGTCAACGACTACATACAAAATTCCCACCGCGATGCCTATAGTAAGGAATTTTATGATACTTTTTTAAATGATTGCAAAACTATGCTGGATGCCGTACACGGCAATAAAAAAATTGCGCTGAATAGTGTATCAAGCGCCGGTTCCGGCAGTTATCTAAAAGACGTCTCTTCTTGGGTCATCGGTTATATTTTGGGCGTGGAGTGGGAAGACCTTACGGTTGCTTATACAGACGATCTTTACGCGGGCAAAGACGGTTATACCTCTTATCAAGGGAAATATATGTATACCACGCAGGACGCCTCTCCCTTTGAAACGCTGCTTTGTAAAGTCGGCGACAAAGTGGTTGAATATGAATCTTGCCGCTATAAAACGCAAAAACTCATTGCCTTTTCCAACTGGCCGACCACTGATCCTTTTGAATATCCTGAACGAATCAAAAATTTCTTTATGAAATGTGCCTATGTGAATGCGGAACATATTAAAACCTATGACACATTTCTTGCCGGACAATTTGCCTCCTACCATGTATATCCCTATTATCCCGACTACCTCACCTATATTGACGATTGGTCACCGTTTGGAATCGCAGATAAATCGGCATATATCAATGCAAAAGGGCAACTCAGCACCTACCGCGCCTATCTTGCCATGCTCACAACCCATCATACCATGCCCGTGGTTATTTCGGAGTTCGGCGTTTCCACCGGACGCGGAATGGCGCAAAGGGATGCAAACACCGGAAGAAATCAGGGCAACATGTCCGAACAGGAACAGGGTCAAGCGCTTATCGACTGTTATGAGGATATTATGGCGGCAGGTTGTGCCGGCTGCTGTGTATTTTCGTGGCAGGATGAATGGTTCAAACGCACCTGGAATACGATGTATGCAGTGGATTTGACAAGAACGCCCTATTGGTCGGACTATCAGACCAACGAGCAATATTTTGGCTTATTATCCTTTGACCCTGGCGCCGAAAAATCTGTTTGCTATGTGGACGGAGATATTTCTGAATGGACAGAATCGGATTTGGTCGTCCAAAACGGCGGCATGTCCCTTTCTGTAAAATATGATGAGCGGTTCCTCTATTTCCTGATTCACAAACCGAACCTCAACCTCGAAACCGATACGCTTTATATTCCTTTGGATATCACGCCCAAAAGCGGCAGCCTTTATTGCAAGGAACAAAATCTTTTATTAGACCGTGCAGCAGATTTTTTAATTGTGCTGCACGGCAGAGAAAACAGCCGTGTTTTGGTGCAGGAACGTTATGAATCGCTGCGTTCAACCTATGCACTGCAAGCTTATGATTTTGATACTTATATCGCAAGCAACATACCTGATATTGACTCGCCACGTTTCCTGCCGATTCAGATGATTCTGCAAACCGCTACGGTACTTCTCTATAACGATAATTTGGCAAACTCAGAGGTCTTTGAGACCGGAAAACTCAAATATGGCAACGCCAATCCGTCTAGTCCGGCGTTTGACTCTCTCGCCGACTATATCTGCAGTGGAGACTATATTGAACTGAAACTGCCGTGGCAGCTTTTGAATTTCTCCGATCCGTCTCGTATGATGATTCATGATGATTATTACAGCGGCAACTACGGTATAGACTATATCAAAATCAATGAACTGTATTTCGCACTGACAGATGGTAATTCCGGCGGTCGGATACCGTTCTCCTCTTTCAAACTGAAAGGCTGGGGCAACCAGATAAGCTATCATGAACGCCTGAAAAGTTCCTATTATATGCTGCAACAATTATGGTCATAGCAGTACGCGGATAGGCAAACGAAAGTCGAATATGGTTGCGCCATGCAGTGACCGCATGAGATTCGACTTTTGTTTGTCTCACCAAAAGAAAGGGTTCTCACAATGAACATAGAAAAAATGATTTATGTCTATCTTGTCATATGCGTTGGCATGATTTTATTTAATATCATCAGTGCATTCCTCTCCCGCCGCAGGGACAAAAGGATTCTTCGGGTCAGCAATGGTTTTGAGGACAGGATCCGCAGTGAACTGATATGGCTGGAAACGCACAGTGCTGTGCACAGCGCACACAAAAACTATCTTTCCGGAAAACTCAAACGCATCAGCAACATGCGTGCTTTTGATGCAGCGCTTGAAAAAAAACATCTTGAAAATCCAATGCTTGTCCGAAAATATCTCTATTCCATTGGCAGTGTGTTTGTATCTCTTTCTATCGAATATTGCAAAAAAGATTCTATGGAAGCGGCATATTTCCCATATATCATCAAAAAATATAGAATTTTGGCAGACCGTCCGTTTGACGCTATGATTGATATGTTGTTCCGGCTTCTCCATGAACCGAGCATCTATTGCAGGGAAAACGCTATGCAGGCGCTCTATACTACCAGAGACGCTTCTTGCATTGTAAAAGCATTAAAAATCATAGACAATGAAAATAAAGTCTATCATAGCAAACTGTTGGCGGATGGATTATTAAATTTCGCAGGTAATACGCAACGACTCAACGCTGCACTTTGGGAAACATTTGAGGATTTCTCGCGTAAGATGCAAATCACGCTGCTGAACTATTTCCGCTTTAGCTCAGGAGACCATTGCGAAGATATCCTGCGGCTTATGAAGGATACATCGCAGGACGATGAACTCCGGTTTGCCTGTATTCGCTATTTCGGTAAATACCGCTATGAACCGGCATATGAATATTTATTGCTTTATGCGAACAGCAGAACCGATATGCGCTGGGAATATGCCGCTATAGCATCTTCTGTTTTGGCTTCCTACCCTGCAGAGAAAACAGTGGAAATTTTAAAATCAAATTTACATCACCGCAACTGGCATATCCGGTTCAATTCCGCGCAAAGTCTTGAACGGCTGGGATTGACTTATCTGGATTTGATTGATGTTTTGGAAGGACATGACCGCTACGCCTCCGAAATTCTCCGGTACCATTTTGATGTTCGTGATATGATACGCGCAGAAAAGGAGGATGCATCCATATGTTAGACACGCTTAAAGTATTCTTGGATTGGACCGGCTATTTCTTTATCGCCTATCTCATTGGATATTCAACCTTCCTTTTTATCTCGCTTGTTGTCGGCTCTCTTGAACTGTATAAACTCCGTCGGCGTGAGTTGATGAAAAACATTCTCCCGCAGGACTATTATGTTCCGATTACCATTATCGTACCTGCCTATAATGAAGAAATTACTGTGGTGGAAAACGTCAAATCTCTTTTGCAGCTTGAATATCGCTCCTATGAGATTATTGTAGTAGACGACGGTTCCACAGACAATATGTCCAAAAAGTTAATTGAAGCGTTTGACATGCGCCCCGTTCACTGTCCGATACGCCGGCAACTTCCCTGTCAGCCGGAAGAATTTGTCTATGAGTCCCGCTTGCAAAAGGTACCGCTGACGCTCATTCGTAAACGAAACGGCGGAAAAGCAGACGCGCTGAATATGGGTATTAATGCCTCCACATTTCCGTATTTTATTTGTATTGACGCCGATTCTTTTCTGCAATATGACTCCCTGCGCCGCATTGCACAACCTGTTCTGGAAAATGATAATGTGGTTGCCGTCGGCGGTATGGTGCGCATTTCCAATGCAGTCGAACTGGAAAACGGACGGCTCAAAAAATATAGTATGCCGCGTAATATCTTGGCTTGTATGCAAGTTTTAGAATATGCCCGTTCTTTTTTGGCGTCCAGAATTCTGTTTGATAAATTCAACGGTTCTCTTATCATTTCCGGTGCGTTCGGACTGTTCAAAAAAGAGACAGTCATAGCGGCGGGCGGTTATAGCAATGAAACAATCGGCGAGGATATGGAATTGGTGGTCAAGTTGCATGAATATTGTACCATGAACCATATCAACTACAGTATTCGATATGCCAGCGATGCCATCTGCTGGACACAAGTACCCGAAAACTTGCGTGATTTGTGCCGCCAGCGTAAAAGATGGCATTTGGGATTGTTTCAAAGCATGTTTGCGCACCGTAAAATGTTTTCCAATCCCAAATTCGGTGCAGTCAGTTTCATATCCTATTTATACTTTTTGATTTATGAGTTGTTTTCACCGTTTATTGAAATATTTGGCGTTATCACTATGCTTTTGGCGTGGGCAACCGGTTTATTGCATGTTCCGTTTATGATTCTGTTTTTCCTGATATATGCCGGATTCAGTTCCATCCTCTCGCTTTCGGCATTCTTCTCACGCCTCTATACAACAGATATGAAAATTTCATTTATAGACGGTGTCAAGGCTGTCTTACTATGTTTCTTTGAATTAACCTGTCTGCGGTTTATCCTTGCTTGGGTACGCTCCACCGCATTTATTGGCTATCGCAAAAAGAAAACACAATGGGGTCGTATTGAACGCAAAAAAATCAAGTTGCATTAAAAAGCGTGTCCGGCTATGATACCGAAAAATCGGAAAGGAGATTTTTATGGATATTACACGTTTGAAAAAGGGATTTTGGGGATATAAAAAAAGCGATATATGTGAATATATCGCAAAAATGAACGAAAAATTTTCCCTGAAAATGATGGATACCATAACAGCACACGAACAGGCAGTGCAGGAATTCAATAAAAAAATTGCACGGCTTGAGCAGGAAAACGCAGCTTTTTATGCAGAACGCGACCGTGTGGCGGAAGTGTTGACCGATGCAAAAATGTATGCAGTAGAATTGAAGCAAAAAGCAAATGCTGAAAATGCAAAGTTTCTGGAAAAAAATCTGGAATGCGCCCATGAACTGCAAAAACGAATCCGTGAATGCAGTGCCGGTATCCATGATGTACGCGATAGCATTCAGCAATTACTTGATATATTGGGTGATAATTTGTCTGAGAAAAGTGAGGTGCTTTCAGAACCGCAACACTTTTCTCCGGTCACTCGAAAAAAGATTGAAAAGGGTGGATGTCAAAATGAACAACCGTAACATGGGGCTCGTCAGAACCATATGTATCTATATCTGTATTATCGTGCTTTCTATGTTTCTTGCTGCTGTTCATTCGTTTGCTTCAGAATCCACCGTTTATGTGGCAGGAAACACCGATATGTATCCGATAGAATATTATGACGATAAGAGCGGACAGTTTGCCGGTCTCATGCCGCAGCTTTATGCGGTGATTTCTGAAAAAACCGGTTATACTTTTCAGTATTTGGAGGATAGCAGTCCCCATGCACAGGCGCGTCTGGCAAAAAACGGGCAGGCAGATATCATATCCGCCTATTTGGAGGAAGCGATTGACGAGCAGTATATAAAGACGCCGCAGTTCGTTTCCAACATTACGATTGACGGCAGAGAGCGGCGGGTCTGTTTTGCATTTTCTAACATTGCCTCTGAAGAAATCGTATCAAAGGTTTCCGCTGCGTTTTCCGAGATATCTGCGGAACAAAAACTTACGTTTCTCTCGTCCTATACAAGGGAATACGGCGGCGTGAACCGAATCCATATATTGTTTGTATATGTTTTAGGTGGTATTTTATCAGTTGTTTTGCTGACAGCGACGGTGCTGGCAATCCATTTTGGGAGAAAGCGGAAAGCTGCGCAAGACGACCTGATGATACATCCCCAATATGGTATCGGAAATGATAAATATTACATTTATTGCTACGACAATCTTATTTCCGATAAAAGCAAAAGTCTATACTATCTTGCCTATATTTCCTTTGATGAAGAAACCTTCAACCGGCGGTACGGCGGAAGCGAAACCCAAACGGTTCAGCAGTATGTGGCAGCATTTTTAAATCAAAAAACCGGCGCCGCAGAATATCTTGCATTGGTAAATGCCGGCGTGTTTGCTTTTCTCTATCAAAGCAGCAATAAACCAAAGGCAGAAGAACGAATCAAGCGTATCATGGACGAACTGGACGTCTATCTTAGTCAATTCAAAAGTGAATATACGAATCTCTTTTCCGCCGGCGTTTGTGCGCTGGAAGAAAACATGGACTGTGACAGCGAATCCGCTTTCTACAACGCAAAACAAGGATATCTCCACGCAGTGGGTCACAAACTGAACTTTTCTTTCAGCACGCAAACCCTCGTCGCGGAAACACATCAGAATGAACGCCTGCATCACCGTATCACGCAGGCAATCAAGGACGGTGAATTTCAGTTATATCTGCAATATATTGTCAACCGAAAAGGTGAAATATACGGCGCAGAAGCGGTATCCAGATGGCAAAATCCGCAAGAAGGATTGCTGCCGCCGTCAAAATATATTGAACTCATGAACCAAACCGGCGCTGTAACAGCGCACGATTACTATATTTTTTCGCAGGTATGTAAACAACTGGCGAAATGGGAACAGGACGGTTTGGGTCATATGTTTATATCCTGTAATTTCACCCGCTATTCCATTACTGCACCGGATTTTTCAAACCATATCAAAGAAATTGCTGAACGTTACGCTTTTCTCCACAGTCACCTTATCATTGAGGTTACAGAAGATTCCCGGTCACACAATCCGAAACTTTTGCAGGAAAATCTGCAAAAATGTAAGGCGCTTGGATTTCTAATCGCTTTGGATGATATCGGAAGCGGCTATTCCTCTCTATCTGACCTCTATCATTATCCAATAGATTACGTGAAAGTGGAACGGGACATTGTTCTAAACGCTATGGACAGCCGCGGAAAAATGTTGCTGGACGGACTTATTCGCTTGGCACACAGCATGAATATCACCGTTCTATGCGAGGGTGTCGAAACGGAAGAACATAATAAAATGGTACTAAGCACCGACTGCGACCTCATTCAAGGATTTTACTATTCCCGCGCTTTGCCGCTGAAGGAGGCGAAAAAATTTTTAAAAGAGCATAGGCAGTAGCTGCATATTCTTTTAGAATACCTTCAACAGTACATACAGGTTTTTCAGGCACACGCCTCCCCTCAAAGTCGTGTGTGCCTTTTGGGGAGAGAATATCGTTTATAGATTGGTTTCATCTAAACGATTGACTTTCTATATAAATACCAAAGCCCTGATATCACATAAAATATGATATCAGGGCTTTTTGCATCAATCTCTATGCCACTTTAGCGGCTTACCTTTTTTGTAGACAGGTTTCGCCTATTGTTCTATTTGTGGTGCAGCCGGCTTTTTCACTTCCGGTTTACCGCCGTCTTTCCAGATTTCCGCCAAAGACGCCGCCATACCTGCCATGCCTTGCATATCGGAAGGAATAATCAACTTCGTCGCTTTGCCGTTTGCAACCTGTTCCATGGTTTCATAGCTTTTCAGAATCAAAATTTCATTGCTCGGCGCCGCTTCTTTCAGCATACGGATACCGTCCGCCGTTGCTCTCTGGACGTTACGAATGGCTTCCGCTTCCCCTTCTGCGCGGCGGATTTGCGCTTCTTTTTCCGCTTCTGCGCGCAAAATCTGAGATTCTTTTTCCCCTTCCGCCACCAGAATTGCGGATTTCTTTTCTCCTTCCGCCTTCAAAATAGATTCACGGCGTTCACGTTCCGCTTTCATTTGTTTTTCCATGGCGTTTTGAATTTCCGCCGGCGGCATGATGTTTTTCAGTTCCACACGGTTGATTTTAATACCCCATGGGTCTGTCGCTTCGTCCAAAATTGCACGCATTTTTGTGTTGACAACATCACGCGACGTCAGCGTTTGGTCGAGTTCCATGTCACCAACAATGTTACGCAGCGTTGTCGCTGTCAAATTTTCAATGGCTACCATCGGACGCTCTACGCCGTAGGTATACAATTTCGGGTCGGTAATTTGAAAATAGACAACCGTGTCAATCTGCATGGTAACGTTGTCTGCCGTAATCACAGGCTGCGGCGGAAAATCCACCACGATTTCTTTCAGCGACACTCTTTTTGCCACTTTTTCCAGAAACGGTGTCTTAAAATGCAGCCCAACGCCCCACGTCGCTTTATATGCGCCCAGACGTTCTACAACAAACGCATTTGCCTGCGGTACAATTTTGATATTAAAAACAATGAACAGCACAATCAAAATAAAAATGCCAAATATAATGTATCCCATGATTTTCCTCCAATCTGCCGCTTTCGCGGCGCATCAACATGCGAGCAGCAGCCGATACAACCGTTTTCTCCTGCTTTTCTGCGTTTCCGCTTAACTTTCCTGTTCCGGTTCCGCTTGCTCCTGCGTCCGTGAGACAATCACTTTCACGCCGCGGATTTCGTGAATATTCACAATTGCACCCGCCGGAATGATACTGTCCTCCGCTGAACGCGCCGACCAAACTTTCCCATCCGCTTTCACTGCGCCGGTTTCCTTGATGTTATCAATTTCTTCTGTGACAATGCCTACCATGCCAATGACTCTGTCGGAATTTGTCGGCGTTTTTTTCGCCATCACCTTCACAACAAACGGACGCGTTGACACCAATAGCACCGTTGTCACAAACGCAAATAAAATTAACTGCACCCACATGGGCAGATGAAACATTGCCGCAATCATTGCGGCTGTTGCGCCGCCGGCAAACCAAATGGTCACTAAATTAAACGAAACAATTTCAATGATGACCAATACCACTGTGATAACCAGCCATAATAATACTTCCTGCATAGCCATTCACCTCTTTAGACAGGCTTCTTTTCCTTACTGCCGCGGTCTACTGCCTGACGTTTTTCGAGTTCTCCAAACACCTCGTCCCACGTCATTTGTTTTTCCGCCATCAGTACCATTAAATGATAGAGCAAATCCGCGATTTCATAGCACACCTCTCCATTGCCCGCGTTTTTAGCGCCAATGATAACCTCTGTCGCTTCTTCGCCGACTTTTTTCAGGATTTTATCCAACCCTTTTTCAAACAGATAGTTTGTATACGAACCTTCTTTGTGATTTTTCTTTCTGTCCAAAATGGTTTCATAAACTTCCTGCAAAATAATTGCTTTGTTGTCGCTTTCTTCATTCTCCACAAATTTATCCACATCTAATACCCGATAAAAACAACTGTTTTTTCCTGTGTGGCAGGCAGGTCCGTCCGGCGTGACTTTCAGCAGCAGACAATCCATATCGCAGTCCACCCGTAGCGTCTCCACATTCATGTAATTTCCGGAAGTTTCCCCTTTCAGCCACAGTTTCTGACGGCTGCGGCTATAAAAAACCGCTTTCCCGCAGGAAATCGTTTTTTCCAGCGATTCCCTGTTCATATAAGCCACCATCAGCACCTGACCTGTTTTCGCGTCCTGCACAACAGCAGGTACCAGTCCGTTTTCATCGAATTTAATCGTATCCAGTATCATTGGACTAATCGCTCCTTCCCCATTTATATTCTCACTTCTATTTTACTATTCTTTAAATATTGTTTTAAGTCTTTTATTTCCATTTCTTTATAATGGAACAGTGACGCAGCCAGCGCGGCGTCCGCCTTGCCTTCTGTGAGCACATCGCGAAAATGTTCCATGGTGCCTGCGCCGCCCGATGCAATGACCGGTACCTCCACCGCTTCGGAAACTGCCCGTGTCAACGCCACGTCATATCCCGCTTTGGTACCGTCCGCGTCCATACTAGTGAGCAAAATTTCTCCCGCACCTAGTCGTACCACTTCTTTTGCCCATTCCAGCGCGTCTAATCCTGTTGGAACTCGCCCGCCGTTGATATACACTTCCCAGCTTTCACCGTTTCGTTTCGCGTCAATCGCGACCACCACACATTGGCTGCCGAATTGCAGCGCCGCTTCTGTAATCAACGATTTATCCTTAACCGCAGAGGAATTGATGGAAATTTTATCCGCGCCTTCCTTTAAAATGACTCGAAAATCCTCTACACTTCGTATTCCACCACCAACTGTGAACGGAATAAATACCTGAGATGCCACACCGCGCACCACATCCAACAAAATATTGCGCGCGTCCGACGAAGCTGTGATGTCCAGAAAGACCAACTCATCCGCGCCCGCCTTGTCATAGACCGCCGCCACCTCTACCGGGTCTCCCGCGTCTTTCAGGTTTACAAAATTAACACCTTTTACCACTCGCCCGTCATGGACGTCCAGACAGGGAATGATTCGTTTTGCCAGCATTTTCCCCCACCTCTCTATTCCACCGACAGGATAACATCTTCTAAATTGATGCGTCCCGCATAGATTGCTTTTCCGATAATCACACCCGCTACGCCCGTTTCTTTGAGCCGCAATACGTCGTCTTTACAGCTTACGCCGCCCGACGCAATGATATCACAGGATACCGCTTTGCTCATTTCCTGCATTGCCGCCACATTGGGGCCCTGCAGCATACCGTCTGTTGCAATATCTGTATAAATAATCGTTCCTACGCCGTAATCTTCCATCTGTTTTGCCAAATCCACCGCTTTGATGCGGCTCACCTGTTCCCAGCCATGCGTTGCGGCAAATCCGTCTTTTGCGTCAATGCCTACGGCAATATGGTCGCCGTATTTACGCACTGCTTCCTGCACAAACGCCGGATTGTTGACCGCCGCTGTGCCAATCACCACGCGCCGCACGCCAAGCGCTAGCGTTTTTTCCAACGACAGCATATCGCGCACGCCGCCGCCAATCTGCACCGGAATATCTCCCGCTTTTTGCACAATCTCTTTGATTGCCTGTGCATTTTTGCGTTCTCCGTCCCGCGCGCCGTCCAAATCCACCGTGTGAATCCAATGCGCACCCGTGCGGACAAATTCCTCTGCCATGGTATAGGGCTTGTCCGTATACCGGCAAACCTCGTCAAATTTTCCTTGGGACAGGCGGACACACGCGCCGTCCTTAATATCAATCGCAGGATAAACAATCACGTTTTCCGCCTCCTATAATTTCGCAAAATTCTCTAATATGTGCAGTCCCCATTCTCCGCTTTTTTCCGGATGGAACTGCGTTGCAAACACGTTGCCGCGTTCCACCGCCACATCAAACGGAATGCCGTAGGTACTCCGTGCAATGCTGTCCGCCGGATTATCCAGTTTGGGATAGAAGGAATGCACAAAATAGACAAACGTATCATTTGGAATCCCTTTCAGCAAGCGGGACTTTTCGTTTACAGTGAGACAATTCCAGCCCATCTGCGGAATTTTCAATCCGTCCGCCGGCGGAATTTTAACAATTTTTCCTTTGAACAGTCCCAGTCCCTTAGCACCCGGACTTTCTTCGCTTTCTTCAAACATCAATTGGAGTCCCACGCAAATGCCCAGCAGCGGCGTACCGCGCTGCGCCACAAGGTGCACGACTTCCTCCATACCGGCGCGGTGCAGCGCTTCCACACAATGTCCAAACGCGCCGACACCCGGCAGAATCACTTTATCCGCCGCCTCAATCTCCGCCTTATCCCCTGTTACCATCACATCACAGCCCAAATGCAAAAACGCTTTTTCCACACTTTTCAAATTTCCCGCGCCATAGTCGATAATCGCTATCATAAGCACTCCCCTTTGATAAGCTCTTTCATATTTGTCACAATTTCCATAATGGTTTCCCGTTTCATTTTCATACTGACGCGGTTTACCACCAGCCAAGCACTGAGGTCGCAAATCACTTCCAGCACTTCCAATCCGTTTTCTTTCAAGGTTTTTCCGCTTTCCACAATGTCGACAATCACTTCTGAAAGTCCTACCAGCGGCGCCAGTTCCACCGAACCGCTCAACGGAATGATTTCCACTGTCTGCCCTTTGCCGATGTGGAAATATTCCCGCGCAATATTGGTATATTTACTCGCTACGCGCAAATTTGCCATACCTGAAAACTTGTCTTTCATATCTGCCGGACCGCAGACCGCCATTTTGCATTTTCCAAAACCAAGGTCTAACGTTTCATAGAGGTTGCGCCCCTCTTGTAATATCGTATCTCGCCCGACAATACCGATATCTGCCGCGCCATATTCCACATAAACCGGAACGTCCGATGCTTTTACCAAAATAAATTTCGCTTTTTTTGCTTCATCGGTAAAAATCAGCTTGCGCGATTTTTCCCTCATCTGGCTGCAATCATAGCCCATTTTTTCAAACAAACCAATTGCCGTTTCCGCCAGTCTGCCTTTTGCCAGCGCAACCGTCAAATAATTTTCCATCTTTCGGCGCCCCCTTATATCTTATCCATGTCCAAGGTGTTCACTTCACCCGTCTGGAAATTTGTCACATCCACGTGGCTGTCGTCTCGCACATACGCCATACCGCCAACGCCTTTTTCCTTCGCATATGCCGCCGCGTCGCCGTCTCCGAGGTATAAATCCACCAGCATTCCCTGCCGCCGGAACTCCTCCGCCACCTGAAACGCCAATGCGCGGCACCCTTTGGCATAACTCACCACGGTATCCGGCGCCGGAGACTCCAGCGCCACACCGCTGCGCTGCAATGCCGCAAGCACACGGTCTACCCAAATTGCCACGCCCGCGCCCGGAATGTCCCGTCCAAACTGCGCGACCAAATTATCATACCGTCCGCCGCCACAGATGGGGAATCCGACATGATGCGTGAACCCTTTGAACACCACGCCGGTATAATACGTGAAGTTTTTCACCATGCCCAAGTCGATTGATATGTAATCCTGCACGCCGTAGTCCCGCAAAATTTCATAAATTTCAATCAGGTTGTCCAGCGCCGCCAGCGCTGCCGCAGGCAAATGATTCTCACGTAAACTCCGGACGACGTCAATATCACCGAACAGCGTCGGCAGTTTCACAAACACATTCCGCAGTTCCTCCGGCATATCATGCGCTTGTGTGAAGGTTTCCATGTTGATAAAATCTTTGTGGTCAATGATATCCACCAGTTGGTCGATATCCTCTGCGCTGAGACCCGCTTCCTGCACCAATGCCTTGAAAAATCCCATTTGCCCCAAGTCAATTTGAAATTCTTTTAAGTCCGCCGCAAGTAGGCATTGCACAGTCAGCGCAATCACCTCAGCATCCGCTTCGGGCGAGTTTACGCCCATCAATTCCACGCCCGCTTGGGTAAACTCCTTTTGCTTTTCGCCGCCATAGGCTTCGCCGCCGCGAAACGCCGGCCCCACATAGGAAAGTTTGAGCGGCAGCGGCTGTCCGCTGAGTTTTGTCGCCGCAATCCGCGCAATGGGCGGCGTGATATCGGGACGCAGCGCCAGAATCCTGCCTTTTGCATCAAAAAATTTCAGCATATTTTCTTCGCCGCTGCAACCATATTCACCTGTGAACACATCTAAGAATTCAAACATTGGAGTCTGCACATCCGCATAACCATGCGCCGCAAAATGCTGCATACAGATTTGTTCGATTCTGTTTTTTGCTTTCTTTTCTTTCTGTAAAACATCACAGCTTCCTACCGGCGTGTGTACTTTATTGTTATACATGTTGCGCCTCCTCTTTTTTCACTCTACGTTTGCTTTCAAATACGCCTGAATAAATCCGTCCAGTTCGCCGTCCATCACTGCGCCGATATTGCCCACCTCAAAATCCGTGCGGTGGTCTTTTGCCATAGTGTAGGGATGAAACACATACGAGCGGATTTGGCTTCCCCAGCCGATTTCTTTCATTTCGCCTTTGATATCTTCAATTTTTTCCATTTTTTCACGTTCTGCAATTTCCAGCAGTTTGGATTTCAGCATTTTCATAGCGGTTTCCCTGTTTTGAATCTGGGAACGTTCCGTCTGACAGGAAACCACCACGCCCGTTGGCAAATGTGTGATACGGACAGCGGATTCTGTTTTGTTGACGTGCTGTCCGCCCGCGCCGCTTGCGCGGTAGGTATCCACGCGCAAATCCTCGGGACTGATATTGATTTCAATGTCGTCGTCAAATTCCGGCATCACATCCAGCGACGCGAATGAGGTATGCCGTCGCCCCGACGCGTCAAACGGAGAAATCCGCACCAGTCGGTGCACGCCTTTTTCGCATTTCAAATAACCATAGGCGTTTTCCCCTTCAATCAAAATGCTGGCGCTTTTCACGCCCGCTTCTTCGCCGTCCAATAAATCCAGCACTTTTGTGCTGAATCCATGCCGCTCCGCCCAGCGCAGATACATGCGCATTAGCATTTGCGCCCAGTCCTGTGCTTCTGTGCCGCCCGCGCCCGCGTGAAGCGCAATAATGGCATTGTTTTTGTCATATGGGCCGCTGAGCAGCGTATCCAGTTTCATTTGCTCCAGCTTCTCTGCGAGCTGCGCATATGCCGACTGGATTGCTTCCTCCATGGATTCGTCCGGTTCCTCCTGCATCATTTCAATCAGAACCAACAAATCCTCTCGCTCGCCGCAAAGCGTTTCAAATTTATCCACTTTGTTTTTCAGTTGTTTCGTCTTTTGCAGCACCTTGCTGGACGCTTCCATGTCGTCCCAAAACCCTTCGGCGGTCTGCTGCTGTTCCAAGTCTGCAATTTCCAGTTTCACTTTAGCGATGTTAAAGTGAATCCCCCAATTCTTTTAATTGATTTTCCATGGACTTGGTATCCAAACGGTATTGCTCCAAATCAATCATTTTTTCACTTCCCTTTTTTTGATTTATTTTAAACGTTGCAGCGTCTGCATTTGCATGTAAAACGCTTTTTTGCAGCGTCTCTATTTTTTTATTCCTCATTCATGCCGCAGCATTTTTTATATTTCTTGCCGCTGCCGCAAGGACATGGGTCGTTACGTCCCACTTTTTGTTTTTTCACAACGGTCTTTTTCACGCCGCCTTCTTCGCCACCATGGGAAGCCGTCGTCGGTTTTGCCACTTGTTCCCGCTGCGGCGGTGTGCGGAATTTCACCGTCAGCACCATGCGCGCCGTATCCTCTTTGATGGAGTTAATCATCTCCTCAAACATGTCCATACCTTCGTATTTATATTCCACAACCGGATCGCGCTGTGCATAGGCGCGCAGGGTAATACCGCGTTTGAGCTGATCCATACTGTCAATGTGATCCATCCATTTACGGTCTACGTTTTGCAGCATAATCACGCGTTCCACTTCCCGCATTTGTTCCGTGCCAATGAGTTCTTCCTGCGCTTTATATTTTTCCATTGCGCGCTCCAGAATGCGCTCTTTCAAGTCGTCGCGTTCCAACGAATCCAACTCTTCCTGCTGATAGGCAAATTCACCCGGCTCAAACAGAATGCCTTCCACTTCAGACGCTAAGCCAATCAGATTCCAGTCGTCCACGATATCGCCCGCCGTATAACGGTCTACCATATCGCTGAAATATTCTTCTATCATATTCGTGATGTTCTCTTTGAGGTCTTCACCGTCCAATACCTGCTGCCGCTGACTATAGATAATTTTACGTTGCTGGTTCATCACTTCATCATATTGCAGCACGTGTTTACGAGATTCAAAGTTTCTGCCTTCAATGCGGCTCTGCGCCGTGCTGATGGCTTTGGTCAGCATGTTGTGTTCAATGGGTTCGTCATCTTCCAGCCCCATGGTTTCCACCACTTTTTTCACACGGTCGGAACCAAACAGGCGCATGAGGTCGTCCTCCAGCGAAATGAAAAACCGCGAAGAACCGGGGTCTCCCTGACGTCCTGCACGTCCGCGCAGCTGGTTATCAATACGACGTGATTCATGCCGTTCGGTACCTACGATAAACAAGCCGCCCGCCCGAATTACTTCTTCACGCGCATCGCTGATTTGTTCTTTAAATTTTTCATAGTAGTCCTGATAGACTTTTCTTGCGTTTAAAACTTCTTCGTCATCTGTTTCTGCAAATCCTGTCGCTTCAAAAATCAGTTCCGGTTCGTAGCCATCTTTTTCCATGGCGTTGCGCGCCAAATATTCCGCGTTACCGCCCAGCATAATATCCGTACCACGACCCGCCATGTTGGTTGCAATGGTCACTGCGCCCGATTTACCCGCCTGCGCAATGATTTGCGCTTCCTTGTCATGAAATTTCGCATTCAACACCTGATGCGGAATCCCCTGTTTTTTCAGCATTTTGCTGAGTAATTCGGATTTTTCAATGGAAATGGTACCCACCAGCACCGGCTGTCCGTTTTCATAGCATTCTTTAATCTGCTCTACTACCGCGCGGAATTTCGCGTCCTCTGTTTTATAGACAACGTCAGACAAATCTTTTCGTATCATCGGGCGGTTTGTTGGCACTTCCACCACGTCCAGCCCATAAATTTCACGAAATTCCTGTTCTTCTGTCAGCGCGGTACCGGTCATACCTGCTAATTTATCATAGAGACGGAAATAGTTCTGGAACGTAATCGTTGCCAGCGTTTTGCTTTCCCTTTCTACTTTCACGCCTTCTTTAGCTTCAATTGCTTGATGCAGACCTTCACTATAGCGGCGGCCAATCATAATACGACCTGTAAATTCATCAACAATCAGAACTTCATCATCTTTCACCACATAGTCAATATCGCGGCGCATGATACCGTGCGCACGAATCGCCTGATTGATGTGGTGCTGCAGCGCCATGTTTTCAGGGTCAGACAAGTTATCAATATGAAACGCTTCCTCCGCTTTTTTGATACCGCGCTGCGTCAGTGTAACTGTTTTTTGTTTTTCGTCCACCAAATAATCACCGTCAAGGTCATCGAAGTTCTCTTTGGAATCAAACTCCGCCCGTTTAATAGGCGTCAACCGCGCCACAAACCGGTCTACAATGGTGTACATATCCGTTGATTTATCGCCGGCGCCGGAAATAATCAACGGTGTTCGTGCTTCGTCAATCAAAATGGAGTCAATTTCGTCCACAATCGCATAATTGTGTCCGCGCTGTACCATCTGCTCTTTATAAATCACCATATTATCACGCAGATAGTCAAATCCCAGTTCATTATTTGTTCCATAGGTGATATCTGCTGCATATGCCTTTTGCCGTTCATTATTATCCAATCCATTGACAATCAGTCCCACGCTAAGCCCTAAAAACCGGTGCACCTTCCCCATCAGTTCGCTTGCATAGTTTGCCAAATAATCGTTGACTGTGACAATGTGAACACCTTTGCCTGTTAGGGCATTCAAATAGGCAGGAAGCGTTGATACTAATGTTTTTCCTTCCCCTGTTTTCATCTCTGCAATACGTCCCTGGTGCAAAATAATACCACCAATGAGCTGCACACGGAAATGCCGCTGTCCCAGCACTCTGTCCGCCGCTTCCCGAACCACCGCAAATGCTTCCGGCAGCAAATCATCCAAGGTTTCTCCGTTTGCCAGCCGATCCTTAAACTCCGCTGTTTTGCCACGCAGTTGTTCGTCCGTTAATTGTTTCATATCCTCTTCCAACGCTTCAATCTTATCGACAATCGGGTAAATCCGTTTGAGTTCCCTGTCGCTATATGTGCCGAAGAGTTTTTCCATCATCTTCATATCATTGACATTCCTTTCTCTTATTGCACCCGGCTCTGCCGGACTCTTTTTGCCTCCCCAAATTCTTCCTGCAAACACGATTTTTCCTGCTGCTGCAAGCCGGTTATGATATCACGAAAGAGGGAGCGCGAACCGCGAACCCTCTTTCCACAAACCTATTCTTCTGTTTTTTCTTCTGTATCCATGACTTTTTCCTCTTGGTTCTCTTCTTCCCGCTGTGCGTCCAGCGCCGCTTCCGCAGCCGCCGTGTCGCCGGAAAACAGTTTTTCAAAGGTTTTACCGTCTAATTTTTCAAATTCAAGAAGCGCTTTTGCAATCACATGCAGTTTGTCAATATGCTCCGTGAGCAAATTGATACAATCCTGATATGCTTCGTTTACAATGCTATGCACTTCTTCGTCAATCTGAATTGCCACATCTTCGCTGTAATTGCGCATCTGATTATAGTCACGTCCGATAAACACCTCTTCATGCGCGGTTCCAAACGTAATGGGTCCCAATTTATCACTCATTCCGTAACGCGTCACCATTTTGCGCGCCGTATCGGAAGCACGTTCAATGTCATTGGACGCACCTGTACTGATGTCTCCCAAAATAATTTTCTCCGCCGCACGACCGCCAAGCAAAATGCGAATGGTTTCATTCATCTCGCCACGCGTTGCATAGTTCTTATCCTCTTGCGGCAAATGCATGGTATATCCGCCTGCGCGTCCGCGCGGAATGATGGACACCTCATGCACAGGGTCTTGATCCGGCATCAGTCGTGTGATAACCGCGTGACCCGCTTCATGGTATGCCGTCAGTTTTTTCTCTTTGTCGCTCATGACGCGCGATTTCTTTTCTGCACCCATCATGACCTTCATCAATGCTTGCTGAATATCTTCGTTGGAAATTGCCGTTTTATCTTTCCGCGCCGCCAGCAATGCCGCTTCGTTCAGCAGGTTTTCCAAATCTGCGCCTGTAAATCCGGCAGTTGTTTTGGCAACCACTCTCAAATCCACATCCGGCATAAATTTTTTGTTTCTTGCATGAACCTTTAAAATATCAACGCGTCCCTGCAAATCAGGTGTATTCACCACAATTTGACGGTCAAAACGTCCCGGGCGCAAAAGCGCCGGGTCTAAAATATCGGGGCGGTTGGTTGCGGCAATGACAATAACGCCTTCATTGACGCCAAATCCATCCATTTCCACCAGCAATTGGTTCAAAGTCTGCTCACGTTCATCATGTCCGCCGCCGAGACCTGCGCCTCTGTGACGTCCCACTGCATCAATTTCGTCAATAAAAATAACGGAAGGCGTCGCTTTTTTCGCTTCCTCAAACAAATCGCGCACACGTGATGCACCCACACCGACAAACATTTCCACAAAATCGGAACCTGAAATAGAGAAAAACGGTACGCCCGCTTCCCCTGCAACCGCTTTTGCCAGCAGGGTTTTACCGGTTCCCGGAGGTCCCACCAGCAAAACGCCTTTGGGGATTCTTGCGCCCAGCGCCGTATACTTCGCAGGATTTTTCAAAAATTCCACAATTTCTTCCAAATCCGCTTTTTCCTCATCTGCACCGGCAACATCGCCAAAGTTGACTTTTTTCTGGTCTTCTGTAAGCACTTTTGCCTTGCTTTTTCCAAAATTCATGGCTTTCCCACCGCCGCCGCCCTGCGCCTGACGGAAGAAAAATATCCAGAACAGTACCATAATGACAATCAAAATCAAATAGGGGAACATGGACAACCACCACGGCATTTGCTGCGGCGTTGGCGTGCTCACCTTAATGGTTCCGTTCACCATCTGTTCTTTCAGTTTCGGAGAAGAGAATTCTAGCAACGCGCCAATACTCGGCACATCTACCACGATTGGTTTGTCACTGTTTTTTAGTTTCGCCGTTGCCTGTCCTTCTTCAATCACAAGTTCTTCCACGTTGTCATGTTCTATGCTTTGCACCAAATCGGAAAAATATTTCGGTTCTTCCTTGGGCGGCTGCACAATTAACATATATACTACCACCATAATGGCAAACAACAAAACATAAAAACTGATATTTTTCAAATATTTCTTCAAGGCTCTATCACTCTCCTTAACCGAACCTATGTCATTCTATTACGAAGCCTAACGGTTATTTTTCGTAAAATGCCCGTATCATATAATATACCATACTTTATATGAAATTACAAGTACCAAAATACCTTGTAATTCCCAAAATTTCCAAATGATAGCACCTCTTTTTTATTCATTCTATCACTTTTCCGCTGCCGGTTTCCATGCAGTTATGTATTCTTTTCTCCGCCTTCCGGCAGCCGCTCCTTTTATTATACCTAAAAATCAGGAATTATAAACCTCTTCTTTCAAAGTTCCGAGATAGGGCAGGTTGCGGTAGCGTTCGTCATAGTCCAATCCATAGCCCACAACAAACTCATCGGGAATGTCGTAGCCCAGATACGCCACATCAATATCCACTTCGCGGCGGGACGGTTTGTTTAAAATCGTGCAAATCTTCACATCTACCGCGCCGCGGTCTTTCATCAACCGCATCAGAAACGACAACGTATGTCCGCTGTCAACAATGTCCTCCACAATCAACACATGTTTGCCACGGATATCGGAGTCCAAATCTTTGACGATTTTCACGTTGCCGTTGGAACGCGTGCCGCTGCCATAGCTGGAAACCGCCATGAAATTAATATCCACGTCGATGTCCATTTGACGCACCAAGTCGGAAGCAAAGATAAACCCGCCTTTGAGTACCGTCACCATCACAAACTCTTTCCCTCGATAGTCGTTTGAAATTCTCTGCGCCAGTTCTTTTGTTTTGTCCGCCAATTGCTGCTGCGTGAGCAAAATTTCTTTTAAATCCTGATGCATGTCGATTTCTCCTTTATCCATATTTTTATCATTGGTGTCCCATCATGCGGCGTATCCGCATGCCGCAGCCCATATACCCAAACAATGTCGCCGCCCACTTCCACAACCGGAATTTTTTCCCGCAGCTCCCGTGGAATTTTTGCGTCAATCATCATTTGTTTGACCCGCTGCAACCGTCCGCCGGTACGAATACGGTCGCCCGACTGTCTGCTGCGAATCACAATAGGCTCTCCATGATAGGGCATGATATGCACTGATTCCTGCCTTTTATCTTGTTCTGCCGCCCAGTCCACACCTGCCACGCATCCTAGTTCCGGCAGCAGACAGGTTTCGCCGGGTCTGAGTATATAAGAAAATCCCGATATCGTTTTTGCCCTGCGTCCAACCGTTAAAATTCCATACGACAGCGTGGCAGTCATACCATGCGGCAAATCCATTTGACAACCTGTTTCATTTTTCTCCAAAATTCGCCAAATTGCCTGCACATGTCCCCATTCCAGCGCACTGCCCGCCATATGGCACAGCACCGCATGACCTATTGTCATACCCTGCGCCAGCAATTCCCCCGCCGCCACACGCCGGTCGTTTTTCTCTTGTTTTACATGGTTTTGAATAAACTGCTGTGCCTGCTTGTCTATGTCGGTTTGCTGCTGCCGCATAATTTCCGCCGTGCGGCAAAGTGTTTCTACAATTTCCGGATTATAGTCCCGTTTCAGCTGGGGAATCAGCTCCAGCCGCACGCGGTTGCGTGTGACGTCACTGCGAAGATTGGTACTGTCCGTCCGGAACGAAATGCCATTCTGTTGCAAATATGTTTCAATTTCCTCTCGCGTCAAACAAAGCAGTGGGCGGATAATATTGTCCCGCTTAGGCGGTATGCCTGCCAGTCCCCTGCTGCCGCTGCCGCGCAGCATATGCATGAGAACCGTTTCTGCTTGGTCGTTTTTATGATGCGCTGTTGCAATGCGGACGTCTGCCGCCGCATCCGTCTCCGCCGCGAAATTCCGTGCCGTTTGCTCCAAAAAATCATAACGCAACCCTCGTCCTGCCGTTTCCACAGAACAGTTCTGCTGCCGTGCAAATGCGGCAACGTCCGCTTTTTTTTCATAGAACGGTATATCCAGTGTTTGACACAATTTCCGCGCGAACGCCGCGTCTGCGTCCGCGTCCGCACCACGCAATCCATGGTGCAAATGCGCCGCTGCCAATTGCAAGTTCCATTTCGGCTGCAACTGTTTTAACATATGTACCAAACAAACGGAATCAGCGCCGCCGCTAAGCGCCGCCAAAACGCGTCCGCCACACACCAGCAATTGCTGCTGCACACAATAATTTTCTACTTTATTTATGAGTTGTCTCATGTCGGCGTCACTCCGTATGCTGCCTGTCCAATGTGACAAAGCGCGTGATATCGGACTTCCAGCCCAGTTCTACCGTACAAACAGGTCCATTACGGTGTTTTGCAATAATACATTCCGCAATGCCCTTCTTTTCTGTTTCTTCGTTATAGTAATCCTCGCGGTGGAGGAACATAACAATATCTGCATCCTGTTCAATGGCACCTGATTCACGCAAATCACTGAGAATCGGTTTATGGTCTGTCCTGTTTGCCGTTGCACGGCTAAGCTGTGACAGCGCAATAACAGGCACATTCAGTTCTTTTGCCAGCACTTTCAGTCCGCGGGAAATTTCAGAAATTTCCTGCTGCCGGTTTTCACTGCGTCGCCCGCCTTGCATCAGCTGCAAATAGTCAATGATAATCAGCCCGATACCGTGTTCCAATTGCAATTTTCTACATTTCGCGCGCATCTCCGTGATGGTAATGCCTGGCGAATCATCAATATAAAGCGGGGTTGACGAAATATGTCCCACCACTTTAGCAAGCGTCGTCCAATCATCGTCGCGAATGTTACCTGATTTAATTTTTTCGCCGCTAATCATGGATTCCGACCAAATCAGTCTCGTACCAAGCTGTTCTTTGGACATTTCCAAACTGAACAGCGCAACCGGAACGCCCGCTTTTGCCGCGTTGATTGCCACATTCAGCACAAAACTGGTTTTTCCCATGGCAGGACGCGCTGCTATGATAATCAACTCCGAAGGCTGCAAGCCTGTTGTGACAATATCCAAATCCCGAAATCCTGTCGGAACGCCCGTTGTTTTGCCGCGGTTGACAAACAGATGGTGAATGTGTTCAAAGCTGTCAAACAGCACGTCGCCCACCGCCGAAAAATTCTCCGTCCGCCGCTGCTGCAAAATATTATAAATGCTGCTTTCCGCATCGGACAGCACGTTTTGCAGATCGTCCTCTTTGTCATAACTGATGTTGGCAATGTGGCTGGCGGCGTCAATCAGCCGCCGCCGAATTGCCATATCCGCCACGATGTCGATATACGCGTCCAAATGCTGAGTAGTGGGGAGCGTCTGCGCAATTTGCGCAATATAAGCATAGCCCCCCACCGCCTCCAATTCCGCGCCCAACTGCTCGCTGAGCGTGACTGCATCAATGGAGCCGTTCCGGTTCCAGATGTCCACCATGGCGCGGTAAATCACGCGGTGCTGGCGCAAATAGAAATCTTCCTCTTTTAGGTGCTGCGCCACTTTTGCAAGACAACTCTGATCCAGCATAACTGCTCCCAAAACGGACTGTTCCGCCTCCGCATGATAGGGCTGCTGTTTAATAAATAAGTTTTCCTCCTGTTCGCTCAAAAACGCTCACCTCACTTTCAATCTGTTCATACTCTCGGCTTTCCTCATGCGCCGGGCGCTACGACCACTTTAAACGTTGCCGTCACGCCGGCATGGATTTTCGCTTTCACTTCCGTTTCGCCCGCCTGTTTGATGGTATCCATTACCAATTTTTTCTTGTCCAGCACAACATGAAGTTGGAATTTCACTTGTTCCGCCACCTCCGCGCTGGTGATAGACCCAAACAGTTTTCCATTTTCGCCTGCTTTTGCTTCAATCGTCACAGTTTTTCCTTCCAGCTTTGCCGCAAGTTCCTGCGCCGCCTCAAGCTGTTTTTGTTCATGATAGGCTTTTGCGTCCTCCTGCCCTTTCATTTCATTGATTGCCGTTTTAGTAGCCGGCGTTGCTAATTTTTTCGGAAACAAAAAGTTTCTGGCATATCCATCTGAAACATTCACCATTTCACCTTTTTTTCCCTGTCCTTTTACATCGCTTGTTAAAATGACCTTCATTCCTCTTCCTCCTCTGCTGTATCGTCAAAATATTCATCAATTGCTTGTTTTAACGTTTCTTCCGCTTGTTTCATGTTTCCATTTATTTTCGCTGCCGCCAGCGTGATATGTCCGCCGCCGCCGATACGCTCCAAAATCACCTGCACATTCACCGCGCCGAGCGAACGCCCGCTGATATGAATACCGCCTTCCACTTCGGATAACACAAACGATGCGGCAACGCCTTCCATGCCCAGCATTTCATCTGCCGCCACTGCCGCCACCATTGTGGTATCTTCCGTTTTTTCTTTCAGGCGCGATATGGCAATTCCATCTCTGTACATAAACGCCGCTTTGACCACCGCCAGCTTTTGAATATAGACCTGCCGGTCGTCCTGAAACAGTTGTTTGATGTGCAGCGTATCCACGCCGCGCCGCCGCAGGTATGCCGCGGCTTCAAAGGTACGAACGCCGGACTTAAACACAAAGTTTTTGGTGTCCATCACGATACCTGCATACAGTGCTTCCGCTACAATCGGCGCAATATGGGCGCCGTCGTCAATATATTGCAGCAGTTCCGTCACCATTTCACAAGTAGACGATGTAAACGGCTCATGGTATACCAGCGTTGTATCTTCAATAAATTCCGCACTTTTTCTGTGGTGATCCAGTACCACAACATCTCCCGCCACCTCCAGCAATTGCGGGCATTCTGTGATGGACGCACGATACACATCTACCACAATCAGCAGCGTATCATCATCTACCACTTCTTTGGCTTTTTCATAATCTATCAGGGCGCCGCGGAATTCTTCATATCGGTTGGCGCGCTCCAGCAGCTTGAGCGTCGATTTATTTTGCGTCTCCGTTACAATATAGACAGGCTTATCCATATGCCGTATGCTGCTATACAGCCCGATTGCCGCGCCAATTGCGTCCAAATCCGCATTTTTGTGTCCCATCAGCACCACTTTTTCCGCTTGCTGAATCAGTTGTTTGAGCGCATATGCCATGACGCGCGTTTTCACACGCGTATGCGTTTCCTGTTCCGCACTGTTGCCGCCGAAATACGTGAATTTATTCCTATCTTTAATCACCACTTGGTCGCCGCCGCGTCCCAGCGCCATGTCAAAGGCGCTGTTTGCATAGCTGTCGTTGTCCGGCAAGTCCGCCCCAACGCCAATTCCAAGACTGATGGTAATTGGCATTTTATTGCCTTCCTGCAAGTCGCGCATTTCATTTAAAAACGGGAATTTCCCCCGCGCATTTTCTTCCAGAAACCGTTTTTCCATAATAACCGTATATTTATCTCTCTGCATTTTACGGATAATTCCTTTATTTTTTGCCACCCATTCATGAATCTTTTTTTCGATGGTTGCCGCAAACATAGGACGTTGAATTTCATCTGTATTTTGCATGATTTCATCATAATTGTCAATGCTTAGCTGACAGATAACCGGACGGGAATTTTCATATTCTTGTTTCATTAAAATTTCTTCCGTCTCGTCCACCCAATACAAAATCACAGTCGTGTTGTCCGGCATTTCATCCGAAACGTTTGCCATGAGATTATAATACCGCTTTTTATATTCTATACGCGCTGAGAGTTTCACCTGATTCACAAATTGTTCAATGTCCAAATCTGTTCCCAGCACTTCATTGATATCCTGGTCAAAAATGTTGTCTTCAAAAATCTCCGCACACTGTTTGTTATACCAGATAATCCTGCCGTTCTGGTCAATAATCGTCAGCGGCATGGGGAATTTCAACAAAGAGTCTCTTGACATGGAATGCACATGAAACGATAACTGCTGCACATATTCAAACAGGTTTTTCTTTCGGTTTGTTTCCACCAAAACAGTGACAATCGTCAACAAAATGCCTATAGCAATGCCCGCAATGCCCAATCCAAATTGCCTTAAAGCCAGCAGCACACAGGCAAACAAAAACAAAACAAGCAAATAAACCCACGAATAATTAGCAGTAATTGACGTATATGACTTCCGTTTCAAAGTGGCTCTCCCCCTTTCTCAAAATCCTATCATTGACCCACACTTTTGCGGCTCAACTCTATTTACCGGACTGTTACATAACATCGCTACGCCCTGCCCGCCGCCGGAAACAGAAGGCGGAATCGATGATTCCTGCCAGCAAAAACAACTGCACAGGATTCAATATCGGCAGCATCATCATAGATATCGCTACCGCCACCATTGGAACCGCAATCAGCGTCCGCAATAGTATCCGCGGAAACATCCGTTTCATCCAAAAACAAAGCAGCGAAATGCCACAGACGGTAAAATAGGCAAACAGCACTACCGTGATATTCAGCGCTGCGCCGCGAATCACTTGCGCCGATGCAAACAGGCTGATTGCAAACATCATCAGCAACGCCAACGCCACGCTGCGCGGGGCGTGCAGCTGCGTGAACGGCGTAATGCTGTCGGTATCCTGTCCGTCGTGCCGCAAAAATGCCATGCAAATACAAAGCACAATATATGCCATCACGCAGCAACAAATCAATAAAAGCGCCGGAATAAGCTGCGCAAGCGTCTCTATCAGATAGTGATACATTTGTGTGAGCGCCTGCATACTTTCTTCCACATTCGCCACGCCGGAGGTCTCCAGCATTTGCCGAAACTGCGGCAGCATGGCGTCTGCTTCTTTCTGCATACTGCTAAGCATTTCCGAAAAAATGTTTTCCCCCGACTGAATTCGGATAATGATAAATTCCAGCATGGTTTGCAGTAGAAATCCCAATGTCCCCGCGGTGATAATCTCCCGCATTCCCAAATTCTTCTTCCATACCGCCATCATCGCACAGCCGGGCGCAACAACGCCAAGCATTAACACAATGCCCACAAGAGCGCTGCGCGACAGCGCAAACGCCGCTGTAGCACCCAGTACAGCGCTCAAAATGACAGGATACCACCCGCGCCGCACATATAATAACGCACAAATCACCGCGCCCGCGAGCGTAAACAAGGTTCCCAAAGCCGGCACCCACACTGCCGCCGCTATACATAAAACCACTGCCACAATGGAAATGATATCTTTCGCTTTCACGTCTAATCTCCTTTTTCTCCCGTTTTTCATCACGAAACAGGCGTTACCACTGATGAAATAATATTCTTCCGCCCAAACGAATCAAAATCCACCGTCAGCACAAGCATATCTCCAGATTTCTGTACCTGCGCGATCGTACCTGTGCCGAACTTCTTATGCCGTACCCGCCCGCCTTCCGCAAAAGCGTCTGCGGAAACCTTCGCGTGCGGCCTACTCTGCTGTTTTCCCGGTATGTATTTTCTGAAATCTGTTTTTTCTGCCTGCTGCGGAATCGGTTCTTTCCGGACGCGGTACAAATCCTCCAGCCCTTCCAGCAGCTCCGTCGGAAGTTCACTGATAAACGACGAGGTCATCGTGCGCATGGGATAGCCGCTATAGGAACGCCGCGTTCTGGCGCAGGTGAGGAATAATTTTTTGCGCGCCCGCGTAAAGGATACATAACACAGCCGCCGTTCCTCTTCCAGTTCCTCATCGCCGTCTCCTTCGCGGATTTTGGGGAACAGTCCTTCTTCCAGCCCCACCACAAATACATAGTCAAACTCCAATCCTTTCGCGCTGTGCATGGTCATCAGCGTGACGCCGTCCTCCGCTTCATCTTCGGTATCCAGTCCGGTAATCAGTGAAATATGCGCCAAAAATTCTTCCAGATGGAACTCTTCTTCTTTTTGCTCCAACTCTTTTGCCACTGCCACCAACTGCCCGATATTTTCCATACGGGTCAAGGCTTCAATTTCCCCTTCTTTGGCATAGTGCTCATGCAAATGGAGGTCGTCCACCATATCCGTAATGAACTGCGAAACCGGTTTCAGACCGCTTTCCTGTTTATAGCGCTCTATCAACGCGGCAAATTCCAACAGTTTCTGCTGGCTGCGCGCAAGGTCGTCAAACTCTCCCGCCCGCCGGATAATTTCCAGCACAGAAACGTGTTCCGTTTCCGCAAGCGCTGCAATTTTCTCCAGCGTCGTTTTACCGATACCACGTTTGGGCACATTCAAAATACGGCTGACTGCAACAGAATCGCTGGGATTGTCGATAGCTTTCAAATATGCCAGCACATCTTTTACTTCCAAACGGTCGTAGAACTTGGTACCACTCACAATTTTATACGGTACGCCCGCTTTCATGAGCCCTTCTTCTATAGCGCGCGACTGTGCGTGCGTGCGATACAACACTGCAATGTCCCGATAACTTGCACTCTGCTGCACTTCCTGTTCCACGCTTGCCGCGATATAGTCCGCTTCTTCTTTTTCACTGCCGCCGCAGAAAAATTGAATTTTATCGCCCTCAGGATTTTCTGTCCACAATTTCTTGTGTTTGCGCACCGTGTTGTTCTTTATCACATGGTTCGCCACATCTAAAATCCGCTGGGTACTGCGGTAGTTTTGTTCCAGTTTTATAACAGTACAATTTTGATATTCTTTTTCAAATTCAATGATATTTTTGATGTCCGCGCCGCGCCATCCATAAATAGACTGGTCGTCGTCGCCCACCACACAAAGGTTTTTATAACCGCTTGCCAGCATGGAAATCAGTTCATACTGCGCCATGTTGGTATCCTGATATTCGTCTACAATGACATGCAAAAACCGGTTGGTATAATATTCCAGCACATCAGGGTTTTCTTTCAGCAACTGCACGCTCAAACGAATGATGTCGTCAAAATCCACCGCGTTGTTTTGCCGCAGCCGCGATTGATATACTTCATAAATCCGCGCAATGGTCGCTGTCCGCTCGTCGCTTGCCCGCTCCGCAAAGATATCAGGCGGCATAAGCTGGTCTTTTGCACGGCTGATGGTGTTCATCACATCATATACGGACAAAAATTTGGGATTCACATTCAGGCTGTTCATGCATTCTTTCACCAGCGTTTTTTGGTCTGCCGTGTCATAGATGCCAAAATTGGAACTATAGCCCAACCGTTCAATATCGCGCCGCAAAATCCGCAGGCACATGGAGTGAAACGTTCCAATCCACATGGATTCCGCGCTCTGCCCCACCATTTTGATAATACGCTCTTTCATTTCGCCTGCCGCTTTGTTGGTAAACGTAAACGCCAAAATCCGATATTCCGGCACAGGGTCTTTGCACACCAGCGGATAAACGTCTTCGCCCACGCCGTCCGCGCACTGCCGCGCCACCTTCATCAGCAGCAAATCATCTTCGCTGAATCCGTCCGGCAGTCGGTCAAAGTCCGCATAGGCATTGCCGTATTTAATGAGATAGGCGATACGGTTTACAATAGTCGTTGTTTTGCCGCTTCCCGCGCCTGCTAAAATCAGCAGCGGTCCTCCGGCATGGAACACCGCTTCGCGTTGTTTATTGTTCATGCGGGAGAACTCCTGTTCCAACAACTCCCGCTTTATCTGATTGAATTCTTGTAGCATAAATTTCCTCCGGCGGCGCAAAAAGCGCGCCTTTTTTATTTCTGTTTCACAAACCAACTCTCCGCTGCACCAAACAGAGACGGCTGGATATTCCCACGAATACCACCCAATTTCGCGCTGTCATAGATGAGCTGATTATACTCAAAAAACAATGGGATATGCGGTGCCTGTGCTTCAAACACTTCCTGCACATAGCCAAACGCTGCCGCAATCGAATCTACACTTGCGCCTGCTGCCGCGTCCAGTGCCGCGTCCATCTCATTGCTGGAAAATTTCCCATAGTTCTGCGCCCCGCCCGTCCGCAGTAGGAAAGACAGTTCATAGTCCGGCAAAAGGTTCATTTCGCCTAAATATAAATCAAAATTGCCCGTTTGAATCAAGCCCAGATATTCCTCCTGCGGCACAATTTTCAGCGAAATCCGAATCCCATATTCTGCAAATCCCGCTGCAATATAATCCGCTTCCGTCTGGCAGGACAGCTTGTTTGCATTCACCAGCAGTTCAAATGCAAGAGGCGTTCCGCCTTTGGCGCGTAAATTGCTGTCTTTGTTGAGTTCATAGCCCTCCTGATTCAGCAACTCCAGCCCCTGTTCTACATCGCTGCGGGTATCTCCCTCCTGCCGCCGGTAATATTTCGATTGCGGATGCATCGGATATTTCGTTGCAATTCCAAAATCCGCATACAAATCATTTGTCAGCTTGTCCCGTTTCACCAATTTCATCAAAGCGCGCCGCAAATTGGCATTGTTCAGCCGCTCCCTCGTGCAATTGATTCCCAAGAAGGAATACCGCTGCGTCACCACCCGCTCATAACTGATATTTCCGCTGGTATTATATTTCGCAGCTTCTTGACTGGTCTCACTTGCCACATCCGTCATGTCCACCATAAAGGCATTGTATACCGACTGCTCGTCCGGTAAAACAGTTACATGCACGCCGTCAATATATGGTTTTGCACCGTGATAGGACGCATTTTTTTCCAATGTCATACTTTTTAGATAGTCATAATTTTTCCAAACATACCGTCCGGTTCCTGTCACAGTCCCCTCCTGCCAATTCTGGGGAATAATCGGAATCTCCAACAGATTCACAAATGAAGCATTCGGATTGTTCAGCCGGATTTGTACCGTCTGGGCGTCTGTCTTGCTCACTGCCGCCACATTAGATAGTCTCACTTTATAGATACTATCCGCCGCGTTCATGACAGATTGCAGCGTATAGACCACGTCTGCCGCTGAAAATGCCGTCCCGTCATGCCATTTCACACCGGATTTCAGCCGAATGGTATGCAGCCGCCCGCTGTCCGAAACACTGGCGGATTCCGCCAGCACCATAACCGGCGCACCGTCCGTCCCCAAACGAATCAGCGGGTCATAGACCAACTCCAGCATTTGCCGGTTGGGGGCATATTTCGTTGTGAGTGGATTTAGCGTATCAGGACGGACAGCATATAAATTCAACGTGCCGCCGCTGTGCGCTGTTTCCTCTTTTGTCTCTGTAATACTTTCCTCAATCTGCTCCAGATTATCGCATCCTGTTAGGAACAGAACACAAATCAACCCGATGCTAAAGATTTTTTTTAACATTTGCATAGCTCCCATTTATCATTCGTCCGGATGTTGTTTTAAATATTCAATGTGGTCTACCAATTCCTGTCCTGTTTGCAGTCCGCTGACAGTAAACCGTTTTAAATGATACGCGCCGTTTTCTTTTTTGTTGCTGCCCCTGTCGCCTACCAAAACAGACAATTCAAAACCTGCTTTCCTAGCAAGTTCAATCGCGCCTTCCGTATATCTGCCATAAGGGAACGCCAACATCTTGCAGTTTTTGTGCAAATTCGTATCCAGCAGATATTTACTGCGGCGGATTTCTGCCTCCTGCTCCTGCGGCGAAAGCGCGGACATATCAGGGTGCGTATTGGTATGGCTTTCAATGCGGATCACTCCGCTGCTTTCCATTTCCCTTGCCTGTTCCCATGTGAAATGCGGATATTGCGTTTCCTGCGTTCCCATCCGGCTGGTAATTACAAAAATAGTCGCTTTCATGCCGTATTTTTTCAGCAGCGGAAATGCATATTCATAATTGCTCGTATAACCATCGTCAAAAGTAATCACAAGCGGTTTTTCCGGCAGAACTGCTTTCCCTTCCAAATAGTTCACATAATCTTCCAGAAAAATGGTGTTATATCCAGCCTCTTTGATTGCCTTCAGTTGTTCCTCCAGCCGGGCAGGATCCACATGCATTTTATGATTTTCCCTGGTGTAATTATATGTAATATTGTGATATAATATGATAGGCAGGTTTCCGTCCTGCGGCGGCGCGGCAGCAGGTACTGCCATGGTTGCCGCTATCAATACCAGCGCCACCACAAAATAGCAATATCTTATATATTTCCAATGTTTCATATTTGTTTTTACCTCCAGCAACTTTGTTCCCATACAAGCTATGGTATTTCTTCGCTCTTTCTTTATTGTATGCAGGTAGTTTCTGCTTCATCATCTTTTTGAGGTCTTTTGCTTCATTTTTTCTAAATATTCATAGGGAATTTTTCTGCCGCAGCAGCCTATCCCCATTTCCGCCTCCGGTCGGTTCGCCCCATGAAAATCACTTCCACCGGTTTCCAACAGTCTAAATTTCCTTGCAAGCCTTTGATATTCTTCGCACTGCTCCTGCGTATGGCGCGGATAGTGGCATTCTATTCCGTCCAGTTCCGGCAACCGGCGCAGCCGCTCCTCCAGCGCTGCATCACAGTGCAGAAAATAGGGGTGCGCCAAAACTGCAAGCCCTCCTGCCTCATGGATTGCCTGAATTGCTTCCTGCGGCTTTATCTGCTGCCGCCGTACAAAATAGGGTTTCCCCTCGCCAATCAAACAGTCAAACGCTTCTCCCACAGAAGCGGCATATCCTTTTTCCACCAAACTTTGTGCAATATGCACACGACTAACCATGTGCTGCGCACGTCGGCGCACTTCCTCCCAGGAAATGGAAAATCCATTTCCGGACAATTTTCGCACCATGGCTTGCACACGTTCCAAGCGGCTGTGCGCCATGCTCTCCAAATACTGCTTCAGCGCAGCATTTTCAGGTTGAATAAAATAGCCTAAAATATGCATTTCCTGCCCGTCGTAAGTGCTGAGTTCCACGCCCGGCACCACTTCAAGACCGGTACCGTCCGCTGCCTGCTGCGCCACACGCACGCCCTCGGCGCTGTCATGGTCAGTCAACGCAATAGCGCTCAAATTGCGTCCAAGCGCCATTTGTACCAATTCCTGCGGCGTATACGTGCCGTCCGAAACAGTGGAATGCATATGCAAATCAATATATCTTTCCTTCAAACAAATCCCCTATTTCAATAGTTTATGGAGTTCGTCCATGAATGTGTTGATGTCTTTAAATTCACGGTATACCGACGCAAACCGTACATATGCCACGCCATCGAGTTCTTTGAGGTGGTTCATAACCAGTTCGCCGATGGTTTCTGTTGTGACCTCCCGCTCCAGTGAATTCAGGATTTTGGTTTCAATATCGTTCACTACCATTTCAATGTCGTCCACCGCAACAGGGCGTTTCTCACAGGAACGCAGAATGCCGTTCATCACCTTCGTCCTGCTGAACGGTTCGCGGCTACTGTCTTTTTTCACTACCATCACAGGGATGGTTTCGATTTTTTCATATGTTGTAAAACGTTTTTCGCATTTCATACATTCCCGCCGGCGGCGAATCGCATTTCCTTCTTCCGTCGGTCTGGAATCAATCACCTTGCTCTCCTGATAGTCACAATATGGACAGCGCAATCGGATCCCCTCCCTATTTTGATATACTATTCTAATTTTAATACAATAATGTGTTCAGGTCAAGTAGAAATTCGATATTTTGGTATTTTTGTCGCTTGACATCTCTCTCAATAAATAGTAAAATGTTAAATTGAGTTATTTTGTCAAATTCTTAGCAGAAACCGTAGCCGGCAGTTTGATATATTGCACGGCTGCTGTTTTTGAGAAACGATATAACCGGAAACATTTCTTTCTGCACTATCCGACCATAATACAAGCGCAGGAAAACCATTAGGAGGAGAACCTATGAACTATACACAGGAGAAAATTCGTAACATTGCCATTATCGCCCATGTTGACCATGGTAAAACCACTTTGGTGGACGCCATGCTGCGGCAGAGCGGTATTTTCCGCGTCAATCAACAGGTGGCGGAACGTGTGATGGATTCCAATGATTTGGAAAAGGAACGCGGCATTACCATTTTATCCAAAACAACCGCTGTCATGCACGATGGTTACCGCATTAATATTGTGGATACGCCCGGACACGCAGATTTCGGCGGCGAGGTGGAACGCGTGCTGCGCATGGTGGACGGCGTATTGCTGCTGGTAGACAGTTTTGAAGGCGCTATGCCGCAGACGCGTTTTGTGCTGAAAAAAGCGTTGGAACTGGATTTAAAACCCATTGTGGTTGTCAATAAAATTGACCGCAGCGACGGACGTCCCACAGAAGTTTTGGACGAAGTTCTGGATTTATTTATTGACCTTGGCGCAAGCGAAGAACAACTGGATTTTCCCGTTGTTTATGCTTCCTCCCGCGAAGGATTTGCCATGGAACGTCTGGACAAGCCAAATGATGATTTGCAGCCGCTGTTTGAAATGATTATTGACAAAGTTCCCTATCCGCAGGGACAGCAGGATGCACCGCTGCAAATGCTGATTTCCAACATTGACTATGATGAATATGTCGGACGGATTGCGCTGGGACGTATCGCACGCGGAACACTCCATGCAGGCGAAACATTGTCCCTTTGCAAAAAGGACGGCACGAACATACCTGTGAAATCCAACAAAGTCTATATTTATGAAGGGTTAAAGCGAATTGAAACGGAAACCGCCAGCGTGGGCGATATTGTATGTATTTCCGGTTTGGGCGACATTCAAATTGGTGAAACCATTTGCGCGTTAGACCAAATCGATCCCCTGCCGGTGATTGAGGTGGACGAGCCGACCATTTCCATGAACTTTTTGGTGAATAACAGTCCTTTTGCCGGAAAAGAAGGAAAATTTGTCACGTCCCGCCATTTGCGCGACCGGTTGATGAAGGAACTGGAAACCAACGTCAGTTTGCGCGTGGAGGAAACAGACAGCGCCGACTGTTTCAAAGTCTCAGGACGCGGCGAACTGCATTTATCCATTTTAATTGAAACCATGCGCCGCGGCGGCTATGAATTTCAGGTGTCCAAACCGCAGGTCATTTTTAAAGATGTGGACGGACAAAAACTGGAGCCAGTAGAACAATTGATTATTGACGTGCCGGAAGAATTTGTCGGTCCTGTCATGGAAAAACTGGGCACGCGCAAAGCGGAAATGGTGAACATGCACGCACCGGTCGGCGGCTACACACGCATGGAATTTCGCATTCCTTCCCGCGGACTGATTGGATACCGCAGCGAATTTTTGACCGATACCAAAGGAAACGGTATTATGAACTCCATTCTGGACGGTTTTGAGCCTTTCAAAGGTGATATTGAAACGCGCAGCCACGGCTCTTTGATTGCTTTTGAGGACGGAGAATCCATCACCTACGGACTGTATAATGCGCAGGGGCGCGGACGTTTGTTTATCGGTCCCGGCGAGAAAGTCTATCAGGGTATGATTGTGGGCGAAAACGCAAAATCAGATGATTTGGTAGTCAACGTCTGTAAAAAGAAACAGGTTTCCAACATGCGTGCTTCCGGCAGTGATGAAGCGCTGCGTCTGACGCCGCACACTATTATGAGTTTGGAAAACTGTCTGGAATTTATCGCAGACGATGAATTGGTGGAAATTACCCCTGCCAGCATTCGTTTGCGGAAAAGCATTTTGAACAACGATGAACGCGCACGTCAGCGCAACAAAAAATAAGATTGATTTTTTCATTTTTCTATGATACAATAAATACAGAGTTTTCTCGAAAGGGGGACTATTTCCGGCTCGTTTTACTCGCCGTCACACCGTCCCCCTTGTCGGAATCCCCCTGAACAGCGTTCTGCGCTCGCGCATCGCGCCGCGTGATGCGGCACTCTGAACGCTGTAGGGTATGAAATCTTCGGCACGTGTCCGAAGATTTCATGAATTAGAAAGCGCCGCCAAAGTGTTTTACTGCTTCGCTCGAAACCGGCGATGTGCTTTCACTATATTAGTCCGTTTCGCGGACATGATACAATAAATACAGTTGCAACCGCGAAAGGCGATGCAAACCGCTGTCCTCGCCGGCAGCGGCATAAACAGCGGCGTTTTATTGAAACGCTGTACACCACAATGAAAACGAACTGGAGGGGAAAACAATGAAAAAAACTTTATCCATTCTGGCAGCTGCTGTCCTTTGTTTAGGACTGTTTGCAGGCTGTGGAAACACTGCGAAAAAAATTGAATCAGCTGCAGACCTTGCGGACGCAAAAATTGCGGTTCAGGAAGGTACTACAGGCGACACGCTGGTTTCCGAGGACTATGCAAGCGCAACCATTTCTCGTTTCAAAAGCGCGCTGGATGCAGGTATGGATCTCGCAAATGGCAAAGTTGACGCAGTTGTGTTGGACGAGCTGCCCGCAAAAAAAATTGTTGAGAAAAACAGTACGCTGTCCATTCTGCCTGAAGAACTGACCCAAGAAGAATATGCAATTGCAATTAAAAAAGGAAACACCGAGTTGATTGAAAAAGTAAACAAAGCGCTGGCAGATATGAAAGCTGATGGTACTTTTGACGAAATTGCAAATGCCTGGCTGAAAGAAGATGAAGCAGCACAGAAAAAATTGGCGGAAAAACCGGAACCGACCGGCAGTGAAACGCTGATTATGGGTACAAATGCTTCCTTCCCGCCGTTTGAAACACGCGATGACGCCGGTACTGTAGTCGGTTTTGACGTAGAAATGACAAAGGAAATTGCAAGACGTTTGGGTATGGCATTCCAGGTAGAAGATATGAACTTTGATTCTCTGCCGGTTGCTGTAGACAGCGGAAAAATCACCATGGCTGTTGCAGGTATGACCGTGACAGACGAAAGAAAAGAAAACATGGAATTTTCTGATGGATATTACACCTCCACGCAGGTTATTATCACAAAGAAAGCCGATAAATAAAAACTGTAATTTTAATACAGTGGGGCAGAAATCAGCTATATGATTTCTGCCCTTCTGTTACAGAAGGTGACTAAAAATGGAATGGTTTTTGAATACAGATTTATGGAAGGCAATCTACTCATCGTTGATTGAAGGCAACCGCTGGAAAGCGTTGATGTCGGGACTTGGCACAACACTTACAATCACACTCGGCGCAATGCTTCTGGGTACGGTTTTAGGCATTTTGTTTGCGCTGATGAAGATTTCCAAAGTGAAGTTTTTGAAATGGCTCTCAAGTCTTTATATTGATGTTATCCGCGGTACGCCTGTTGTTGTACAGCTTCTTATTATGTATTTTGTTGTGTTTGCAAGCGTGAATATCAACAAAACACTGATTGCCATTATTGCCTTTGGTATGAACAGCGGCGCCTATGTGGCGGAAATTATCCGCGCAGGGATTCTGGGTGTGGATAAGGGACAGATGGAGTCCGGTCGTTCTCTGGGCCTAACGCACAGTCAGACAATGGTACATATCATCATGCCACAGGCTATCAAAAATATTTTGCCGACCTACGCGAACGAATTTATCGTTTTGGTGAAAGAAACAGCCGTCGCGGGCTATATTGCCATTGAAGATTTAACAAAAATGGGCGATATTATCCGCTCCAAAACATATGAAGCGTTGATACCGCTTCTCATTGTGGCGCTGATTTATCTGATTATTACCTCAATTTTATCAAGATTATTCCGGCGTCTGGAAAGGAGGATGAGGGCAAGTGATAACCGTTGAAAACCTACACAAACGTTTTGGCGACAACCATGTCCTCCGCGGCATCAACGAAACCATCAAACAAGGCGAAAAAGTGGTTGTGATTGGTCCTTCCGGTTCCGGAAAATCAACATTTCTCCGTTGTTTGAATCTTCTTGAGACCCCTTCCGAAGGTAAAATATACATAGACGGCGAATGTATCACCGACCGCAAAATAAACATCAATCATGTCCGACAGAAAATGGGAATGGTGTTTCAGCATTTCAATTTGTTTCCCCATTTAACTGTTTTAAGAAATCTGACGCTTGCACCGACAAAATTAAAACTGCTACCCAAAACGGAAGCAGAACAAAAAGCAATCCAGTTGCTACAGCGCGTGGGGTTAGGCGATAAAATCCATGCCTATCCAAAACAGCTTTCCGGTGGTCAGCAGCAGCGCGTGGGTATTGCGCGGGCGTTGGCAATGAATCCCGAAATTATGTTGTTTGACGAACCGACTTCTGCGCTAGACCCCGAAATGGTCGGCGAAGTGTTGTCTGTTATGAAACAGCTCGCAGCAGAAGGCATGACAATGGTCGTTGTAACGCACGAAATGGGATTTGCCCGCGAGGTGGCAAGCCGTGTTCTGTTTATGGACGAAGGCAATATTGTGGAACAGGGTTCGCCGGACGACATTTTCACGCATCCGCAAAACGAACGCACCAAATCTTTTTTGAGTAAAATTTTGTAAGGCAAGGAAAAGGTTCCTTTGCAATACTGGGCGTACGTGTGCCCTAGAGGGTACGTGTGCTACGAAGTTGTATGGAAAACAGTTCACGGGTGCGTATTTACGAAAAAATTTCTCTGCACGGCGCAAATATATTCGATTTTTGTTTGCCTACCCATACTTTCTAGACCACTTTATATAGGCTTATAAGAAGATTTTTCGTTATAAATTCTATCAAAAATGCACCGTTCTCAATAGAGAACGGTGCATTTTTTCTTTCTGCTACTTAGACGATACCATATATTTATATTTTCTGCCACTATTTTTTATTAGATATACTTCTCCAAAGTATGCAACAATTCGTTCATATCGATTGGCTTGGATACATGCGCGTTCATTCCACAGTCCAGACAACGTTGAATATCCTCCGCAAAAGCGTCCGCCGTCATGGCAATAATCGGAATATCACAGTCCTCCCGTTCCGTCTCGCGAATAGCGCTTGCCGCTTCATAACCATTCATAACAGGCATTCTTAAGTCCATTAGCACAACATCATAATATCCTGGTGCCGACTGACAAAATTCCTCTACACACAATTTTCCGTTTTCCGCCCACTTCACTTCAAAACCAAAAGCGGACAGCAATTCATTTGCAATCTCCCAGTTCAAATCATTATCTTCCGCCAACAAAATCCGATTTCCTGTATAGTCTTTCGTCTCATCTTGCAGTATCTCGTCACTTTCCGCTCCGTCACAGACAAATTTTTTCAGACCATAATACAACGTGGATTTAAATAACGGTTTTGATATGAAACCAGTGATTCCCGCTGCACACGCATCCTCTTTAAATTCGCTCCAGTCATAGGCAGAAATCAAAAGAATTGGAACATTTTCTCCAACAAGGCTACGTATCTTCCGCGCTGTTTCAATGCCGTTCATGCCGGGCATCTTCCAGTCCAGCAACACAATATTATAATCCTCCTGCCGGCTGTGGCATTCTTTCACCATTTCAATTGCCTTCAAACCATCGTCTACCCATTCTGCCCTCACGCCAATTTCTTTCAGTGAATCAACCGCGCTTTGACCGAACAATTCATTGTCGTCTACCACCAGCATTTTCCAATCCGGGAGCTGCATATCTTCTTCTTTTTCAGACGCTTTTTCCAAATCTAAAATAACATGAAATTCGCTTCCCTGATTCAGTTCACTTGTAACTTCTATGGTGCCTTCCATCTTATCTACAATATATTTTGTGATTGCCATACCCAGACCGGTTCCTTCTGTTTTCTGCACTCTGGTGCTGTCTTCACGTGAAAAGGAATCAAAAATTTTTTTACAAAACTCCGGCGTCATACCCATTCCGGTATCTTTGATTCGAAAATGTACCCTGACATAGTCATCTCCCTTTGGTGATGCTTCCTGATCAAAGGTGACATGAACTTCTCCCTCTTCCGGTGTATATTTCACTGCATTTCCTAAAATATTAATCAACACCTGATTCAGCCGCACACCATCACAAAAAACATTTTCCGTAATCACGTTGCGGATAAAGATGTCAAACGTCTGATTTTTTTCTTTCACCTGCGGCTGGACAATATTCACAATAGAATCCATTGTATCCCTCAGAGAAATCCTAGAGATATTCAATGTCATTTTACCGCTTTCTATTTTTGACATATCCAGCACATCATTAATCAACCCCAGAAGGTGTTTGCCGGACACGGAAATCTTTTTCAAACAATCCGCTACCCGTTCCGCGTCATCCATATTTTCTGTCGCAATCGCTGTCATACCCATAATCGCATTCATCGGCGTACGGATATCGTGACTCATATTTGACAAAAACTCACTTTTCGCCAAATTTGCCCGTTCCGCTTGTTTTCTCGCTTCTTCCAGTTCTTTCAGCTGCCGCTGCGTCAGTCTGAAATAGATAAAAAATACACTAAGTAATGCCAGCAGCATAATTGCGCTTCCGATTAACGTGGAATAGATACGTTGGTCTCCCAGTCTTGTAACGGTTGCATCCAAATCACCATATGGCATAACCGTTACCATATACCACTCACTGTTTGGCAAATCTGTGACATAAATGTGACGTTCTTCTCCGCTGATGGTAACAACCGTTGAATAATTGTTTCCCGTCTGCAGCGTTTCCTGCAATCGTTTTATTTCTTCCGGTCCCGACTGTCCACTCTCCATTATACTCTTTTCTAAATATTCATAATAGCTTGTTCCTTCATTTTCAGAAGAACGTAAAACATAATCTCCGGTTTTTTGGATGATATGCGAATGTACCTCCGCATTGCCGACATCCAGTTCCATTGCCTCGTTGATATAATTCAGCGGAATTCCAACAACTAATGCCGTACTCTTTCTTCCATCTCTCATAGGATAATCGGCAGGAATTCCCAAAAGCAACGTGTCTTCACTTGATTTTGCATGTGCTGTTGCCACTTTTTCATCTCCATGATTTAGCGATGCAAAAAACGGCGCTGCATTCGGTAGTTCTAACTCATCTCCATAAATTAATTCAATGCCATCTTCCGCACGATACAACCCTAAATGCGTAAAACCGCGCACTTCTGCACTGATTGTCAATTCTTCCAACATTTCATCGCCATATGTAACCGTATTCGTTGGTGTTCTCTCAACAATTCCTTCCACCTGTGAAAGCCGCAAATCTATGATGGACTCAAAATGTATTTTGAGTTGGGCACTCATCGCCGACATATATATTTCTCCGATGTCGTTAATTGCCTTGTCACTCTGCCGAACCATATAGTTTGTCATGCATAAAAATACTCCAATGCATAACGCCAATATCGTAATCAGACTAATTTTCAAAAAACCTATCGTATTTTTTACCATCACCATTCTCCTTCTATTTGCCGCTTTTTATCATCTCCCAATAACGTGGATAATATCTTCATATGCAGCTGTTATCTCCGGCATCATATCCGCCGCCGGTACAAGTTCTCCGCTGCGCAAATATTCCACCTGGCGGCTCACAAGCTGTTCCAGCGTTGTCATGGAAAGGTTTCCGCAAACGCCTTTTAATGTGTGCGCGGCAACAAACGCTTTTTCACAGTCTCCGTCTGCGACCGCCTGCACCAAGTCCGCATAGCTTATATCGTCGCAAAATTTTTTCAAAAACTTTTCATAAAGCGCTTCATTTCCCATGAACCGCGCCATGCCGCTGTCCACATCAATGCCGGATTCTTCCAGTTTCTGTTTCCGTACACTATCCATAGTTCGTCACCTCATTTGATTGTTCATAGAATTTTCTGATTTCCGGTTCGCACTGCACAAACAGTTCAAGCAACTTCGGATTGAATTGACCGCACTGTCCCTCCTGAATCATTTCCAGCGCTTTTTCATAGGCAAACGCTTCCTTATATACACGCTTGTTCACCAGCGCATCATATACGTCCGCCAGTGAAACAATCTGCGCCCAAATAGAAATCTCGTTCCCCTTCAGCCCCTCCGGATATCCGCCGCCATCCCATCTCTCATGATGATGCAGCGCAATATCATGCGCATACCCATAGGTTTCATGCATTCTCATCTGCGGTATTTGTTCCAGCAGTTTTGCCCCTTGTGTCGTATGCGTTTTTATCATCTCATACTCTTCAGCCGTAAGCTTGCCCGGCTTATTCAAAATTGCGTCCGGCACCGCAATTTTTCCCACATCATGCATCACAGCTGCCAGTGCAATCAAATCAATCTGCTCTTTTGTCAGCCCGTCTCCCAGCTTTGTATGCACCAGCATATAATAAGTAATATCATGAATTCTCCGTACATGCGTCCCCGATTCACAGCTTCTGAACTCAATTGCAGTGGAAAGCGCCTCAATCATTCCCATATTCAAATCAATGATTTTTTGCGCCTGATGGCTGATTTCCGATTGCTGTATTGCTACGATATTATTCAGCCGCTTCCGCGCCTCGAACAATTCCACCACGGAATCCACACGTCGCTGCACCAAATAAGGAATGACCGGCTTGTTAATAATATCCATCACGCCCAGTTCATAACTTTCCTGAATGGTTCGGCTGTCTGTTTCCGCCGTAATCAAAAACACCGGTATCTGCGTCAGCAATCCGTCTTTGTTTAGAATTTTTAAAACTTCCAGTCCGTCCATGACCGGCATCATGATATCCAAGAGCACTGCACAAATGCTGTCCTTATATTGAAACAGTTTTTCAAGACATTCCTGTCCATTTTCCGCTTCTTCAATTTCATATTCGCGTTTAAATATTTCCTCCAAAATGGCTCTATTGATTTCATTGTCGTCTACAATCAACATTATCCCTTTTTTTGCGGTGGTTTGGTTCTCTGCCTCTCTTCTTTTCATCGCCACTTCTCCATTATCATAATATCTTCGTTCCGCCGCCCTGTTTTGACAGATAGTATCATCGCACATATTTTCATAAATTTTGCATTGAAAAACCCTCTTGCAATTGCAGCAAATCCTGCGCCGGCTTGCGCTGCTTCTCCACGTCTTCAACCGTTTTACGATTTGCTGAGTCACTTATATTTTACATATATTTTATGACTTTGTCAATATTCAAAAACATTTCTTTTTTATACCAACCATTATCATCAAAAAACATGGCAAACGCCGTCCTCAGCTTCCCAAGAACGGCGTTTGAAATATACATTTGATTTTTAACTATGCTGCAATGCTGCAATGCTGCAACGCGCATATATAGCGGCGTTTCCCCTTACCGGTATATTATAATTTCGTCCGCCCGATAATAATTTGTTTTGATAAACACATAGCCGCCTTTTTCGATATCGGAAAATTCTCCGCTGCTAAATTCTTCTGTTTGCGTGTCATAGATATATACTTTGGTGCCGGCATTTGTATAAAGTACCGCTTTTCCGCTGCCGCTGTTTAACAGCAATCTTTGATTTTGATAATCTGTATAATAGACTTCGCCGCCAATGAACGTCCCTCTGCCATATAAATTTCCTGTCAAGATTTCAGACGGCAGCGTTCCTTTCGTATAGTCATAGCACAAATCTATCCTGCAAACACTGCCGCTCGCATCTAATGAAAATTGAATGACGTCTCCTTTGTCAAGCGTGGGAAAACCTTTCAGCAGTTCTTTATCCTTTGTATAGACTTTTACCATAGCGCCCTTATACATTCCGGCTATGACGTCCACTTCAACGCCGTCTGTGCCTACGCCTTTGCCAATGCTGTCCACAATCATGATGCTGCCCATTTTGTCAATGGATATTGTGTTGCCTACCAAAAGACATACCTTGGCATACCGCGACCGATCCATATCGTATCCGCTGATATTATAATATTTTTTATCCGCTTCCAAAGTCGCCGGCTTTATGATATAAAAATCATCTAAATCTGCTTTCGTTCCTTTTTCCTGACTTGGTACCATGAAAATCCGTGTATCATCTTTGAGCATGATTGCATTGTCAAAACTTTTCATACCGGAACGGTAATTCGCCATGGACTCTGCATGTGACAGCCGGAAGATATTTTCGTCAATTGCCCGTTCTTCTTCGTCCGAATATTCCGCAAAACTTTGCGCAAAGTCAATGCGGTTGATCTTTCTCTCGTCGCTTACCGTATAGGTAACCAACTGACGATAGTCCTCCAGTTCCTCCGTGCAATACAGATAAAACGATTTACAAGGATATCCGCCCGCGCCGTTGAATTTTACTTTTTCGTTCAAATTCAAAATTACCCAATGGTCGTTTTCCGTAAAAATCTGTGCCTGCACCGACCCGAAATTGTCCATATATAAATCGTTCAAATAACCGTAGACCACATCTACCGCGCTCTTTTTCGCAACAATTCGTCCTTTAAAATCCAGATAAAATTCCCCTTCTTCTCCGGCGGAAAGACTGCCTTGCAGCGTCTTGTCAACCGGATATTCCGTCTCGCCGATAGTCACGCTGTCCTCCGCAACTGCCGCCAAAGTGCCTGTGACTGTTTGGGAAGAAATGATACCGTATTTGACGCCCTTTTTGTTGCCCGACGACGCCGCATAGGAAATGATGTCGTCCACTTCAATGGACTCAAACGTCGCAGGCTGACCGTCTTTTTCCAAAATAACGTCATAATCAATGTTTTTCGGATCCAGTTCTATCGCTTCTCCGCCCAATTTATCCGTAATCGTATGCGAACTTTTTGCTATGCCGGAAACCTGAATCGTCCGGTAATTCATCACACGAATCACGTCTATTTGACCGTCGCTGTCATTGTCTATCAGCGTCACTGTGCCAAGTTCAGGGCACAGCGCTTCCGCTGAAATTTTCATTTGTCCGCCGTTGTAAATCAGCGTAGCAGATTTAGGGATTTGCTCCGACTTGCTTCTTCCATCCTGATAGTAACAGAATTTTTCAGCAGTAACACTGCTGGCGGCAATTTCTTCGCTATCGACAGTAATAATGCGGTTTTTCCGATAGGGCTGTGCATAGAGAAGTTCCCTGTCTCCGCTGTCCGCATGGTACCGGTAGTAGCATTCTGTGTTATAGCCGACCAATTCTGCCGCTTTCGTCTGCGCAACGCCATAAATCTGACCGTCAATCATGACCTGTCCCGTGCTGACCTCCGCAGTGCCGTTGATAGAGGTATATTCATTGGAACTCACAACACCAATCGTTTTATAGATGTCATAGACATAATTCAAATAATTCTTGTCCTCTGCCTTGCGATATCCCCTTGTGATTTTGCTGTTGCTGTACCATATGCTTTTGACATACAGCATATCGCTTTCCAACATATTCATCAGCAGCTTTGCCAAGCCGTTTTTTGTGATATATCCCTCCGGCGTGAACGTACAGCCGTTAAACAGTCCATGCTCCGCCGCTTTCGATACATATCCCATCGGGAATCCGCCCGCCATACGGCACACTTCGTCATATCCCAAAAGATTCATCACAATCTTTGCCATTTCGGGCTGGGTGATGTTGTCGTCCGGACGAAACAATCCGTTTTCCGCCCGGTCAATGATGCCCAATTGCTCCGCGAGCACAATGGCGTCGCGGTCTTCGCCCGCCCATGTCACATCTGTAAACGGGCTCTCCTCCTGTGAAACGTCAATGATTTTCGGAATATCGTCACAGCAGCGAATGATATAGGTCAAAAACAGTCCTCTGGTTATGGTGTCATAATAAACAATGTCATCTTCCGCTTTCATAATGCCAAACGCCGCCAGTTTTTGATACTCCGCCGTCGATTCCAGTTCCGGTTCCTCCGCCGACACATACGGCGCTGCGAAAAGCGATATCAGCAGCAGGGCGGCTATCAAACAGTTGCATTTTTTCATTGGATAACCCCCTTCCCGACTGTTTCAAACAGACGATATATCATCACCGCTGCCTCTGCTCTGTTTGCAGAATTGCCCGGCGCAAACAAATTGTTTCCCACACCGGAAATCACACCTGCCTGCTGCATTTTTAAAACCGCTTCCAATGCATAATCGCTAATGCTGTCGGCATCGCTAAAGCTTTCCGCTTGCTGTTTCTCCTGCAAGGTTTTTCCCGCCGCCGCAATTGCACGGTATGCCATTACCGCCATATCCTGTCTGCTGATTTGGTTTCCAATACCAAAGCTGCCATCGGGATTTCCATTGATGATTCCCGCTTTCTGTGCCGCTGCCAGATAGGAAGTATACCATGCGCCGTCCTCTGCGTCCGTAAAGGTGCAAGCCGTTTCATCTGACGGCAAATGCAATAGTTCTACCAGCAATTTCACAAATTCCTCTCTCGTGATACTGTCTAACGGACGATAGGCATTGTCCGCCGATATAATATTCATGGAACACAATGTCAAAATGCTCTCTGCTGCCCACGGCACAGTATCCAAATCTGTGAAACCGACTGTCGGCGCTGTCTGATTGGGTACATATCCCGTGTTGTTATCTGTAGTCGCATAGTAATCTCCGCCGCTACTGCTGCCCGGTCTGCCGCCGCTTCCGCCGCCGGAGGGTCCTCCGGTTCCGCCTCCTGTGCCGCCGCTGCCGCCCGGCTGATATGCATTCACAGTCCGCGCAAACACTTCTCTAAACTGCGTAATATTCGAAAACGGGCTGCTTTTCACAAGCGTTCTGCTGATGGCGTTTTTATCGCCGGCTCCATAAGCCGCATAGCGGGTCGCACTCTCCACATTTTTCAGCAGAATATTTCCATACACATTCAATAACTTCGTGAGTTCCGACCATTCCGCTTCGTTGATTTGCCGCATCAAGTCCGCCGCCTGCGCCGCCATGTCACGAAATGCCTCATAGGAAACATAGGGTGTTTGTTCAGACACCATTTGATAAACACTGCTGTCAAACACCGTCTCCTCCAAATTGAGATATAGTTTCCATTGCTGCATCACAGTTTCCACACCGCCTGCCGTCTGCACCGCGTTGATATCTGCTGCAATTGCCGCTTTTTGCGTGTCGCTCAAATAGCCAATCAATTTCTCTGCGCGGTTGCCTATATCTGCGCCGTCGGCTTCAACCGTATACAGCGCTTTGTCGCTATCCGGCAGTATAAAACGGTAGCTAAATTTCCCCTGCGCATCCGTTTGCACCGGTGTTATCAGAATCAGCGTTCCGTCCTCTGCTTTCACTTTCAACAGTACGGTTTTCACACACTTCTGCGAAATGCTGCCGGTGAGTTCCACTTTATTTTTCTCTAACTTTGGCATATCCAGCGCAACGTTTACCGCATTCGCCGTTTCGTCAGGCTGCTGCGGCATTTCCGACAATGCTGCATAGATTCCGCTGAGCAAATTCAGGCTTTCTGCATCTTCGCAAAGGAAGGCGCGTATGGTATAGCCCTCCTGCCATGTAACGTCAACCACTGTTTCCAGCGTTTTCGATTGCCCTGCCGGAATGATTTGTCCGCTGGCAAACCGTTTCACCATAGAACCGTTTTTATCATAGACAACCGTTACCAGCGCCGCTGTTTTATCTGATTCCTCCGGATTTTTCACCGTCGCAACCGCTTTCAACCCATCTTCCCATTCCGTCACCTGCACGCCGTCACTGTTTTGGAACACAGGCTGCATGACGGTAAACTGTTTTTTCATGGTCGTGAAGGAAACTCTTTGCTCCGTCATAAGATGCTGTCCGTAGATATCCGTCAGTCCCATGCCGACACTGATGGTATAGGCGGTATCATAGTCCAGCCCCTCCGGAAATGCCATCGTAATCACGCCGCCCTGTTCGCTCACCGTGACGTTTCTCACCAGTTCGCCGCCTGCGCGAACGGTTACCTTTGACGCGTCAAATCCGTTAAACGGATTGTTAAACGTCAACGTTACCGGCTCCAACACGTTCACGTTTTTCGCGCCGTTTGCCGGACTGGATTCCGCCAGCCGCAGACTGTCCGGAATCGCAAAGCGCATGTTGTCCAGATAGCAGGTATACGGATTCGCTGATGTACCCATCGTCACACCAAACGAAACAATACAGGTGTCCAGCACTCTCAATGAAACATTCTCCGCTACCGGTTCTTCATTACAATAGACCGTGTAGTTCATGGTATTAAAATCCAGATAGACATGAAACCGATACCAGTCTCCCGCCTCGTATTCAATCCAGCTTCCGTCCAAAAAGCTCATTCTGCCATTTTCACCAAACACAATCAGATTGTTTGCCTTAGTCGCTGTGCCGCTGATATTATCAAAAAAACGTACATTTACATTCATTTTTTCCGGTAAGTAAATGTCAAAACTTGCCTGTACTTTCCTGAGTTCCTCCATGCCTGCCTGCGACTCAACAACTCGGTTTGATGCATAGTCAATCCGGAAAAAATAATCTACGTTGGTGGTATCTTTTGCTATTTTGACCACATTCCCATGCGCCGCCGCGTCCTTCAATTGCTCTGTTTCCGCACTTGCAAGCGTGGTTTTCAGTCCATCCACATTCTTGCTGGCAAAGACCGTTGCCGGTATGTTTATTATTTTGTCAAATGTTTCGTCTACCAGCGGGCGGTTATAGTCCAGCCGCACTTCTTCCGGTTTGTCCGCTGTAGTGAAAGAAATTTGCACCGGCGCCGCTATACTTTGTCCGTAAATATCCGTCAAATCCGCGCTGACACTTACCGTATAGGTCGTTTTATATGTAAATCCCCCCGACGGCGGTGTAATCCGAATCACGCCGTCCGTTTCACTGACTGTTACATTCTTCACCGGCGCGCCACCCGTGCTGATCGTCACTGTGGCTGCATCAAAATCCGCAATCGGATTGCTGAACATCAACGCTACTGCATTGTATATATTCACTTCTTCCGCGCCGTCCGCCGGACTGGAACTTGTCAGCGCAAATGCCGCCGGTCTTTGCAGCGTTGTGAATGAAATTGTCGCCGCTTCCACAAGTGTTTGTCCGTAAACGTCTGTCAGGTCTGCCGCTACGCTTACCGTGTAAGTGGTTTCATAGTCAAATCCACCCTGCGGCGGCGTGATGGTTATCACATTTCTCTCTGCTGCTGCCGCAATGTTTGCCACAGGCGTTCCGTTTGCCTGAACCGTCACTTTTGACGCATCAAAATTCGCTATCGCATTGCTGAATGTCAGCGTCACAGTCTCCGTCAATCCCACATTTTCCGCTCCGTTTGCCGGAGCAGATTCCGTGAGCTGGAATGCCGCCGGTCTGTTTGCCGTGGTAAAAGAAATCGTCGCCGCTTCCGCAAGCGTCTGTCCGTAAATATCCGTCAGTCCCATGTCCACGCTCACCGTATGGGCAGTGCCAAAGGCGAATCCTGCCGCCGGCGGCGTTATTGTTATCACGTTATCCTGCGCGACCGCCGTCACGTTTGCCACTGCTGCGCCGCCTGCCTGAACGGATACCTTTGACGCATCAAAGTTTGCAATCGCATTGCTGAACGTCAAGATAATTTCCTGTCCCACGTCCACACCTGCCGCGCCGTTTGCCGGACTGGACGCCGTAAGCCGGAATGCCGCCGGACGCTGTGCTGTCGTGAAGGAAACATTCACCGGCTCTTTCAAAATTTGCCCATAAACGTCCTCCAATCCCGCTGCAACGCTGATGGTATAAGTCGTTTCATAGTCCAGTTTTTGCGGAAACGTTACCGTAATCACGCCGCCCTGCTCCATCGCCGTCACATTATCCATAGACACACTGCCTGCTTTCACCGTGACCTTTGACGCGTCAAAATTTTTCAGCGGACTGTGAAAGGTCAGCATCGCTTGCTGTGTATTCACGTCTACATTTTCTGCACCATTCGCCGGAGCGGACTCTTTCAGTCCTATCGCCGCCGGAATCGCAAAACGCACATTGTCATAATAATAGGTAAAGGCGCCGGTAGTTCCGTCAGTCACTACGCCAAAAGAGACAAGACAGGTATCCAGTACACCGGTGGTAATCTTATTTGCTACACGTTTTCCGTTGCAATAGACTGTATAATTTGGCGTCTCTGCTTCAAAGTCTAAGTATATGTTGATGTGATACCATGTTTTTGCTTCATAGCTCATTTTGGAACCATCTAAAAAGTCTACCGTTCCATTTGCTCTGAACCAGATTAGATTTTCTCCCTTGGTCGAACTACCACTGAGGTTATCCAATGCGCGAATACGCATTGCCATTTTTTCAGGAAAATATACATCAAAACTTAGCTGGATATGCTTCAACTCTTCCATACTTGCCTGCGTGGCAATCACCTTTTTTTCGCCGTAATGAATACGAAAATAGCTGTCCGTATTGGCAGTGCTGCTGGTAGCAGCCTTTGCTATCTTGACCACATTCCCGTGCGTTGCCGCCTCCGGCAAATCTTCTGCCGCCGCATCCACCGCTGTATAGTTCAAACCGACTTTTCCAACTTTAGCATCACCTATATCAAAAATATCGGTTGAAATATCTGTGCTGTCATCAAAATTTTCATCCACAAGTTCACGGTTATAGGGAATCAGTTGCTTCATTGTCGTAAACGACCGCTGCATAGCTGCAAGTGTTTGCCCATAGATGTCGGTTACCGCCGGAATACTAACCGTATAGGCGGTTTCATAGGCAAATCCACCCTCCGGCGGCGCAACTGTTATCACACCGTTAGACTCGCTTACCGTCACATTTTCCACAGGCACTTCTCCTGCTTTCACCGTCACCCCTGCCGTGTCAAAGTCTTTTAAGTTATTGCTAAACGCAAAGCTTATCGGCTCCAACACATCCACATCCGCTGCACCGTCTGCCGGACTTGCCGCTGTCAGTTCAAAGGTGGGCGGCGCTGCTTGTGTCGTGAAGGAAAAAGATTGTTCCTCCGACAGGCTCTTGCCCCAGATGTCTGTCAGCCCTGCCGCCATAGTCACGGTATGGGTCGTACCATAGGCAAAACCACCCTCCGGCGGCGTTATCTCAAGCACGCCGTGTTGTTTCTCGCTGACGGTCACGCCCTCTACCGCTGCGCCATTTGCGCTTACGGTAATTTGAGACGCATCCGGATTCGGCGCCGGATGATTGAGGTTCAGCGTTACCGGTTCCGTTACAGCTACATCCGTTGCACCGTTTTCAGGCGCATGAGACACCAGGACAAAGTCTCCCGGAACCGCGAAGTTTATATTGTCCATATAGAAACTATATGCATTTCCCGTTGTACCGACCGTCACGCCGAAAGACTCAATACATGTGTCCAAAACTGTCGTAGCCGTCTGTTTCACTATGAGGTCGCCATTGCAATAGACCGTATATTCCTTTGTACCGTCAAAATTCAGATACACGTCAAAATGGTACCATTTATTTGCTGTATAGCCCATTTTTGTTTCGCTGTTCAAAAACCCTATCGTGTCGTTTCCCGAAAAGAAGATTAAATTATCCGCTTTCATACCGCTTCCGGTCTTTCTGTCCATAAATCGCACATTGAGACCCATAGCCTTTTCGAGACAAATATCAAAGCTTGCCCGTACACATTTTAACGCATCTACGCTGCCAACCTGATTCAACACCACATTGTCGGGAGATTCCGGCGTGGTGCCGTATCTAATCCGAAAATAGTGATCTGCATTGGTTGTATCTTTCGCGATTTTTGCCACGTTGCCGTGCACCGCAGCGTCCGGTAAATCTTCGTCCGCCGCATTCAACACGGCTGTACTTACTCCTGTATTGTTTTTATAATCGAACTGCTTCGGAACCGCGCTGACGCCATCAAAATTTTCATCCACAAGGTTTCTATCCGCGCCTTCCCGCTCTGTTGTGAAGGAAACGGAAGCCGCTTCCGCCAAACTATTCCCCCAAATATCCGTCAGCCCTGTATCTGCGCTTACCATATAGGTCGTTTCATAGGCAAATCCGCCCGCCGGTTGCGTTACCTTGACTACACCGTTCTTTTCACTAATGGTCACATTTTCCACAGGCGTTCCGTTTGCACTTACGGTGATATTAGAAGCATCCAGATTCGGCATTGGATGATTGAACGTCAGTTCGACCGGCTCCGTCAAAGACACATTCTCCGCTCCATCCGCTGGACTAGAGGACAGCATTTGAAAATCTCCCGGAACGACAAATTGTGCATTGTCGTAATAATAGGTATAGACGCCTGTTGTATTGTCTGCCGAGATACCGAAAGTAACAATACATTCCTTTAGATTCGTTGTTTTCAGTCTGTCCGCCACAAGCGCGCCGTTCAGATAAACGCTATATTCATTCGTGCCATCGAAATTCAGATAAATATCAAAGTGCTGCCATTTTCCTGTCTCATAGGCTGCTTTGCTTGTACCATTCAAAAAGCTTATCTGTCCGTCTGCCCCAAAGGAAAATAAATTATCTCCCGCAGTACTTTTGTTATAATTGTCATAGGCACGCAGCCGCATATTTGTTCCTGCCGGCACTTTTTCCGGCAGATATAAGTCAAAGCTTGCCCGTATATGCTTTAGTTCCTCCAAAGTGCACTGGTTGGCAACCAGTTTGTTGCTGCTATAATGAAAACGGATATAACTATCTGAACCACTGCTGCCTGTCGTAGCGGCTTTTGCTACTTTCAGCACTTTGCCATGGCTCCCTGCCTCCGGCAAACTTTCTGCCGCCGCATCCGCCACCGCAAAGCTCATACCTGTTTTGGCGTCGCTGATATCAATCACAGTTTTTAAATCCGCCGTCCCTGTCATATCGTCAAATTTTTCATTCAAAATCTCCCAGTCGCCTGCGGCGTTCTGCACCTTCTCCGCCGCGGCGGGCAGCGCTGTCATTGCCATCAGCATTGCGGCTATGGTCATGAAACTCAACACTCGTTTCATTTTCTGTTTCCCTCCTCTGCTTCCGTTTTTCTTTCAGCGTTTTCCCGTCATTATTTGGCAGACATGCAAAACGCCGAAAAAACGGAATGCTCCGGCGGAATCCGTTGATTCATGCAACCGATTCCGCCTTGTTTTTATTTCATCAGTTTCACGACAAGCGACCGTCCTTTGGAACCTTCAAAATTCGCTTTGATGACGGTGTTACCGTCCACGTTTTCCACCGTCAGCCGTTCGTCGCATTCCGCTGCGGTATAGGTTCCTTTGAGTGTGACCGTTCCCTCTTGCAGCAGTTTGGTCGGGTCGCAGATGGAAAGCTCGCGTCCGCCTTCCGCCGCGCTGTCCATGACAATCATCGGTACGGAAACCGTGATATCGTTTAAACTTCCTTTCTCCCAGAACACCATTCCTGTCATGCCGAGTCCTTTTTCTCTCACCGCTTGCAGCGCTTCTGTGTTGGACAAAATTTCAATGTCCGGATTCCCGCTGTATGCCGCGGTTTGCTCCGCCGTTTTTTCCGGCAGCAGCACATAAGCATAAGTTTGTTTTTTCGGCGATACGCCGTGAGAGAGCCATGTCTCCAGATAAGGCACATTGTTATTCACAACCTTATCCAGCACCAGCTTTCCGCCCTGCGGGAAATAGTATCCTGCAATCCCTTCCAAATGCATCCATTTGGGATTTTCAAAGGGTTTCGTATAGGTGTTTACTTTTTCCATTTTTACGCCGTCCACCGTGACGATTTCTGTTCCCAAAAGCTTTCCTGCATTCGGGTCAATGGTGCTGTCCACCCGCATGATACCGTCTTGGGCGGGCGGGAAGATTTTCACTTCCGTGACGCTGTTCCACAGGCTGTTGGTGCGCCCATGCCCATGATACCGCACATATTTTGCCGTGGTATTTTTCATGTCATAGGGTTCCATGCTGATGGTCGTGCCGCTCGCTTTGCCTTCCCAGACTGTTGTCCAGTTTTCACCGTCCTGCGAAACCTCCAATTCAAAAATCGCCTGTTTCCCGTCCGTTCCGCCATACTGCGCAATGCCCACGTAACCAATCGGCGCGGCTGTTTCCAGTTCATAGACCGCCCATGCTTCGCCTTCTGCGCTCCAGCGGGTTCCATAGTCATTATCAATGGTGTTTTCCACCACGTTTCCGTCGTCGGCAGAGGAGGTCACTTTCATTACCGGATATTCCTGCACGCCCGCCGACTCCACTTTTATCTCAGCATTTTCTGTTTTTCTCAGTCTTCTGTTTTCCACAACCGTCTGCACTTCAAAGCCGTCGTCGGCGTTGATGTCCGACCCCAGCGCCACTACTTCATCGTCAAACATGAACCATGATTTTTTTGCCATCAGGCTGCAATCATGCAGCGGCGCCGGTCCGCCGGCTCCGGTATCAGTGAAATCCTCCAGTTTTTCCATATGATAGGATTCCAGCTGCATTGCCGCTGTTGCATATAAATCATCTATCCCTGCCGCGCCGACAAAATCCTGATGGGTCAACAGTTGTTTGGTGCGCCCGATACTTGCCGCTTCCCGCTCCTGTGTGTCTACCGTTGTACCCGGCATGTGATAGGGGTTTGCTGATTTCCAATAACTGGAGTCATAGGCGTTCGGGTCATCTTTTACATACATATAGAGCATTCCGTCGCCTTGATACCAACCCTTCTGATTGACATGATTGATACTTTCATAGGGCGCCATCCGTGATGAAGACATGGACAGCGCAAATCCTGAGGTATCTCTTTGGTGCATCACCGAATCGCCCGTATAATATACTTTATTCTTATAATAAGGCTGCACCTGAATACTGTCGTCCGCCAATATCTCCGAAAGAAGGCTCGTTTGCTTCACATTCAGCGCACCATAAATCGTTTTCTTATTTGCCTCCGTCACGTTGCGTTTAATCAACTGTTTCAGCCGCAAATCGTCGTCCTTGCCAAACATACCGACAAAGTCCAGCATGGCAGTGACTGCAAACGCTGTATAAGTTGCTTCATTCCCTTTGGAACGTCCCGACTGCGCATTGGTCATGTTGCCGCCGAAAATCAGCGGCTGGAAGGTTTCATAGAGCCACTTGCAGGAATTATATTTATAAGGTGTGGCAAATTCAAATGCCGTTCCTGCCAAAATCCCTTGCAGCGCGCACAGACGGTCCAGCAGTGAACTGGTACCGTATGCAGTGGAATAGGCAAAATATTCATGCGTGATATATAAATCATCCTCCTGTACACCGTTACCCGATTCCACCGGAACCAGCATGAGATTATAGTCGTCTACCATGGAACGCATCCATTCTGTGTCTTCTTGCAATGCCGCGGCAGCGGTGCCGCAATATACACGGCTTGCTGCGTCGCTGGGTATTTTCCCTGTCCGCATTGTTTTGCGCAGATGGTTATAGAGCGAAAGATATTTTTTAATTTTGTCCGGCGTTAAATCGTCTTCCATAATCAACAGCGCATTACACAACGGTTTTGCACTGCCGAAATACCAGTCCCACCAGTTATGGAGCGAGGTGTCGCGCCAGCCTCTGCCCTCAATTTCCGCCTGCCCGTATAAGTTATTATACAGCCATTCAAAGGTACGCATAATCTCCCGCCGTAGAGCAGGGTCTTTATAATATTTGCTGCCGTAGGTGCCATATGGTTCCACCAAACGGTACATCATGTTAAACTGATTCGTCATATGCGCTGTTTCGGTCACAGGCGCTTTTCCGAACAGAACTTCCGGATTCGCTCCTTTATTCAAAGCTGCCAGCGCACCGGCACAGTTATTGTCCAGTTTCTTAATTGCTTCCGCAACATATTCATCTTCCAAATCTTTGTTTTCGTCTCCCACCAGATAAACGCGCCATTTATCCTTCAGTTCCCGCCATTCCTCCGCTTTGACCTCGGTTTCTTTGACGTTCATCATGATTGCCGCGTTCCCCAGCATGGTTTTATCCGAAAGCATTGCCGCGGTTTCTGCTTCCGTCCCAATAATAACCACGTTGCTGTCCATTTGGATGTCTTTCCCCAGTGCGCTCACGCATGGCGCAAGCGGCAGATAGACGTCGCCGTTTTCTGCAAACGGCAGTGCAGGGAACTCCCGTGCTTCGCCGTCCAACGTATATGTTTTTTCTCCCGCTTTTGCCGCTAGCGTATGCCCATTCCAAGCTATGCTAACACCACTGTCCTGTGCTGTAACTTCCGCGCCCAGCGCTTTAGAAAAAAATGCTGCTGGCGCAAAACTCATACCCTCTGCTGTGGTCAGTTGCTCCTCTTTTTCCAGCGGAATTGTTTCTCCGCCGCGAATAGCGTTCCATGCAAAATGCATCGCCATGGCGCCGCCGCCCAATGTCTCATATACCTGCTGTTTCTGACTATATGGCACCGTCATACTCGCCGCTGCAAAACTGTCTTCCTCCCCTACTCTTTCCCCTTTTCCGTAAATAGAGGTGAGATATACATCAGAGGTTTCGTTTGGCGTACAGCCCCAGCCGTTCGCGCCAATCTGCGCGGTCTGCACCTTTGCCCAGTCGCCGAAATTCCCTTCTGTAAAATCCTCCACAGGGATTTCAAAGGTTTTCCAGCCCTCCCAGTTCAATGTGATATTATACAATTGATAGGATATGGTTTTTCCCGGCGTTGGTACATAGTCGCAATTAACGATAAAATATATCTTTGCACCATTTGCTTTTTCCGAATACATATCAAAACAAATGTGCGAATATCTCGACCAGTCCCGCTCTACTTTTTTAAAATTTAATGCTTTTGTTGCGTTATGATTTGCCCAATGCACCGAGCGGGTACGCCCGTTTGTTGTTTTGGAGGACGGAAGTCCGCCGGAGTCAAAGATATTGCCGATATGTTCCAAATCAATCAGTACCGCGCCATCTGCGCTGTCGCTGATATAGCCGTCCCATGCCGCACTGCACGGCGCCATTCCTAAGATGCATATCAAACAAAGCCAGAGCGCCAGCAATCTACTACCTTTCTTCATGTATTTCAAACCTCCTCACGTTCTTTTTGCCCAAATTGTTTCAGAATTTCTTCAAATAAAAGCATATGCGTCCGGTAAATTTCGGGATAGTCCTGCGCCCCTTCATACGCCAAGCCCTGATTGCTTTCGTAGGTCACACAAAGTTCTCCGCTGAAATGGCTCAGTGCAGAGGTTAGATTAAAGGACGACGGCGGCTGTTTTTGCTCGCCCCTGTCCATTGGTGTGACGCGGTAGGGAATTTGTTCCGCCGCGCACCGCGCTGCCACCCGTTCCTCCAGTTCCATTGCCCGCTGTTTTAATAGCTCCGGCGCATATGCCGGTTTTAAAATACACCCCTTGGTATTGGCGCCGCCGTGCAGCAGCACTGTTATATCCGGCACATAGCTGTCCGTAATATTAAACAAAATCTGCGTTTCCGGCGCTTTTTTGCCAAAAAAATCATCATGCATGAGATTGATACCGTCGTCGTTGAAATACGCGCCTAAAAATCCTGCATAGTCTTTTATCGGATGGATTTTCTTGCAGTCCGGATAGCCGCACAGGCTGCCGTCCTTCCAAGTCCCTTGATTATAGTAGCGCAGTTGTTCAAAACTTTTTCCGACCATGCTGTCAAATGGAATCCTGCTTCTGCCGTCGGGATTGACGCAGGGAAGAATCAAAAGAGTGGCTTCCCTGCTAAGCTCCTGCAACGCCGCGCCGCTGCTGCCCGCCAAATCTTCGCCCGTTTCCAATATGTGAAGCAAATTCAGCAAAGCTGCCACACCCTCAAATTCGCCGCCGTGAATGCACCCTACCAGTAAAATCGTGGGGCGATAGTCTGCCGCCGATTTATCCGCATAGCAGCTCGGGTCGCCCGCCCCCAGCGCACAGCTCATGTTCGCCGTGCGCTTTAAGGCGTTTTTTTCTCCATAACGCACTAGATAAATCGGCCGCCCGCCGGCAGAATAGCCCGCCGTCTCCACGGTTCCTTTTTGCACGCGTCCTACCGCTTCTTCCACGTCTTTCAAACTCGTTTTCCAATAGTTCGGTATCTCTCTCACACTTTCATCTCCTCTTTTCCTGCCGTTTGTTTAACCGCTGGTCAAACGGCGTCCATCAACGTCTATCCTTTAATTGCACCAATCATCACGCCTTTGACAAAATATTTCTGAATGAATGGATAGACGCACAAAATCGGCACGGTGGATACCACAATCGTTGCATATTTTACGTTTTCGGCATAGGCAAGCGCTTCGTCCGCCGTGCCCGTTGCCGCAACCGCCGCTGTGTTATTCTGAATCAGGATTTCCCGCAGTACCAATTGCAGTGGGAACAAACTTCTGTTGTCCAGATAAATCATTGCCGTGAAGAAATCGTTCCAAAGCGCCACCAGATAATACAGGGAAATCACGGCGATAATGGGTTTTGCAAGCGGTATCATGATTTTCAGCAAAATACTGTAATCATTCGCGCCGTCTATTTTTGCCGCCTCCTCCAGTTCGTAGGGCATACTTTTAAAATAGGATATCGTAATAATCAAATTATAGGTGTTAATGGCATGCGGAATAATCATTGCCAGCGGCGAATCTAACATGCCAACACCTTTTATCACAAGATAGGTCGGAATCAGCCCGCCGGAAAAATACATTGTGAAAAGTATCATAAACGTGAGAATATTTTTGCCCGGCAGTCCTTTGCGCGTGAGTCCGAATGCCGCTGTCACAGTGAGTATCACGCTCAGCAGACCGCCGCTGACAACATATATCAAAGTGTTGCGGTATCCGGTCCATATCTGTGCGCTCTGCATAACTTCTTTATAGGTATACAGCGCGATTCCTTTCGGATAAAACAGCAGTCCGTTGCTTGCCAATATTTCAACCGGGTCGCTGATAGATGCTATCAACACATAGTAACAAGGGTACAGCGTGACAACAACCAACAATCCCAAAAATATGTAGTTAAACACATCAAAGATGCGGCTTCCAATACTTTTTTGATTTATCATGTTGTCACCTCCCCTACCACAAACCGTCGCCGGTTGCTTTTTTACTGCAATAATTTGCTGATATGAGTAAAATAAAGTTTATCACGGAATTGAACATGCCGACCGCCGCCGAATAACTGTAGTCGCCCTCCAGCAAACCGCGCCGGTATACGTATGTCGAAATCACGTCCGCTGTTTCATAGATAGACGGATTATACAGCAATATGATTTTTTCATAGCCGATTGTCAGCATGGAACCGACGCGCATAATCAGTAAAATGATAATGGTCGGCATAATGCCAGGCAGCGTGATGTGCCACGCTTTTCCAAACCGTCCCGCGCCGTCGATTGTCGCCGCTTCATACAGTTCCTGGTCAATGGACGAGATGGTGGCAATATAGATAATGCTGTCCCAGCCGATTTTTTGCCAGATTTCCGACAAAACATAAATCGGATAGAAATAGTTTGGTTCTGTCATAAACGAAATTTTGGTTCCTCCAAACAATTCCCGCATCGCGTTGATCATACCATCACTGGATACAAACGTCAGTATCATACTGGAAATGACAACCGTGGAAATAAAGTGTGGCATATATGTAATCGTTTGAACCGTCTTTTTATACCATGTACATCTGATTTCGTTCAGCAGGAGTGCCAATAGAATCGGTGCCGGAAACCCAAATACCAAATTCAGCACGTTGATGCTGATGGTGTTGCGTAGTAGCTGCCAAAATTTATAATTACCTATAAAATCCGCAAAATTTTTCAGACCGACAAACGGGCTGCCCAAAATTCCTTTGGTGATGGAAAATTTTTGGAATGCAATCACATTACCGAACATAGGCAGATAGCGGAATATCAGGTAAAACAAAATCGTTGGCAGTAAAATAATATAGATGTGTTTATATTTCAGAATTCTCGACCACGTGCTTTGCTTATTTATCACAGCGGCAGCGTTTTTCTGTACCTTTGCTATCAAAATATTCCACTCCTATCTCTTGTTATAGCGTTCCAGCGCACGGTTATAGATTGCTAAAACATCTTCAATACCCATGGACTGAATTTTGCTGCGAATCGCCGCAAGTTCGGAAATATTGCTGTTGCCGATAACGATTTTGTTCAGCTGCTCACTGACATAGGTTTTAATCTGCGACATTTTCTGCGCGATTTCCTCATTTTCCTCTGCCGTGAAATTCAGTGACGGCAGGATACCGTCCGTTTTTGCGCTTTCGCTCCATGTTTCAATGGATTCTTTGCCCCATGAAGTCAATATCTGTTCATAATATCTCCAGTCCTGCAAGGTCGGGAAGTTTGACTGGTAAGCGCCCAGCGCCAATCCACACATTTCCTGCTGCGATTTTCCGTTGGGGTTATGGAAAATATATTCGTCGGACAGCTTCGGATAATCATTCTCCCAATTGAAACTTACGCCTTCTTTTCCGAAATTCATGTATTCCATGCCCTTGCCACCATAGAAATTATCCAGCCATTTCAGGCTTCCGGCAGCATTTTTGTTTGCTGTGGTCACGGCAATGGAAGTTCCGGTTGCATCTTGGGTATAACTTGCATCATAGACGTTATTCATTCCCGGTGTCTTTGCAAAATGCGGCGTACCTACCACTTTTCTACCACTGTCTTTCATGTTGTTATAATAGTTTCCGGGCTGCAAAGAATAGACAAATCCAACCTTGTCATTCATGACCTTGTTGTCCATTTTATCACGTTCGTTGAGCAAATAGTCTACGTCAATCAGTTCTTCACTGTAGAGTTTTGTAATGAATCCGAGTCCTTCTTCAAATTCGTTCTCCAAAACGCCGTATGCCACTTTTCCGTCTTTCACATAAAAATCGTTTGTTGTGCCAAATCCCCAAAGCAAATGGTCGACTGCCTGTGCAGTTTCTTCAAATTTTACGCCCGACATCGGGATTTCGTCCGCGATACCGTTGCCGTTGGGGTCTTTCGTTTTAAAAGCTTTGAGCACTTCATAAAGTTCGTCCGGTGTTTTTGGCATTTCCAAGCCCAGTTTCTCCAGCCAGTCCTGCCGAATCTGCGGTCCTTGGAACACTTTCAATTCTTTGTCTTTCCGAATAAACGGTATGTAATAAATTTCGCCGCTGTCATCCATATATTGTTTTTTCACGTCGGGATGTTCCTCATTATACGCTGTCAAATTCGGCATATATTTGTCTATCAGCGACGCCAGCGGAATAATCACATCATCTTCCGCATACATTGCCGCGCCGCCTGCTACGCCGCTCCAGTTATATACAATCATGTCCGGCAGATTTCCGGAAGCAATGAGCAGATTGAATTTTTCTTCCGCTGCACTCCCTGCCGGATGCGTCCATTCCACGTGGCAGCCTGTCATTTCTTCCATAAGCTGGAACGGCAACATATCATTGTTGTCTTTTCCGCCCGCTTTGATTGTATAATTCCCCATACTGCAAAAAATGCTGAGTGTTTTTGGCATTTCACCGCTTCCTTCATCTGTAACGGTGGTCTGACCCTGTCCGCAGCCCGCCAGCCCAAGCAGCATTGCTGCCGCTGCTGTCCACGCGATTGCTTTTTTAATTTTTTTCATAATGATATCCTCCTTCTTTTTCGTAACATCTTTTCTCTCTCGTCCGTGATGGTTCTCTTTGTTTATGAATCCATTGTAGCACGATACAGATAGCTGGACAACAGTTATATTTTGGGATACCGTTCATATTTAAAATTTTTTCCGAAATAAGGAAAAAAACGGAGTATTCCATTTTTGCGAAATACTCCGTTTTTGCGTTTTTCAGTTTTTTTGCGGCATTACAGCCCCTGTTTGCGATATTTGCTTGGCGTCATTCCGTAATATTTTTTAAATGTACGAATCAAAGAATCGCTCCTGTAAAAACCGGTCGCTTTGGCAATTTGTTCAATTGTCTCATCCGATTCCTCTAAAAGCTGTTTCGCCTTTTCCAATCGGACAGCAGTGAGATATCGAACAAAGCTTGTGCCGAGCAGTTCTTTAAACAAACGGCTCAAATAATAGTAGTTCATTCCCAAATGTTCCGCAAGCGTCTCAAGCGCCAGCATGTCGTCCTGATAATGCTGCGCAATATAGTCAACGATTTGTCGTTTCAGCGTATCCCTACCGGTTGTCTTGCCGCTGTCTCTGCATAAGGATAGGCAGATTTCCTCCAAACACCGGAAGGCTTCTTCCATGTTGTCATTCCGCTCCAGATTCCGGCATACGCGTCCGAACTTTTCATATTTATCATTATCCGACGCATAATTTTCGTCTAAAATCTTATATATCGTTATGGTAATACTGGTCATCAGTCTTTTTAAGGTTCCCGGCGCCAAATGCCGGCTTTGGAAATTCATCCGGTAAATCTCATCCAAAATCTGCTTTACATTCTCTTCTTCTCCCAGTCTGACACTGCGCATGAGGCGCTGTTCCTTTTCGGCAGTGTAATACATTTTGGTGATTTCCATGTTTTTAATGTCCGCATAATAAGCGCCGCCTTCGCTGCTTTCCTGCATACTGTAGCGCAGCGCGCTCATCGCGCCGTCATAAGCAATGTTGAGTTCCTTTAAATGCGCTATTTCTTCACCGATTCCCAAACAGATTCTAAAATTATATGCTCCCAAAAATTCTGCCGGAAACGTCTTTAATTTCTCTACCGATTCCTTGTTTTCATATCCTATCACATAAATGCAGGTCTGCAAATCAATCCGCACCGCTTCATCATATTGAATCTTCAATTCTTCTAACCGCTGCATAATCCTGTCGTCAATTTCGCCCCACACCAGTTCCGCTTCCTGCATATATATATTGATGTCCTCCATTTGCGCAAGAGACACCACCATCACATTCCGATAGCTACCTGTTTCAAACCATGTATATTCCTGCTCCAGTTTTTTCAATTCTGCTTCGTCTACCGGTGCGTTGTGCATCAAATTCAACAATGTCTTTTCTTTTGCGATTTTAAACTGTCTGGCAAAATCGCCCTTCAAATCATCAATTTCATCAAACATATTCAGCATCACGCGCTGCATTCGTCTGGAATGAACGCTCGCCAACGCAAAGCTGATAAAAATGGTCAATGCCAGCAGCAGCAAAAATGTCAGCATCGCCCGATAGACATTACCATGGAGTCCTGTTCCCGGAAGCTGATATACATATTTCAAATTCATCATGTTGGACCTTTTTTCCAACATATTGTTGCTGTTCTTTTTGGCATTCGCCAGCAATTCTGCTTCAAATCCTGCCGATTGCAAAATCAATTTCCCGGTTTTGTCCACAATCCCCAGTTCTATGTTTTGCGTGCCTGCAAAGGCAATCTTCGCAATCATATCGCTTATATTGATTCTCGAAAAGAAGATACAATCGTCAAACTGGTTATTATAGGTTAAATTTCTGCAATAAATAATTGCCGCTTCCGTTTCATATTCTGTGTTTATCACAGTTGACAGAAAATAATTTTCCTTTCCGCTTCTGTCAATTGCCTCCTGCCACTGTTCAAAACTGTATGCACTGCCGGAAAAGAATTTTTCATAATATTCCTGCGGCGAATACACCGTTTCATTCGTGATAATCATTTGCTTGTTTTTAAAATAAATAGCGATTTCCCTGCAAAGGCTGGTGCTTGTTTCTACATTTCCCAATTCTTGCGCCGCTTTCCAGACGTCATATGTTTCCACCTGCTCCGCTTGTGCCCAACTCGCCGCAAAAGCGGACAGCGCCTCATTCTTTTCTATGCGGTAAGAAAGCGTCAGCATTTTTTCCAGTTCGCTGTCGAGTATATTACCGCACTGCTCTAAAATGTTATTATTCAGTTTTTTGGTATCGTTTGCAAGATTATTGAACAAAATACCGAGCGTCAAAAAGCCCAAAATCATCACCGGAATAATGATAATCAATATATATGACCCAAAAAGCTTGATAAACGTTTTGCTATCTTTTTTCAAGTTTCTCTTCTCCTTCGTACAACCCACAACAAAAGTAGTATTTTCCATGCTCTACTGTGCAAATATCTGATTATAATAATACAATAAACGCTTGTATTTTGTCAATACTGCTGCTGCCGTATCAGAAAGACGAATCTATAGAGCGAGCGCGCTGTCCATGGCAGTTCCGGCACTTCGTATCCGCTTCTATCATCATTTCTTACAGCCGTTTCTCCCGCTTCCCATTTATGACAAATATCAAAAAATGCCATAAACGCAAAAAATGCCTGCAACCGGCTTCTTTTAAGCCAAACTGCAAGCATTTCTTTCTTTTACTGTGTTTTTGCTTTCCTTTACCAGCTTTTGAGAAAAATAAGCGTATCCGCATAGGAACCGTCTCCCAGCCGATAACCGTTTTTCACTGTTCCCAAAATGGAAAAACCACATTTCAAATATAGGGCAATTGCACTATAGTTCGTACACACCACCGCATTAAACTGCAAACCTTTAAAGCCACAGACTTTCGCCTGTTCCAAGCAATCCAGCACTAACTTTCTGCCAATTCCCATACCTCGGCACTCTTTTTTCACAGCATAAGACGCATTTGCGATATGACCACATCGGCCAATATTGTTCGGATGTAAAATATACACACCGACCACTTCATCACCCGTCAAAGCACACACCGTTTTCGTCTGCCCCGAAAACATTTCCCACGCTTCCTCTTCGCTTAGGCATTCGTCACCCGGAAAGCTGTCCGCCGCTGCCACCACCTCATTCCAAATCCTCGTTGCCTGCGGCAATTCCTTTTTTGATAGCTCTTTTAGCACAAGTTCCATCTTTCCTGCCTCCTCTTTACGGTCTGACATACCCCATGTCTTTCAGCAGCCGTCCCAGCGCATAGAGCCGCTCGCTCATCATTTCGTCATCCTTGCCCATCACCTCATACACCAGTTTGATATCCTCTTCCAGCATGGGGTTGTCTTCGCAAACTGCTACCGTCATAGCGCAGCCCTGTAAACCAATACGGTCAATCTGCGGATTCTTTTCATCATATAACTTCTCATACTGATAGGCTTCTTCTTTCAGATATTGCTTCATTCGACAAATTAAAATTGCTAAATCCAACACACGATGCAGTGGCATTTCTTCTGATTGTCTGGACCATTTTTCTCCGGTATACCGCCATATTTTTGCGGACACATCTACCTTACCACGGTCATTCCATTGCGCAAGCCCAATAGAAAGCCCCTTTGCATCGGTATTTCCTGCCAGTCTTCCATCAATTTCTTCATAATTTTCCGATACAATCACCGGTTTATGTTTTAACGTCACTGGTATTTTCATTTCATATACCTCTCCTTCAATCTCCCCATTCAGCAATTTAGTAATTTAGTAATTTACTGCATTACTAATATACATCTTTTTTTATTATTTGTCAAGCGTTTTCTGTCACAAATATTTACAGCAAAGAAATTTCTGTAAAAATTTAATGTAAGCCCTTGACTATTGAAATTATTCATGATAAAATAAAACTAGTGTTTGAAAGGCAATTCTGTGGCTACACATTTTGTTTCATGTGTCTTGCTGCTATGCATTGTCCAAAATGACACAGTTTATATATGCGCCCGTAGCTCAGCTGGATAGAGTGTCAGACTCCGACTCTGAAGGTCGTGCGTTCGAATCGCGTCGGGCGTACCAAAAGAAAAAATCCTGTCGCGCGACAGGA
>JAAWTG010000078.1 GCA_022801925.1 Clostridia bacterium | reverse complement strand
AAAGCGGAGGTAATCCTGGTGGATTGCCGAGCATTTTAACGCAGAGAAATCGGAAATTTGCCTTTCAAAATCGGAGTTCGGATTTGTCGGCTTACCCTAGTATATCACAAATCCAAAAAAAATGGAATATTTTGTCCCATGTTTTCTCCGCTTTTCAAAATTTTTTATAAAAAAATTCATTTTCCTCTTGACTTAGCGTTTTATATCTTGTATAATAAATGCATATGCTACTGTAGCTCAGTTGGTAGAGCAGCGCATTCGTAATGCGCAGGTCGCGGGTTCGAATCCCATCAGTAGCTCCATTACCTGTTTTTCTGTATCTTAGAAAAACAGGTTTTTGTTTTATGGGAAAAAACACTACTAACATAAAACTATGAGGGAATGAAATATGCCGTTTACCGAGCTATGTGTATAACGGCTATTGGAAGTCTATTGAAAAATGTTTAATTGTTCCTCACGATAAATATTTAGGAGAAGTGTTGTTTTGATGGAATGGGTATCCCTTTCCCCAAACTCCTATGTCTTTGGAAGGTATTTTGGGTTAAAAATACAAAATGAAAAAGTTTTCCAAAAAAATTTCCAAAAACTATTGATTTTTATGATTCAATGTGTTATAATTAGTTCTGTTGTGGATGTGCGCCATTAGCTTAGCTGGATAAAGCGTCCGGCTACGAACCGGGAGATCGGGGGTTCGAATCCCTCATGGCGTACCAAAATAAAACAATGAAACAAAAACTGTCGCATCTCTGTGGCAGTTTTTGTTTTATCTGTGTTTCATAGGAAATCGTTAGAAATTTTACATAAAAGGAGTGTTTTCCACATGAAAATTGAACCGAAAATCAGAGGTTTTATTTGTACCACTGCCCATCCTGATGGTTGCCGTGAAAATGTGCGCCGACAGATTGCGTATGTCAAAAGCCAACCGAAAACAGACGGTCCAAAACGTGTTTTAGTGATTGGGGCTTCCACAGGCTATGGGCTGGCGTCCCGCATCAGCGCTGCTTTTTCCTGCGATGCGGCAACACTCGGCATTGTGTTCGAAAAACCGTCCGTGCGTGGACGCAACGCTTCTGCTGGCTGGTATAATACTGCGGCATTTGAAGAATTTGCTCAGGCAGACGGTCTTTATGCAAAAACCATCAACGGTGATGCATTTTCAGAAGAAATCAAACAAAAAACAATTAATATGATTCGGCAAGATTTGGGTACGGTTGACATGGTTGTCTACAGCGTGGCAACTTCCCGCCGCACCGCGCCGGACGGCACAGCCTATAGTTCCGTTTTGAAAACGACCGGTGGAACCTATAGCAATAAAACCATTGATTTAACCACACGTACCATCTCAGACGTAACTATTGAACCTGCCGCGCCAGAAGAAGTAGAAGCAACTGTCAAAGTGATGGGTGGCGAAGATTGGGAAGCATGGATGCACGCGCTGAAAAACGCCGGTGTTTTAGCAGAACACACTGTTACGGTCGCCTATTCTTACATTGGACCGAAGTTGACACACCCCATTTATTTAAACGGCAGCATTGGCAAGGCAAAACAAGATTTATATGAAACAAGCCAGCGTCTCAGCCGTGAGATTGACGGTGTAGATGCCTATATTTCTGTGAATAAAGCCTTAGTAACGCAGTCCAGTGCGGCAATTCCGATTGTTCCGCTCTACATTACGATTCTTTATAAAATCATGAAAGAAAAAGGATTGCACGAAGGTTGTATTGAGCAGATGTACCGCATGTTTCATGACAAATTGTATGCAGGTCAGCCCGCTTTGGATCAGCAGGGACAGCTTCGTTTAGATGACTACGAAATGCAAGAGGACGTTCAGCAAGCGGTCATGCAGGCATGGACAACGCTCTCTGAGGATAACTTAGCGCAAATCGCGGATATTGATGGCTATTGGGAAGATTTTTACCACATGTTTGGATTTAACGTATCCGGCGTTGACTATGACGCTGATACAGATGTGGAAGTTTCCATTGCAAGCATTCAGGAATAATCATAACATCTAACAACCATTGGTCTGTTCTGTCTCTGAAAGATGTGACGCCTGTTTTTCACATCAAAGATGATACTCATAAAAAAGCGTGTATTCTAATCAGAATACACGCTTTTTTATCGTTACCCATTATTGATTTCCGCGGATATAGGCGTCCATTGCTGCTGCCGCATTCTTTCCTGCCCCCATGGCAAGGATAACGGTTGCCGCACCTGTTACGACATCTCCGCCAGCATAAACACCTTTTTTAGACGTTTGACCCGCTTCATCTTTTACGATAATGCCGCCCCAAGTCTGCGTTTCCAGACCCGGCGTTGTTGCTTTAATCAACGGATTGGGTGTTTGCCCTATTGCAATCACAACCGTATCCATTGGTAAAACTTCTTCTGAACCTTTGACCGGCACAGGGCGCCGCCGTCCCGAAGCATCTGGTTCGCCAAGTTCCATTTTCACACATTCCATGCCTGTCACCCAGCCGTTTTCATCTCCCAAAATCCGCACTGGATTCGTCAGCATTTTAAACTGAATACCTTCTTCTTTGGCATGGTGCACTTCCTCCAGCCGCGCCGGCATTTCTTCTTCACTCCGGCGGTAAACAATGGAAACTTCTTCCGCACCAAGACGTTTAGCGCTTCTCGCAGCATCCATCGCGACATTACCGCCGCCGACAATCGCTACCTTGTTTCCTATTTTAATCGGTGTGTCTGTTTCAGGAAACTGATATGCTTTCATGAGATTGATACGGGTTAAAAATTCGTTGGCAGAATAGACGCCGTTAAGATTTTCCCCCTCCATTTTCATGAAAGATGGAAGCCCCGCCCCAGAACCGATAAACACCGCTCGAAATCCATCCGCCAGCAGTTCATCTACTGAAACCACTTTCCCAACAACCATATTGGTCTGAATTGTAACACCTAAATTTTTTAGTGCATTGATTTCCTTCTGCACAATTTCTTTAGGCAGACGAAACTCTGGAATTCCATACATCAAAACGCCGCCCGGCGTATGGAACGCTTCAAAAACAGTGACTTCATAACCAAGTTTGGCAAGATCTCCCGCACAAGTTAGTCCTGCCGGTCCCCCACCGACTACGGCAACTTTTATGCCGTTCGGCTCTGGTTTTTGCACCGTTTCTTTTCCCTGTTTCATGCGGTAGTCCGCTGCAAACCGTTCCAGTCGTCCAATACCGACCGGCTCTCCTTTGATACCGCGGACACATTTTCCTTCACATTGATTTTCCTGCGGACACACGCGTCCACATACGGCGGGAAGCGAGTTTGTCTGCGCAATCACGTCATAAGCAGTGTCAAAATCACCTTCCGCAATTTTCGCAATAAAATCCGGAATCTGGACATTCACAGGACAGCCGTTCACACACGGCGCATTTTTACAATGCAGGCAGCGTGTTGCCTCCTCCATTGCCATTTCCGGCGTGTAGCCCAGTGCAACCTCTTCAAAATTTTTGTTTCGCACCTGCGGTTCCTGTTCCGGCATGGAAACCTTCTTCAGTGACATATTCGGCATTGTATCATTCCCCCTTTTTCATCAAACGGCAATCGGCTTCGCGCGCAAATTTTTCTTCTTCCTGAAACATTCTGGAACGCCGTATCGCTTCATCAAAATCGACTTGATGTCCGTCAAAATCCGGTCCGTCTACGCAGGCAAATTTGGTTTCGCCGCCCACGGTCAAACGGCAACCGCCGCACATGCCGGTACCGTCTATCATAATGGGGTTCATGCTGACAATCGTTTTAATATCGTATTTTTTCGTCACATCACAAACAGCTTTCATCATCACCAGCGGCCCGATTGCAATGACCAAATCATATTGATTGCCTTCCTGAATCAAGCCTTCCAGCACGTTGGTGACAAACCCTTTTGTGCCGTTAGACCCATCGTCCGTTGCAATCACGCAGCGGTCGCTACACGCCATAAGCTCTTTTTCTAAAATAATCAAGTCTTTGTTGCGAAAACCGGCAATGCTATGCACTTGTGCCCCTAATTTATGCAGTTCTTTTGCCTGCGGATAGGCAATTGCTGTACCCAATCCGCCGCCAATCACCGCCACTTTTTGATAGCCTGCCAAATGGGATGCCACGCCCAAGGGCCCTACAAAATCTTGCAAACTGTCCCCTTCTTCCAGTTCGTTCAGCCGTTGTGTTGTTTTGCCAACAATCTGAAATATAATAGTGACGGTTCCTTTCTCCCTGTCATAATCTGCAACCGTTAACGGAATCCGCTCTCCGTTCTCATGAACGCGAAGGATAATAAATTGACCCGGCTGCGCCTTTTTTGCAATCATTGGCGCCTCAATTTCCATCAATATTACAGACGGATTCAGCGTCTCTTTCCTCACAATTTTATACATGCTGCCGTTACGACCCCTTTCTATTTTCATACCACAACAATATGGCACAATATCTTGACAAATTTCTCGTACCTATCATATTACTATAAATTGAATCAAAATTCAATAGGTAAATTACAAAAAATCTTGCGCCAATTCCCTTGTTTTTCTGTCACCCAATTCTATTTGACAAGCTGTAGCGCTTGATGTATAATAAAGATTGGTGATAAAAGAGCCAAATTTGAAGTTTTGAAACAGGAGGTGCAGACATAGTGGATGCGGATCCTCGAGCGTGCATGAAACAAAATAACAAGAGGACGGGCAGCGCTATGCCGGCACATGTTTTGCCGCCCGTCCTGTAAAGGAGGCAAAATATGGTAAACTACTACAAAACAGTGGACGGGCGTATCAATGAAATCGACACGCCGGAAAACGGCTGCTGGATTAACATGATTGACCCCACCAAAGAAGAACTGGAATATATTTCTTCCAATTTTCAGGTGGAACAGGATTTCATTGTCGCCGCGCTTGACGATGAAGAAACCTCCCGTATTGAGCTGGAGGACAATCAAACCTTAATGGTCATTGACATTCCCATTGCGGACAAAGAAAACGATAACATGATTTATTATACGCTGCCGCTTGGATTCATTATTACCGAAAATCACATTGTGACGGTCTGTCTAAAAGAAAACACCATCATCAAAGAATTTTCCGCAGACCTCATCAAAAATGTGCATACCAATTTGAAAACGCGTTTTGTGCTTCAGGTTTTTTATAAAGTTGCAGCACGTTTTTTGCAATATCTCAAGCAAATCAACAAAATGTCCGGCGTGATTGAATCGCGGCTGCATGTTTCCATGAAGAACAAGGAACTGATTCAATTGCTGGATTTGGAAAAATCTCTGGTCTATTTTTCCACTTCTCTCAAGTCGAATCAGGTGACAATGAAAAAAGTGACGCGCGGCAATTTTCTTCGTCTCTATGAAGAGGACAAAGACTTGTTAGAAGACGTGTTGATTGAAATTGACCAAGCAATTGAAATGTGTAACATTTACAGTAGCATTCTCAGCGGAACCATGGACGCTTTTGCTTCCATCATTTCCAACAACTTAAATATTGTGATGAAACGGCTGTCCTCTATCACAATCGTGATGGCGGTACCCACCATTGTCGCCAGTATCTATGGTATGAATATTCAAAACGGCATTCCATTAGACCATTTTTGGTGGTTCCCTGTTATTTTGTCAGCAGTGGCAGTTGTGCTCGTTTCGTTTGTATTAAAGAAAAAAGATATGTTTTAAAACAGACCCCCAATACGAAAGTATTGGGGGTCTGTTTTAAAAGCAGTATATAGCTATTATTCATATCTCATAATTTTTTCAGGATATCCAAGGTATGATTAGAAACACCAACAATATTCTAATTCTCACAAATTGTAAAAAGATACTCTACATATTTTTGATAAAGCCTATCCTCCATTTTATCAATTTGTTCTTTATAATAATGGGTAAACATATCTGTTCCCACATAATGCAGTCGTCTGCAATAGAATTGTTCATCTAACGCGTCGATTTGTTCTTTTCTGTATAGTTCAAAAATTCCGTTCGAGTTACTGATTGGCGTATAGCTTTGCGTATCCAGCAAACGATTTTCCACCAAAAAGCCATATAAATTTTGGATAAACCCTGCTTGCACCGTGGACGCATCAAATTGACAATAATCAATAAACATAATGCTGCCTTTTTTTGTGACACGTATCGCTTCCCGCAGACATTGTATTTTATCTTCCATAGTGAATAAATGATACATAGATCCTAACACTAGTGTAATATCAAATGTATTATCTGCATATCTGGACAAGTCCAGCGCATTTCCTTGCACAGCATGCACATTATCGGACGGCTACATATTTTGCCGCAATATCTCTAAATTTTTTTACACTAATTCCACTGTGTCTACTTCGTATCCTTGACGCGCATAATGTAGTGTATAAGCGCCTGTCCCGCAGCCTACTTCCAAAATTCTATCGTTTTTTTCAAGTATTTATTGATGTATTTTTTTGTCGTTATAAATTCAACCATCCCGTGTCTGGTAGAAAACCGTTGTTCTTCCTTTCCGATTTCATAAAATGAATTCAGTATTTCTTCTTCATACATTCTCTCCCCTCCCCATTCTATAACAGCGGAGAACGGCGGCTGAACGGTCTTTTGATTTCGTCGTCAAAAATATCTTTTGATTTTACAATCCAGACAATGCTTCCTACTGCACATATCACAAAAACTGACGCGGAATACCATGCGCCAAAGGCGTTTTGCAGCAAATCATACGCAACATAAATCACCGTCTGTATCGCTGCCGCGCCCCAAACGAAAAGCATCTTGTTTTGGCGGATAGCATACAATACCGCCAAACATAACGCAATTTGAATCAGAATAGCCGCCAGCGCCGACGCACCCGGAAGTAAAAATTCTAAAGGCTGCGTTTCCATCAGACGCGTTTGGTTCTCCAACACATAGCTAATCGTACTCTGCACCGTTTCATCTTCCAATTCCTGATTTATCGTCACAGACGCCATCATATCATTCAATATCTGAATACTGAAATACATGATGGAATACGCAAAACCATAGCCCAGTCCAAAGGCGCAGTTGCCGCGCCAAGTCGAAATATCACTCAACATGCTTTTGTTCATATAATAGCGTCCAAACGCTAGCATAACCGCCATCACTGCTGACTGCGTCAAACTTGCCAGCCAAACATTTGCATTCAGAAATGCTGCTACGCCGCCGATACTGAACAATGCGCTAAACAGCAGCATCCAGACAATTTCTGTCATACAAAACAGTCCTATGCCGGCAAAAACACCTTTGAAAGAAAGCCGCTTGGTGACACACAGAAAAATGATAACGCCCAGTGGCAAAATCAGCGATAACAAAAACGATGTTGACATTAAAAATAGTGACATGGGATTAACCATTGCTTGTTCCTCCGTTTTTCTTCCTAAAATTACTATCTATTATATACTATTTTTGCCAAGGTGTAAATACTTCATGACACCATTTTTCAAAAAGCATTTTCCCCATTTCCATCTTTCATAATTGCACAATTTTCCGATAAAATCATTCAGCCAAACCATTAATATGCAAGTTCTACTATACATTCTTTCAAACTCTTT
>JAAWTG010000077.1 GCA_022801925.1 Clostridia bacterium | reverse complement strand
TTTTAAGATAGCCCTAACTTTGGCTGGTGGGGGCTATCTTACTTTTATTGTAAGTGTTATTAAAAACACAATCGTTAAAATCAAAATTCTAACTATGTATTTCATCATAACAACCACCCCCTTTCCCGGAGATGATGGCATAACCGCCCAGCTTTTACACTGTTTTTAGTCTTACCTTGGATATATTATATATAAACTGAAAAGTTATGTCGAGATATATCTGTCAAAAAATATCTGTACCTGCATTCCCTGCTGTTTTTTGTGGAAGAATACTTTTGACAACAATACTACTTATTTTGTGTATCATAAAATATATTTTCTGTAAAATCGTTTTTTGTTGTATGTAATTATTGACAAATTCAATATGTTGTGTTTCAATATAATGGAAGAATAGATGCGAGGAGAACTCTATTCAAACGGGGGACTCACGTGTGTCACGGAGTGGTATTCCGGACATTCCATAATTGGAAAAGTAGTTCGATTCTGGTTACTTATCGTAGAACGCTACAATAGAAGTAAGCACTACAGCCCCCTGCAAGGGCCGGTTGGGGGTCTGGGGCGAATCGGAACGCCCCGGCGTTTTTGGTACTTTTTGTCGGCAAAAAGTACAACCCGCGTTGCGATAGCGACAAGGATAATGATAGCGACAAGTTTGTAAAGACGAAAAACTTCGCGCGAAAAGCGCAGAAATATAAAAACAACGGGACAGTACATGTTCCCGCAGAGGAAGAGGAATTTATGCAGGAAAACATCAGAAATTTTTGTATCATTGCACATATCGACCATGGGAAATCCACCTTGGCAGACCGTATGCTGGAGTTGACGGGTGAAGTGACGGAACGCGAGATGGAGGAACAACTGCTGGATAATATGGAGTTGGAGCGCGAGCGCGGTATCACCATCAAAGCGCGCGCCGTCCAAATGATTTATCGAGCGGACGATGGGCAGGACTATACCCTCAACCTGATTGACACGCCGGGGCATGTGGACTTCACCTATGAAGTGTCGCGGTCGCTCGCGGCATGTGAAGGAGCGGTTTTGGTGGTGGACGCAGCGCAGGGCATTGAAGCCCAGACGCTGGCAAACACCTATCTTGCCATTGAACACGATTTGGAAATTTTGCCCGTCATCAACAAAATCGATTTGCCCAGCGCACGTCCTGATTTTGTGAAAGAAGAAATTGAAAATGAAATCGGCATTCCGGCAGAGGACGCGCCGCTGATTTCCGCCAAAACAGGCATGAACATCAAAGCGGTTTTGGAGGACGTGGTGAACAATGTCCCTGCGCCGCAGGGCGACCCGAATGCGCCGCTGCAATGCTTGATTTTCGATTCCTATTATGACAGCTACAAAGGCGTTATCGTCTATATTCGCGTCATGCAAGGGACTGTCCGCACAGGAACGCGAATCCGCATGATGGCAAGCGGCGCGGAATTTGACGTGGTGGAAGTGGGACATCTCATGCCGTTCGGCATGAAACAGACCGCGGAATTGTCGGCGGGCGATGTTGGCTATATTGCGGCGAGCATTAAAAATGTGCGCGATACCGCGGTGGGCGACACTGTCACGGACGCGGCGCGTCCGGCAGCAGAACCGCTGGCGGGCTACCGTAAAGCAGTACCGATGGTGTTTTCCGGTATCTATCCGGCGGACGGCGCAAAATATCAGGATTTGCGCGATGCGCTGGAAAAATTGCAGCTCAACGATGCTTCGCTGACGTTTGAACCGGAAACCTCCATTGCGCTTGGATTTGGGTTCCGCTGCGGTTTTTTGGGACTGCTGCACATGGAGATTATCCAGGAGCGTTTGGAGCGAGAGTATCATCTGGATTTGGTAACGACCGCGCCCAGCGTTGTGTATAAATTGAAACTGACCAATGGGGAGGAACTTTGGTTGGACAACCCGACCAATATGCCGCCCCCACAAAACATTGACTACATGGAAGAACCTGTCGTGGCGGCGGAAATCATCACGCCGACGGAATTTGTCGGTAACATCATGGAACTGTGCCAAGACCGCCGCGGCGTGTATAAAAACATGAAATATCTGGATGAATCGCGCAGCCTGCTGACCTATGATTTGCCGCTGAACGAAATCATCTATGACTTTTTTGACGCGGTGAAATCGCGCACCAAAGGCTATGCGTCCTTTGACTATGAAATGAAGGGTTACGAACGGTCGAATCTCGTGAAACTGGATATTTTGCTCAACGGTGAAATCGTGGACGCGCTGTCGTTCATTGTGCATCAGGACAAAGCCTATGCCCGTGGGCGGCGGATTGCGGAAAAATTGAAAGAAAACATTCCGCGCCAGTTGTTTGAAATTCCCATTCAGGCGGCAATTGGCAACAAGATTATTGCGCGCGAAACGGTCAAAGCCATGCGCAAAGACGTGCTTGCCAAATGTTATGGCGGCGATATCACGCGGAAAAAGAAACTGCTGGAAAAACAGAAAGAAGGAAAAAAACGGATGCGTCAAGTGGGCAGCGTGGAAGTGCCGCAGGAGGCGTTTATGTCCGTGCTGAAACTGGACGAATAGGAGAAGAATTCAGCGTGAAACAGCCGGATGGAAGTAAATTTTCTGGACTCTGTTTTCCCAAAAAGGAGACAAGACACAATATGAAAAAATCAGCTGGTATCATTTTTATTGGCGCTCTTATTTGCTGCAGTTTGCTTACCGGCTGCAACAGAACGGTGCAGAATAAGCAAATGTCTCTAAAACTTGCCTATGGAGAGCGCAGCGGAACCTATACAGGAGAAATTACTTTATTGGAAGGACATCCGAATGGCAGGGGCAGATTTGAGACGCAAGACGACGCGTCCGGTATGAAATGGTATTATGAAGGCGAATTTACAGACGGAACCATTACCGGAAAAGGAAAATGCGTTTGGGAAGACGGACAGATGAAAGAAGGCAGCTATATTGAAGGAGAAATGGTTGAGGGAACCGTTGTCAATGCTGCCGGTATTAAAATTTATGAAGGACATCAAACCGGTGAAAAATATGACGGGGAAGGCAAGTTCTTCAATAAAAAAGGGGACGTTGTCTATCAGGGGAAATTTACCGCCGGAAAAGAGTTCGTTTATCAGCACATGCACAAAGGCGAATTACATGGAATTGAACCGGAATCCGGAACGATATATCAGAGACTGTTTTTCGTTTGACGGCAAAGTCCTGCAAGTGACAGAAAAAGAAAACGGTGCTGTCGGCTATCGTATTGCGGCAGGGGAAGCGGAGCATGATGTTATCTATGTAAATTATGCACGCGGCGAGGGCGAAGGGCGCATCTTGGAAAATGATATGGTTACGGTTTACGGTATGTCAGAAGGGTTGTTTACATATGACGGGACGTCAGGAGAAACAATTACGGTGCCGTCCATGACAGCTTATTATATTGATATCCTGTCGTCAGAACCACCAGCACCGTCAGCACCACCTGCTGCCGGCGGAGACGGAGAAAATACAGCGACGCAGAAAAATACAACTGCAAGCCGTGAGGAATTTCTAAGCAGGGCAAAAGCAATTGAGGAATATGCCAAAACCAATTTGGACACGGCAGTGACACAGGCGGATATGAATCGTGAATCCGCTATAGTGTTTGAAAAGTGGGACAATCTTTTAAACGAAGTATATCAATATTTAAAAACCACTCTTACGGACAGTGCATTTGCAGCGTTAAAAAAGGAAGAATATCAGTGGATTCAGCAAAAGGAAGCGGAAATGAACGCAGCCGGAGCGATGTTTGAAGGCGGTTCCGGAGAACCTTTGGCGCGAAATTCCGTAGGTATTGAATATACCAGCAAGCGGTGCTATGCACTGATTATGCGGATTCAGTAGATGAAACAGGCGCGGATAAATCATCCGCGCCCGTTTTGTGTAGGTAGGCAAATAAAAGTCGATTCCCGTATGCCTAATGCCGCTATAAAAATATTGATACGAAAAAAGCGGCGGACAGAAAAAATGATGAAAATGTGTAGATAAAAGGACGCGCCGCGTATGAACCGGCGCGCCGCCGCTTGTTTTATTATGCTTCGTTTATTTTTACGTCGTCAACAGAATTTTCGAGTATAATGTTAATGAGTTCGTTTCTGGAACGGTTACTTTCTGCCGATAAATCATCAATTTTTTGAAGGGTTGTCTTTTTCATACGAACAGAGATTACCTTGTAGCCGTCTTCCCCTTTCTTGTTGATATAAATAACATTTTTCGGCATAACAATATCCATCGCCTTTCTACCCACAAATTGATAAGAAGTATTATGACACCCTATCGTGGGCAGATAAGGTGTAAAACGGATAGCTGTGCCCATGCATCTTTTTGCAAAAGACAAAATACATGGACAATCCCCCTCTATTTACGTGATTTTTCACGTAAATGCACCTCTTGATATCATTATATTATGAACAACTATTGAAATATATATTATAAATATATTCATTTTATATTGACTTTTGATATTTTATATAGTATAATATATAATCATTCTATGATGTTCAACATAGAAAAAGTAGATAGTCCAATATGTAAAAGTGGAACTGTTCCATGTTTTCATGCGGACGCGAAACCGGCGATATGATAATATGCCAAGGGGTAGTGTGGAGTTCAATATAATAGAGGTTCCGGCGGTGCTAAAAAAGCGGCGGAACTGTTGGGGGCGGCATGTCATATCGCGCGTATTGTAGTTTTGTGGCAAGCGGAAACCCGAAAATGTGGTGGCAGTGTCTATAAGCTGTCACGAAGGGGACTTCAGAGACTGTAAAACAGTCTCACGTCCCCCTCGTACCCTCCGGGCACACGATGAGCTCCCCCTAGTTCGGGACGCGAGTTCGCATAAAACCCGCATGTTATACGGGTTTTCCGTCCCGCAAGGAGCAAAAAGTCAGGCGCACGCGTGCCCCAGAGGGTATGTCCTGACTTTTTGCATATTTTATGGAAGGGATTTACCCCTTCCGAACCCCAGTTCGAGCATACCGACTAGTTTTGTCTAAAATTTAAGCCTGAACGATTTTTCGTTCAGGCTTTCTCTATGTGCAAGATAAGCGGACGGGAGCGAAAAGCGGAAGAAGAAATAGGAGGGTAGATTCCTAGCGGAATCTGCCCGTTGGGGAATCGGAAGCCTCGCTGCCGCTGTGTTTCCCATTCCCCATACCACTCCGTGGCACGCGTGTGTCCCAAAAAAGTAAGAGGGGGAAACGGGGGCTCTAAGCGGAGGGCATTTTCCTCAGAAAAAGTAAGAGGGGGAGGATTTGGGCATAGCCCAAATCCGGAGGACATTTTTCACGAGGAATATACCCGTAGCGACCCTCGGGGGACATTTAGGGGGGGATATATATTCGGAGCGACCCTTGGGGGGCGGAGCCAAACAGATTATTCCAACAGTTTCAGCGCCTGTTCGCGCACTGCCGCAACGTTGGTGCTGCGCACTTTTTCACGCAGCCGTAAAATACAGGCGGGCGATACGGAAAGTTCGTCAATACCCATGGCGAGAAACGTCTCTGTCAGCGTAGGGTCAGCGCCGAGTTCGCCGCAAATGCCAATCCATTTGCCTTCCTTGTGCGCGTTTTCCGCCGCCATCCCAATCATGCGCAGCACGGCGGGATGATGCGGGTCATAAAACCGTTCCAGCGACTGGTTTTGCCGGTCGATTGCCAGCGTATATTGCGTGAGGTCGTTGGTGCCAACGCTGAAAAAATCCACTTCTTTTGCCAGCCGGTCACTCACCAGAACGGACGCGGGTGTTTCAATCATAACGCCCAGTTCCACGTCGTCACGAAACGGAATGTCCTGTGCTTTCAGTTCCGTTTGCACAGCGTGAATCAGTTTTTTGATTTCCACAACTTCGCCCACCGACGTTATCATGGGAAACATAATGGCGATTTTGCCGTATGCAGACGCGCGGTAGAGTGCCCGAAGCTGCGTTTTAAACAGTTCAGGGCGCGTCAGACAAAGGCGAATGGCGCGGCAGCCCAGCGCGGGATTTTCTTCGTGCGGCAGATGAAAATAGTCCGCCTGTTTGTCTGCGCCAATGTCCAGCGTGCGGATAATCACGCGTTTTCCCGCCATGTTCTGCGCTACCGTACGGTACGCATGAAACTGCAATTCCTCGTCGGGATAGTCGCGCTGCTCTAAATAGAGAAATTCGCTGCGCATAAGACCAATGCCGCCCGCATCGTATTGCAGCGCTGCGCCGGTATCCTTCACATCGCCAATGTTGGCATAGATATGGATATGCTGTCCGTCCAGCGTCACATTGTCCTGTCCTTTGAGAGATTCCAGCAGTTTTTGGCGCTGCGCTTCTTCTTCCTGCCGCCGGCGGCAGTCCGCCAAAGTTTTTTCGTCGGGATCCACATATACCACGCCCTGAAAACCGTCTATAATGCAAAGCTGTCCGTCAAAGGAAGGATTGGTAATACCCGCCGCAAGAATGATTGCCGGAATGTTCATGGTGCGTGCCAAAATCGCTGTGTGGGAATTGGCGCTGCCCAGTTCCGTCACGAATCCCAATACCATGGATTTGTCCAGCTGTACCGTTTCGCTGGGCGCAAGGTCGCCTGCCGCAACAATGGACGGTTCCGTCAATTCCACAGCGCCGCCGTCTGCGCCGGATAAAATAGACAGCAATCTGTCGGAAATGTCTTTCACGTCCGCCGCGCGCCCCTGCATATAAGCGTCGTCCATGGCGGAAAACATCTGCGCGAAATTGTCCGCCGTGGTGCCCACTGCATATTCTGCATTGACGTTTTGTGTCTGAATGATGTTTGTGATGGATTCACAGTAGTCAGGGTCGTTTAGCATCATTTGATGAATCTCAAAAATGGCGGCGTTTGCTTCGCCGACCTCCTGCTTCGCCGTTTCATATAACTGCGCAAGCTGCCCGAGCGCCGCCGCCCGCGCGGCTTCAAACCGCTGCACCTGCGCCGCGGCGTCCTCTACGCGCAAACGTTTGATGACATTTTTCCCTTTTTGATGGAGCGACAGTTTGCCAATGGCAATGCCGCCAAATACGCTTTTTCCCTGTATGGTCTGCATACCAACCGATCCTTTCCATGCTTTTGATAAGCAAAGGCGAGTCGAACCACAAACGCATAGGGTTTGCGTATCCTTTGCTTATGAATTACGCCGCCGGACGTGCAGAACGCGGCAATGCGCATATAAAAAACGTCCCGCTGCACAAATTTTTCCTACAGGTTTTCCTTCAAAAAGGTTTCCAGCGTTGCCGCGGCTGCTGCTTCGTCCGCGCCATCCGCACATACGCGGATTTCGTCGCCGCATTTCACCGCCAGTCCCATAACGGCAAAAATCCGTTTGGCGTCGCCGCTTTTTTCACCTTTGTGAATGGTGACGACGGACTGGAATTTTGCCGCCTCTTTCACCAATTGTCCTGCCGGACGCGCATGAATGCCTTCTCTGTCTGTAATGGTATACTGAAATTCTGTCATGTGGTTTCTCTCCTTTTAGAATGGCGCGCGCTGTCGCACCGCTTTTTGTTTGTCTACACACTTTTGACTTAGTTTGCCTGTTTTTTCTGGAATTATCCCTTTATGAAACCGAAATGACATTTTTTTAAAACGTATCAAAACAAAATGATACTATAGTTCAAATGATTCGTTTTCGTCTTTCTTTTTCCGCAGTTTTGCACGCGCTATTTCTTCTTTGATGATACCTTTCATGTCGTCCAAGATATGCGCGGTTCCCCTTTGGTTCCAAGCAGCCGCCAAACTCTCCGCATATATCCTTGAT
>JAAWTG010000076.1 GCA_022801925.1 Clostridia bacterium | reverse complement strand
TAGAGGATAAAAGAAACGGCGGCTTTGATCTCTCAAAAGCCGCCGTGTAAGAATAGGCGCATGAAAACCTCTGCTGTACGACGGCTTTTTTCTTTTGCCGTCGTGCGGCAGATTATTATTCTATATTCATTTCTAAATGACCCGTAAAGTTATCTCCTGTAATTCCGAAATAGTTTCCACCCTCCGGCAATGTTAATGTTTCTGAATAACCGTCGCTTGCTTCAAGTAAAACTACTGGATCATCACTTCCAGAAATCCAAAATACTTGTGCTGTTCCCTCGGTAATTTCCAAGTTGCAGGAAACGGAGATGTCCTTACCATTTTCGCGCTCAATAGAAGTCCCACCAAAGAGATATTCTGTTTTGGAAAAATCCTTATAGTCTGCTACATAAGTTCCAGTGTAATGATCGTCACCATACGTCCGCTTCCCTTTAAGAGATAAATCCCCTGTCAGTGTTGCATTTCCGGCTGATTGTATAACATTATTGTATTGATCCAGAATTTCATCTTTTGAACACCCTGTAAGGGACAAACCTATTGTGAAAGTACAAACAAGCACAAGAGAAAAAATTTTTTTATGACACATATCATCAACCTTTCCATAATTTATCTGTTTAACAGGCGAGGAATAATTACTGTAACCAAAATTCCTACAACATAAACCGCATTAACACCAAGCGCAATTTTGGTGTTAATATCCCTGAGTTTTATTTTTGCAAAAAGGAAAAGAGCATATATAAAGCTAACCGCAGCGAAAATACAATACCCTATGATAATAGCTGTTGCGGCAGGAGAATCCGGCTTCCATATAAAGGGTGCTGTCAATGGTACAAAGGCAGTAATAAGTGCAATCGTACTTAAAATTTTTTCTTTCATTTGAAAAACTCCTTTCTTGCTATTAGCGTCCATTCATTTTTAAGCGTTCACGTTGTGCAGGACGCAAAGAAATATTGCTTTTTTTATGTTTCGTTTTAGAATTTCCCGGTGTTTTAGAAATCGTAATGATAAATACAGAAATCAACAGCATGATTCCAAGTGAAACAAGCCCTAAAGGAACATTAGCATTGCTTGTTGAATTTATATATGATGTGGTATCAAAACCAATCACCGTGAAAGCGGCTAAAAATGGATAAATATTTCTAAGCAGACCGCTTTTAAAGAACATGCTGCAATATCCTAACACAAATGCAATAATCGAACCTCCCATGAAAAACCCCGGTATTCTTCCGCAAAAAGAAATAATCGGAAGAACAGCAATATAAATACAAATAGATATACCAGCCATATAAAGCAAACCGCTTATCAAGGCAGAAATACTCACGCCGGGCAATCCAGCACAAATACCAACAATAATTGTAATAACGAAGCTGTATATTCCCAATACAAGAGATAACAGACCGATAGCTGCCAATTTCCCGGTCAATAACTTAGAAAATGAAACGGGAACAGTTAAAATATTTTTCAGTGTATCATCGGTATATTCTCTGTTTATCAGATAACCGCCAATCAAGGTAAAAATAATAGGCATGAATATAGTTGCATTGTTCCAAATCGTACTGTCTACTAATGCGCTAATGTTGAAATTAGGGTTTTTGGCTTCCTCAATCGCAACATTCTGTGTAATTACCCCAAGAACGGGAGAAAGCGTCATTCCGATAATACCAATCAGCAGAATATGATACCGTTTTATCTTTTGAAATTCAGTTAAGACAATGGATAACATATAAAACCTCCTATACTTCCTGTTTTTGATAAACTCTTGTAACCAATGCAATACAGACAACGGCTTCCGCAACTAATATCAAAAAAATTACGGGCGTTGATATAAAATACGGACTTAACCGATTATAAAATTCTGTCATAATTTTTCCTTCCGGCACCTTAAACTGATACAGCCATCTAAAGATAATAGGGACAGGAATAAATGTGCTGATGTTAAGCCCTAATGGTTTCATCATAATTGCATCGCTAAGATGTAGCGCATATCCAAGCAGGGTATAAAAAAAGGCGATTATGACAGAAATAATATAGGACTTATTACACCAGACCACTAAAATAATACATGGCAAAGCTGCCGCCCATAATAAAATTCCTGTGCAGAGTGTAAGGAACAACTGCAGCCCTAATCCATTTAAAGAAATGCCCTGTGTAATGGCAAGCAAGACACTGATACAGAATCCCGCAAGTTCATAAACAACAGAAAAAAGCACAAGGACAATAACTTTTGCCATAACCAAGCGGCTTTTTAAGACAGGAACACAAACAAGATTTTTTAAGGTATCGTTATCATGTTCTTCAAAAAACAGGTTGGCAGCTATCATTACCAGTATGGGAATCAGAAGCAAAAAGCCGCTTTCTTCACGGGCAACGCTCGCAAAATCTGCAAAATCTCCGTCAGACAAAAGCATAGCGTAAAAAACCGGGAACAGGACAGAGGTAAAAAGAGCAATTTTAAACAGCCCTTTCCGTTTCAGCTTCCAAAACTCACATTTTACAAGTTTAAGCAATCCCCTCACCCCCCGTTACACGTTTGAAATAATCTTCAAGGCTTTCTTCACAAATATAGGCTTGTGATACTTCTAGCTCGTTCTCCACAAAAGCCGTTACAATCTTCCCAACAGAAATATCTAAATTATGCAGCCGCATATTATGGTCGTCCTGTATGGTAAACTGGTTTTCATGGAAGATACGTTCTAAAATTCTTGCCGCTTGTGCCGTATCAGAAACAGTAAAGCGGATATGCTTGCTGCTTTTTGCTTCCAGTTCTGTAAGGCTTTCTTCTTCCAGCAGTACGCCGTGGTCGATAATGCCTATATCGTCAGCCAATAACGCAATCTCGGAAAGAATATGACTGGAAATCAAAATTGTTTTTCCGCGTTCATTACAAAGGTCACGGATAAAGGAACGTACCTCTGCAATACCGATAGGGTCAAGCCCGTTGATCGGTTCGTCCAAGATTAAAAGCTCCGGGTCGTGCATCACGGCAAGAGCAATCGCCAGCCGCTGCTTCATGCCAAGCGAATATTGGGAAAACAGTTTTTTGTCTTTATAAGGCAGACCGACTAAATCAAGCGCATTTTTAATTGCGTTGCGGTTTGGCACTCCCCGCAGGGTAGCAAAAATCCGCAGATTTTCCGTTGCTGTCAGATTCGGATAAAAACCGGGGGATTCAATCAGACTGCCGATACGGGGGAGCAGCTTTTTTTCATTCGCCGCTAAAGGTTTCCCCCAAATCGTGACTTCCCCGGAAGTGGGCTGTGTCAGCCCAAGCAGCATTTTCATTGTCGTTGTCTTTCCGGCTCCGTTTCTGCCAAGCAGACCATAGATACGTCCTTTCTGAACATGGATATTCAGATCGGCAACGCTTTTCTGTGTTCCGTATTGTTTGGTAAGATTTTTTGTTTCAATTACATATTTGCTCATTGCGAAACCTCCTTTTCATGTCTGCTATTCTATCACGCCAATCTTGCATTAACCTTGCACGAACCTTGCATTAACCTTGCAATTTGGGGAAAACAGATTTTTACAAAGAATTACTCCCGCCATGTAGGGCGGGAGCTGGTTAGTCTGTCAGAGGGAAAAGCAGGGTAAAAACGGTTCCTTTCCCCGGTACGCTGTCTGCTGTTATGGTTCCGTTTAATTTTTCTACAAGCTGGTGTACGATAGACAGACCAAGACCGCTGCCTTTTTCAGACCGCCCTTTATCGCATTTATAAAGCCGCTCGAAAATATGCTTTAAGTCCTCCTTGTCAATTCCCACTCCATTATCACGCAAAAGAATTTTTATGTTCCCGCCCTGCCCGGATAAAGAAATTTCAATTTTATCTGCGTGGCTATGGGAGATTACATTCTGTATCAGATTGTTTAATATCCGCATATATCCGTCCGGGTCAATCCTTACCCGGAAAGGCTGCTCTGGAATATCAATCGAAAAATCCACCTGTGTATCTTCAAATATCGGTATCCAGTCAATCAATATATTCCGTGTCAGTTCTGTTAAATCAATAGTGGATATATTCATGGAAAATTCATTTGATCCCAGCTTAAACCAGTCAAACAACACATCTATATATTCTTTTAAGTCATGTGCTTTCCGTCGGGCAGTTTCTATATAGTCGTCGCGTTCCTTTCCAGTGGCAATTCCTTTATGTGCGGCATCTAAATATCCAATCAGTGTAGTAAGCGGTGTCCTTACATCATGGGAAAGGCTCGTCATAAGCCGCCTGTTTGTTTCTTCTGTCTGATGATAAGCTAAAAGTCTGCTTTCGTAGGAGAGGATAATATCGTTGATCTCATAAGCAAGAGGGGCTACAAGCTCATGTGTTTCTGATAAAATCCGTCTGTTTCCATTCCCTTTTTTTACATCTTCTAAAGCGTCAACCATTTCCAAAATCTGTTTTTTCACACGCCGGACAATAAGCAGGGAGCTGCAAACTGGAAAAAGGACAGCGACAATTATAATCATAATGACAATCTCTATATACACCCCTCATACCTCCTTATTGAAGCGGTAGCCAATCCCTTTTACCGTCTGTATATATTTGGGGGTTCCGGGATTTTCTTCTATCTTTTTTCGCAACCGGCTTATAATTGCCATGATATTGCTATCATCATAAACATAATCTTCTCCCCATACTTTTTCATAAATCTGCTGTTTTGTCAGTATTTTTCCTTGATTTTTGGCAAGAAACAGGAGCAGGTCAAATTCTTTCGGCGGCAGCTCAAATTCTCCGTTTACCGTGATAATGGAACGGCTGTTAAAGTCGATAGTCAATCCGTCAAAATCAAATGTCTGTGACTGTCCCTCTTTTTGATTGAAACGGGTATAGCGTCTTATCAGTGAAACAATGCGGGCAATCAGCTCGTCCATATCAAAAGGTTTTGTTAAATAATCGTCGGCTCCTGCCCGCAGCCCCCGCACTTTTGAAGCACTGTCATTTTTTGATGTGAACATCAAAATCGGCAGGCTGTTTTCTTTTCTGATCTGTTCTAATGTTTCAAACCCGTCAAAACCGGGCATCATTACGTCCAGTATGACAAGCTGGTATTCTTTTTCTTTCAGTTGCAGCAAGCCGGATTTGCCGGAATAGCAGCAGTCAGCTTCGATACATTCCTGTAAAACGCTTTGCTTGATTAGTGTGCAAAGCTCCTTGTCATCATCTATCACTAAAATCCTATTCATGCTTTTTCGTCCTTTCTGCTTTCATGCGGGCATCTGCTGGCTTCTCCGCATCTTTTGGTATCAGCCATAAGCGGCTGAACTTTGCTACTCCGGGTATGCGGTTCTCCTCACATAGTTTTTGTACCCGTCTTTCTGAAATGCCCCATTTCCTCGCTGCTTCCGGGGCAGAAATAAACTCTAACATCTTCATTCACCCTTTCCCTAATCTATGTCAGTATAATTATATGCGTCCAGCCGAATGACTTCAAGTGGTATTTGCATATTACGGGAATTATTTTGGCTAATCAATAGAACTGTGTAGACATATCCAAAAAGAAAGGTGAACAGTAAAATGTAATAGGGTGAATGAATATGGCAAAAAGACCAGTACCGAAATATGATTTTAAGGCTTTCGGGGCGGCAATTAAAGCCGCACGAAAAGGGCGCAAGGAGAGCAGGAAAAAAGTGTGTGACGAAATGTATATTTCCCCACGTTACCTTGCAAATATTGAAAATAAGGGGCAGCACCCCAGCGTACAGATATTTTTTGAGCTTATGCTCCGTTATGATATATCCGTAGACCAGTTTCTTTTTTCGGAAAAGGAAGCGGAGAAGTCCACGCAGCGGCGGCAACTTGACGCGCTGCTTGACAGCATGGATAAAAAGGATTTGACGATTATCACCGCTACCGCTAAAGGAATACAGGAAACCAAAGGGACAGACGATTAACCGCTGTTCCCTTTTTCCGTTGTTATTTAGAGAAGTTGCAGCCGTTTTTTGTGCTGCAATATTTTTTTGCGCTAAATTCAAGAGATAATGCAACAAATACGCTCTTTTTGAGGGGATAGTAAGTAAAGCAGCAAGCATAGGAAAAGAGTACCCTTTTCCGTATTTCCTCCCGCCTTGTCGGTCAGAAATTGCTTGTTGGGAAGTGTCCCAAACCCTCTATAAGAACGGAAAGGAGCGAAAACCCATGAACGGACGAAAAAGAAAAATACAGGTCAAATTCTATGTGACAGAGGAAGAAAGGAAACTGATTGAGGAAAAAATGAAGCTCGTACCCACAAACAACATGGCGGCATATCTGCGGAAGATTGCCATTGACGGGTACATTATCCAAGTAGACCACACGGACATAAAGGCAATGACAGCGGAGATACAGAAAATCGGGGTGAATGTCAATCAGATTGCACGCCGCGTAAACGCGACGGGGAACGCCTACAAAGAGGATATAGAAGAAATCAAGGGGGTGCTTGCGGAAATATGGCGGTTACAAAGATTAAGCCTATTAAAAGCACTCTAAGCCAAGCCCTTGACTATATCCAAAACCCGGACAAGACGGACGGAAAAATGCTGGTGTCCTCTTTCGGCTGCAGCCATGAAACGGCAGACATTGAGTTTGGATATACCCTCTCGCAAGCGCGGGATAAGGGGAACAATTTAGCCTTTCACTTGATACAGTCCTTTGCGCCGGGGGAAGTAGACTATCAAAAAGCCCATGAGATCGGGCGGCAGCTTGCCGACACTGTAACCAAAGGACAGCATGAGTATGTACTCACGACGCACATTGACAAGGGGCATATCCACAACCACATTATTTTCTGCGCGGTTAATTTCGTAGATCATCACAAGTACGTTTCCAACAAGCGGACATATTACGGCATACGGAACATGAGCGACAAGCTGTGCCGGGATAATGGATTGTCCGTTGTCGTCCCCGGCAAGGGCAGCAAGGGAAAGAGCTATGCAGAGTACCAAGCGGAGAAAATGGGGACAAGCTGGAAAGGCAAGCTAAAGATTGCCGTTGACACGCTCATTCCCCAAGTGTCAAGTTTTGAGGAATTATTGCAGCGGTTACAGGCGGCGGGCTATGAAATCAAGCCGGGGAAATATATCTCATGCCGCGCACCGGGACAGGAACGTTTTACACGCCTAAAAACCCTCGGCGCAGATTATACAGAAGAAGCGATAAGAGAACGGATCGCGGGCAGGCGCACCCGCGCCGCCAAAGCTCCAAAGGCAGAGCGTAAGGGCGTTAATCTTCTCATTGATATTGAGAATAGTATCAAGGCGCAGCAGAGCCGGGGCTATGAACAATGGGCGAAAATCCACAATCTGAAACAGGCGGCAAAGACTATGAATTTCCTTACCGAAAACAAGATTGAACAGTACACCGATCTGCTCACCCGGATAGAGGAAATCACCACGGCAAGCGGACAGGCGGGGGACAGCTTAAAGGAAGTGGAAAAGCGTCTTTCCGATATGGCTGTCTTGATTAAGAATGTCACTACCTACCAAAAGACAAAGCCCCTTTATGAAGCCTACAAGAAAGCCCGGAACAGGGAGAAATACCGGGCAGAGCATGAACGGGGTATTATCCTGCATGAAGCGGCGGCAAAGGCACTGAAAGCGGCGCAGATCGGCGGGAAGCTCCCCAGCGTCCCCGCACTGCAAGCAGAGTATGAAAAGCTGCAAGAGCAGAAAAAAGCTCTTTATGCCGACTATGGCAAGCTGAAAAAACAGGTTGCGGAGTATGATGTTATCAAGCGGAACATAGACAGCATTTTACAGGCAGAAAAGCAGCCGGAACGGGAA
>JAAWTG010000075.1 GCA_022801925.1 Clostridia bacterium | reverse complement strand
GATATTTACCCCAAGAAAAGTAAGAGGGGGAGACTTTGTGCAAAGCACAAAGTCGGAGGACATTTTCAAGGGGTAAATATCCGTAGCGACAATTGGGGGGCAAAGGCAACCAAATTTCTCTCCACCGCTTCTGACATAAAAAGGTTTCTTTTTCCGAAAAAATTATCGTTTCTTGTGCCGCCGCCATACCGGAGCCGACGCGCTGCTTCTCTTTGCTGCGAAGATTGCCTATCCGTCCCCCTTTTTTGCCTATTTCCTGTCCGCCGTTTTTATGATAAGATACGGATAGTAGTAATTTGTAATAGGAAGGGAGAAACGAACCATGAAACATTTGAAAAAAACGGCGGCAATTTTGCTGGCGGCAATCTGTCTGCTATCCGCCGCAGTATTGGCAGCGGAAGAGCCGCAGACCACAGAGGAAATTTTGGCAAAATCCGTTGTTCTCGCGCTGGACGAACCGATTTCGCTGGTCGGGGGCGCGCGCGGCGGTCCGCGGACGGAAATTGATTTACTGAACGAAGCGGTTGTCCCCAAGGAAGTGAACGGGCGTACGCTGCTGCCTGCCGCATTTGTGGCGCGGCAATTCGGCGCGGTGGTGGACTGGGACGGTAAGACTTCCACCGTCACCGTTTCCTATGGCGACAAGCTCGCCGCCATGAAATTAGGCGACCGGTTTTTGACGATAAACGGCGAACGCGTGGCGCTGGACGTGCCGGTACAGACCATGTGGGACAGAACCATGCTGCCCATTCGCGTTGTAGCGGAACAAATTCTCGGCAAACAAGTTTTCTGGGACGATAAGGGACTGGTTGTCATCAGTCCCCAGCCGCTGACACTGACAGACGCGGAAGCAGATGCGCTGCTGGCGGAAATCCGTGAGCCTGCGCCGCTTTCGCGCCCTTACTATAAACCTGCTTCTGTCACGGAAGAGACTGTTGCGCAGGCAGATGCGCTGTTGGAACAATGGGCGGATGAGGCATATTGGTGCGAAAATTTTGTGCCGAAGAGTTCTCCGCGCGACCGGCAATATTCCCCTGTGAAAGAGTTCGGCTATCAAAACAACTGGTCGTGGACGCCCGAAAAACCGAACGAAATTCTGGACAACGCCAGTGGACTGACATTTCCGAACGAAAAATATCCCTACCAATATATCACGCTCACCACGCCGCTGGGCAAAACGGTAGACGTTCCTGTGCTGGAATGTCATAATACAGCAATGTGCGACTATGTGCTGGTGGAAGCGAAAATTGACTACCAAAAACAAAATTTTCTGGAAAACGCGCTGACCACGCTCACAAACGCCTATTATCAGACGGGCGATGAACGCTATGCACGCCGCATTATCCTGTCGCTAAATCAGTGGGCGGACAATCTGCCAAACTGCTACATCACAGAGGGCTGGAATAAAAACCATCCTATTTCCGTAGAGGAAGCAGAAAAAATGGATTTTGCACGTGTAGAATGGACCAGTTCCAGCAATGGCTGTACTTATGAAATCACAAATGCACAGGTGAACGCGCTGGACGCGGTCTATGATTCCCCCACCTTTGCCGTCTTAAGCGAAGAAAAGGGAATTGACGTGAAAGCACATGTGCTGGACGATTTTTATGGCGCGAAAATTACTTATATCAAAGATACCACGCCGGTGGAATCGCTGCTGCTTACCAATCTTCCCGCCACATTTGACCGATTCGGAAAACTCGCCGTTATCCTGCACCGCCCCGACGTGGCGCAGTGGCTGGGCGATTATCTGAACCTGACGGTGAACGCCAATTTCAAGCGTGATAAAATGTTCCCTGAATCGGGAACTTATCATTTCTACTGCGCGCGGGAAAACCGCGACATTGCGTATACCTTGAAAACTTATTTCCGCGCGTATCCGGACGATATCGCACAGACGGGCGATACCTACCGGAATCTGAACGAACAAATTGAGTTTCTCAGTCAGGCAATGCGCGCCGTGGATACCATTGCCTATCCCGACGGCAACATCGCCCCTTATGGCGACTGCGACACCGGCGTGGCGCTGAAACGCAATTTCTCAAAGACCGACATTCTCCCTGCCTACGGCGTGGCGCACCTTGCGGGCGGCACTTTTGACAATCAGACGGTCTGGAACATCGGCGCAATCGACACTTGCGGGCACACGCACTATGACCGCAGCAGTATTCAGCTCTATGGGTTCGGCGCAGAGCTGCTGGGCGACGTGAAATATGTCCGTCCGCTGGGACGCAAATACGCCAACGACAGCACATTCTCCCACAACACGGTTTTGGTAAACGGCAAAGACCAGCCGGTGATGGTGGAAGTGGTACCCAATCAAAACTACGGCAACGAAGGACATTGGTTCAACGGCGGCAACATCACTTTGTTTGCCGATGATGAAAAGGGCGTATCTGTCAGTGAAGTGAACAACGACTGGGCATATGACGAAACCACGCGCTACCAGCGCATGAACATTCTCAATACCACGGACGAAACGCGTCCCTATGTGGTGGACATTTTTGCCGTGGAAGGCGGCAGCCGCCACGAATATATGCTGCACTCCTCCACCGCCTTTGATTCCACGTGGGACAGCGACCTTGCCATGGTGAAAATGCCGGGCGAGCGTCCGCTCACGGAGCCGGGCGACGAATGGAAGGAATTTCAGTTCACCATTGACGCGCGCGAAAACTACTATCCTATTTTCCGCAACGTTTCCACCGCGGAGGCGGCGGACGGCAAATACCGCGTTGGGTTCACCAAAGCGGACGGTGACATTGGCGTGAACGTTCACATGGCGGCAGACGAAAACCAGACGGTCTATGTCGGTGAAAGCCCCACGCCCTACCGCGGCAAAGAGAATCCGCAGACGCTGGACGATGTTTATAAATACTATACGCCATTTTTGATGGCGCGGCGCGAAGGCGCGGACGGTCTGAAAAGCGTGTTTGTTTCTGTGATTGAGCCGTTCCAAGGGGAAGGGCATGTCAAAAGCGTGGAACGTCTCGCTGTGGAGGACGGCGACCCCGACCATATTGCGCTGCGCGTGACACTGGACGACGGACGCGTGGACACGGTTTTGGCAGATTTGAAACCCATGGGCAAAACCACAGAATTTTCTGTAGAGAACGGCGCATATATGCTGAACGGTAAAGTGGGTGTATACTGCCGGAAAGAAACAGGTTCCAAATTTATTTTGGATAGTCACCGCTTCTCTGCGGCAGATGACATCAATCAGAGCTATTCCGGCGTATATCAGGGCAATATCACAGAAATTCACAGCGTGAAAAACGGCGACAGTGAAAATGCGTTTGTAACGGATGTCATGCTGCCGGAAGGACTTCTGGACGGACAATATCTATCGCTGGAATTCGGGACGTATCACACGGTGAACGCTCCAAAAGTTCCCACACAGGACGGCATTTCCGAACTCTATCAAATTTCGCATGTGGAACAAAAAGACGGCAAGACCTATATTTATCTTACAGACGACCCGGCGCTGAAACTGAAGGGCGGTAAAACCGTGGAACTCATGCGTCCCATGCGTACTTTCGACGGCGCGCCGCGTTTCACGGTCGGGACTACCTTTTATAAATCCGTAACTGCAGTATCTTAAGTACCCACTTGATTTCTTTCAAATATGGGGCTGCCCGACACCGGTAAGAAGTGTCGGGCAGTTTTTATATTTCGCGTGGGCTTTCCGTCCATGGCGACAGCCGCATTAATTTTTAAGCCGGTGAGGTTTGACTCCCGTCAGTCTAAACATTCTTCCTGCAAATCTCCAAAAACACTTTTTCAAATTTGTTGACATAGCGCCCTTTTTTCCATGCGGCGACCAAAACGGTGTCCGTGGCCGAATCGCCCACCGGACGGAACTGCAATCCGGTGCTTTCCTGCTGCGCATACGGTGAATTTTTCAAAAACATTTCCAGATACACCGTCACGCCCATGCCCTTTGCTGCAAGGGACAGTGCGGTTTCAATATTATCAGTTGCAATCAGCACATGGGGTCTGATGGCGCGCCGCTCAAAATATTGGTCGATAATGCTACGCACGCGGTTGTCCTTCGTCATCAAAACAAACGGCACTTCCTCCAGCCTGTCCTGTTCCACCGCCGTTCGGAATTTTTCCGTGTAACTCCAAAAAAGTTTTTCCTTTAACAACAGCGTGGTTTCATAGTCCCTACGCGCAAACTGGTCGGCGGCAATCACGAAATCCACGCTTCCGTCGTCCAGATAGGTCTTGAGTTGATGGGAGTTTCCCTCCTTCAATTTCAGTTCCACGCCCGGAAACCGTTCGTGAAATTCCGGCAGCACCAGCGGCAGAAAACAGCGTCCTCTGGTAAAAGAAATACCGATAGTGATGGTACCACGTTCCTCCAGATTGATTTCTTCAAATTCCTTTTCCAGCGCCGCCTGTTTTTGCAGAATATCCTTTGCCACATGGTAGAGCCGTTCTCCGGCATAGGTTAGCCGCAGTTTGGGTTTGCGTTCAAACAATGCCATACCCAGCGATTTTTCCAGCTTGATGATTTGGCTGCTGAGCGCTTGCTGGGAAATGAACAGCTTTTCTGCGCTTCTTGAAATATTCAGGCTGTCCGCCGCTTCCAAAAAATATTTTAACTGTGTCGTGTTCAACTGAATCCGCCCCTTTCTTTCTCTCATCTTACCACAACCAAACACTTGTGTCAATCTCTACAAAAAACTGTTTTACAATTGTAGATAATACGATTATAATACATTGTTAGAAAACAGCGGGACCACACCGAACGCGAAGGGATGAAAGAACCATGAAAAAAGGAATTACAACTTATGGCAGCATCACAGCAGGAACTTTTTTGATTGCGGCAGGTATTTATTTTTTTAAGTTTCCCAACCACTTTTCTATGGGCGGCACAGCGGGAATCGCCGTGATTTTATATCAGCTTTGCGACAAACTTTCCATGAATGCCTACAGCATTTTGCTCAACTTTCTCCTGCTCGCGGTCGGTCTGGCTGTCATTGGCAAATCGTTTAGTCTGAAAACCGCTTATTGTACCGTGGCTTTGAACGTTTTCTTGTTTGTGTTTGAACGTCTGGTTCCGCTGCACGGAACGCTGACCAACCAGCCGGTTTTGGAACTTTGTTTCGCTGTGCTGCTCTCGGCGGCGGGCAGCGCCATTTTGTTCTATTGTCAGGCAAGTTCAGGTGGCACGGACATCATCGCAATGATTGTGAAAAAATATACGTCTGTGCGCATTGCGGGCGCGCTGTTTGGCGTGGATATTGCCATTGCGCTGTCCTCCGGCGTGTTCTTCGGTATGCAGACCTGTTTGTTCTCCGTTCTCGGACTGATTGGAAAAGCGTTGATTATGAACAAATCTATTGACACGCTGAACCAATCCCAGCACTGTCTGCTGGTGACAAGCAAAGCGGATTCTATTTGCTCGTATATCACGACTGATTTACATAAAGGCGTCACGGTTTTAGACTGTACCGGCGGATTTACCGGCACGGAAAAAAAGACGCTGATTACCGTATTGAAACCCGCACAGGCGGAACAACTGAAACAATTTGTGCAGCAGCAGGACAAAAATGCTTTTTTGGTGATTACGCCCACCAGCAACATTTCAGGGCGCGGTTTTCACGCGGCAATCTGACGGCATACTGTGTGCTGTTCATACAACGTAATAACAACGGAGCAAACGTCATACGCAGTGGCGGCACTTGCTAAAAAACCTCTTTCTTTTTTTCGTTTTCCCTTGTATCCGTGCGGAAAATGTGCTATGATAAAGGACAGCAAAATAATGGCACGGAAAGGGGATTTTTTTCATGGACAACATCAAACTTATTTGTTCCCGCCTACGCGCTGAGGCGGAAAATTCGGCAGCAGACCCGGCGGCGGCGCTTGCCGCACTCCGGGCGGACGGCAGTTTCAGGGGCGTGGAATATTTCAATTCAGACCGCATGATATGGAGTGCGGACAAACATATTCGTTATCTCAAAACCATGGTGGAGGCGGCATATTCCCCAGGAAATCCTCACTGCGGCGACGCTTCTTTAAAAGAAGCAATCGGGCGCGCGCTGACCTATTGGGAGACCTGCGGACGTGTGGATTCGGACAATTGGTGGTGCAAGGAAATCGGGCTGCCGCAGCTCATTCTGCCCATTTTGATTCTCGCGCCGGCAGAAATGACAGCGTCCCAAAAAGCGCTATTGGAGCGTGAAGCGGACGCGGGCAGTATTTTGCATGAATCGCCGGAAGCGGGCATGACGGAGCGCCCTGTTTCCAGCGTGGGTGCAAATTTGACGGACAAACTCGTGACGACTTTCCGCATTTATGCGGCAAGCGGCAAAGTGCAGGAACTGGAACAGGTCATGGCGCTTTTGGACAACGAACTGCGCGTATTCCCGCGCGTGGAGCCGGGCGAATTTGCTTCAGACGGACAAGGCATCAAACCGGACGGCAGTTTTCACCAGCATTTGGATTCCCTGCAATTCGGCGGTTATGGCGAAGTATTTTTAGAGGGTGTGAACTTTTTGCTGCGCATGACGGAAGGGACGCGGTTTTACCCCTCTGCGCGGGCGCGCGGCGTATATACGGATTTTTTGCTGGACGGCATGAGCTGGGCGTTTCGCGGCGCATTCAAAGACCATACCGTGACGGGACGCGGGTTCTCCCGTCTCGCCACTGCGCAGCAGGGCGGCAGCCGCGGCATTGCACCGTTTGTCCGCGCAGGTGCGCTGCTGCTTTTAAACGCGCCGGACGTACAGCGGCGGACAGAGCTGGAAACCTTGCTGCGCGAACGTCTGACGGACGGCGACCGCGGCAAAGGCAGCCGCTATTTCTGGCTGAGCGACTATCTTTCCTATAAACAGCCCGCATTTCATATCGGCGTGAAAACCAATTCCACGCGCTCCAAAGCGGGCGAGGTGGTGAACAACGAAAACCTGCTGGGATTTTACATGTCGGACGGCGTGACCTGTATTTTGCAGCGGGGCGATGAATATGAAAACATCTATCCGCTCTGGAACTGGAACCGTTTGCCCGGCACGACTGCGCTGCAAGGCAATCTGCGCGATTTACGCGACGCGGAGGACTGGTGGGGCGAGGACGGCTGGAATTGGCGCGGCACCACCACGTTTGTGGGCGGCGCAGCGGACGACGACCTTGCGGCGGCGGTGATGGACTATGCGCGGGACGGTTTATTTGCACACAAAGCATGGCTGTTCACCGGTCGGGAAATGACGGCGCTGGGCTGTGGTGTGAACACGCTGGCAAAAGAAACGCGCGAAGTGGTAACAAACGTGAATCAATGTATGCGGCGCGGCGATGTGCGGCTGAAAACCGGCGGCGTATGGCGCAGTGCGGCGGAGGGCAAAAGTGATGTGACGGGCGCGGACGCGGTTTGGCATGACGGCACGGCATATTTTGTGCGGCAGGGAACGGCGCAGCTTTTGCTGGAGGAACGGGACGGCGACTGGGGCAGCGTCAATCAGGGGTTTGCAGGTACAGCCGCGCACGGCGCGGTGTTTGAACTGGACATTCTCCACGGCGCGCAGCCGCAGGACGGTGCGTATGCCTACACGATTGTTCCCGCTGTGACAGAACAGGAATCAGCGCAATATACGCCGCCGCAAATTTTGCGCAATGACGAATGGGTGCAGGCGGTCTGGAAAGATGGGCGGCTTGCCGCGGCGGTTTGGAAGGTGGACGAAATTGCGGCGCCGAACGGTTTGCGCGTTTATGCCAACAAAAAATGCCTCCTGCTTTTGCAAGAGACAGAGGGCGGCGGTCTGCGTATCGCGGTGTCGAATCCCGAAAACCGCTCCAAATGGGTGGATATCCATGTGAACCGCCCGCTTCCGCCACTGAAAACCGAGGTATGCCATGTGCGTCCGGCAGAGGGTGGCAGCGTGGTGCATTTTCGTTTGAATGAAGGCGTATGGGCAGGCAGC
>JAAWTG010000074.1 GCA_022801925.1 Clostridia bacterium | reverse complement strand
CGCTCTCGCTGCGCACCGCTATTGCGGTACTTGGCGGCTGAGTGGTATAAAAACTTCGGTACACGTGTGCCCCAGAGGGTACGCCCGAAGTTTTTATGAACGGAAAGTTCAAACCTCCACGCGTTTTTGGGTAACATTGCTCCAAAAAGTATATTTACAATTGCATATCCATTTCATATGGGGGCGTCCCGGTTTCGACGGGGACAATGCAGTATGATAAGCGGGTAGTTGTGCGGAGCAACTTTAAAATCCGCAACCTTAAAATTAAACGCTAACAATAATAAATTAGCTTACGCTGCCTAATTAAACGGCAGCCATCTTCTCTGCAGACTACCACGGCTGCTTAGAAGGTGTCATTTTAAGTGGTGAACGTGAGGCGGCGGTGTTTCTCCCGCTGTCCATGACTTTCAGAGAAACTACTTCCGGCAGCCGCTTCGGTTCTGTGCCTTGCCGGATGGAACCTGAACAGAACCTGCACCCGGAGAAAGTCATATGAATTTGTTTTCGGACAGGAGTTCGACTCTCCTCGCCTCCACCACGTCGCCGCAAGCTTCATATCGCTTGCGGCGACTTTTTTATAAAAAGTCACCGGTGCGCTCATTCCGCTGCGTCTCCTTTTCACCAAAAAGCATTCCGCTTTTTGGTGGTATTTGCGCCTCCGGCGCAAGGACACTGTCGCCCTGACAATCTATAGACAAAACCTTTTTTTTCGTGTATAATATTCATAATCCATACCAAAAGGAGCGATAACAATGAAGAAAAACAATATCATGGCGTTGCTATTCAGTATGCTTTTATTCATTCCGGCTTTTCCCGCAAATGTTTTTGCCGCAGGGGCGCCGAATGTAGTATATACTGAGTTTGACAGCGGCAATTTTAACCATGCAGGCAACGGAACGCTGGCGGCTCCCTATAATCTGTTTGAAGATGCAATGGCTGCAGTCGCGGACGGCGGAACGATTTATATTTTAAGCCGCGGCGCTTTTATCAATGCCGCTGACAATTCTCCGCTTCAACTCACCAAAAATGTAACAATTTCTGCCGCGCCGGGCGTGAACACGCAGCCTAATTTGTCCGTACGGACGGCAGGCATGGTGCTGGGGGCAAACGTTACCTTTAATAATATTGAATTATCTTTTGAAAATGGATTTCGCGCGGTGATATGCGCCAACGGATATACGCTGACACTCAACAATGTATCTTACAATACCCATACAAGAACGATTCATCTGGCAGGCGGCGGGTTATTTTATGCGGGCGGGAGCTGTGCAAGCCCTGCCGCCGGTACGCACAGCCGCATTGTGATAACAGGAAAAAACTCCTCTTTTGGCAACATTTATGCAGGCAGTATTAACAGCAGTTTTGACAAACCTGTTGATATTACGGTGGAAGGCGTATCCGGACGATCCCTCGGAACCGTTTATGCCAGCGGCGCGGCGGAAGGGTATTATAACAGCGAAAACTTTCTTGACCCTGGTAACGAACCGCAGCCGCCGGAAGCGGATCCAACAGCATATCCTGTCCGCGGCAAGGTGTCTATACAACTGCACAACACAGGAATCGGCGCGATAAACGGTGCAACAGGCGGCGCAGAAAATGCGTCTGTTTCTGTTTCAACCCAAAATTTATATTCCTGCCTTGTGGCAAACATTCACTCTCTGGAAGTAAAAGAAGGTGTTTTTGCCCCTGTTGACATGGAAGATGGCGTTAATATATCCGTTCGGCAAGGCGCCACACTTGATATCAGCAGTCTTATCACTTACGAAGCAAACGATTTCACCGGCGGCGGAACGCTACTATTAAACTATGAAGATTGTCTCACCATTCGCGGAAACTGCACCGGCGAAACGGCCTTCAGAACCTACGGCGGTTCTCAATATCATTCCGGACTTGCAATCTATGACCACCTCTACATCAAAACAACGGGCACAGGCACATTTTCATTTTCTCCCTATCCTACCCAAAAAGATATGACGCTGGAAAAGCGCGGCGACGGTTGGTGGACGAGCGCGCGGAGCGCGGCAGACACAACGGTTCTCACGGCGTTCGACCTTGACACTTCTCTGCTGTTTGTTCCGGTGGCACAGGTGAATGGCGCAGACGGCGCGGCGCCCCCCATACTTCAGGCATCATCTGCATATACAGAAGATACGCCCTTTTCACTTCAATGCATTGAATTTGTTCCCTTTGAATATACCGTGACCTATAACGGAAAAACCTATTCTGTAACGTCCGATGAACAAGAAGGCTACTATGAAGGCAATATCAAAGAACTGAATATGAACTTCTATCCGGCAGACAATTCTATCATGATTTCCAGATTTTCAAATAAATATGATAACTTCGGCATGATAGCGGCAGGTACCTATGATATTGCCATCACTGCGCCGACTGCCACAGGAAACTTGACCCGCTCCCTGCGGCTTGTGGTGACAGAGGACGCGGTAACAGGCAGCGCGCGGGCGGATTTGACCCTTACCGCTTCCGCACAGGAAATTCCTGATGGAGGCAGCATAAACCTGTCGGCAACCCTCACCGATACATCATCACAGCAGGGCGTGAGCGCCGGCAGCATCACTTTGTATATCAACGGGCAGCCGTATTCCACGCCCAAAACACCCGCCGGCGGCGGCGTTTCATGGAATGGCATTGCGGTCACAAAAGAGAATGGATTCACGACCGGAACCAATCTGCTCACAGCAGTATACAGCGGAACGGATACCTATGCGCCATCGCAAAAAGAAACTACCATCACCGTCAACCGAACAGACATGTTTGAAATCAGTGAACAAAACGGTAAGATAGATGTGGCATTCACCAATCTGAGTGGCAAAGAAATGCGGAATGTTCTCCTGCTTATAGGCGTTTATGACCGCGGCACTCTCCAAAAAACCGCAGCCGCAAAAAACGGCGTCACCATAAACCAAGGGGAAACGCAATCCTTCCGCTTTGACATGAGCGGCACGAGATTCGATAGAATACAGGGCTTCGTTTGGGACAGTATCGAAACCATGACGCCCCTTGTTAAAAACACAAGCATATCAGTAGAGGATTGATAGCATACCGGAGCCATGGCACAGACCTTGGTTCCGGTTTCTTTTTGGAAAAAAATAGCTTGCCTATAATTGACAGAAACCGGATTGTGTAGTATCATAAATAGTATGGAGTAGTCTGCAAAAACAGGCGTTACTTTGCCGCGTTCCCGAATAGGTTCGGCGCAGCGGTATCCGGTACTGTTTTTTGCCGAAATCTACCAATGACCGAATATGTTGTTTTTCTTTTGGAAACACTCAAACAAAGAGAACTGCCGCCGGACAGGCGGATTTTATATGGAACCATAGAAAACGCGCCAAACAAATTTTCCTATGCGGAATCTGATAACAGGAAGGAGCACATGCAAACATGCACCAATATGACCGTCTGCGGGAACAATATCCCCTGTTCCGCTATGTGGGATACCATATCGCGGAAACAGAAACTACGTATGAATTGACCTATGATTTTGAAATACCCACGCTTGCGGAGTTTCATCCGCGCTGGATATTCGGTAAAAACGCGGCGCACCCCATCCATGTGCAAACGGACGCGGTATTTCGCAATTTGGTGTTCCAGCTTGGTATGGTGGAACTGGTGAGTTATTGGAAAATCACGTGCAGTCCGCGCGTGGAAATCGCGGCGGGCGCACTGGAACCGGAACAAATCGACTGGTGGAAAACGCTGTATTTCGGCGGACTGGGCGAATTTTTCTACGTGAACGGTATCAAAAGCGACCCTGTGTATTTCATGGATATCACCGCCACAGGCGCCGCCCTGCCGCTGCCCGCGCAGCCGCAAGGCGACCTTTCCGGCACGCTGGTACCCATTGGCGGCGGGAAAGATTCCGCGGTGACGCTGGAGGTCCTGAACTCTCTGAAAGCAGACAACTATTGCTATATCATCAATCCACGCGGTGCGAGCATTGAGACAGCAAGCGCGGCGGGCTATCCGCCGGAACGCGTTATCACCGTCCGCCGGACACTGGACGCGCGTATGCTGGAACTCAACCGCGAGGGATATCTCAACGGACACACGCCTTTTTCCGCCATTGTGGCGTTCTCCGCTGTCCTGACGGCATATATTCACCGCATTGGCTATGTTGCGCTGTCCAACGAATCCAGCGCCAACGAAAGCACAGTGGCGAACAGCAGCGTCAACCACCAATATTCCAAAAGTTTTGCTTTTGAACAGGATTTCCATACCTATGAACAAAACTACCTGCGCACCGGCGTTTACTATTTCAGCCTGCTGCGCCCCTTGAGCGAATATCAAATCGCGGGACTGTTTGCGCGCAGCCCGCAGTATCACGCTGTTTTCAAAAGCTGCAACGCGGGCAGCAAACAAAACATTTGGTGCGCGCATTGCCCCAAATGCCTGTTTGTATACATTATTTTGTCGCCGTTTTTGTCCACAGCGCAGCTTGAGACCATTTTCGGCGCAAATTTGCTAAATGACGAATCCTTAAAAGAAACCTTTGAAAAACTGACGGGCATACTGCCGGAAAAACCGTTTGAGTGTGTGGGCGAGCGCGAAGAAGTCAATTTCGCCCTGTGCGAAACGCTGCGCCGTATGGAGCGCGCGGGCGAACCTTTGCCCGCTCTGCTGACCTATTACCGTACCACACCGGTCTATGCCACCCATGCGGACAAGAAAAACCCTTTCCCGTCCTACTATGACGAAACGAACCTGCTGCCGCCGGCATATGAAGCGTTGTTACAACACGCGTTGGAGTCCATGAAACAGGGAGGCGACACGCCATGCTAGAACAAATCCGCGGGTTGGTGAAAGATAAAAAAGTGTTGATTCTGGGCTTTGGCAAAGAAGGACGCTCCACCTATGCCTACCTGCAAAAAGCGGGCGGCTGGGCAAAGCTGGGCATTGCCGACCAAAATCCGGTGAACCCAAAAGATGCAGACGCAGAACTGATTTGCGGCGATGGATATCAGTCGGCGATTGCGGACTATGACGTGGTGTTCAAAAGCCCCGGCATTGTTTTGGAGCGGCAGGACGCGCAGACGCTGGGTAAAATCACGTCCCAAACCGAACAATTTATGCGGCGCTTCGGCGCACAGACCATTGGTATCACCGGCACCAAAGGCAAAAGCACCACCGCGTCCGTGCTGTACCACATTCTGCACAGCAGCGCGCAGGATTGTATGCTGATTGGTAACATCGGCGTACCCGCGCTGGACATGGCAGACCGCGTGGGCGCACAGACCCGCGTGGTCTATGAACTGTCCTGCCACCAGCTGGAATATACCAAATATTCGCCACACATTGCCGTGCTGCTCAACTTGTTTCCGGAACATCTTGACCACTACGGCACCTATGAAAAATATGCGGCGGCAAAACAAAACATCTACCGTCACCAGCAAGCGGGTGATTTACTGATATGCAACGTGCGCGACGTACCGCCTGCCGGAACCTGTCCGGCGCAGGTTTGCACCGTTTCTTTTGAAGAAGAAACCGCCGACGTCTATGTGACGGAAAACAGTCAAATCCGCATGGACGGCAAAGTGCTGGACTTTTCGCAAGGGCTGCCCCATTTGGTGGGACGGCACAATCTGTATAACGTGGGCGTGGCATATGTGGCGTCGTGTGCGCTGAACGTTCCCGAAAGCATGTTTTTGAAAGCGGTGCAGTCCTATCAATCTCTGCCCCACCGGCTGGAGTTTTTGGGCGAACGCAGCGGCGTGCGCTACTATGACGATTCCATTTCCACCATTCCCGAAACGGCGATTCAGGCATTGCAGGCGCTGAGCGGCGTGGGAACGCTGATTTTGGGCGGTATGGACCGCGGCATTTCCTATGAACCGCTGCTGGATTTTTTGGCGGATTATCCGCTGGACAACCTAATTTTCCTGCCCAAAACAGGACATGAAATGTATGAAACCATTCAGCAGACCCGCGCGCAGGCGTTTGCGGATAAAACGCTGGTCTGCGCGGAAGATTTACGCGGCGCGGTCGCGCAAGCAAAACGCCTGACCCGCCCCGGCGCCATTTGTTTGCTGTCGCCCGCCGCTGCCAGCTATGGGTTTTTCAAAAACTTTGAGCAGCGCGGCGAATATTTTAAAAAATACGTGTTTGAAACGGAAGAATAATAGGAAAGAAAGGGGCTGCCGCCATGACGTGCAGGAAAAAACACCTCCTCATTGGACTTATATGCGTTTTTGTGCTGCTGCCCGCGCTGGGCTTTGCCGCTTTATGGGGCATGAACGCCTATGTGGAAAGCATTGGCGCGCAGGACATGGTGGAAATTTCCGAGGTGGGGCAAGCGGACGCAGTTGTTATCCTCGGCGCGGCGGTCTACAACGGAAAGCCCTCCGGCACGCTGGCGCGGCGGCTGGATAAAGGTTTGGAGGTATACCAGTCCGGCGCAGTACCCAAAATCATTGTGTCGGGCGCGGGTGGCACGCGGCGCTATAACGAAGTGGACGCCATGCGGAATTATCTGATGGAACGCGGCGTTCCGGCGGAGAATATTTTCATGGATCACGCCGGATTTAATACCTATGACAGCATGGTTCGCGCCAAAGAAGTGTTTCAGGTGAACCGCGCTGTGGTGGTGACGCAGCGGCAGCATTTGCTGCGCAGTTTATATATCGCGCGGCGGGTGGGTCTCAGCGCGTGCGGCGTGGACGCGGGCGGATATAATGAAATGGAAATGCGCCAACAGTTTTGGCGCGAAGCTCTTGCACGGGTGAAAGCTGTTCTGCAATGCGAAATCACAAAACCGCAGCCCAGATATTTGGGCGACCCGATTCCTGTCAGCGGCAGCGGGCTTGCCACGGAAGGATAGGCAAACAAAAGGGGGATAAACCATGGTGAATCTAATCTTTTTTCTCATCAGTCTGCTGGCAACAACGGTGGGCGCTATCAGCGGTATCGGCGGCGGCGTTATCATCAAACCTGTGCTGGACGCGTTCGGACTGCTCGGCGTATCCACAATCAGTTTTTTGTCCGGCTGCACGGTGCTTTCCATGTCGGTGGTATCGCTGCTGAAAAGCCGCGGCAGCGGCGTGAAACTGGAGGTGCGCAAAAGCACGTTTTTAGGGCTGGGCGCGGCGGCAGGCGGCGTGGTGGGAAAATATCTGTTTGATTTGATGAAAGGCTGGTTTCCGGGCGACGCGGTAGTGGGCGCGGTGCAGTCCGCGGTGCTGATAGCCATGACGGTGTTCGTCTTTTTCTTTGTCCGCTACAAATCCAAGATATCGCCCAAACAGGTGCAAAACTCTGCCGCCTGTTTATTGATTGGACTGTCGCTGGGCATGTTATCGGCATTTTTGGGCATTGGCGGCGGTCCGATTAACATTGCCGTGCTCTACTATTTTTTCTCCATGGACGCCAAAACCAGCGCGCGCAATTCTATTTACATCATTTTGTTTTCGCAAATCACCAGTCTGGTGCGGACATTTGCGGCGGGCGCGGTGCCGGCGTTTGACCCGTGGCTGCTGGCGCTGATGATAGCCGGCGGCGTGGGCGGCGGATTTTTGGGCAGCGCCATTTCGCGCCGTCTCACCAACAGCGGCGTGGACAAATTATTCAGCGGCGTGATGCTGGTGATTATTTTAGTGTCCTGCTATAATTTCGTGCGTTTTGTCATTTGACATTTGCGCGCCGGACACGTATAATAGAAGCATAGTAGACTCAAACTAATGATAAAACATAGACAGGAGATGGATGACATATGGCAGAACAATGTTCCCATGATTGCAGCAGCTGCGGCGAAGACTGTGCTTCCCGCGAAAAAGTGAGTTTATTGGAACGACCACACGAAATGAGCCGTATCAAAAAGGTAATTGGTGTCGTAAGCGGCAAAGGCGGCGTGGGAAAATCCGCCGTAACAGGTATGCTGGCAGTGTTAATGCGCCGCAAAGGATACCGCGTGGGGATTTTGGACGCGGACATCACAGGTCCGTCCGTTCCCAAGGAATTCGGGCTGCGCGGACAGGCGGCGGCAAGCGAATTCGGATTGCTGCCTATGGAGACGCGCACCGGTATCAAAGTGATGAGCATCAATCTATTGCTGGACGACGAATCCACGCCGGTGGTATGGCGCGGTCCCATTATCGGCGGAACCGTGAAACAGTTTTGGACAGACGTGGTTTGGGAGGACGTGGACTATTTATTTGTGGACATGCCGCCCGGCACGGGCGATGTACCGCTGACGGTGTTCCAGTCCATTCCATTAAGCGGCATTGTAATTGTGACCTCTCCGCAGGATTTGGTGTCCATGATTGTGTCCAAAGCGGTCAGCATGGCAAAAATGATGGATATTCCAATTTTGGGACTGGTGGAAAACATGAGTTATGTGAAATGTCCCGATTGTGATAAACAAATTCCGGTGTTTGGCGAAAGCAAAGCGCCGGCTGTGGCAAAAGAATTCGGGCTGGAACTGCTGGCGCAGTTGCCGTTAGACCCTGAAACCGCGCGCAAATGCGATGCGGGCGATATTGAAACGTTCCTTGGCGAAGGATTAGACCATGCCGCGGATGTGTTGGAACAGGCAGCGGAAATTGTGCTGCCGGAATAGGAGAACTGCATGGAAGAACGAGTGAAAACCGTGGCGGATTCCGCCATTGATATGACGGAACTGGTGCTGCCGGTGGACGTGAATTTATTGAACAATCTCAAGGGCGGACGGCTCATGCATTGGATTGATATTGCGGCAGCGCTGGCAGCGTCACGGCATTCCAACTGTATTGTGGCGACCGTGTCGGTAGACAAACTGGATTTCAAGCACCCTGTCCGCCGCGGCGAAATGGTGAAACTGCACGCGGAACTAACGGGCGTGGGCAACACGTCCATGCAAATCAAGGTGGAAGTAACAGCGGAGAATTTACGCACGGGCGCGCAGATTTTAACGAACGAAGCGCATTTGGTGTTTGTCGCGCTGGACGACAATTCGCGTCCGACGCGCGTTCCACGGCTGAAACTGGACAACGAATGAGATGGGCGGCGCAGCCGCTCGTCTTTTTATGGTGCGTTTTTTTACGCGGAAAGTGGATACCGCGTGAAAGTGCCCAGTCCGAGGGTCGCTACGGGTACGCGTGCCACGGAGTCGCATGGGGAATGGGAAACGCAGCGGCAGCGAGGCTTCCGATTCCCCAGCGGGCAGATTCCGTTAGGAATCTACCCTCCTATTTCTTCCCCGCTTTTCCTCCAAGGATCGCTCCGAATATATATCCCCTTGAAAATGTCCCCCAAGGGTCGCTACGGGTATATTCCTCGTGAAAAATGTCCTCCGGATTTGGGCTATGCCCAAATCCTCCCCCTCTTACTTTTTCTGAGGAAAATACC
>JAAWTG010000073.1 GCA_022801925.1 Clostridia bacterium | reverse complement strand
TTCAGCTTGTCATAGGCATAGGTCGTGACGTTGCCGTTTGCGTCTGTTGCTTTTGTGACATTACCCACTAAGTCATAGGTATATTTCTGGCTCACGAAATTGCTTTCCGACATGCCGTTCGGATAGCTGCGCGTCTCTATCACATTGCCGTACATATCCGCCAATTCACTATAGTGGTTCTCCGCCGCTGCGGTTCCGACGGGCACAAAGCTATAGTCCGTGCGTAAACTCTTATACGCCGCTTTTTGCACATTGCCCATACGGTCGGTTGCCGTGAGTGTCCGCCCCCAGCCGTCATAGGTCACTTGCTGCGTCTTTTGCGCCGTTCCATAGTCCCGCGGATCCTGCGCCGCAATGGGACGGTTGGCTGTGTCATAGAAATAGCGGTATTCACCGATATTATCCTTACAATATACCATATACCCATAATCGTCATAATATGCTTCCTGGGTGGAGACAGTAGTCGTGTTCCAATACGAGTCTATTGGTCTCTCTTTTGTATATATGGTCATGCTCGCATAGTTTATTCCTTCATACTTATTCCGCAGCCAATAATTATACTGATCTGTCAAATAGGATATACTGCCGTCTTTTTGATAGTTCGGGTACCGGACAGACTGCGGCCTGCCATAGGTATCATAGGTATACATCGTGACAGCGCCGTTTGCATCTGTTTGCGTGGCAACATTTCCATACCTCAGTTCATAGGTCATTTGCTGCTCGGCATATTTGCCGTCCTGATATTTCGTTTTCACTTTGGTAGGTCCGATTCCGTGACCGCCGGTGTTATCATAGAGAATTTCGCTGATGCGTTCCTGCTGTCCGCGGTTTTCCGGGTCTTTATAATAGACGCGCGACGGCAGCCACGGATAGGTGGCGTCGTATTCCAGATAGGACGAGTTTCCCGCAGCGTCTACTGTTTCCGTCACTCTGCCCTGCGTATCATATACCACATTTTCGGTGCAGGAAACGGAAGACGACTGGTAGTATTTTTTTGTTTTGGGCAGAAACGTCCGGCTTCCGATGTTCTGATAGGTCGTTGTCATCGCTTTTTCTGTCGGGATTCCGGCGGTTGCCGCCTCTGCCTCCGTCAGCGGCAGACTGGTTTTCACCGGCAAACAGGAATTTTCATCATATTCCGTCCGCGTGATATATTTACGCGCTACGCCGCCAATGGTTTCCGTGACGGTTGTTTGCGTGGGGCTGTTGATTTTATAGTCGCTCTCATAGAGCATTTCGGTGACAATGTTGTCCGCTCCCGATTTTGCACTTTCCGCGCTGGTTTGCTTATCCGGCAGGTTTAGTTTGATTTGACGTTTTCGCTTTTTGCCCATTTCAAAAGTATGTTTGGTATAGGCATACGTATCCACGCTGCCGGAAGGATTTGTTACCTTCACCTGATACGAACCAAATTCCGGATCAAGTCCATAGACTGTCCCATAATTTCCACTGTAATTACAGCCGGTTTCATCTCTATAAAATCCGGTGCTATAGTCATAGGTTGTTCGATTCATCTTTGGATTTGGAGCAGTCTCATCTGCGTCAAGGTTATTGTCATAGACCTCTGCTACCCGAAACATCGTTTCAAATCCGCCGCTGCTGCGCGGCGTATCTATCGCTGAACCAATCGTCTTTTTTATTCCCTTTTCTTCGTAATTAATATACGTCTGCGAATTACGGTGCGTAATATGGCTGACATATGGACGACCTGCGAAGGTATAACTCTTTCCGATTGCTTCATTGGGATACCACGAGGAAGCAGTCCCGCTCATATATTGATAATCTATATTTTGATAATATTGCCCTACATCACAAACAAACAATGTATAGTACCATCCCTGTGCTTCTATTTTGTCTCCGTCACCATTGTCATATGTTGAATCATAGGAATATCTAGCACGATAATACACGAAATTACGAAACTGTGTCCCATCCGGATCCTTCACCGCTACTTCCATTGTGTGGTATACTTCTTCTTCATATCTTTGATATAAGTCACCGTTGTAGGTAAATTCCAATGTTCTTCCTAATGTATCTGTGATTTTGCTGAGCAGCGGTTTGTGCGGCTGCACGCGCACATCGTCAACTTCTAATCTTCCTTTTGCCCCTTTGATTTCCACGCGCAAACGCAGCGACCGCGGCGGTTCGCTATATGCGCTGCGGTTCAGCGTATATTCTATTTTCTCCGACACCGTTGCTCTTTGCGTGGTCGGCGTGATGGTTTTTATCAGTTCCGAGGACAGCGGTGTGCTCTGCGAACCGCGTACATCTACATAAACCTCCATTGTGCCGCTGAAATCCGTTAAGGTTTCCCCTGCATAGTAGGCAAATCCCATTGTGTAAGTGTCCACTTCACTGTCCGTCGATACATAATTCGTTGCAAAGTATCCTGTACGCGCACTGCTACTGCTGTTTTGGAAGTATATGTATGATTCATTATTTGTCATACCGGACAAGCTAAACTTCTGATAGCTGTCAAAATGTGTCAGGTTCTCGCCAGGCATGTCGGTATAGTCAAACTTAATTTCGTTCCCGAACCGGTCTACAATTGCAAGCAATTGTCCTTGTTTGCCAAAATATTGCATTGTCCCCTCGGCATCACAGAAGGAAAACTGCGATTTCATACCATTACGCTCATAGGAATGGTCTGTGTCCCGAAACTTCACATTGTCGGTATAGTAGTTGTCCAGATTTGTGTTATATATCTGAAAATAGTTTCCATATTCATCCAATGTTTCATTCGGGTTATCCTTGCTGTTTACGCGATAAGCGCTGCCTGTGCCGTCATGATAATACAATTCTCCGTTATAGGTCTTCGTGTTTTTATCATATAAGATCCCATCCCAATTTCTCGCCTTTTTTACTTCTACGGACGGGAAGCCGAAGGACCAGCCCAGCCCCAACGCATACCGTTCATTAAAATAAGTTGTCGGCTCTTGACGTATATGACCATTATCACTTTTTCCACTTTCTGATACAACATGACTTTGATTGCTCTGATAGAACCTCGTTAAATTAAGATCCAACCCATTTTTACCAGGCAGTGATATATCGGTATAGTTTAGCTGCAAGTCACCGCTGTAGGGTGATACCTCCGCTGTGGCGGAGCGTCCGCTCATATGCGGTTCTTTGATATTATTACGGAAAGATGGTTCCTGCAGCATCTGATAGGTAGATGCATCACTGGTACTTACTGCCCGTTCTGCTGCAAATGTTTGCAGTTCCTCTTCCGATTCTTCGGGCGGTTTTCCGGTCGCCCGCCCGCCGGTGATAGGCGCATTATAGGAATCTCCGCTAACAGTTTGCTGTCCTTCTATTGCCCTCGCCCGCATAGGTCCATTTTCCACTACCAGCGGACCTGTGTATGGTGTGAGATTTGTATTATATTCCCGTTTTGATGGGTGTGTTTCAGTCTGTGGTTCTTCGTCTATTGCCGCTGTCATAAGCTGCGGCAGCAATAAGGTCAGTGCGAGCAGAAATGCAAGAAATGTTTTTCCTTTTTTCATATTCTCTCCCCCTTTATTCCTCTGCTGTTTTTTGCGGATAGTACCAAAGATTTACGCTTTTCAGTTCCAATAATTTTCCCATGTTATCCGCAACATCCAAACGATTATGGTCCAGATATAAATAGCGATAAAAACTACCTTGCAATGGTTCAATGCTTGTGATGTCATTATTGCTGAGACGCAAATCCGTTAACATCAGTAACGGTTTAAGCGGCGTTACGTCCGAAATATGGTTGCCGGATGCGTTCAGATAACGTAGCTTTAACATGCCACTGGCAAATTCTAAGTTTGTTAGTTCATTGCGGTCAATTTTTAATGTTTGTAAATTGACCAGCAGCGCAAGCCCTGTCGCATCTGTAATCTGATTGCCGCCTAAAAACAATGCTTCAAGTGTAGCAGAATCGCTCAACTGTAATACGCTTGTTATTTGATTTTCCTCCAAATCCAGTGTCACCAGCGGTGTTCCTGCCAAAGATGAAACCGTTTGCACATTATTATGATTTGCAATGACCGTATTTAAAGCTGTCAGACCGCGCAGCGGTGACAAATCTGTGAGTTCATTGTGGTCGAGATAAATCGTGTGAATCTTTTTGCAGCTTTGCAGTCCCGCAATGCTTTGAAGTCCTGCATAAGAAAGATTCAGTGTTCCTGTTATCTGCTCTAACTCCGCCGGTGTAATTTTACCTGTATTCGTCCTATCAAGCCCACTTCTGGCTTTTTTCAGCGCAGTATATAACGCCGGATTTTCCGTTTTCACAATATCCACTGCAGGCAAAGGACCAAGCGATTCCGCTTTTGCTATTGTCAAACGGAAATCCACATATTTGGTGAATTTATCTGCCGGATTGGTGAATTTTGCCGTCATGACAACATCCGTATCCGCCTTTGGTCTATTGGCAAGTTTTCCGGCATTTGAAAGCAGTTCCGGTTTACTGCTTGTCCAAACAATCGGAATGCCTGCCAATTCCTGCGGCAATATTTTTAAATCTCCTTTAACGGCGTCCGGCGTATCGGTAACAGCCGTCATGGACAACTGCCGGATTGCAGTATCTACCGGAGACGCGATTGCCTTATGCTCAATCAACCGAACGGAATCCAGCTTCACAATCGCATTTCCTTGAATGGCTTGCTTTTGCGCACTAAAACGAATGCCTTTTAAATATGCGCCGGGATTTGCCTTGTTCCATCCGGTCATGCTGAACCGATCGTTCGGTTCTGCGCCGGATACCGTTGTAGCGCTGGCTTGTTCTTCTTCTCCTACAAACGTTTGGAATTCCGAGGTTTCGGAATTGATTCGTGTTGTTATCACTCGTTTTTCCGTAGGATTGCTCCACAGTGTATAATTCATAGTATTTCCACCGTTGAGTTTATTGTTATAGACACTGAAATTACCGTTTGTACCCGGATCAACTTTATACCGTCCGACAATTCCCTCGTTTCCATTCGCTGTCGCGCCAATCATATCGTAATATGCCTGCCCTTTTCCCTGATGAAAACTTCCTGTAATCTCAACAGAGTAATCTCCCTTAAAATTTTGCGTCCACATGCTCATGCGCGGATTGCCCAGCCAGTTATCCTGACGATAGGTGAACATTTTGTCGACGGCATAGACCAACGCTGTATTTCCCGCCGCCTCCGGTTGGCTCGTGCTGCCTGTTTTCTTTACGACAAGCTGCCCTGATGCCGCAGACAATTCTCCCAACTCCGGTGACTGCCAGTTATTTCCGCTCTTATTCTGCTGGTCATATTCCGACCATCCGTTTTGCAGCAAAGCTGCTTCGCCCATATGGTAAAACGGCGTTCCTATCTGTCCATATTGTTCTTCTATTAATACTTTTGCCTCTGGTTCCGGCGCCGCTTGTACCAGTAATGTAAAATCCATATATTTCGTAAAACCATCCGCCGGATTGGTGAGTTTTGCCGTCATAATCACTTCTGTATCCACATCCGGCAGACCTGTCAAAGTACCATCATTCGAGATGATTTCCGGTTTACTGGATGTCCACATGATATTCGCGCCTGCCAAAGTATTTGGCAGAAGTTTTAAATCTGTTGTTACTGCCTCCGGCGCATCTGTTAACGTATCCATAGAAAGCAGGTCTATTGCATCATCCACAATATCATGCACTGCATAATACTCTGTCAGTTTCACGGAGTCAATCGCCGCAATCGTATCATTTTGCGGCGTTTGTTTTTGCGCAGTGATACGGATTCCGCTCATATAGGCGCCCGGCTGATTTGTATTCCAACCTGTCATGTTAAAAGTATCATTGGGCGCTGCCCCCGAAACCGTTGTTACACAAGCCGTATCCGCCTCATCAACAAAAGTTTGATAGGTCGCTGTTTCCGAAGAAAATTTTGTGCGGATTGTTCGGTTCTCTCTTGGATTTAGAATAATGGGATAGTCCGTTACACCACCGCCGTTTAATTTATTGTTATAGACATTGATATAGCCATTTGTTCCCGGATTGATTTTATATCTTGCAACTTTATCCGATATGCCATTATTCCGATATCCCTGCACATCATAATATACCTGCCCTTTCGTTTGCTGGAAAGAACCTTTCAGTTCAATCTCATAGTCCCCTTTGAAATGCTGCGTCCAAACCGACACATGCGGGTCATCCTTCCAGTTATCCTGCCGGTAGGTAAATGTTTTATCCACAGAATAGACAAGTCCTGCCGGCGGCGCTTCTGTCGGTGTGTTAATATCTCCGACCTTCTTCATTACCAGTTGTCCTGTTTGCGCATCAAATGTCCCCAGCTCCGGCGATTGCCACTCATTGCCGGTCTTATTCTGTTGGCCATATGCCGACCAGCCAAGACTTTCCAGTTTTGCCTGATTCGCCTGATATGCCGGATTGTCTGATGCGGCATATTGCTCATCAATTAAAGTTTCACCGGTCACGATAGGCGGCGCTTCCATAATCTGCCGCGGCTCCAATACGAGAGAACTTATTTCACCACCTAATTCGCCGGAAGAGTTACATCCCATGCCCCAAACACTGCCGTCATCCTTTATCATCAGCACGTGATACTGTCTTGATTCGTCATCAAAGCTCCCATAACCGCTGGATATACTGACAACATGGTCAATTCCTGTTATTTGCTCTATCGTAATGCTCGGCTGCAATGTATTTCCATAATTCCACGTCCAGACGGTTCCGCTATCTTTTAAAATGGTATTTCCACTAATTGCTTTTACAGTGCCAAGCCACGAAGCATCATATTCAATTTCCTCACTACCCTTATAAAATTTCATACTGCCGTCTTGCAATAAATCTATACGCATTCCATCAATGCTTCCTGCAATTTCTTTTATATTTTCAGAACATTGCATCCCATAACAGTAGGTAGAATCCGGGCTGAACCCCCATCCTCGATACCCTAATCTCCAAGATATATTATTTTCATCCACAATATAACTCGCCGAATCACCTGTATAAATCTTTCTGGCATTCGTAAAAGACTCCATATATGGATCGTAGGTTAATTCTTTCATAATTTCAGTTGGCGAGTACACATATTCAAAGCCTACTAAGATTGCTCCAAATTCCATATCCTCTACAATTACATCACGTCCACCTGCTTGACCCCAGCTATTTTCACCCCAGCCCCAAACGCTGCCATTTCTTCCAAGCGCCAAACAATGACCTGAATTGTCAGCTGCAATCTTTTCTATAAACTCTAATCCATCGACCTGCATTGCCACATTATTATAGCTATTATAACTATATACAATTCCATCCTCATACAATGCTAAAAATTCTCTTCCTGCCGCAATATCTATGATATTTGTTAACCCCGCAACCTGCTTTGGTATTAGGATAGGCTCTCCGCTGTCTCCATCACTTCCTCCGCACACCCAAACGGTGCCATCACTTTTCAAAAACACGGAATATCCTATGCCTACCGCAACCTTAACTGTGTCCGACTGATTAAACAGTTCCCAATTTTCAGCAGGCGTCCGTTCATAGCCTAATACATCGAAATCGTCCTCCGGTATGATTTCTATACTTTTTCCCGCTGTCCGTGCCAGCAGGTTCTCTATGTTCAGATAATTTCCGTCCGCTACTTTTCTCTGCAGACAGGACAATTTATCCGCACTGCGTTTCATGTCTTCTTTCAGTGCAGACGTATCCTGATACATCTCTGCATACACTGCCGCCGCTCCTGTGACAAATCCGGCAGATACGCTTGTTCCGTTCATTTTTCCTGTTTCACCATTCGGGTATGTACTTTCCACGTCCCGACCAACTGCCGCAATATCGACCGATTCGCCGTAGTTGGAGAAATATGACATACCCAAATCCTGATTCAGCGATGCCACGCTAACCATGTTAGGCAGTCCAAATGCTGCCGGATAGACAGGTGTGGTCTGTAAATTTTTCCGATGGTTCCCTGCCGCACATACGAAAAACATGTCCGACTGTTCCATCACTTCCCGCAATGCGGTGTTGTTATCCGCACTGCCCCAGCTGCAATTCACAATTGCCGCGCCATGTTCCTCTGCATACCGGATTGCACGAATAATGTCGCTGGTATATGCTTTGCCGTTGTCAAAAATCTTGAGCGGCATAATTTTGGCATTTGGCGCCGTCTGTGCGATCACGCCCGCGATATGCGTGCCGTGCACATCCTCCAAGGTGCCTTCTTTTGCCTTGATTTCGCTTGTATTGTGGTAAAAATCGTATCCTTCTACTAAATGTCCGGCTAAATTGGGGTGCGTCACATCTACGCCCGTATCCAGCAGTGCGACAATTACCTGCGTATCCGTATTTTGTGTTATTGCAGCAGGCGTCTCTTGCGGTATTGCTTCTGCTGTCGATGCGGTGGCGCTATCACTCTTTTGCGGTTGTGCATTTTCCGCCGCCGCCTCATAGTTCTCCAAGGACATGACATAATCCGGCTGAATATATTCTATCTTTCTGCCGGACTGCCGCTGTAGTTCTTCCATAAACGTTTCCGGCTGCACAGCTTCCTCCAGCCGAATCATTTCATATTTTTGCGGTTCCTCTGTATCTGTAAGCGCAGTCGTTTCAACAGTATCTTCCATCCCTTGTTCTTTTATGCGAAGCTTCATGATGGTCCGCTCGTTTTGCTCCTGCTCCGCATCCAACGTTTGGATTGTTTCTTCTTTTTGCTGTTTTGCCTTTTGAAACGCCGCTTTCGCCTTCTTTTGCAGCGCACCTGTATTCGGCTGTGCATCTGCATATTTCACAATATACCGTGCGCTGTATGTCTCTAAATTTTTGTCATTTCCACTTTGCACTTCCCCTTGTGCATAGGCAAACGGCTGAAATACCATGCAGCATAAAACTGCTGATAATACTATACAAAATATCCTTTTCATTTTCGTCTCCTCCAAATCAATTATTTTTCCATCTTTTGCAGTTCAAAATAATTATATATGGAGTTTGGCTCTACGATCCCTATAGTCACTTAATTTCCCGGTGAACTTTTTCCATCCCATATGTACTCCCCCAATCTTGATGATAAATTTTTATTTTCATGTATGGGATTTTCAGAGATTATATAACTAAGGATATCTGCGCAGGAAAATATATTAACATATCACAAAAGAAACTTGATATATCATTGTGGAATATACATTTTATCTAATTATTTGTATATATCATATCATATATTATACACATTTGTCAATTATAGTTTATTTTTTAGTTATTAATATCAAAAAAATACATATTTTTATTCCAATAACCCTTATATTCAATTTTCATCTTCTTGTTAGTTCATATGGAACCCGACCTCAGTCCACCAAATAAGCATAACAATAGCGCTCACAAAATGATTCTTTTTTTGTTATGGCGGCT
>JAAWTG010000072.1 GCA_022801925.1 Clostridia bacterium | reverse complement strand
CTCTAAGCGGAGGGTATTTCCCTCAGAAAAAGTAAGAGGAGGAGCGGGCATAGCCCGCGGGGGACATTTTTCACGAGAGAATGGGGGCACAAAGCGGAGGATATTTACCCCAAGAAAAGTAAAGGAGACGCGGGGGCTCTAAGCGGAGGGTATATCCCTCAGAAAAAGTAAGAGGAGGAGCGGGCATAGCCCGCGGGGGACATTTTTCACGAGGGATATACCCGTAGCGCATCTTGGGGGCGAATCGGAACTCCCCACGTTTTTGGGTAACATTGCGCCAAAAAGTACAATCCTTCGCGGCAGCGACAAGGATAACCGCGCTCCTGCTGCCGATAGCAGCAAACAGTGCGTTAAACCTGTATCGTTTTGCCGTGGCGCAAAAACGCCAAATGCCGCTCGCGCACGGCTTTTCCTGTGATACGCTGCGCCGCCAGCGTGTAGCATTCCAATTGCAGCCGGTAACGCGCCGTGAGTTCCTCCAAATTTTTTTTCGCGGAATCCGTCTTATAGTCCACCAGCACAATGCCGCCTTCCTCTTCAAACATGCAGTCAATCACACCTTGCAGCAGCACCGTCCGCTGCCCATATTCCGGCTTATTCAGCAGCTTTGCCGCAGATACATCAATATTAAACGGCACCTCTCGCCACACGCGCTTTGTCTGCCGCATACGTTCGCACAGCGGCGAAGTCAAAAACCGCGTGACCTGTCCGCGCGGAACTGCCGCCGCCTGCGCTTCGGTGATAAATCCCTGCCGCAGCAGCCGTGCCGCCGTTTCTTCTGCCGCTTCCTCCGGCGGAAGCGACAAATCCACATGCTGCAACATCAAATGAATCAAACTGCCAAGCTGCGGCGCATCCGGTCCTTTGCTGTCCTGCAAAAATTCCGGCTGGCGCATATCCTCCGCCACCAACGCCACGCCGTCCGGCTCCCGCCGGTAAACGTTTTTGAGTTCCGTAACCGAGAACTTGGTCGGCAGTGCGCCGCCCGGCGCGCCTTCATACCGAAACGACAACCGCCGGTCAATTTCCGCATACTGTCCGCCGCCCTGCGGCAGCGCCGGAGACGCTTGTTCCTGCCGCGCCGCCGTGGTCATGAAATCCTCCTGTATCTGCGCCGCCGACAGCACCTGCGCGTGGATACCCGCGTTCAAACTCAATCCGACCCATGCCAAAAATCCGGACGCGCCGCGCACCGCCGCGGGCGGTACCGCGTCCCGCTTGTTCGTCTGCCACAGTTCCAATTTTTCCGCCGCTTTCGCGTCTGCCGCGGTCAAAATCAGCTTTTCCCGCGCCCGCGTGAACGCCACATATAACACCCGCAATTCCTCCGACAAACTTTCCTGCACCATGCGCTCCGCGATTGCCGTGTGCGACACGAGGTCATAACGGATTTTGCGCTGTCCGTCCAGAAATTCACAGCCCAGCCCCAGCGATTTATGCGTCAAAAATTTCTCCTGTGCGCTGCGCAAATTAAACCGTTTGCCAAGCTGTCCCACAATCACAACCGGAAATTCCAGCCCTTTGGATTTATGAATGCTCATCAGCCGCACCACGTTACAGTTTTCCGACAGCGTTTTGCTTGCGCCGAAATCGGATTTCTGTTTCACGCGTTCCATGAACCGCGTGAAATGAAACAGTCCGCGGAACTTCGCGCTTTCAAACTGCTTGGCATATTCAAAAATCAGCCGCACGTTGCCGCGCCGCGCTTCGCCGCCCGGCAGCGCCAGCACGTGCGCATAGAAATCCGTTTCCTCCAGCAACCGGCGCAAAAACGTATCCGTCGGCAATGCCGCCGCCATCTGCCGCCACCGCGACAATTTCTCCCGCACCGCCGCGCATTTTTCCTGCAACGCCGCGTCCTCCACCTTCGCCATGGCGTGGTAGAAATAGCCGCCGCCCGCCGCTCGGATACGGAGCAATTCGTTTTCGTCAAACCCAAACAATGCGCTGCGCAGCACCGCCAGCAGCGGGATATCCTGCAAGGGGTTGTCCACCACTTTCAGCAGCGACAGCAACAGCCGTACCTCCTGCGCGTCAAAATAGCCGCCGCCCGTGTCGGAATAGAACGGAATTTCCCGCCGCCGAAATTCCTTTTCCCACAAATGCGCACTCGCGGAAGGCGAACGCAGCAGCACCGCCACATCCTGCCATTGCAGGTGCCGATACGCGCCCATGTCGCTGTCAAACACCTGATAGCCCTCTTGCATGAGCTGCATCAAACGGTTGACCGCCATACGGATTTCCAATTCCTGCGCGCTTTCGGGCAAATCGTCGTCCTCCATGGAAAACGCTTCTTTTTCCGCCTGTGCCAACAGCAGTTCCGGCAATCCGCCGCAAGGTCCGCTATCGCAAGGCGGATAGTCCGCGCCGGGGCACAATTCATGCGCCGCGTCATAGCGGATATCGCCCAATTGCTCGCTCATCAGCCGTTCAAACACCGCGTTGGTATAGTCCAAAATCTCTTTTCGACTGCGGAAATTCTGGTTCAACACCACTTTTGCGCCGCCGTTTTCCATCTCCGGCGTGCCGAATCCGCTGTCTTTGGCAAGAAAAATTTCGGGGTCCGCCTGCCGGAATTTATAAATGCTCTGTTTGATGTCGCCCACCATGAACAAATTGCAGGTCACGCCGTTTTCCCGCCGCGCCACGGTGGAAAACAGTTCCTCCTGCACGCCGTTGCAGTCCTGATATTCGTCAATGAAAATTTCCGCATATTTTTCGCGTAATTGCTCCGCTACGGGCAAATCCTCCCGTCCCACCAATTCCAGCGCCAAATGCTCAAAATCGGAAAAAGACAGCATTCCCTGTTCTTTTTTCGCCGCCAAAAACTGCTCGTCAAACAGACGCAAAGTTTCCTCCAAACACTGCAATTGCGGATATACCCGCCGGCAGCCCTCGCGGATACGCTCCGGCGTGGTCTGTGCAATACGGCTGCACAGCCCCCGCTGTTTTTCGTCATAGGCTTTTTTCACCGCGTCCCGTTCTTTTTTGATTTGTTCGCAAACAGCCGCGTCCGCTTCTTTCGGCTTGCTTGCAAACCGCGGCAGCTTGCTGATTTCTGCCGCGTGCACCGCTTCCGTCCAACTGCCCGCCAGCGCCGCCTGAAGCTGCTCCATCGCCTGCCTATCACCGCGGCACGCTTTGGCATACGCCGACACGCCCGCCGCTTCCGCCTGCTGCGCCAACGCTTCCAGTTGTTCCATCATGCCGTGCAGCCGCGCACGGTACTGCGTTTTCAGTTCTTTCACCCAAGCCAGCGCGTCCACGCCGTCCTCTGCCCGTGCATACATTTCCACCGATTCGTGAAACCAATCCATGGGGTGCGCGAAACTTTGCATAACGTTATAGAGTTCCAGCAGTTTTTCCGCCAGCCGTTCCTCCCTGCCGCCGCCCAGCCAGCTGCACAGGTGGGAAAACGCCGCGCCGTGCGCCACATACTGCTGTTCCATTACCTCGTCCATCACTTGCAGCGCCAGCAAATCCAGTTCTGCCGCGCCGCCCGGTTTCAAATCAGGGTCTAAGTCCAGCAGATGAAAATAGTTTTGCACCAGCGTGATACAAAAAGAGTCAATCGTGCAGACAGACGCTTTGCCCAGCAGCGCCATCTGCCGCCGCAAATGCGCGTTTTCAGGGTCGTCCTCCAACGCTGCCGCAATTTTGCGCCCGATTTTATCGCGCATCTGTGCCGCCGCCGCTTTGGTGAACGTGATAATCAAAAAAGAGGTGACGTCCGCGCCCGCTTTCACGCGCTCCGCCACGCGTTCGCTCAGCACCGCCGTTTTGCCGCTGCCCGCCGCCGCGCTGACCAGCAAATCCCGTCCCGACAGGTCAATCGCCTGTTGCTGCGCCGCTGTCCACTGCATGTCCGTCTCCCCCTTTCACAATTTCCTCCCACACGTCCGCCGTCTCAAGCGGTTTCAAAATCCGCGCCGTGTCGCCGCAAGTGGTGTCAAAGCGGCACATGTCGTGATACCGGCACCACGTACAGGCGTTATCCTTTTTATAGCGCGCCGGACGCACCTCCGCCGCGCCGCCCAAAATATCCCGCAATGTCGTTTGCAGCGTTTTTTGCAGCGTTTTGCGCAAACTTTGCAATTGCAGTACGCTTGCCGCGGAGGATTTCGCGCTGAGTGTGCCGTCTTTTTTCACTTCCACCGGAACAATGTCGCTTTTGGATTCCATGCCGCTGTCCATGCTGCGGATAATGTCTTTGTCCCACAGCACCAGTCCGTTCATGCGAAACGCTTTGCGCACACTGTCCGACACGTTTTCCGCGCCGGTGTCGGGGGGCGTTTGCACAATGGGGTCGCAGAGCCGGAAATACAGCATACCTGCCGGCTGGGCGCCCTCCTGTGTGCACAGGCTGTCCAAATAGACGGCAAGCTGCAAATCCAGCCCATAGTAGAATTTCGCGATATCGAATTTTTTGTCATAGCTTTTGTAATCAATGATACGGATATATTTACCGCGCACGTCTTCATAGATGTCGGCGCGGTCGATTTTTCCTGTCAGGCGCACTTTTTTACCGCCGATATCCACTTCAATCGGCAGTTTACCTTTACCGAACACAATCTCATGTCCCAGCGGCACGAACTGTCCCGCCCGCAGATGGTAGCAAATCGCCAAAATAGATGTGCGCGCCACTTCCCGCAGCCGCACCAGCGACCATTTCATTTTTTGCGTCGGTTCGTCCACGCCCGCAATCAGCCGTTCCGTTTCCGCGCGCAAAATGCGGTCCAGTTCCGTTTCCAGCCGGCTTTCCTCCACCTGCTGCCAACTGCCGTAGGTATTGTCCACCCAGCGCGCAATTTGTTCTATCACGCTGTGAATAAAACTGCCGCGGTCTGTCACCTCCAGTTTCGCTTCCTCCCGCGGCTGCGCGCCCAGCAGATAGCCTGCATAGTGCGCGAAAGGACAGCCGGTAAAGCGTTCCATGCGTGAAATGCTAAACCAATCGTCTTTTCCCATTTCATGCAGCAATGCCGCGTCCAGTTTAACCGTTTGGTTATGGTAGTCCGCCGCTGCGTCCAGCCGCGCCGCCGCGTCCTGCCACATGTCCTGCGCACGAAACCAGCGGTTCAAATCGCCGTAGAGCGCATCCACTCTTTCGCCGTCCGCCGTCCGCCGCATGGCAAAACACAGGTGTGCAAACGCCGCATGGGGATATTGAATTCCTTCCATACCGCCCGGCTCCTGCGCCGCTTCCAGCGAAATTTGTTTCAAGTTTGGGAATGTGCGCCGCAGCCGTCCCACCACGCGCGCCGGATATAATGCCGTACCCGCCGCGTCCGCCACTGTCCAGCTTACGGTCAGTCGTTTTTTTGGCGCGGTCAGAGCGTGATAAACCAGAAAATCTTCCTCCATTGCCGCCGCCACGGTATCGGGCGCAAGTTCCAATCCCAATTCGCCCAGCAGCGCGCGGTCACGGTCGTCCAGCAGTCCTTCCGACTGGCTGACCTGCGGCAAAACGTCGTCCGTTGCGCCAATCAAAAACAGCGTATCCACCGCTTCCACGCGCGAGCGTCCGATTTCCGCAATTTGCACCGCGTCGCTCATGGGCGGAATAATGCCGATTTCATGCGCCGAAAACGCCGCTTGCAGCAGTTCTGTGAATTCCGCGGCGGACGCATTCAAGTCCCCTGCCGCCGCCACGATTTCGTCCAGCGATGTGCATACCACATTCCAAATCTGGGCAAACTGCTGCGCCATGGCAGGGTCTTCCGCGCGGAACCGTTCTGTGAACTGGCGCGTTTTTTCGTCCAGCCCGATATCCAGCATGAATCCATATACTGCCGCGCACATGCCGCGCACGTTTTCCGCGTCTTTCAGCGCCGTCTGAAACTGTACCAGCGGTCTTGCCACCTGGTCGCGCAGCGCGTTGATATGCTCCAAAAACGCGCCGTCCTCCCAGCCTTCGCAAACCGCCTTGGGCAGATAGTGCCAAGGACGTTCCCGCGTCCAGCTATTGCCACGAATGCCGGTGGCAAGGATATAGTTTTCCAGCAAATCTATGTCCTCCTGCGGCAAATCCACGAATCCCGATTTCAGATAGGCAAACACGCTGTCATATGTCCAGCCGCGCACAAAAATGTCCAACGCCGCCAGCACGAGCGCCGCCGCGGGCATGTCCTGCGCGCCGATTTTTTTGTCCAGAAAAAAGGGAATGCCCGCCGCGCTCAGCACGCTTTCCAAAATGCCGTCATAGCGGGACAGGGAACGCGCCGCTATCGTGATATCGTTCCAGTGCAGCCCTTCGTCGCGCACCAGACGAATGATTTCCCCGGCAATATATTCCAGTTCGCCATATGGTTCCGCCGCGCTGACCAGCGTCACATTGTCCGTTTTTTCGCGCCACGAACGAATCGGGTGTTGCAGCAGCGTTTCCTCCAACGCCGCCAGTTCCGGAAAGGTTGCAAAACGGTTCGCGTGGGTGAGTTCCCGCGTTTCAAAAGAAATCTCCGCGGCGCGGCACCGGCGCACCAGACGTCCCACCGCCTTTCGCTGCGACACAAAAATTTCTTCCTGTTCCTCGCCGGACAGCGTCACCGTTACGTCGGCAGTTTCCGCCAGCGCCAAAATAATATCCAGTTCCTGTGGCGTGAATCCGCCGAATTCATCAATGAAAATCGCTGCGCCGGAAAATAAATCGGGACGCGCGCGCAGCGTCCGCGCAAGGATAGCAGGTTCGTCCTCAGGGTTTTGAAACGCGCCCTGCACCATCACTTCAAACGCGTCCAGCAGCCAGCCGATTTCCTGCACTTTGCGTCCCAGCAAATCTTCGCCGTCCAGTTTTGCCGACGTATCCGCCAGCATGTCCGCATTCACGCCATAACGTTTAAATTCGGAAAACAAGTCGCCCATTCGGTCTAAAAAGCTGGGGTATCGAATCGCTTTTTGCAGGGCTTTCAGTTCCGGTTTCAACTGCGCCGCAGCACGCCGCAGCAGCACTGCTTTGCCCGCGCGGGTCAGGCGTTTTTCCGCCGCGCCGCCCACTTTGCCCATCACGTGAAAATACAGCCGCCGGAACGACACCACTTCTGCCGCCAGCGGACTCACCGCGCCGATACGCGCCGTCACGCTTTTTTCCGCCTGATAGGAATATTGTTCCGGCACAATGTACAGCACGTCCCGCTCCGGCTGCTGCCGGCAGATACGCTCCATCTCACGAAAACAGTGTTCCGTTTTGCCGCTGTATTTTTTGCCGAATATCATTTGTAGTGGCATGATGCTCACCTCCTCTTTTTCAAAAGGGGGACTTACGTGTGCCACGGAGTGGTATTCCAGCTCGTTTCACTCGCTGTCATACTATCCCCCTTGTTGGAATCCCCCTATCAGCGTCCTACACTCGCGTGTCGCGCCTCGTTCCTCGGCACTCCGGACGCTGCAAGGTATTCAAAGCCGGGTGCACGCGTGCCCCAGAGGGTATGTCCGCAATTTGAATGATTTTATTTTCTTCTCTCATTTATACTTGACAAATACACTTTTAGCGTGTATAATAAAAGCAGATACGGAGAGACCGTTTCAAAGACGGTTTGCCAAAAATAACGTTATTAACAATAACCGCTACACTCTGGCTGGGAGGGCGGTTATTGTGCTTTTATGCTGAAAACAACTAAAATTATCAGTATGAGTGTTAAAATCTTTAGTATGTATTTCATAAGCGCCACCCCCTTTCCGATAACATCAAGGGCAGCAAACCGCCTTCCGATACTCTCTATATCTGCTTACCGTCTAGTATAACACACTTCAACTAGAAGCTCAATATTTTCTATTTAAAAGTAATATAATTGTAATATCTCCCAATCGCGGCGCGTTTCCTCGATTGGGAGATTTTTTTTATTTTCGGTTCCGTCCCAACAGCTTTTTTGTATTCAAAGAAGGGACTTTTTCCATCTCCCTTAGGTCGCTGTCAAGCCGTCCCCTCTTTGGATTTCTCCTATCAGCGTCCTACACTCGCGTGTCGCGCCTCGTTCCTCGGCACTCCGGACGCTGCAAGGTATCCAAAGCCGGGTGCACGCCCCGACTTTGGATATTTTTTTATGTCCGGTTTCGTCCCAACAGTTCATCTAACGTCACGTCAAATAAATCCGTCAGTTGGAGCAGCTTGTCCAGTTTCGGTTCGTATTTATCATATTCATAACCCTGATAGGTTGCTTTTCGGATTCCCAAACAATCCGCAACTTGCTGCTGTGTCATATTTCTTTTTTCACGCAGTTCACACAAACGCTGCGGAAATGGACAAAAATTCTTTTCATCATAGTATTGCGTATCCTGTTCTCCTGTTATAATATATTGAAGCGTAGTGTGATAAATATTTGCTAATAGCACTAGTTTTTCGCAAGATGGCAATGAAAAATTTCTTTCATAATTGGAATATCCACCCGCTGTTATATTTAATTTTTCCGCTATTTCTTTTTGTTTCAAACCGCTCTGCTTTCGTAATTTTTTTAGTCTTTTTGCTATGTTATCCATTATTTCACCTTCTTTTAAAAAAGTGTTGACATTACCTTAAAGTTATGATACAATATAATAAAATCAAAGATTACCAGTCCAAGTAATCTTGTGAATCGATTCTAAAATAATATACCAATTTTACTACATTTGAAAGGATTGAGCAAATTATGTATCAAACATTTGAAGGAATGCTCCAAGAATATCTTATTAATACGGAGGAAATTACCGCGACGGCGTGGGAGGAATCTCTCGAAAAACAGGAAGCTGAAACACGCAGAGATGCCATCTCAAAAAAACTGTTGGCGCTCATACCGCCCCAAAAACGAAAACATACAAAATCTTTATTCTTTATTCCGTCCCATTAGCTCGTCCAATGTTACGTCAAATAAATCCGCCAGTTGGAGCAGCTTGTCCAGTTTGGGTTCATATGCGCCATATTCATAATGCTGATACGTTACTTCCTTGATATTTAATACATTTGCAACCGCTACCTGTGTCAATTGCTTTTTCTCCCGCAGTTCACGTAAACGCTGCGGAAACGGCGTTACATTTTCCTGAAACTCGAGCGAAAGTTCTTTTCCTGTTACGATATATTGAACGCTGGTATGTAAAATTTCTGCCAATTTAACCAGCTTTTCAATAGAAGGGAAAGAATAGTGACGCTCATAATTGGAATATCCACCCATTGTTATCCCTAACTGTTCTCCTATTTCTTTCTGTTTCAATCCCATTTGTTTCCGTAATATTTTTAGTCTTTCAGAATAATTCATAATTTTATCCTCCAAAAAGTATTGACATGCACTAAAAGTTATGATATACTATTTTATAATCAAAGATTGCACAGTGTCAAGAAAGGAATGAACAAGTATGTATCAAACATTTGAAGATGTGCTTCAAGAATATCTTACAGACCTTGTGGAATTTCCCTATGCCGCATGGCATAATTCGCCGCAATATCAAGAAGCTCAATTGCGCAGACGCCAAACCGAAAAAAGCATTCTTGAATTAATACCACCT
>JAAWTG010000016.1 GCA_022801925.1 Clostridia bacterium | reverse complement strand
ACACAAAAATATTATATCATTTGTGCCGAAGTTTTTCAAGGGATTGCGACTAAAAGTATGGAAAGGATTGTTTTTATATGATAGTCAGACAACTCAAAGCAGATAGGTATGAGTATCTTCAAAATCAGCTTATTACAAGGGCGCAGCAAAATCCATTTGAGGCCAGTTTCAACGTAACTGTGAAAGTCGACAAGAAGGAATACATTTTAAAAATTCAGCCGGATAACAGACATAAAATGGTTGCCCTACAAGCATTAGTGGTTGACAGGGACGAACAAGGCCATCTTCACACGCTCATTACAGACAACAAAATTCTTTCATCTCTGTTGGAACTTCTGATATGGCAGGGGGTGGCGTGATGAACATACTGGAAGAATTTTATTACGGCAACGTCAACCCACAAGAAAAATGCTTTCAGCGCAAATCTGAATATGCCGCTTTTGTTAAGATTGTTTCTGAAAATGAAGAAAAACTAAGCGCCTATTTAGGCGGTGAGGAGCAACATTTGTTTTCCCAACTCATGAACGCGCAAAGCGAAATTCTCGATACTGAAACCCGTGAGCGTTTTATTGAGGGGTGGAAACTTGGAGCAAGATTCATGATTGATACGTTTTTAGTACCGAGATATACTCCATTTAGTGGGACGTGTGAAGAATAAGTCATACAGCCTGATACGGTTTTGTATCAGGCTGTATTTATGTTGCTATACCATTTTTTCACTTCGGGACAGTCTGTCCCGAAGTGATTTCGCCTTATTTCCTTTTGGTTTTGCCCCGTTGTTTTATTGGGCTTTTCAAAAGTTCAGATTTTCCAAATGCTTTTATCAGCACCCGGACTTCTTCCATAGATAACTTATCATAGTCAATGCCCAGCATTCCCAAAAGTGCGGCAAGCTGTTTTTCTTGTGCACTGCCTTTCGCGGCGGCGGCTTTCTCTATCGCCGATTTTACCTGTGACGCAACGGGTGTTTCGGGCGCACTGGTACTGTCTTTTGTGTGGTTCTCCTTAATATCATGAAGAATACCGACCATATCTTCATAAGTCCGCTGTCCAAAATATAAATTCTCATTGATATGCGCCGCTTCCAAAGTCAAAAGCGTCCTGTCATGCTCGCCGGGATGGTATCGTTCTATAATTTCTGCCCACGCTAAATCTACCGTACTGTTTAGATTCTGTATCTGCATGGCGGCGATTCCGTCCACATAAATTTCAATGTCAGCCATCAGCTTTACAAAATCCTTGTGCGCCGCCAGTTCGCAGAGCAAGCGGACATTGATTTTCCCATTTTTCAATAATTCTATCATTTCATCACTTAAATGCAGTTCCGCAAGTTCTGTGTTTGGGTGATTTTTGTTTTCTGTCAGCCCCAACAGATAGTCGGTTGTCACTCCATAAAATTTTGCCAGCGTCACAATGCTGGTATGGCTGATGTCCTTATATTCGTCGTTTTCATACTGCCCTAAAGCAGAACGGGAAATGCCCGTTTGTTTTTCCAACTGCTTCAGCGTCAATCCGCGTTCTATCCGCAAATCTTTTAATTTTTCTTGTATCGTCAAGGCTACATTCATATTAACCGCCCCTTTCTGCCAGTAGTGCAATTTATATTATATCACATTTTCATAAGCGTGGAAATCTCTTTTTTTCAGCCCCAATTCCTACCTTTCGGATATACGGGATAGAGGGTCGAAAAGGTGTACACTTATCTTAGTCGGCCGACGAAAACATAAAAACGGAGGATAAATAATGCCAAAACAAATGACACCGGGGCAGCGCCGCAAAGCCAATGCCCTAATTAGAAAAACCTGCTGCAACTATGATAATGGCAACTGTATCGCCCTTGATGACGGGGAAGAATGCGTCTGCGTTCAAAGTATTTCTTACTCGCTCATCTGCAAGTGGTTTGTAAATGCTGTATTGCCTGTTGACAAGGTATTATATGCCCAGATTATGGGGCAGAAGGTGAAACATTGTGCCGCGTGCGGAGCGGTCTTTGCCCCTGGCTCTAACCGCGCCAAATACTGTGCAAGCTGCGCCGCCAAAGTTCATCGGCGGCAGAAAAACGCCAGCAACAGAAAACGGCGGGATAATGCGGACAAATAGGAGCACGGAAAGCCCCATTCCAAAAGGGTTTGTAAGCGCCATTTCAAGAGTGGCTGTATCTTTTCCCTTACGCCCCTTGAAATGGGCTTCTAACCGTCACCGAAAGGAGGATAAATCATGCCGCAATACGCGATTTTACGCTTTGAGAAACACAAGGGCGGTTCGTGCCGTGCGCTGGAAGCACACCATGAACGTCAAAAAGAGAAATACGCAAGTAATCCAAATATTGATATTGAAAAAAGCAAGTACAATTTTCATATCATTCAGCCATCAAAATATTACCGTTTAGAAGTGAACGAACGAATCAAGGTGGCAGGGTGCAGGACACGTAAGGACAGCACAATGTTTGTCGACACGCTCATTACCGCCAGCCATGACTTTTTCAAAGGCAAAAAGCAGAGTGAAATTAAGGAGTTTTTTAGGACAGCCGTTGACTTCATTGCTGATAAGATAGGAAAGGATAATATATTTTCTGCAGTTGTACATATGGACGAAAAAACGCCGCATTTACATTTGTGTTTTACGCCCATTACAGAGGATGGGCGGTTATCCGCAAAAGATATACTTGGCAACCGCGCCCAACTTAGTAAATGGCAAGATGAATTTCACTCTCATATGGTTAAGAGATACCCTGACTTAGCAAGAGGTGAATCGGCCTTTGATACAGGACGCAAGCATATTCCAACATGGCTGTTTAAGCAGAGTGTGAGCCTATCCAAACAAGCGGCATTGATTGATAACGAATTGGCAGGAATAAATCCGCTCAATGCAAGCAAAAAGCGTGACAACGTGCTAAAAATGCTCAAAAAGTGGTTTCCAAAAATGGAAAAGTTTGAGGGGCAGTTGCGAAAATATCAAAAAAGTATTGACCTGCTGGAAAAAGAAAATGCCCAGCTTGCCAAAAAAGCAAAGGTGGGAAATGAAATCAAAATCAAAACACAACTTGAGATTGGAAAGTTACAAAGTGAAGTTGTAGAATTACGCCAATTCATGGATTCCATACCTGACGATTTACGAAAAGAAATACAGACTATGCAAAAACAACAAAGCCGGAATTGGAGGAGTGATAAATAGATAATGCTGATGAAAGTTAGAATTGAATACATATGGATTGAACGATATGGCTAAACAACGGAAAGACTACGGAACGGGTATTCCCGAACATGAAATAGAAGCCCTTGCCCGTTGCCTGCTCCCTGAGATACAGAAATTCTTTGAGAGCGAGGAAGGCAAACGGGAATTTGAGGAATGGAAAAGGGAACAAGAGAATACAGACAAATGATAATTTAAGGCACTTTGAGGCAAATTGTCCCGAAGTGCCTTTTGTTGGCGCTTTTAGCTTGATTAAACCACCAGTTCACCGGTGGTTATGATACCGAATATAAAACACCCCAATCCTTTACTAACCAAATAATTCCGAATTCAATTTATTGTTTTTTAATATCAAAGATTATACAAATCTGGAAATTATCTCATACTGTTCATCTGTTAATTCATGAATTGAGTCCTTAAATACTATTTGTTGTTCATCAATATGCTCGATATATTCCAAAAGCCAGATAATATCTTCAAATGAAAACCCATATCTTAGGAGCAAAATTTCAACACTATCGTTAGTCCCATATCTAATATAATTCACCATCGCTTTTGCTCTAATATCGTTAGTATGATTAAAATACGTTGAAAAAACGGCACATATCGGATCAGCTAATGATAAATGTATAACTTTATCTATATAATCATATGTATCAAAAACCAGAGAGTCGTAATCCAATGCCGAAACAGGAGTATCTTTTTTAAAGTTGCTGTAGTTCCTTGCGTTTATGTTGGGAAGAGGTGTTGGGGCGGGGGAATACTTTATGGTTAATTCTGATATTTGTTGTAGCCTTTCCTCGTCCGAAATCTCACCGGATTTGAAAGATAAATTAATTTTCCTTTGTTTAGACTGTTGTGTCAAATATGAAAATCGAAGTGCTAATACTTCTTTAAAAGTTTTCCCTTGGATATGCCATAATAAAATAGGGATAGCTGTGCTAAGAATGCTTTGCTCTGCTTTTGTAAGGGTTGTGCGTCTCAAGTGACAAACAAATATCCGCTTAAAAGCATCTTTAATGGCCTTCCTTTCACTATCAGATAAGTTTTCATAATATTCTTTGCCAGATAGTACTCTTCCTTCGGTTATTAAATTATCCAATATAGTTTTTACATCTTCTGCAATATCAGATTGTTTGATTCTTTCTACCTGTACACTTGTGAGACGAGTATCATTGTCAAAGGCATCATGTCTAATAGCTTCAATCAAATCTTGGTTATCTTCTGTCACCATATGATTATTATCCAATTCTGAAATTTCATTCAACTTATATACATCTTTAATTCGTTGACAAAAAGTTTTGATATTTTTACTTTTTACAAGGGTGTATCCATAATCAAACTTATCTTTATCTGTTGTATTTCTACCAGCACGCCCAATTAAATTTTTAAGTGTCAAAACATCCATATTCGTAAAATTATCGATGAGAACTGCATCAAAAGGCATATTTATACCTTGCTTAAGCGTTGATGTTGCAAAGCAAACTCTTGCGTGATTCCCCCTTACAAATTGCTCAATTATCAATCTCATTTTTAGTGGCATAGAACCATGATGAATTACTATTCCACGTTTCATTAGACGAATCATAAAGGAGACTTTTTTGCCACTTTCATCTGTTGCTCCTATATATTCTCGGAGCTGTTCAATATATTTTTTAGCATCAGGATCTTCCAAAGGTGGGCAAAGTCTTAAATATTTTCCGTATTCTTCGATATATGCTTTGCTATATAATTTTGATTTTGACGAATAGACTAAAATACTTCCCTTTTTACTTAATATACTTGATATAATATCCTCATCTACAGGCACTTGATTTTTCCCGTTATCAATAAAAGGTGAAAAATAACACATTTTATTCTTATTAATAGACACATAAATTTTCCCTACTGAGTTTTGTTCATATGAAACAGCCGCACTACATTCCAAAGGGAAATGATGTTTTTCAATTTGAGCACTGGGATTCTGCACATATGGATGAGCAAATACTTTTGTAGCCTTCGGAAATTCTTTCGCCACACGTCGAACAAATGCATCGAACCTAATTCCTCGTACTTCTTCTTCGGATAATTGTGCTTCATCAAACAAAAATAACCCGATATCAAAAATAGATTTATACTCAAAAAGTTCAGCACCGCGCTCTGGTGTTATAATAAACACTCTTCTTGTAGTTTTCAGTATATTTACATTATCTATAAATTGAAGCACCAAAACGGTGTTGTTTACCAATTCTTTTACTGCATTAATATATTCAGCTACCAATGCTCTTGATGGAACTACAATAATTATATCATTAGTAGCATTACCTATTAACTCTCTAAACAAAAATGATTTCCCCGCACTTGTCGGTGCAGAAAATGAAAAAAACGTTTTTTCTCTAATGTTTTGGTATGCATCCGCCTGTACAGGAGTAAATGTATTTCCTGTGGTTTCAATAATTTCTTCAGCAAATAAAGAATACGCTTTTTCAATCAAATCCTTTGGGGCATCAATTTTATAAAACAAGCCCATTAAATACATTAATTCGGATTCGCGGATATTGAATACATCAGGATGGAATTTCTTAATGTATGCTAATTTTTCAAAATCAGCTGCATCAACCGGTCCTTGGCTATGTATCTTATATAACACATCAGAATATAATTTTTTTATATACTCCATATCTTGTCCAATTATCAATTTTTCAATCACTATGCTACCTCCACACCTATTAAGTATAATTCTGGATATTGTAGTAATGGCATGATGTAATCTGACTTTATCGCCTTGTCAAAAATAAGCAAGGGATTCTTTGCATTTATAGAAAAAGCAGCGGCATATGCTTTTTTGTTGTTAATTGCGTTGTTGGCTGCATTGTCGCTTACAAAATATTGTAATAATTCCAACTCGCTAACGTCCTTTTTGTTGTATATGAATCCATTTATTTGTTCTAATGCATCTTTATAGGGTGACCTACTCGCGCTATATTTGGCCTCTCCAAATGTAATAAATGGATTGTTACTCTCAGTATGAAAATCAAATCCGGGATTGCCCGTAACCTTTTCTTTAATTACTTCTGCCAATGGCACTCTGGTATGATTTAGCATGGAAACTAATCCCTCCTGCGCACTTAGAGAAACCATATATTCTCCGAAATCTGTCGTTACAGAATCTGCAACTTTACCGAAAATATCGTTTGCCAACTTTGTAACAGTTCGTTCTGCTCGAGCTTTAAACGAAGCTTTATTAATCGCAGATAATTTTGTAATCCAACTTTCGTCAGTAATAATGTCAATCATTTCACTAGCTTTTGCTTTAACATCATCTATAAGAACATGAATTATGTATCCTTTGCATGTTGCTTTTAATCCATATCGTTTGAAATCTACTTGCTCGAATTTCACAATTTTAATTTTATATTCCTCCCTTACCTCGTTTTTACTTCATGTTATATGATAGCATATCTCGAAACAAAAATCAATAGTTTTAGTAAATTATTTTACTCTAATATTTTTTTACTAAATATATTGAAAATATTTTGCGGCTGTGTTATACTATTATCATTATGGAGGTGTATTATGGCTAAAGTATATGTAACAGCAGAATTAGCAGAAACCATTAAGTCTATCCGATTACAAAATAAAGTTCTTGCAAAATCACTCGCAAAAGAAATAAATAAAAGTCCATCATATATTACTAAATTAGAGAAAGGTGAAATCCAAACAATTGATGTAGATGAATTAAATACTATATTGAGTTTTATAGCTGGTAACAATGCATCCTTAGATGACATAATGGAACGAATCTATGCTATTTTAAAATATAAATATTCAGATGATGAGATTGAAAAACAGGTATGGTTTGCAAATTATGATACTGTAAAAAGGAGAATACCAATACCTGATGCGCTGATTGATGAAATAAATGACCGAATAGACCAACTTAATTTATCAAGACAATATCTTCTATCTAGAATTAATGCAAATGAATCTCTTACAGTTTCAGATAAAGAAAATGAATCAATACAATACAATATTTGGTATTCTCCAGAAAACAAGCCTAAAGGTGCACAAAGTATTAAAATCAGAATGGAAGAATCGCGTTTGAATGATATCTTAGATAAAAAAATTGATGTTACAAGATACATATACCTTTTAAGCATTGTCTTCTATCTAATTAAAATTGAAAAATTTAATGATATTGTATATATTTCAGATGATGATACTGCAGACATCATGACGTTAGCTACAGAATTTTTGTCAAAACATCGATTTTACTCTATTTTGTCAAAAAATAAAGCATTAGAAACCGCAAGTTCACAAGAAGAACAACTGCAATTGCTTAGTTCATTTGATAGAAAAAATATTGAAATAGTAAATGAAATTTTGAAAAAAATAAAATATATGTCAGAAGCTGATGTTAAAAATACCAACAACTATTTAGAAAGTTTTGATAAAAACTTGGAGTGGGACTTGGGCTTCACGATGAAACTAATAAGTTTGAACTTTTATACATTAGGACAAAGTAATTACAGCGATAAAAAAAATTTACTAGTCAAAATTGAAGATCTAATAAAACAATATAACGATAAACCTTCAGCAATTAAATCAATAGAGAAATATTAGAATCAGCTATAACAAAAAAGTTGAAGCACTTCGGAATAGTCTGTCCCGAAGTGCCTTTCTTGCTTATTTCTTGCTATTAAAATTTGGATAGTCAAAATATAGCAAAAATCCGAACCCTTCATCAATCGGTATAAGGTTCGGATTTTCATGTTTTGGTGCGGGTAAAAGGACTTGAACCTTCACGTCTATTGACACTAGAACCTAAATCTAGCGCGTCTGCCAATTCCGCCATACCCGCTTGTATGGCTTTTATTATACCACGCCCCAGTTTTTATGTCAAGAGATTTCTTATTTTTTTGCTACGACAACAATTCCACAATACACGGTTCCATCGCTTCCGGCTCTGTTGTTGGCTCAAATCGTGCTTTCACCTGTCCCCCGCGGTCTACAATAAACTTTGTAAAATTCCATTTGATATCTGGTGTTGATGCAAAATCGCCATATTCTTTGGTTAGAAGTTCTGTTAAAACATTTCCAAGCGGGTGTTCCATGTTGAATCCTTTAAATCCAAATTTTTCCTTTAAATACTGGAACAACGGATGTGCCTGCGGTCCATTGACCTCTATCTTTGCAAACATCGGAAATGTGACGCCATAATTTTTAGAACAAAATTCTTTGATTTCCTGATGGTCTCCGGGTTCCTGTTCTTGAAATTGATTACATGGAAATCCCAGCACTACCAATCCCCTGTCTTTATATTTATCAAAAAGTTCCTGTAGTTCTCCAAGCTGTGGCGTAAATCCGCATTTACTGGCAGAATTAAAAATGACCAATACTTTGTCGCGATATGTTTCCAAACGCATTTTTTTACCGTCTATACTTTCTACTTCAATATCATAGATACTCATATGACGCTTCGCTCCCATCTGTTCTTTTTATCATTAGTATGATAATTCCATTATGGTTTTATACCATACATAAAATTTCTAAAAACACGTTATACTATATCTGAACTATCACATAAAGGGGATTATTTTATGAAACACGATTCGTTAAAACAGCAGATTATCCATGAAATTGATCACCGTATTGCGCTTTTGGAAGAACACCAAGATGACGAAGTTATTGTCACTGGAAACCAATACGAAGAACTGAACCAAGCAATTAAAAAAGTGATTAATGTACCGCTGCACAAAGAGTTGGACAGCTTAAAATCTTATATTGACCAGCTTTCTTAAGCAAAGAAGAGTCGAACCACATGCGCCGTGCGCGAAAAATTTTTGCGCGCACGGTTCTCTGAAGTCTTTAGGGAGCAGATTTTTTTGCCAGCAAGGCAAAAGCACGCAGGAATACTGGCGTATTTCAAGTGATTTTAACGTAGCTGGCAAGGAAATCTGCCTCGGAGACCGCACGCAGTTCGACTCTTCTTTGCTTAAAACATCTATCCAGACCGGAGTTTAAAATAACCTCCGGTCTATTTTTTTCATAAGCGTCCTGTCTCAGTCATATACTAAATAATCATCTATCCGTTGACATAGATGGTTTTGAGGATAGCATCAACCGCAATGAGACGAGGTAGCAAAATGAGAAAATTGAAGGCATTTTTATGGCAGGGTATTCTTTTGACCTTGACCGCTTTTTTGATTCAGGCAGTTGGAATTGCATTTAATATTTATCTTTCCAATAAATTGGGTGCGAATGGTATTGGATTATTCCAGCTTATCATGTCCATCTATAGCTTTGCTATCACCTTTGCTACTGCCGGTATTCATCTCGCCGCCACACGTCTGGTGGCGGAAGAAATGGCAAATCATTCTTCACGCGGCGCAAAAAAAGCCATGCGTGTTTGCTTTATCTATAGTCTCGTTGCCGGCGGAACAGTCGCCCTTCTTCTGTGCTGTTTTGCAAATTATATTAGTATCCATTGGCTGCACGACGTCCGCTGTGTTTTCTCCCTGCGTACTATGGCACTTAGCATTCCATTCATTTGCGCCACTGCTGCACTGAACGGATATTTTATGGCAATGCGGCAAATTGGAAAAAATGCTTCCGAACAAATTCTAGGAACCTTTGCACGCGTAATCTTTTCTATCATTGCGCTTTCTATTCTCATGCCTGCCGGTTTAGAGTATGCCTGCCTTGCTGTAGCGCTGGGCGGAACCGCTGCTGAAGTTCTGTCGTTCATTTATTCCTATTTGCTATACCGCCGCGATTTAAACCGCCACCAGCAACGTCAGTCAGCCGGAAAACATATTGCCGGCAGAATGCTATACATTACATTGCCCGTGACCTTCAGTTCCTGTATCCGCTCCGGTCTCAACACTTTAGAACAACTCATGATTCCGCCCGGTCTACAAAAGTCGGGCATGACCAGCACAAACGCACTTGCCCAATATGGCATGGTGCATGGTATGGCGGTTCCGGTGATTATGTTCCCCGCCTGCTTTTTATATGCATTTACCAGTCTGCTGGTTCCGGAACTGACAGAATGCCTAGCGCAGACACAAAACAAACGTATCCGCATGATATCCACACGCGTGATTGAACTCTCGCTGATATTTGCCATTGGTGTTGCAGGACTGTTGATTGCCTATGCTGACAATATCAGTTCTATCTTTTTTCATACATCGCAGGTAGCCTATTATATAAAACTTCTGGCGCCATTAGTGATATTGATGTATTTAGACCATGCAGTAGATTGTATGCTGAAAGGGCTCAATGAACAGGTCTATTCTATGCGATATAATATCATTGATTCCATCATGAGCGTTGCATTGGTTTATTTGCTGCTGCCACTGCTTGGTATCCATGGATACATTATTGTATTATTTGCCAGCGAAATGCTCAATACTACTCTCAGTTTAAACCGGCTGGTGAAAGTGGTTGATTTCAAAATCAAATTCGGTGCATGGTTTTTGAAACCTGCTTTGGCAATTAGTCTGTCCGTCTTTTTGGTAAAGTCTTTCTCGTACATCATTCATTTACCGGAACTTTCTGCATTAATATTACTTGCCGGTTCCTCCGGACTATGCTATTTGGCATTTCTCTATATTTTAGACTGTGCCCACCGCCGCGATTTCCATTTCGCAAAATCTATTTTTCATCTATGAAAGTTTCCGAGATTTACTTCATTTTTCATATGAAACAGTTTTTCCGAAAATAGCAATAAAAAACGCCCCGCAATTTACAGACCTGCAAATTGCGGAGCGCATACCTCATAAGCTGGTACAACAGACATTTTAGATAAAAATGAAAAATCATTTCAGTTCATCTACGGTTAATGTAAATCCTTTCAAGAAATGCTGCAAAAAGTATTCCACTTCCGGCAGTTTCATTTCTTGCAACGCCTGCTCTATGGTTTCTTTCGCTTTTGAAAATTCTGAATTACCCATTTGCAGTTCTTCTATACATTTTAAATAGGCGGAAAGTTTATCCGCCGCTTTTACCAATTGCCCAGTCTCTTCATCCATTTCAAATATCTTTTCATAGCTTGTGCGGAGCTGCTGCGGCAGTGTTTTCAGAATTTGCGTTTCCGCCTGTTTCTCAATCTCTTTATATGCTGCCGACAGTTCAACATTATAATATTTGATAGGCGTTGGTAAATCTCCCGTTAAAATTTCACTTGCATCATGATACATGGCGGCTGTCGCCACATAATAAGGGTCTGCTTTCCCGCCAAAAATTTCATTACGGATTTCCGCCAGTCCATGTGCAATCATTGCAACCTGCAAACTATGCTCCTGAATATTCTCCCGCACCGTATTGCGCATCAGTCCCCAACGCCGGATATGTTTCATGCGTGAGAGCAGTGCAAAAAAATAATGTTCCTGTGCCATCCCTTTATTCCTTTCTATCTATTATCTGCATAATACGTTTCAAAATCATATTTTAATAATCAAATTCGCATCATATGTCTAAATGATTCAGCATTGTTATTTTTTGATTTTTCACATGTTCCTCTGATAGAGCGCGCACCTTTTGTATATCCTTTTCGGCAAATGCCTGCATAAGTGCCCTATGCTCCTGGTCAACCTGCGCTGTATCGGAAATATCCTTCAGGTATAAAACACGGCAGCGGTATATGTGATCCTTGATACTATGATTAATACTAATCAGTCGTTCGTTTTCTGATTTCATGTAAATATATTCATGAAATGCTTCATCTGTTTTAATCTGCGCCTCCAAATCATGCGTTTCTACACTTTTTTTAAACTGATGAATGAGTTCTTCCATGGCTTCCATATCCTGTTCTGTCAAATGTTGCAGCGCCAATGCTGCCGCCAATCCGTCAAGAACTGTACGTACCTCTAACACTTCTTCCACATCTTTCTTGGAAATCACCGTCACATGCGCGCCGTGCCGCGGAACAATGGTTACCAATCCTTCCAATTCCAGTTTCCGCATCGCTTCACGCAGCGGCGTACGGCTAACCCCCAACCGCTGTGCATAATGAATTTCCATCAACCGCTGCCCGGGTTTCAGTTTGCCGCTCAATATATCGCTGCGCAGTGTCTCACATATCACATCACTAAGCGGCTGCTTCTTTTTGCATTTATATTCTTTCAACTTCCTGTTCCATTCCTTTCTGTGATGGTCTCTGCTAAAAACGTTTCCTGATAACGCTGCTGCATTACCTGATATGCTTTCTCTGCTGCTGTTTTTTCTTCAAAAACACCAAAAACAGTCGGTCCACTGCCGCTCATAATGGTCCCTTCCACCCCAAGCTCCATAAATCTGCTGCGGATTTCCGCAATTTCAGGATGCGTTTGTTCTGTTACTTGCTGCAATACATTAAACATACGAATCGCAATCCCTTTGACGTCTTTTTGTTCCAGCGCCCGTATCACTCCGTTGGTATCCGGATGCTCCGCGACTTGTCTCATATCCAATGTTTCATATATTTTTTTCGTCGATACGCTAATTTGTGGTTTTACCAGCACAATATAACACTGCGGCATTTGCGGCAATCGTGTCAAATTTTCTCCGATTCCTTCTGCCAGCATGGTTCCGCCATAAATACAATACGGCACGTCAGCGCCAATTTCCAAACCGATTTCTGCCAACCGATCCTGTGATAATTCCGCATGATATAATTCATTCAGCGCAAGCAGTACCGCCGCGGCATTGCCACTGCCGCCCGCCAATCCCGCCGCAACCGGAATATGTTTTTCTATTTGAATTTCCGCACCGCCCTGCACGCCTGTTTTTTCAAAAAACAACTGCGCCGCTTGATATGCTAAATTTCTATTATCTGTGGGTAAGTAAGGCAAATTTACGTTAAGCCGGATTTCCCGTTTTAATTTGCGTACACGTATTCTATCATAAAGACTCACCGTCTGCATAATCATTTTCACTTCATGATATCCGTCCTCCCGCCGCCGCAAAACGTCCAGTGTGATGTTTATTTTTGCATAGGAGCGTACTATCATTTCATCTTTCAAGTTCTCCACCGCCTTCCACGGTCTTTTGCTTTTTCACCAGTCGGTTTAATATTTTAATAACGTCCGCCAAATTGGCTACGCCAAACAATTCCATTTTTGTCTTGGGCAGCCCCTGCAAATTGGCTTTGGGTAAGATACATATTTGAAAACCCATTTTATCCAGTTCTGCAATCCGTTTTTCCGCATAACTGATGGAACGCACTTCTCCTGTCAGTCCAACTTCTCCGATTGCCGCAAGTTCATATGGCAGCGCCACGTTTTTCACACCTGAAAGCACCGCCAATACCACCGCCAAATCTGCCGCGGTCTCCATAATACGCAGACCGCCCGCGATATTAATATAAGCGTCCTGATTTTGCAAATTAATACCCAATCGTTTTTCAATGACAGCGAGCAGCATAGTTGCTCTGTTATAATCAATACCGGAAGCCATTCTTCTGGCATTACCGAAACCGGTCGGCGAAACCAATGCCTGCACTTCCGCTAAAATGGGACGCGTCCCTTCCATGCTGCAAACCACCGCCGAACCCGGCGTATCTTCCGGTCGCCCCGAAAGCATCATCAGCGATGGATTCGGCACTTCGCATAGTCCGCAATCTTTCATTTCAAACACACCGATTTCATTTGTGGAACCAAACCGGTTTTTCACCGCACGCAAAATACGGTACGATTGCTGTCGTTCCCCTTCAAAATAAAGAACGCAATCCACCATATGCTCCAAAACCCGAGGACCTGCAATCGCCCCTTCTTTTGTTACATGTCCCACCACAAACACACTTGTTCCCGTTGTTTTTGCATATTTCATAAGACGCAGACAACATTCCCTCACTTGCCCGACACTGCCCGGCACACTACTCAAATCCGCTGTAAATACCGTTTGGATAGAATCAATCACCAGTACTGCCGGCTGTGCGTCCTGCGCCGCAGACAACACCAAATCCATATCTGTTTCGCAGAGCAAATAGAGGTCTTCCGGCGCAATTTCCAGCCGCTGTGCCCGCATTTTAATCTGACCTGCCGCCTCCTCGCCCGAAACATATAACACCTTGCCCTGTTTGGTCAAATCCTTTGCTGTTTGCAGCAGCAAAGTCGATTTACCAATACCGGGATCGCCGCCTACCAACACCAAAGAACCTTGCACCAAACCGCCGCCCAGTACACGGTCTAATTCCGCACTGCCAGTATGTAATCGTTTGGTTGTATCGATTTGCACCTCGTTGAGTTTCTTTATTTCCACTTTATTTTTACTACTGAATGCCCCGCCACCTGCTGCCGGACGCTGAATTTCCTCCACCAATGAATTCCAACTGCCGCAAGCTGTACATTTCCCCATCCATTTTCCGGTTTGAAATCCGCATTCCTGACAAACATATATTGTTTTCTCTTTTGCCATTTTTTCCCACCTATTTACCTATCTATTCTAAAAAATTTCTATATGCATTGCGTATATTATACAATAAACCAGCTAAAATGTAAATAAAATGTGTTACTTAACGCAAATTTTATTTTTTTTTGTTGAAAGTGTTGCATTTTCGGAAAAATTATTGTATAATTTATTGAAAAGGTTGGCGAATCTATGGTTTGATTCCATAGTTTCCCATCAGGGCGAATTTTTTTATGGAATTCCGCCTGAAATTACATATTTGGTCATGCCTGGCATAGACTATACCAAGTATGGTTATTCCAGGTCTTTTTGTGGGGAAAAATTTTTAAAACGCTACAGATAGGAAAGGAAGGGTTATTATGGGTCCGCTTGCAGATGCAAATCCGGTCGTGTTGGTTCTGAGTATTCTTATTCAGGTATTTGCGGCTTCACTTGGTGCCTATTACATCATTATTTCTTTGTTTTCTTGGATTCCCAAAAAGGAAGTCCCCTATGTGAAAAACAAACTGCACCAGTTTGCGCTGATTGTCGCTGCACATGATGAAGAAATGGTCATTGAAAGCATGGTGGAAAGCCTGAAACAATTGGATTATCCCAAAGAATCCTATGATATATTTGTCATCGCCGATAATTGTACAGATAAAACAGCACAGCTTGCCCGCAACGCCGGTGCTCTGGTCTATGAACGTACGGATACGGAGAAACGCGGAAAAGGCTATGCCCTGGAATGGATGTTTGCGAAAATTTATAAAATGGATAAACATTATGATTCCATTTGTATCTTCGATGCAGATAATCTGGTTTCTAAAAACTTCTTAACAGAAATTAACGACCAGCACAATAAAGGTTACCGTGTTGTGCAGGGCAGCTTGGATAGCAAGAACCCCTTTGATACATGGATTAGCTGCCAATATAGTATTTCTTTTTGGTCTATTAACCGCCTCTATCAAAAGGCGCGCAACAATATCAACCTTTCTTGCCAACTCAGCGGAACAGGATTTGCTATTGATGTGGAACTGCTCAAAGAACTTGGCTGGGGTGCTACCTGTCTCACAGAAGATATGGAATTTACTGCAAAGCTAGTTCTCAACGGTCAAAAAGTCGGCTGGGCAGACAAAGCAGTTGTGTTTGATGAAAAACCGCTGCATCTTGCGCAGTCCTGGCGGCAGCGCACCCGTTGGATGCAGGGTCACGCAGACGTTGCAAGCCGTTTCCTGACAAAACTGCTGAAAAAAGCTTGCAAAGAACGCGATATGAGCGCTCTTGACTGCGCGATTTATCTCATGCAGCCGCTGAAAGTACTGGCGCTTGGTGTGATTACGCTAATGGCTTGGATTCAGACAGCCTTCCCCGATGGAAATATCGGATTCTTCCAAATGCAGTATCTGTTTAACAATTCTCTGGTTTGGTGGATATTCTTAGGCGCTGAATTCCTATATACACCGTTTACTGTTACGTATGACAAAAAAATTCTGAATCCCAAATTGATTTGGGGATATTTAACCATTGGTGTCTATTCCCTGACATGGGTACCCATTACATTGGTTGGTTTCATGAAGAAAAACAGAAAAGAATGGTATCACACCAAACATGTCAGAAATATTGATATTAAAGAAGTGGAAAAAGTTTAAAAAACTTACAAGAGCCGAGATTTTGACTGAAATCTCGGCTCTTATTTTATATCAAAAAATATTGACTCTGGCGGTGCTTCTTGATACGGATATACCACGTTAAAATCCCGCTTTACCGCCGCGCTGCAATGATTCCAGTCGCGCATAAACCGCATTGCACATTTTTCTTGCTATTGTAAGATCGCCGCCGCCTGTCCGCTGCGTCATCATGAGCAAGGTTAATTCATTTTTAGGGTCATTGGCAAAATAAGTGCCTAAGTACCCATCCCAGCCGTATTCCCCTTTGGCTGTCATAATGACTGCTTCGCCCGGTCTTGTCATCACACGCATTAAGTTTCCATAGCTATATCCGCCCATATGTACCCAGTTCATTCCCCTCTGCTGCTCTTCGGTCAGCGTGCAGCTTGTAAAATAGCGTACCGTCGACGGGCGCATAATTTGCTGTCCATGAGCTTCTCCGTGGTTCATTAACATTTTTGCAAATTTTGCATAGTCATCTATGGTGGACGCCAGTCCCGCCCCGCCCGATTCAAACGCCGGTGGCTGTGGCATATCAAAGCATATGCCCAAATGCGCTCCCGGAAATTCCTCAAGACCATTTTCTGTCGGCTGATATACCTTTGGCAGCCGCGCCTGTTTTTCCGCCGGAACATAGAAAGCAGTGTCCTGCATATCCAGCGGTTCAAAAAGATTTTTCCGTAAAAATTCGCCAAACGTCATGCCGGAAACAAGTTCTACAACCGCGCCCAGCACATCAGCGGACGCACCATAATCCCAATTTGTTCCGGGCTGAAATAACAGCGGGCATTTCCCCAACGCATTTGCGATATCCTGCGTTGTATAGGGCTTATTCCCCTGCATGTTTTCTTCTACTGCACGAAATAGTTTTTCAACATCGCGGCTGCCGCCCGGATAGGAAATGCCCGACGTCATAGACAGCAAATCATGTATTCTGACCTCCCGCCAAACCGGAGCCAGATTGTCTCCTTCCTGCACCATCTGCGCCCGAAATCCCGACAAATATTTTGAAACCGGTTCTGCTAAATCTATCTTCCCCCGCTCCATCAATAGCATGACCGCCGCGCCTGTTATCGGCTTTGTCATGGAAAAAATACGAAATATATCGCTGCGTCTGACCGGTCTGTCATTTGCCTTATCCGCCCAGCCTACTTCCGTATAGGCGATTTCTTTTCCATGATGCAGCACCAAGGCATTCGCGCCTGCCACTTCCTGTTCTTCCACTGCTTGTTTGAATATTTCTTGTATTGCATATTGCAGTTCTGTTTCCAATGTATTCCCTCCTATTGTTTTCTCTTGCGCCCAACAGCGATTTCGGATTGTCTCGTTGCGCGGAACTTTTGTCCCTTCTAATCATTGTTACGCGACTATTATACTCCACCGCTCCAAAATTCGCAACACCCATTTTTTAATATAATACGCAATTTTTAAGATTTTCCATAAAAAAAGCGGCTGAGAATCCTCAACCGCTTTCGATTCTTAGCCTTTAGCCGACACAATGGTAATGAGACTTCCTGTTACAGCCCCTGCCTCATTGGTATACTCTTCGTAAAAAACTTCACAACCAAAGTTTTCACTGATAAAACGCAGCGGTACCAGCGTGCGTCCTTCCCGCTCCGTTGCCGGAACGTCCAGCGTCACATTCTTTGTTTCGCCGCCTTGTTCTATCACAACATCTTGCGCGTCGATTTTCAGCGTCATTTTGGTATCTCCGTTTTGAATGGTAACAATACCGTCGTCATATTGAATATCGTCGTCACTGATTCCCAATGCATTGCAGAAATGGCGAATCGGTACCAGTGTACGGTCGTTTTCAATCACAGGCTGCACATCTTTGAAATCCACTTTTTTGCCGTTGTAATAAACATTCACCGCATTAACGTCAAGCATCATCAGCTCTGTCAAATTGTCCGAATTTTCATCTGTTAAAACAGGCAATTCCACTTTCAACGTTTCATCATTCAAATTGCTAAACGCCATACCTACGGATAACTGTCCTTTGAAATTTGCTTTATCCGCCGGCAGGTCTTTTGACATGTCCGCCATATCTTCCTCTGTCATGCCTACCGCTTTTCCGACTTTGGAAACCAGTTCGTTCAAATTAGTATCAATTTTCACAACACAATCCATGGATTGCAGTTGTTTTGTTTTCTCGTCCAGCGTTGTCGTTGCCACAATACCATCATCAGCAAACAGTTTCACATCTTTCAATGCCGTCAGCGCAGCAGTGATATCCTGTTCTGTTTTTGCCTGCAAATCCATTGGCGAAATTGCTACTGCACCCGGCGCAGTGATATCTGCTGTGCCAAACATAGCATTTGTCATGGGCATCAGGACTTCTTTCATGCCTGTCAGCACGCCGCCAATCAATTCTTTGACCTGCGCATCGTTTAAAGTGACAATTTCCGCATTATCTCTGTATTCTTTTTTTATCTCCGGCAGATATGTATTCAGGTTTTCATTCCATTCTGCAATTTTTTCCGGCGTCATGCTTTCTATCATTTTTTGCAGTTGTTCTATCATCTGCATTCCGCCCGGCACTTTTGTGTAGTCCATCACCTGATATTTTTCGCTTTCCGGTGTTTTCATAATCGCGCGATATCTGGGGCTTTCCGCATTTGTTATATCAAAATCAACCCATACAGTGCCAAATTCCTGACTCATGAACGGTATTGCAGGAACTGTCTTTAACGTCAAGTCTGCTTTTGCCTGAATTTTCTTCAGACTTTCCTCTGCTACCATCACCATGTCATAGCCGATTTCCATTGACGGCAGCGCGTCAAAATCCGTCCCTGTGAGTGTTTTCAGCACCTCTTTGTCTAATTCCGTTACTTCCGCTTTCAACGTCATTTTCATGACGCAGCTGGTCACCTGCTCGTTTGCCGCAGCTTCAAAGTCCTCCGGTGTGAGCGCAAAAGCAGAAAGGCTCATGCACAGCATCAATCCGGCAAGCAACACGCTTAAAAATTTTTTCATGTCATATCATCCTTTCTTTTGGGTACCTCCCTTTTTGAAGTCCATTTTTATTATAACACGCTTCCGCCATAATTGTCAATCATTTCACAAATTGAAATCTTATTAAAACTGCCCGCTACAATTGAAATACTTCAAGGAATGTCCCGAAACTCCTCTTATACCCGTTTCACTTCAAAAATTATATTATCGCCGTCATGCTCAGGGCTATCAATAACGATTCCGTAGTTCATAAGCGTTCTGCCGCTTTTTGGTTCGCCGTTCACCGTATACCGTGCGTTTTCGTCCAGCCCTTTCAGTTTTAAGTGCACAGCTTCGTTTGATGGTCTTGCCGTTTTTACAACGTAATACACCAGCGCACGGCTCTTGTCCTCCGAAACATACATCCACGCCGAATGTCTTGAGGTGAATGGATTGAGCAGCCTGTAATATTCGCCCGTCATCACAAGATGGCGGTTGCTCTTATAAAATGCAACCTGCTTTTTCATTTCTTCAAGTTCACATTTGTCAAGGCTTGACAAATCCAATTCATAGCCAAACGCGCCGTTCATCGCAACAGCTGTGCGCATGGAAAGAGAATTCATTCTGCCCGTCTGATGATTGGGAACTGCCGATACATGTGCGCCAACGGTAGACGCCGGATATACCATGCTTCCGCCATACTGAATATACAACCGCTCTGTCGCGTCCGTATCATCGCTTGCCCAATTCTGCGGCATATAGTATAGCATTCCGGAATCATTTCTTCCCCCGCCGCCCGAACAGCCTTCAAACAGAATTTCCGGAAATGCCGTTGTTATTCTGCCCAGCACGTCGTAGAGTCCAAGGATATATCTATGATAGAACTCACCCTGCCGGTCTGCGCCTAAATGCAGAGAATACACATCACTCATATTCCTGTTCATATCCCATTTGACATATTCAATATTGGCATTTCCAAGAATTTCGGTCATGCGCTCTACGATATAATCGCGCACCTCCGCTCTTGTGTAATCCAGAATAAGCTGATGTCTGCCAAGATGCGGCTTTACATTCGGCACGCTAATTGCCCAATCAGGATGTTCTCTGTATAAGTCGCTGTCGGGAGAAACCATTTCCGGCTCAAACCACAGTCCAAACTTTAAGCCTCTTTGATTCATTTCTGCCGCAAGTTTCGACAGCGTTCCGCCGAGTTTTTCTTTATTTTCATACCAATCGCCAAGGGAACAATTGTCACTGTTACGTTTACCAAACCAGCCGTCGTCAAGCACAAACAATTCAATCCCGATTTCACTTGCTGCATCAGCTATCGCAAGCAGTTTTTCCTTTGTGAAATCAAAATATGTCCCCTCCCAGTTGTTAATCAAAACGGGACGCTCTTTATCCCGCCATGTGCCGCGGCAAAGACGTGTTCTGTACAGCTTGTGAAACGTATTGGACATTTTTGCAAAGCCGCCGTCTGAATACACCATGACCGCCTCGGGCGTTACAAAACTTTCTCCCCTATTCAGCTTAAACCGGAATTGGAATGGATTGATTCCCGCCTGCACCCGTACGGTTTCATACATTTCCTGTTCCATCAAAAAGCGGTGATTCCCACTGTATACAAGCGATATTCCGTATACATTGCCAAAGTCTTCATGCGCACCTTTGTCAAAGAACATCAAAAACGGATTTTCCACATGCCCCGATGCACCGCGGCGCGATTCAAATCCCTGTGTTCCCTTGTGGATTGCGTTCCTGTCAACATGTTTTTCTCTTGCCCATGCGCCTTCCAGGTGAATATATTCATACTCGCCCGCCGGAAAATCAAGGCTGACGCTCTGCGCGTTGTTCAGATATATACAGGAACCGGAAACATTCACTATCTCACTATGGCGGCAGATTACATTGAATTGCTCAAAAACCGTATAATACAGCTTTACTTCCACACCATGCACTTCATCCGCCGCTGTGATAACGAGCGTCTGTGCTTCGCTGTCGTCTTCAACATAGACCGCTGGCAATCCATTTAGCGGCGGTTTCCCAATTATCACTTCATGACTTTTATATTTCAATTCGGGCGTATGCAGCCCCTTGTCCGTTTCCATTTCATATGCAGGCGAACGGAAATCAGCCGCACCCGCCGACGGATATTCCTGCGGCAGCGCAGACAGTGAATAGTCACTATCGTCTGCCTGGCAGCCAAAGGTACATATTCCTACAGAACTGTGAATATCCTCCGCATCTACTCTCGCGCCAAAATACAAATGGAGCAAATCGCTCTGTTCGGACACTTCTATTATGTAGCTTATTTCGTTGTTAAAAAGATGAAATTTATTATTTTGAAATTCTATACCCATAATCATTCTCCTTCTCCTATTTTGCGTTTTATGATTGAATTCTGCATTTATCATATAATAACATAAAACAAAAGTCAAGAAAGAAACTCGTTATTTTTCAATCATTCGTCAAACTGTTTCGGTTTCTGCATACAAAAGCAACCCAAACAATATCGTTTGGGCTGCCTTTCCTCTTTAGCATATTATTCTTGATTTTCCTGCTGCAGCACATCAAATGCTACTGTTGCCTTGAACAAGTCACCGTCCACTGCTACGTCAAACGTACCGCCACACGCTTCCACATAACTCTGTACAATCGCCAATCCCAGTCCGTTTCCGTCCGTGGTTCTGGATGCATCGCCGCGTGCGAACCGCTGCACAATTTCCGCCGCACTGAAATTCATTTCATAGTTGGCAATGTTTTTGAAAATAATTTTACATTTCCCGTCCTGCTCCAAGGTATCTATATATACTCTGGTTTGCGGCTGGGCATATTTTAAAATATTTACAACTAAATTTTCCAGCACACGCGCCATTTTTTTGCCGTCTGAAAGGATATACAAGTCATCCGGCACTGCTGATATGCGTATACTGAGCTGCGCTTCTTTGAATTTTTCTTCATATTCAGCAATGGACTGCATAATCAGTTCCTTCACTTGCAGTGCTTCTGTCTGCACCTCAATATTACCGCTTTGCACTTTAGAAATTTCAAACAAATCACTGGTTAATTGTTTCAGTTTTTCGCTTTTGTCTTTGAGAACTTTTGCGTAATCATTGGCATAGTCAGGCGTTAATTCTTCACGCGTCAGCAAATCGCTATAATTGATAATAGACGTGAGCGGCGTTTTCAAATCGTGCGAAACATTTGTAATCAATTCCGTTTTCAGCCGTTCCGCCTGTAGTTCTTTTTCTACCGCTTTTTGCAGTCCATCTGACATGGTGTTAATGTCCTGTGCCAAACCATATAACATTTTGCCCTGCGGCAAATTGATCCGGTGTTCCAAATTTCCGTCTTTCACTTTTTGCACACCGCCGCGCACCAGTGAAAGTTCTCCCGAAGAAATCAGCAAAACAGGTCCTTTCTTCATCAACAGGCGGATTCCATGCCAAATTTTGCGTATAATGACGCCGGCAAGAGAATGCGATAACAACTGTCGTGCCTTAAATTGCCGTACCAGCGATAGAAACAACGTCAATACCATCGCTGTTCCGGTAAATATTGCAGCGCTCAGACTGATAAAAATGACAGGCTTGTGCAGAATACCTCCTGCCGACGCAAGCTGTTCCTCCTGCCCTGCATACTGATGATAGGCGTCTAAATAATCATGCAGACCCACACACGCCGCAATCGTCAGTATGATTAGTATGATTTCCGCAATTACATTGAAATCCGTATAAATTCTGTCAACAGGACAAAGGTGAATTGCTTCATCTCCCGCCTTATGCCCCACTGCAAAAAACAGATACAGCATTGCAAATATATCTAATGCAAACATTAAAGTAATATATAGCATTATCCTGTCCATATACTGCTTATCCTGCAAGAATATCTGTTCCCGCTGCTGCACTTGTTCTGCCGATAGCGCCACATAGACTTCGTCCTGCACGGTTACATTGCCAAATTCAGAATAGTTTGCTAACCGGTCGTCCCCTTCATATTTTCCATGGTCAAACAACAGATAGGCTGGCTGTCCTTTGAAAAATTCTTTGTTTGCGCCCGGAACGTTGCTCACCGTCATTTGTCCGTTGGTAGCATAATAATAAACACCTTCTGTTTGATTGAGTCCTTCTACCAAAGAAAAATAACTCTGCAATGCTTCCACAATTTTTTCCTGCTTCATTATCTCTATATCTTGTGCATGTTCCGCTAGTATTTTTTCCTTCAACATTTGCTTGACTTTTTTAACATTCTGCGGGACTTCTACATACTCTTCCTCTGCGATAGGCGATAGCGATTCCTTATAGTCATCATAATAGCTGCCATAATATTTATCCACAATGTTTTCTTCCACCGACTCCATATCAATTGTCCCGCCGCTGCGCACATAATCCTCATTTTTGTAGGTCTTTAGCAAGCGTATGGTGCTGCGTGCTATGGAATTCATTTCCGTCACTCTGGCATTTGACGTCATATAAGATTCTTCCATCACATTTGCATAAGAAATATGCGTGTTCATGTAACTACCTATGATGAACGCTGTACCAGTACATACTGCTATCAATATGCAAGCAACACTTTTCAGCGCACTGTGATAAAACCAATTAGGGAAGCTTTTCCATTTTATAGCCAATTCCCCACACCACCTTTACATATTTCGGTTTTTTTGGGTCAATTTCAACTTTTTCGCGGATACGCCGGATATGTACTGCAATGGTGTTGTCCGCCACGCAGACATCTTCGTTCCACACCTTGCTGTATATCTCGTCCGCCGAAAATACCCTGCCGGGATTGCGCATGAGCAGCGTTAAAATTTTATATTCCATTGGCGTCAGGCGAACCGGTTCGCCATCCACCGTCACAGATTTTTCATCTGTGTCCAGACACAAACCGCCAATGACAATTTTGCTGTCCGATGCCACAATATTCCCAAGCTGGGTATACCGCCTAAGTTGAGACCGTACCCTTGCAATCAATTCCAAGGGATTAAACGGTTTTGTCATATAATCATCTGCACCGATATTCAGCCCGATGATTTTATCCGTATCCTCCGATTTCGCAGAAAGCAAAATGATAGGAATGTTATATTCCTCCCTGATTTTCAAAGTCGCCTTGATACCATCAAGTTTCGGCATCATGATATCCAGCACAATCAGGTGGATTTGCTGCTGCATGAGGATATCCAGCGCCGCAAGCCCGTCGTAGGCTTTACTTACCGTATACCCTTCATTTTGCAGATAAATCGCAATGCTTTCCACGATTTCTTTGTCGTCGTCTACCACTAGAATGTTTGCTTTTTCCATCATTTTACCCCTTCTTTTTTGACTGCATCAACAGTATACTACTAAAACCGAAACATATCGCACATAAAATTATGAAGATTTTCTTACAATATTAGACCGATATCCTAAACGCCTATTACCCCTTTAAACCGTCACTAAATTCTTTCAATTCTTTTTTCTTATCTTCTGAAAGCCTGTTAAATTCGATATTATGAATTGCACCTTCTAATGTATATAAATGCACCAGACAAACCTGTGGATATGCCATCTTTAATTTCAAGAATGCCGTTTTAGCGCCTAATTCAATCAGTTTTTCCGGCGAATCTATTCCAACTACTGTTAGTTTTTTTGCCATTTCCTTGCCAATATTTATCATAGATGTTAATTCCGGCATGTTTTTCTCCTTACTATGAAAATTTGTTCTATATGATACGATAAAAGTATATCACAGCACGATGATAAAAGCAATAAAAAATAAAGGGTATCCGATAGATTTACCGAATACCCTTATTTGTTCTTTCAGTTCATAACAAGTCTTTTCTATCCGCCTTGTTCAGCGATAGGATTTATCAAAAATCCCTGCGCATTCTTCCTCTGTCATTTCGCACGGATTCGCCAAAAACAAACCGCCCATTGTCTCCCGCGCATTTTTTGCCAGCGTCATGGACTCTGACTTTTCAAAGCCATAATCGCTCATTTTCAGGTCTGCCACACCGCATTCTTCCTGCAATTTCACGAGCATGGTAATAAAATCTTCCGCTTTATTTGCCCGTTCCATTCCCATTGCCTTTGCCATTTTGATAAACTGTCCGTCACAAACATGTTTCTCAATGAAAAATTCAGCAAATGCCTTTGAAATCATGATAAGACCGGCGCCGTGCGGCAAATTGTGATGATATGCGCTCATGGCATGTTCCATACTGTGCTGCGCGGTAGTGCTGGTAAGCTGCATCGTAATGCCCGCCACAGTGCTTCCATATGCGACATGCTCTCTCGCTTCCAAATCGTTTCCGTTCTCTACTGCACGCGGCAGATATTTTGCAATGTGTTCAATGGCGGAAAGCGCGATTGTCTCACTTAAAATATTCACGCCGTTTGACATCATTACTTCCGTGTTGTGAAACAGCGCATCGAATCCCTGATATGCCGTATATTTCGGCGGTACGGTTTTCATGAGTTCTGGGTCAACGATTGCAAGTTTGGGCACAAGCCGCGGGGCGCCGAAGCCTATTTTTTCCTTCGTCTCAAGATTGGAAATCACGCCCCAGCAGTTCACTTCCGAACCGGTTCCGGCAGTTGTTGTGATAGTAACAATCGGCAATCCGTCATTTACAAGCGGTTGCCCTTTTCCTGTGCCGCCCACTACATAATCCCACAAATCACCATCATGCGTCGCCATTGCCGATATTGCAACAGAGGCGTCAAGCACTGCCCCGCCGCCCAGCGCAACGATAAAATCGCAACGATTTTCACGCGCAAACTGCGCTCCTTCCATCACAACCTCTTTCAGTGGATTCTCCATAATTTTGTCAAACAGCACATATACGGCGCCCGCTTTTTCCAGCTGCTCTATTGTTCTGTCAAGATAGCCGTTTTTCTTTGTTGATTTTCCGTTTGATGTCAGCAGCAATGCCTTTTTCCCAGGCAACTTCTGATTGCCCAGTTGCTTTAAGGAACCGCTTCCAAACAATATATTGGTTGGATTGTTAAAGTTAAATTTCATCATTTTCTTTTACTCCTTTTTCGCTTTATAGAATTCGCTTTTTAAGCTGTTTTATTATAAGATATGACTATTTTTCTTCTGCTCCTGTGATGGTAATGGTTTGCGTCTCTTCCTCCCACCGGACAGTAAAGCCAAAGCCTTCCGCAATAAATCTGATGGGAAGCATTGTTCTATGATTGATAATAACAGGCGCCGTGTCCAGCGTTTCGGCTTTATCGTTTAAATAGGCTGTCCTGCTGCCAATGGCAAGTGTGACAATATCATTTCCATATCCTATCAAAACCGTTTGTGTCTCTTCATCCCACGCGGTTACGCCGCCGATTTCTTCCACAACAGCACGCACCGGAAGAAGTGTTCTGTCTTGGGTGACAATGGGAACGGTACCCCTTTTTAAATCAATTTCCTTTTTCTCACCGTTTACACTCATAACAGGATTGCCAATCTGCATGATAATCGTAAAAGCCCCGGGAGACGTATCCCCCGCCGGTGCGGCAGCGCAGCCCGCCATATTTACGGCAAGCTGTAGGAAAACAATACATAATGATATCATTTTTTTCATCTTTTCAGCTTCCCTCCCGTTTTATTCTATGGTTACTGTAACGCTGCCGCTGCCGACTGCCGTCTTGAGCGCTGAACTATCCTCTATATGCCCGATTTTTGTATATTGATATGAAGTCTGAAAAGTTTCATAAAACAATACAACGCAGTTTGCACCAAACAGCATGATATCGCCTGCATGAATAGTTCCTACATTTTGTGCATTTGCCGGAAGCTGTTCCGGCAAATAATAATATTTTTCATTGCCATTTAGTTCACTCATTTGAATTGTCATTGGCAGTAACTTCTGAAAACGTTCCGCTGTTTCATTTTCTTCTAATAGCACTGTAAACTTCTGCCCATGGATTGTCAATGTTATTGTATTCTTGCGTTCAGGTGTAATGGGTTCTTCGGGCAGTATCTCCATATTGTCCAGCGGCAGCGAAAGCAAATTGCATAACGGTTTTATGCTTTTCAAATCCCAAAAGAATGCTTTTACATTTGTCGCGTCAATTGCGTTGTCTTTCACCAGTTTATCTACGTCAACTTCTATCGTTTCATCTCCCTGAAAGGTTTTCACATTTACGAGTACGCTGCTGTTATAAAATGTAAGCAACAGCATCCCGTTTGGTGCCGCATTATTTACAATGATTTTTCCGTTTTCCGTGTGCAGTTCTGGTCTATCTTCCAAACTATCTGCCATCACAAGCTCTATTCCCTCGTTCTTGCCAAGATTTCTGCTATACTGTTTATCTACCGGATTGTTCCAGTGTTCATGCACGCCCAAAGTTGTAATTGTTTTACCAAAGCTATCTGTATAGACGGTTCCTGACGGAGATTTTGCCGCAAGTCCTGCTTCATGCAAATAATTCTCCACTGTCGGGTCATTTGCCGCACTGTTATGACCTACAATTGTCGGTTCATTTGTCAGAAAATCCGCGCCTACCGAATCAATCGCAACAGGGTCTTGTGATACAAAGATACTTGCTGTATAGTCATTATGAAATGGCGCTTGCTGCCATTTTGAATTGCTGCCGGTGATTGACGCGCCCTCAGAAGTCGCACATATGATAGCGTCCAGCATATATAGCACCGTTTTTCCGCCAAGATGTTTGTTTGCCATTAAATCAGCCAGCGGACTATAAATTCCCATTTCGTTTTTTGTCAGCCATTGATGCAAATTCGCGCCTTCCGGCGGACGCATTGCATTCCCGTTAATAAATGAACCAAAATGATTTTTTCCGCAAAGCGTGATACCGTAGCTATGCCCTTTTAAATTCGCAAGATTAATCATATATTTTGCTTCGGTAACACAGGTTGGCAAATAGTTCACCTTACCGGAAAATTTGTGAGACCATACAATTGGCGCACTTTCATCCGCTCTGCCATTATCACGCCCCACAAAATGAACGCCTTGCAAAATACCCTCACTGCACATTTGAACCATGTAATCCGGAAATAATCTGGATACATCATAAACAGTAATATCCGCCGGCGCTGCACCCGCCTCTGTCACAAGAGAAACCAACAACGCTTTCAGCAGTACAGGATTTGTGTAACTCATCTGCGTTCGTCCTGATGTGTCATTATCCATTACCGCAGAACCGTTAATATTTGCTTTAATTGCGATTTTTTCACCCTTTTGATATCCGCCGCTTTCACCATTTCTTTCGTTTCTGTCTGCAAACAAGGCATTCCAGCCTTCAGCAGCCATTTTTTTACCGCCCAATTTTGCAATGGAACTGTCAACCATGTTTTGAATGACAGATTCATCAAAATGATTGGTTTCCCACCAATAACCAATTCCGTCCCACTCAACAGAATCCGGTTCATGCGCCCATACGACTCTGCCCGGCATGGCGCCAACACTCTCGCCATATGGTTCATGTTTTGGAAAAGTATCTCCCGCTGCCAATATGTTCACTTGTGCTGTCATCAATATCACACCCAAAATCAATGATACTTGTTTTTTCATGTTTCCTGCCTCATTCCTATTTTTTGTCTTTACAATGCCATTTCGTCAATGGCGCTCTTTTCTTTTTCATGCATACCGCCCTCCTGCTGTCTAAATGAAATGCAGCGCTTTTCTTATTTTATAGATTAAAAAATCAAGACATTCTAACTCCCTATTGTATTTATGCACTTCATCTAATATTGTGGTGCGATATCCCGTGAGCCATCGAAGCGTTTCACTGTTGTTTTTTGCTTTCTTTAAAAAGTCCTCTATCATTGCCTGTGTGCATCCTGCATCTGTCAACGTTTCGATTACTTTAAATTCCTCCATTTGCTTCTGAGTCATATAAAACACCTCCTTTGTGTCTCCGTTAACCACCCTTAATTTTATTATAATAACATTATGTTAAAATAGCAAATACTTATATTCTATACTTTATCATAGTTGACAAGAATGGTAAAACACAGTATAATAATATCACTACTGCCAAAATATGGAGGTGTTACCTATGGAACTGCGTGTTTTAAGATACTTTCTTGCGGTTGCGCGGGAAGAAAACATAACAGCCGCCGCCAACGCTTTACACATCACACAGCCGACACTTTCAAAACAACTCAAAGATTTAGAGGACGAGCTCGGCACGACATTGTTTCTCCGCGGCAAAAGAAAAATCACACTGACGGAGGACGGCATGTTTCTCCGCAAACATGCGCAGGAAATTGTGACTTTGGCAGACAAAACCGAATCCGCCTTTAGAGAGAAAAAAGATATTATCGGCGGCGATATTTATATCGGCGGCGGCGAAACTATTGCTGTCCGCTATATCGCAAAAGCAATCAAGCATCTGCTTCAGAGATACCCCAATATCCATTATCACTTTATTAGCGGCGACGGAGATGATACTGCGGAAAAACTTGATAAAGGCTTAATTGATTTCGGATTGTTCGTGGGATTGATTGATTTGAAAAAATATGACCATATCATATTGCCTGCAACAGATACTTGGGGATTGCTGATGAGAATCGACCATCCGCTGGCAGCACATCAGACTATCACGCCGCATGACCTGAAAGAACTTCCTCTGCTTCATTCCAGACAAGCATTCAGTCAAAACGAATTATCCGGCTGGCTTGGCTATTCTACAGATGAACTTCATATCATAGGAACGCATAATTTGGTCTATAACGAAACCCTTATGGTAAAGGAAGGTATCGGCTGTGCAGTCACGCTTGACGGACTTGCGAATACCTCTAAAGAAAACGAACTTTGTTTCCGTCCATTTGCGCCTAAAATATCAGCGCGTCTGGTTATCGCATGGAAAAAGTACCAAGTTTTTTCAAAACCTGCCGAACTGTTTTTGAAACAATTACAGGAGACATTTGGCACGGAAACATTATAAACGCCACAGCTAGAAATGAAATCATTGCAAAACAGAAAGCGGCAGGAATGCATAGTGAAAAACTATATGTTCCTGCCGCTTTTTCATATTTAGCATCTATCAGATAATCTTTGAATCACAATCACTCAGTATTACATTTTTTGTTCGTCGCCGGTAGCAACAGATGTTTCCATAATTGGTTTTGCTGTTGTTTTTTGGGTGTTCATATTACTCGGCAAAGAAATCCCCAAAATAAATATAATTATCGAAATCGCAAATCCTATAAACATTTTTGTAATAGATTTTTTCTGAATTGCAACAATAATAATTAAAATCAAAAAAACGATTCCACCCACAAAACCTAACAATCCAAAAAAATCTAATAATCCCACAAATTTCCCCATTAAGCTTCCTCCTTCAAGTATTCAACAACATCTATATAATCTATCGGAAAGCAAAACGTATCATTTTTTTCATTTACTCTTTTCTACATAGCATTATAGCCCATTTACGGGCAATTGTCAACATATTGGCAATATTTTATACTATGATAGAGGGAGGCGAATTGCCTTGATCATATATGAAAAACTATGGCAAACTATGAGAAAAAGGGGGATTTCCCAATACCAGCTCATTAAAAAATATGGTTTCAGCACCGGTCAATTAGACCGTCTGCGCAAAAATGGAAATATCAACACTTATACCCTAAATGAACTCTGTAAAATTCTTAATTGCCGTTTAGAAGACATCGCTGAATATATAGAGGATGACTCTTTATCATAAATCTATTCTGACCTTACCGGTATTGTAAACAGGAGTGATTTCTTCGAAAATACTCTAAAACATTTCATAAAAATATCCATAGCCTTTCCGCCTACAAATAGGAATGAAAAATCTAAGCGCCCTTACTGTGGGCGGATAAGGCGTTACATGGATATTTATGCCCATCTGCGTTAACGTGATTTTCCACATTAAAATCTCCTACGGTAAAACCAAACTACCATAGGAGATTTTCTAATTATGCATTAAAAGCCAACTGCTTTTCTTTTTTATGAAATCATGTGGTCTCGCAATTGCCGCAGCAGTTTCTTTTCCAGCCGTGATACTTGTACTTGAGAAATACCAAGCAAGGCGGATACTTCGCTTTGCGTTTTGTTTTGATAAAACCGTAGCAGTAAAATTTTCCGGTCACGTTCTCCCAACCTTTTCATTGCCTCTTTCAGTGTGACACAATTGACAACTTCTTCGTCAAATGCACCATCGTCCGGCAACGTATCAAGCAAGGATACTTGTCCGCCGTCTTTTCCTTTATATACTGCTGCATCCAGAGATTCCGGCGGTCTGCTTGCCGTATAGACCGCAGCCAGTTCTTCTGTATCAACACCAAGACGCTGCGCAATTTCTGTCATCTTTGCTTCCCGTCCAGTTTCTTTTTCAATTGCCTCCTGCGCTGCTTTTGCTTTGACTGCCAACTCCTTCACACTCCGGCTCACTTTCAGCAGTCCATCATCGCGCAGGAACCGTTTCATTTCTCCAATAATCATATAGACAGCATAGGTTGAAAATTGAACATTTTTTGAAAAATCAAACCGCTGCGCAGCACGCAAAAGTCCAATACACCCAAGTTGAAACAAATCCTCCGGCTCCTGCCCGCGCCCCTGAAACCGTTTCACCATGCTCCAAACCAATGGTGTATTCCGGCGAACTAATAAATCTTCTGCATGTTTATCTCCCTGCTGGACCAATGAAACAAGTTGCAAATTATCATTCTGTTTCATTTTTCCCACCCTTCTACGCTTCCATGGTGGACAACACTTTTTTCATCACAACTTTTGTTCCTTTTTCCGGCGCGGAATCTACTGTCAAAGAATCCATAAACGTTTCCATAATGGTAAATCCCATACCAGAACGTTCCTCCTCCGGCTTTGTCGTAAACAGCGGCTGACGCGCTTCCTCCACATCTCTGATACCGCTGCCCCGGTCTGTCACTTCCACCGTCAATTCGCGTCCTTCCAAAGCACAGGTTATGTATATCATTCCTTCCTTTCCTCGATACCCGTGCACCACTGCATTGGTAACAGCTTCTGAAACTGCTGTCTTAATATCGGATAATTCTTCAATCGTCGGGTCCAGCCTTGCTGCAAACGCGCCGACTGTTGCGCGCGCAAATGATTCATAACTTGATTTAGACGGAAACTCCAAATTGATAAAATCCTTCATGCTACCTGTCCTCCCTTCATTGCTTCTTCCACGGAGTGATAAATTCCAATTAATCCTGAAAGTCCTGAAAGACAGATAATTTTATTCAAACTATCTTTTGCACCTGCTACGCAAACCTTTCCGCCTTGTTGCTTCATTAGCCGAAACCGTCCCATAATAACGCCAATTCCGGAACTATCCATAAACTCCAGTGCACTCAAGTCAAAAATGAGTAGACGGATGTCCTTATCCTTTATTTCAATATCAATTGTTTCGCGAATTCTGGTTGCATAATGATGATCCAGTTCGCCAATGATTTTCACCACCAATGTTTTATGGTGCTCTGTTAATGTCATATCCATAATGCTCCTCCTTTGTAAAATTTCGTGTCATTTCCTTATTTTACCATATACCACTTGTCTTATTTTGTCAAATTATACATTTATTATAGACAAATCCCGACATTTTTATACCAAAATTTTGTATAGTTTCATCTTGCATTTTTATTCACTTTCATGTATAATATTTGTATAACAATTCACTTTGAAAGGAATGTATGTTGCTATGGAAAATCAAGTCCGTGTTGGAATATTAGGTGTGACGGGCTATGCAGGCGTGGAACTCGCACGAATCATCAGTTCCCACCCAAACGCCAAACTAACCTATATCGTGTCGCATAGCTATGTCGGTCAGAAATTGTCAGAGGTATATCCTCATCTTCAAAATGTGGTTGATTTAACCTGCGAAGAATTAGATGTGAAAACAGCACAGAAGCGGTGTGATGTTGTATTCACTGCCCTGCCGCACGGCGCATCTAAAGAAGTGATTCCTGCTTTATATGAAGCCGGTGTGAAAATCATTGACCTCAGTGGTGATTTCCGTTATAACGATATTCGGGTTTATGAACAGTGGTATCATCAAGAACACACTGCGCCCGAATTGTTAGAAAAATCCGTGTATGGGCTGCCGGAACTGCACCGCGCGGAAATTAAAAAAGCAGATTTAATCGGCAATCCAGGGTGCTATACTACTTGTAGCATTTTGGGACTTGCCCCGCTGCTGTCTGCTAAAATTTGCGACACCAAAAACATTATTATTGATGCAAAATCTGGTGTTTCCGGCGCGGGACGCGGTCTTGGCATTGACTATCATTTTTGCGAATGTACAGAAAATATGAAAGCCTATAAACTGGCAACGCATCGTCACACTTCAGAAATTGAACAAGAATTGTCGCTGGTTGCGGGAGAAACTATCATGCTTTCCTTCTCTCCGCATTTGGTTCCTATGAAACGCGGCATTTTTGCAACCTCTTATGCAAACTTAAACAAATCAATCTCTCATCAAGAAGTGGTTTCTTTGTATCAGGAATTTTATAAAGGCGAACCGTTTGTCCGCATTTATGAGTCCGGTTTGCCAGAGAGTAACCATGTAGCGGGTTCCAACTTTGTGGATATTGGTTTTTGCATCGATGAACGTCTAAATCGTATTATTATTGTCAGCGCTATTGATAATCTGTTCAAAGGTGCAGCCGGGCAGGCAGTGCAAAACATGAACCTGCTGTTCGGTCTGGAAGAAACAGCAGGCATTTCTGCTGCCGGATATTATCTATAAAACAAAAAATCTCTTATCATTCCTGCCCTGCCGATAAGAGATTCCTACTTTACTATATATGCTGTGCAGGGCGGCGGAATGGAGAGTTTCATTTATGAGTTTTGAAATGGATGTATTGATTAAAAAAGCCAGTATTCTGGTGGAGGCGCTGCCCTATATTCAAACGCTTTACGGCAAAACGGTCGTTATTAAATACGGCGGCAACGCTATGATTAATGAAGATTTAAAAAATTCTGTCATGGAAGATATCACACTGCTGAAATACGTTGGCGTGAATCCTATTGTTGTGCATGGCGGTGGCCCCGATATCACCAGCGCACTTAAGCAATTTAACATTGAAAGCAAATTTATCGGCGGACTGCGGGTCACCGACCAAGAAACCGTTGATATTGCGCGCATGGTCCTGGTTGGAAAAACCAATAAGGAAATTGTTTCCCTATTCAACCAAAAAGGCGGTAAGGCCATTGGCCTATGCGGCATTGACGGAAATTTAATCAAATGTAAAAAAGCAGAGGTCACAGACAATGGAAAACCGGTAGACATCGGTTTTGTCGGAGATATTGTCTCCATTGACACAGAACTGCTGCGCCATAATGCAACCGCAGAATATATTCCGGTTATCGCCCCCATTGGCACAGACGATAACGGACAAACCTACAATATCAACGCCGACACAGTCGCCAGCAAAATTGCCTGTGCGCTGCAAGCAGAAAAACTGATTATGTTAACGGACATTCAAGGCATTTTAGACGAAGCCAAACAGATTATTTTTGAACTCACCAAAAAACATGCTCTGGAACTCATTGACCAAGGCATTATCAATGGCGGCATGATTCCCAAAGTACACGGCTGTATTGACGCCATTGACCACGGCGTTAAACGCGTTCATATCATCGACGGACGAATACCGCACTGTATTTTGCTGGAAATCTTTACGAACACCGGTATTGGTTCTATGATTACACAGTAATCATTGTTATTTCACAAAACGCCCCACCGCAGATATGCGGCGGGGCGTTTTACATAAAACTTATTTTATTCTGTCGGATTGATACTCACTTCCGTGATGCTGTTCCAGCTATTGACAGAGTTGCCGTATCCAACATATTTTACATACTTTGCACTGACAGGGGCAAATGAAAAATGCTCTAATCCATTGGACTTTCCAGAACTTTGGGTAGATAACACCTTTTTAAATTCCTTGCCATCTTCCGACACCATAATGTCAAATATGGCAGCACGCTGGTCTCCGTTATAAAAAGCAAGGTCGACAGAACTGATTTTTGTTTCTTTTTCCAGTTCCCATTGAATCCACTGTCCGTCCGCACCGGACATGGACCAGCGCGTCTCCAAACTGCCGTCAATGGTATTTGCTTCTACATTCCCATCATTGCCGCTTGCTGTCACCTTTGTTACCTTCACAGCATTAGGATTCCTATTGGCGCTTTGTCCCAGCGTTGCGTCCGGCACTTCGATTTCATGAAGTGTGACGTCCGTTCCTTCCTGTACATCGGTAAACGTTATTTTTAAATACCCGGAAGTAGTCTCTGCAAACGCCACTTCTTCATAAATTTTATTCGCTGCACGCGTAACCGGTAATGTCGCAATTTCCGTGAATGTTTTCCCATCGTCTGAGGCTTCCAGTTTGACTTCTCTTATCCTGTCCGAAACATTATATTCAAAAAATTTAACACTTTTATAGGTCACCGGTTTTGGAAACGTGAGCAACAGCCATGAGTCTTTTCCTTTTTCTTTCGTACTCGCCCAGCGCGTCTCCATATCACCGTCAATGGCTAATGCCGGCGGATACGTTTCACTATAGTCGCCGGAGGAAATAATCGTCGCTCCGGTGGCAAGACTCGGAGAAACCGTTTGTGTTTTTGTATCGCTTGCCGGTTTGGCGTGAGATTTGTCAATCGGCGCTGCCGGATTGATATCCGCTTTGGGTATTCGTTTCATGCTTTCCAGTAAATTATCAATGATTGCCGCATCTTTTTCGCAGTCCAAAATATTATCAAAATCGCTGATGGCAATAAACCCTTTTTCATCCCAGAATACTTTTTTGTTAAACAACTGTTCCGACAGCGCCCGCAGCGGAATAAATGTCCTATCATTGTAGTCCTGCGCCGCAACATCTAGTGCAATTTCTTCTCCGTCTATCTTTAAAACGTTTTCCCCAAGCACCATCGTTGCGTGTCTGCCGTGATAATCCACAGAAACGGTATCTGTAGCGGAATCAAATCCCACTTCCGCGCCCAACGCTTCTGCAATAAACCGTACCGGCACCAATGTCCGGTCATTCATAACAAAAGGTTTCACCGCCTCATTATTTATATCAATCGGCACCTGTGTGGTATGCACAATTGCATTGGACTGATTAACGCCCAAAATAACCGCTTTATGAATCCGATATTCTGTACTCGCTTCCCAGTCGGCCCGCTGCTGTGCGTATAAACTTTGTGGCGTTACCGGTCCTGTCGGCGATTCAATATATCCGTTGCCCACAAGCGGACGTCCTTCATAAGCAAATTGCGTCGCGCCTTGTTTGTTTGCATAGTTTAACGTGCCCTCTCCGGCAGTTTCCACCTCTTCTGCCGGCATCAAGGAACCAACGCCAATGGCAAAATTCTGCGCCGTTGGCGGCTCTGATACAACAGTCATTGCCGAAGTACAATTCCAAAACACAATATTGGCGCCCGCCCAGCCATGTCCTGTTCCTGAATTGCCGCGATTCACTGCTTCAAAGGTTCCGCCTCCTTTGTTCGGATTTTTTTGCACGATATTATCATACAATGTACCGCTTGCCCAACGGTGATGCGGTTCCGACACGGAATTGGACTGCGTAGATATATTATCATAGAATACATTCGGCCCTACCACCTGCGAACCGTTCACCCAGTCATGCCGTCCCGTTTCCGCATGACATCTTGTGATGAGCACCTGCTGACCGCATAAATTAAAGCTATAGCGCAATCCGCCAACGATACGCGACTTCATATCCAGACAAGTACAGTCCTGCACTGTCACACGCCGTGCCGTTTTTTCCACCGACACACAGGAATATGCATAATGGATTGCTGTGACATGCTGCACCCAGCAGTCTATCGCATTTTTCAACTGAACAGCAATCCAGCCATGCTTTTCATCAATATCGTCGGTATAAGTGGAATCTAGATAAATATGTTCAACTGCACAATGAGACACCCTGCCGTCCCACTTGAATTTGAACACAGAACCACCGCCATACTGTGCGTCTATTGCGGTCGTAATGGGTGATTCTACCGTAATAGTATTTCCTTCAATCTTTGTAATTTGACGCTGCCACTGAAGGTCAAAACTACCGGGCGCCCACTGCGTTGCCGGCGCCGGAATGTTATCCATGCCAAGGTCGGAAATCCATGATTCCGTCGACGGACGGTACACAATGATTTCATCGCCCAAATTGAGCGTGCTTGCGTCTGCAACAGTAAACGTTCTTGCACCAACACCTACATATTTATCCGTTATCTGAATTTGGTCTCCGTCTTTTGTGGCACTTCCACTGCCTTGTATGACAATCGGATTATATTGTTCCGTTCCCGTTGCCAAAATCACTGTGCCGTCTTTGGAATCTCCTTCGCCGCGCAGTACCACGCCGCTTGCCTTGATATATACGGATTTTGCAAGACGGTACGTTCCTTTTTTTAGCAGCAGTGCACCGCGGATTCCATTTTTGTCCATTTGCAATTCGGACACTTTATCAATCGCCGCCTGTATGTATGCTGTATCATCGCCTTCGCCGTCAGATGGCGTCAGTTCCATCACAACCGGCACCTCCGGAATCGGCTCGTCTCCGTTTTTATACCCCACCCGCGAGAAATCCATCATCACATCGCCCCGCTCATTATATGGTGGATAGAGCAAGTGTCCATCGTCTCCCATGGTCACAATCTGTGCCGGTTTTGGCGGCTCCAGTTCTGTCAATGTCTGCACTGCTGCTCCCCATACCGGCATTGTCATACTGAGTATACAAACCAGCGCCAAGAACAATACTAAAATTCGTTTCAAAAGAACCCCTCCTTGCAGTATCATTTAAAATCTATCATCATTTTAGATGGATTTCATAAAAATGTCAACCGGCAAAAGGGGATTCTTTCGTTTTTGTCCTATTTTCTTTTCATTTTGTCCTATATCATGCCACGTATATCCACCCACTGCGCAAAGAAGCTGATCCATGCCTGCGGCATAAAACAGCTTCTTTGTATTATTGGGGATTCAGATTCTATCTATCATTTTCAGTCTGAGATTTTTTCAAACTTGACCGCACTGGCACGACAGACACTTCTCGTTCTCGTATTCTGCACATAACCGCTGATTCCTCTTTCAAATTCAAACTCGCCCAATTCTACCCAGCCGCTTGTTCCGGCGGTATAATCTAGCGTAAACTGAGACATGCCGTTTTTATGGTTCACCGTTATTTGCGCTTCATCGTCGGACGCTGCTGCATAGACCACCTTATAAACAGAAACCTTATATTTTCCACTTGTCTCCAGCAACGGTTTCCACTGCACTGAAGCGCCTGTTGAACCGCTTTGACGCGTTGCAGCCTGATATCCCTTCATAGAACTGTCCGTCCATGTTCCTGTCAATTCTGTATACCCATAAGACCCTACATCGACAATTAAGTTGCCGTCTGCATCATAATTCTGCTGCACATCTCCAATAATATCCAATATATTTTTCACTTTTTCGACTCCCGGATTATTTTGGGCATAGATATTTGTCGTATTGGTATCATCTACAAACATGCCTTCTTCATATGCACTGCCCTTGTTTTCAAAGATATTCTCTACAAAAACAATATCGTCGCATTCCACAATATAAGCATTTCCCCAGTTTTTAAACCGTTCTTTTGTCGGCAAATTGTTGGAGTTTAAAAACTGATTGCGGCGTACAACAATATCCTTAGCGGAAAACAAAGCGAATGCGCTCCATGACGATCCATCTACCACATTATCCTCCACCAAAACATTTTTGGCAATACGTCCCTTCACCGGAAAATAGTTGGACGGCTGGTGGTCATATCCCCCGCCAATAAAGAAAGACGCTGGGTCTCGCCGCGCGGCGTTGTTATTGGTCATACTATTATTTCTGACAATCACGTTTTCAATCGGCGTGCCAATATACCATCTGCCCCAGCGAATCACACTATTTAAAACAAGTGAGGGATATGCAAAATTGTCCAATGCATTATCCTCTACCGTTCCATTTGGCAAACCGATATACAGACCATGGCACATGCCGTTTTTAAATTCATTGCCGCGAATAATATAGTTTCCGGCAAACTTATCCGCATTCCAAAACAGGCTCGAATCCTTATAATCTGCCGGCAACGGGTCTTTGAAGGTGACTTTACATCGATTCTTTGCCGTTCCCTCATACACATCATATTCCCACACATAACTCTCAACGGTCGATTCCCAGTCATACATCTCAAATTGGTCTGACGCCATCACAAATTTTGCGCCTTTATAGATATCGGTTTCCGCCATCCAAAGCTGCAAATAATCCAGCATAACCGTGTAATCATCTACTTTGGGGTTGCCTGTTTCCACGCTGCCGCCAAAGAAATGGTTGGACAAATGCACAGCATCGTCGCAGATACCGTCCAGCACACAATTTTCCAGTTTAAAATGTCCGTCTACGGAATGTACTTCAAGTCCGCCATACGACACAAAACGCTTCCCGCTCTGCGGCTGAAATTTGCTGCTCACAATCTGAAAATATTCCGTATCATTGCTATAGATAATCTGATAAGGCACGCTATTCACTTCAATACTGTCAAACGTTATATTTTTATTCGTTGTCATATGAAATGCGTTAATATATTGCGGCGTTCTGAAATAGAGAAACCCATATTCCCCAATTTTTGCTGTTTCCACATTCTTTGCATTGTTATAAATCAATTGCACTTTATTTTCAGCTGTTTTTTCTATTTTTGAAACAGCGCTCGCTCCGCCCGGAAACTGAAAGCCAACCAAGTCCGATTTATTGTTCACCACAGGGTCAAAACCGCAGCCGCCGCCAAACACAAGTCCGTCTACCAGCGTGCATTCGCTCAACGTATTATCTATTTCAAATTCAACCGTTTTCGCATTTTTATCAACTCCACAAACTTTTCCAATGGCAAACAGTGGGTATAAATCCCAGTCCCAATCTAATGTAATGTTACAAAACTCCACTGTATCTGTCCGCTCCACGCCAAAATAAGCGCCGTTTGTCTCATTCGTCACATGCTGACTGAAAACAAGTTTGGAACCATTTCCTTCTATTTTCAAATTTTTGATATCAAATAGTTCAACAGCGTATTTTTTGCCGCCGCCCAAACGGTATTCTCCTGTGGGAATGTTCAACTTCCACGCCCCTTGCTCCTTCACCGCTGCAATCGCTCGTTCAAACGCCTCAATATTTTGTGCCGGCGTATTGTTGGGAGACGCACCATAGTCCGTTACATCAATCACAATGCCGTTATCCTGTGGACGCTGCACTTCAAAATCCTGCGCGCCGGTAACGTTCTTCAATATCTCTTCTGTTTTTTCATTCGCTTCGGTCATACCCAAATGCTCGGTCAATGCATATACGTTTGAAGCAGGGCACATATCGGAAAGGGAATCCCATACAAACAGTTTCACTTCTGCCGGTGTTCCTTGTGCGCCAAGTGGCACCTGAACTGTTAGAATGGAATCTTTTCCGAACGAAAGTTCCCTTGTCATGCATTCGAGTAGTGTCCCATCTTCTGTGTAGGATGCGGCAACAAATACTGCGCTGTCCTGCGAAACGCTGTTGCGTCTGACTGTGGCGGCAACTGTAAAGGCTCCGCTTTGCGGAATAGTATCGTCCACAACTGTTCCTGCGCTGTCTGTCATCACTGTTCGTTCAATGGTATATGCCATCGTATTTGTTTTACTATCTATTATGGTTTCCTCTTCCGCTCCTGCTATCATGGTTATATTTAACGCAAAAACCAGCGTCAATAGAAACGATACCACATGTCTCAAAATATCTCTCCCCTTTCTGTCAAATGACCCCTGCGCAGCTATATTTCGCTGTCAGCCTTTCCGTCCGGCAGTGCCTATGCTTGTCACAAGGGTCATTTTGTCATCATACTATTTTCTCATTTTTCCATAAACGGTTTTAGTCTGAAACTTTTTCAAACTTAACCGCACTGGCGCGTGCTGTGCTTCTTGTACGTGTGTTTTGCACATATCCTAAATTGCCTTCTTCAAATTCAAACTCGCCCAGTTCTACCCAACCGCTTGATCCGTCCGTATAGTTCAAAGTACGTTCAAACGTTCCGTCTTTATGTTTCACTATGATTTGGGCTTCATTATCAGACGAAGCGGCATATGCCACTTTATAGATAGAAACCTTATATTTTCCTTTTTCCAGCATGGGTTTCCATTGCACCTGCGCACCTGTTGAACTACTCTGACGCGTTACAGCCGAATATCCGCTTCCTGTGCTGTTTGACCATGAACCTGCACTTTCCGTATATCCATAAGAATCAACGTCCACAATCAAATTGCCGTCCGCATCATATTTCTGTTCAATTCCAGCCACCAAATCCGCCATGTTCTTCACTTTGTCAATCCCTTTGTTGTTCTCTGCATAGACATTTGTGGAACTGGTATCATCTACAAACACGCCATCTTCCAGTGCGTCCGATCCGTTTGAAATCTCGTTTCCAGTAAAGACAATATTATCGCAGCCTACAATATAAACGCTACCCCATCCCTTAAACCGCGGTTTTGTCGGCAAATTGTTGGAATTGAGAAATTTATTGTTGCGCACGACCGTATCCGTTGCGGAAAACATGCCAAAGGCGCTCCAAGAAGAATTATCAACAACATTGCCCTCTACCAATACATTTTTGGCAATGCGTCCGTCCACCGGAAAATAGTTGGACGGCTGGTTATCAATCCCGCCGCCGACAAAGAGCGTTGCAGGGTCGCGCCGCGCCGTATTATTATTTGTTATGACGTTGCCACGGATAATGACATTGTCAATCGGCGTGCCGATATACCATCTGCCCCAACGAATCACGCAGTTCAGCACCAGTGACGGATAAGCAAAATTGTCCAGTTTGTTGTTTTCAATCAGTCCGTTCGGCAAACCGATATACAATCCATGGCACATGCTGTTTTTCATTTCGTTGTTGCGCACAATATAATTCCCTTTAAATTTATCCGCATTCCAGAATACGGAAAATTTATCATAGTTTTCCGGCAATGGGTCTTTAAACGTCACTTTACACCTGTGATTGGAGTTACCTGTATATACGTTCATCTCCCATTCAAAGCTCTCAATGGTCGATTCCCAGTCATACATTTCAAATTGCTTGGAACCGCACACAAATTTAGCGCCTTCATAGATGTCGTTGCCCACCGCCCAAAACTGCAAATAGTCCAGCATAACCGTGCGGTCGTCTAATTTCGGGTTGCCTGTTTCAACGCCGCCGCCGAAAAAGTGGTTGGACAAATGCAAAATGTCATCGCATACACCGTCTACAATACAGTTTTCCAATTTAAAATTTCCGTTTACAGAATGCGTTTCCAAACCGCCGTAGGAACAGAACCGCCGTCCCGGCTGCGGCTGAAACCGGCTGTTGATAATCTGATAATACTCCGAATCGTCCGCATAGGTAATCTGATAGGGCGCGGTATTCACTTCAATGTTGTCAAAGGTCATATTGCGATTGCCCGCCATACGGAACGCATTGATATACTGCGGCGTTCTGAAATAGAGAAATGCATAGTCTCCCATCTTCGCCTTTGCCGCATTGCTTTTCACATTGTATAGCAACTGCACCGTATTCTCGCCGGTTCTTTCCATACCGTTAATCGTTCCCGCAACCTGATATCCTTTTAAATCCGACTTATTGTGTTTTTCAATATCATAACCACACATGCCGCCGTACACAAGACCGTCTACCAATTTACATTTACTGTATTCATTGTCGATTTCAAACTCAACTGTCCCTTTGTTCTCATCGGCGCCGCACACTTTTGCAATAGCAAACAATGGATATAAATCCCAATCCCAATCCAGCGTGATGTTACACAATTCCAGTGTTTCTGTCCGCTCCACGCCGAAATACGCACCGTTCGCTTCGTTTGTGATATGCTGACTGAAAATCAGCTTGGAACCGTTTCCTTCTATTTTTAAGTTCGTGATATCAAACAGTTCAATGGCATATTTTTTGCCGCCGCCCAAGCGATATTCGCCTGTGGGAATGTTCAGCTTCCATGCGCCTTTTTCTTTCACTGCTGCAATCGCTTTTTCAAATGCTTCAATGTTTTGTGGCGGCGTATTGCTGGGCGATGCGCCATAGTCGGTCACATCCACAACAATACCGTTATCCTGCGGACGCTGTACTTCAAACTCCTGCGCGCCGGTAATATTTTTTAAGATGCTGTTTGTTTTTTCCGCAATTTCTCCGGAGACATTGGAATTTCCGGTACTGATTGCCACGGTACTATTCGCATATACCGCTTCCATTTCCAATATATTGGCAACAAATTCCAGCGGTACATAGGTCGTTCCGTTTTGCACTTCCGGCGCTGCATTCATGCTTTTCTTTTCGCCGTTTACATATACCTCCGTGCTTCCGATTTCCAGCGTAATAATACTGTTTTTACCTTCCACAATAACACGCTGCGACTTTTCGTTCCACCGGACTTGACTTCCTGCGGCGGTGCCGACTGCGCGAACCGGCAGCATGACAGTCCCATTTTTGGAATAGGGCTGCGTTTCTGTAAGGTTCACCGTAACCCCATCTACCGTCACCGAAATGGAATTTTCACCAAAACCGTAACATGGTATCATCAACAACACCAGAATCAAACATAAGAGCTTCTTTTTCATCTTTTACACTCCTTTTGCCAAGTCTAAATAGCGTTTGTATGCCTCTGCATAAATTTGCTCCAATTGCTCCGCGCCTGATGCTTTTACATTTTGGATAAAGCTGTCATATTCACTCATCGGCTTTGTGCCAATAATAAAATTAATCGTATTTTCTTCTACAAATGTTTCCAGATTTGTTGTTATCACACGGATTTGGTCTTCCTCTTCTTCTGTAAAGGTAAGCTGTATTTTATAATTGTTTTCATATTCCTCTACGCCGCTGTCTTTTATCTCCTGCATATACTCCTGTGCCCCGGGATACAGTGTGGAAATACCATCGTTTTTCATCAACCGCATGAAATGTTGGCTGTTAATTCCCTGCGTTGCCGTTAAACTTTCCGTCCCATTCGGGTTATAGGAAATTTTCACATAGTCCATAAATTTTTTGCGTCCGTCCTCCACTGTGTAGTGTACGCCTTCTTCGCCCCATTGCAGCGCATTCGCACCTTCATCTGTATAAAGATAGTTAATTGCCTTCATCACACGCTGCACATCTTTCACTTTGGACGATACACCAAAGGCGGAATAGGTTCCAATTTCCTGTGATTTATTGATTCTCTGTTTGGGATAATAATTTGTTTTAAGCGGTTTGATGAGTTTCAAATTAAATTTTGTGTCATTCGGATGCAGCGCTTTATGCGCTTCATTTTCCATGCCGGCACGGTTGACCCAATACAAAGTGAACACACCGGTTTCACCAACGACTTTTTCTTCCCACTGTTCCACGGACGCAGTGAAAAATTCTTTATCCAAGATACCTTTTTGATTCATTTCGTGGAAATCTTCAATCAATTCGCGATATCCATCATTCGTTGGACCGTAAACCCATTTATCCTGCATATTGTCATAAAACATTTCACGACTTGTGTTATACATAACGCCGTATGCTTGCAAGAAATTCATTTTATCCGCATTGACCACACCCACAATATTGGGGTGTTTTTCCTTAATCGCCGAAAGAACCTCTATCAATTCTTCCATCGTCGTTGGCATTTCTTTGCCGGTCTCCTCCACTAAATCGCTTCTGATGATGGAACACCATTTATATTCCGGCAACAAATTGATTTTGGGAATGGAATAAAAATGTCCGTCGTTTGCGAGCATAGAGGTATATACCACTTTATCCGCTTCAATATAATTTTTAAAATCAGGCATGATGTCCAAATATTTATCAACCGGAACCAATGCCCCTTTGCTGCCGAAGTTTTTAGACTGCACCTCCGGCAGCGGCGAAATAATATCCGGCAGTTCATTTGCCGCTGCAAGCAAATCCAGTTTTTCCAAATGGCTGTTGATACTGTTTTGTGTTAATTTTAAGTCAATATTAAATTTTTCCTGAAACTTTTTCACAATCATGTAATTGCTGATGTCGTTGTCGCCGCCGTCATTGCATACCATCATTTCCAGCTTGAGCGTTTCATTCTCCGCACCCTCTTTCCCTGTGCATCCGCCGAGTATTCCCGCAGACAGGCTTAAAATAAGTGCTCCCGCCAATAGTTTTTTCCCTTTCATAACAATCCGCCTTTCTTTTTCTTTTTTCTTATCCCTTTACAGACCCTATCATAATGCCCTTCACAAAAAACTTCTGTACAAACGGATATATAATCAACACCGGAATCAGCGTAATCACAATAGACGCTGCAACCAGCATTTCACTGGTCAGCGGCTGCTGGTTTAACGATTCATACGCCGCCGTCGACACAGACTGCATATTTTGGTCCACAATCATTTCTTTGAGTACAAGCTGAACCGGAAATTTGATATTCGTTTTCAAATAAATCATTGCGTTAAAATAGGAGTTCCAGTGTCCTATCGCATAGAACAACCCAATTGTTGCCAAAACCGGTTTTGACAGCGGCAAAATAATTTTATAGAAAATTTGCAGTTCGTTTCCACCATCTATCCGCACCGATTCTATCACATCCTCCGGAATCGTTTTCATATAAGTCCGTACGATAATCATGTTGTATGTACTGATTGTTCCCGGCAGAATCAAAGACCACATGGTATCATACATTCCCAGCCATTTTACCAGCAAAAAATTGGGAATAAGTCCGCCGCCGAAAAACATGGTGAAAATAACCAGCATGGTAATCGTCTTTCTGAACAACAGTTCCCGCCTGGAAAGGCAAAATGCCATAGACGACGTGAACGCCAAATTCAAAACAGTACCAATAACCGTATAAACAATCGTGTTTTTATAGGAAATCCAAAAAAGCGTGTTTTTAATTACATCCCGATATGCGTCCAGATTGAAGCCCCGCGGATACAGATATACCAAATTTGCTTTTACATATTCCACACCGCTGAGTGATTTTGAAATCAGATAAATCAAAGGATAAATGGAAACCGCAATGATAACAACCATAATACCTATATTTATCCCATCAAAAATCCTTGAGCCAATTCCTTCTCGTTGTTTCATTCCATTTCCCCTCCTTTACCACAGTCCGTCGCCGGACAATTTATTGCTGCAGCGGTTTGACACAAAAATCAAAACCAATGCGACAACAGAGTTCATCAGACCCACCGCCGCTGCAAAACTGTAGTTCGCATTTTTAATTCCTGTCCGGTATACAAACGTTGAAATAATATCCGCTGTTTCATAAATGCTCGGATTATACATCAGTAGCACCTTTTCATATCCAACGTCCATCAAATGACCCAACTTTAGAATCAGCAAAATAGAAATGGTCGGCAACAGCGATGGAAGCGTGATGTTCCACAAACATCTCCAGCGTCCCGCTCCGTCAATTTTTGCCGCTTCATAGAGCGCCATGTCAATTCCGGCTAAAGCAGAAATATAGATAATTGCGTCATATCCTGCCTTTTGCCAAATCTCCGTCATGACATATAGCGGAATGAAATATTGCTTTTCCATAAAGAAATTAATACTCTCTTTGCCCATCATGTTCCGCAGGGCATTAATAACGCCGCTGCTGGGTGAAACCAGTTGCTGCAAAATGCCTATCACCACAACAGTGGACAGGAAATAGGGCAAATAACTTGCCGTTTGCGTCAATTTTTTCAGTTTTTGGCTTTTCAGTTCATTGAGCAGCAGCGCTAAAATGATTGGAATGGGAAACCCCAAAACCAAATTCACCGCGCTGAGCAAAAACGTGTTTTTAATCAGCCGAAAACAGTAAGGACTTGCGAAAAATTCTTTAAAATATTTTAACCCCACCCACGCGCTACCGCTGATACCGCGCATAAAATCATAATCTTTAAAGGCAATGATGATTCCATACATCGGCACATATTTAAATACTACAAAATAAATCAGTCCTGGAAGTAGCAATATCAACAGATACCGCTGACGCACTGCGCGTCGCAGCAAAGAATTACTTTTATTCAAATATAATCAACTCCTGAATCTTTTTCTGGTTTGCATGTACGAGCACCTTGCTGCCATGTCCAGTCAATGCGGACGCTTCTACATCGCCAAGCACCGCTTCTTCAATTTCACCATCTTTATATTTATAAACCTTAGGATTGTTCGTCAAATACAAGTTTGTTACGCTTCCAACCTTCACAAGCATAACATCGTCCGAATACCGTTCCACCGTCCCCATCGCGGTGTCTATATGCGGATATCCCTGATATCCGGAACCGAGGTGCTGCATGATTTCTTTCTCTTCCAGCCCATCCACAATGTTATAAAGTACGCGGTAGGTTGTCACGATACCATTATCATCACGCGTCAATTGCAGCATATCGCCCACTTTCAAATCAGCTGGAGATTGAATCGGCGTTGATACGGTATTGGGATATTGGTCATCTACTGTGCTTTCGCCGTTAAACAGCGCTGATGTATAGGAACCGCCCTGATAACCATAAATTTTGGTTGCCTGCATACCTTCTTTGTCCGTCTCCCGCGCAATTTTAGCAACAATGAACGCCTGCGCATCATAGGAAAAATCCATTGCGCTTCCTTTTGACGTACGGTTGGTTAGTTCCATAATACTTGCACATTGATATTCGTCAATGGAATACAGTCTGAAATTGTTATAGCTGTCCCCCGATTCCAGCGCGCCAACCGTTCCGATAGCAACATAGTCCGGATCCATTTTCCCTTCTGCATCTATCATTGAGGTATACACTACGGTACAATCGCTGTTCAGTTTATATTTTGCGCCCAACAATTGGTTGAAATATCGGTGACCTGCGGTGGTTTCAAAATCCATTGTCAGCACCGATTCGTCATATTTTATGCTGCCGTCCGTATTGTTCTGTGGCGTATTAATCGTTTGGAGTTCGCCGCTGTTGTTTAGTTCATAATCTATAATCCGGCTGTTGCTCTTATCGCTGTATAATTCGCGAAGCGTATTAAATGCGTTCATTGCCGTTACAGTCGTGTCATTCAGTTTCACTTTGTTTGCCAGATTCCAAACAGCCTCTCCGTTTGCTGTGACAACCTTCATTTGATAACCGTTATCAAGCGCCGCCGCTGTCCCGAGTTCACAAACAACTGCAACTCTCTGTACATGTGTCCGTTCCGCTGCTACCAACAGCCCTTCTGCGCTGATATAAAATGCTCCCGTATCTCCCAGTTTCGGTCTGTTTTCAATATTTTTATAAACTTCATATACGCTGCCGTTAATGGTGATATCACCTTCGGAATCAATCGACTCCACTTTTCCTTTCACCACTTTATCCGATACGGTAATGTCATATTTTGTGGCATCGCGGCTTGCCTTCACGCTCAGCACATGATATGCCGCCAGTTTGGACAAAGAAAATTCAGCGCCGTCCTTGGTGATTCTAACAGAAACACTCTGTCCGCTTAAGTCCAATGTTTCACCGGTATATTTTTCATAAATTTTCATTGCACTTTCATTCGCTGAACCGACAACAAAATAGTGGATTTCATTCACAAAAATAAATTCGTACACGCCGTCGTTATTGTTGTCCAGCAGCGTAATATTTCCGTAGTCCGGCATGAGGTCTTCTTCTGTATAATCAGTTAATACAACACCGTTATAGACTACATATACCGCAGCGGCGAAACTTTCTTTTCCTGTTCTGGCGCCGTCATAGTAGCTGATGGTGCGGCTGAGCATATCAACGCTGCGAATATCCGCTGCAGCAATCTGTTTTTCGGTGTTCATTTTGCTTTTTGTATAGACATAAACCAAGGGATTGACTGTTTCATTTTCGTCTTTGTAAAAGAATTCTACCTGATAGCCAAAATAGTTTGCCGCGTTTGTATCCTCCTGCGAAAACACATTGTCGCCAATCCGCACATTTCCTTTACCCATTCTGCCCGCGCCGCTCAGCGATGTTTCAGCGGTTTCCGTCACCATGCCTTTTCCTAATTTTATATTCCAATATACATGCAGTATTGTATAGTCCTCGTCGTCTCCCTGATAGGTCACGTATTCATTTGAGACGGTAGATGTGGCAAGCATGGGTTCCTTCATCATATTAAAAATCAAATTGGCAAGATTGCCGCTCTTTGCTTCGTTCCCAACGTTCACCAAAATACCAACATCCCGCGCTACCATGATATATCCCGCCGGATAGCCGCCGTTTACCATAGCTTTGACGTTATATCCCATAGCATTCACTGCAATGCTGACAGCCTCTTCATAGGAAATGGTTTTATCAGGATTAAACAGATAATTTTCTTCTCCGCGAACAATGCCAAGCGCCGCCGCTGCATAAATTGCCGCATAATCGGCGCGTTCCTGCGTCACATCAAGAAAATATACCTTGTCCCCTGTCCCAAAATTCTCTGCACCGCCAAGCGCTTTCATCACCAAACAGACAAATTCTGCCTTTGTATATGTTGCGTCCGCATTGAAATCGTTCGGCAATATGCCAAGCTTTGTTAAAAACGCCACTTGATAAGATGGTTCCGTTTGCGCATTTTCCTCTGTCGCACCAACGTTTACCAGCGTTCCCGCCAGTAAAACAGCAACAAATAAAGCCAATATTCTTTTCTTCATTTCTTATCCCTCCATCAGTATCATCTGATATAAAAGCTGCACCGCTTCAGCACGTGTCGCCCGGTCACGCGGCCGCACATTTTCGCCGGTTATCATGCCGCTGCGCCGCAGAGCATATATCGGATAATATGCCCAAGTGGAAATATTATCTTCATCTGCTGCAACCGCACTGCTTCCTTCCGTATCAAGCGAGATACCGGTAGCCGCTGCCGCACGGTAGACCAACGTTGCCATTTCTTCCCGTGTCATATGCGCCCCACTGCCAAATGAGGTCTCAGAAATGCCGTTTACCACACCCAGTTTTTGTGCTGTAGCGACATATTTGTAATACCAGCTATCCACCGCAACATCCTGAAATGCAGTTGTTGCTGAAGCATCTACCGTAAACAAGGCTTCTACTAAAATTTTTACAAATTCCTCTCTTGTGATGGAGGCATCCGGCAGAAACTGTCCATTGCCAACGCCTTGAATTTTTCCTATCTTTGTCATATAGGTAATAGCATTCCATGCTTCATGAGAAGGTGTAACATCACTGTAGTAATTTACATCAATTTCATTCGGCGCCGTCATATTTGGCGGTACGCTGATTGTACCACCGGATACTTTAGATCCTGAGCCTCTTCCGCCTGAACCCGAACCGGAACCGCCGCCACTGCCTGTACCGCTTCCGCCGGTATAATTTTTACCTTTTGCCACAGCTTCCGTAAAGATTGCCTTAAATCCTTCTTTTGTATTCATTTGACCGGACGCTCTATCCGCTGCAATCATCTGGTTTGCATAAGATTTTTGTGCCGGCGTCAAAGCTGCATAGTCTTGATAATCCGTAAGTTCCAAACAAGTGTGATATTGTTCCAGCACAGATGTCAGACCGTTCCACGGTGTATATTTGATTTTACTCAATGCATAACTCGTTTCCACACATTTTGCGAGTTCCGCTGCATTATGAAACTCCGCTGCTTTCACCATTGCCGCGAACGATGTTTTTATATTACTGGATGCTGTCTCCAGCATGGATACATCAATTTCCGAAAACGCCGTCTGCAACACTTCAATGAAGTTCTCGTTGCCTGCGGTTCTGATTTCTTCCAGTTTTTTATTTTCTGTGAATACAGCAAGAAAATCAGCTATTGTTTTGATTTCATTTTTCGCCTTTAATACACCGCTGTAGATTCTTCCATATTTTTCTTGATTGGTATAGTCGTCCTCTTCCAATTCCAGCAGAGATTTGTTATCCATGATAAATTGTCCTAACTGCTGCTGGGTATTTACCGCCGCAAATGCTGTCATGAAATCTTCTGAACTGTAGTATACCAAGGTGAGTTCATCGGAATATCCAAGGGTTCCGTCGGCATTTTCAGCCAACAAAAATACCGTGTTATTCCCTGAAACAAGCCCTTTTACTGTCACTTTATATTCGCTGCCGGAACCTTCTGTCTCTACTTCAACCGGCTTCCCATTCACTTCCGCGCCAATTTCACGAATTGTACTTCCGTTTGCATTTACATTCGCCGTAAGCGTTACCGTCTCCTCAAACACATTCATTGTTCCGTCTTTCAAATCCGGCGCCGTTATAACAGGTGCTTCCGCTTTTGCCAGTGCGCCGGCGACTCGAATTTCTCTGACGCAAAATTTAATGCCGTCTGTATTGCAGACAAATCGAATCCCATCTGTTTTTACGATTTCATCAAAATTGCACTTCCTGTCTTCTTGCGTATTCCCCGTCACTTTCAGCGCTTCTATCCATTCGCCGTTCACTCTATAGTAAAATGTGAAATCCGGTACCGGTCCGCTGTCGCTTCTGCCAGAAAACAGCCGGACATAGTTCACTGAATACATTTCTTCAAGATCAATCTCCGCCCATGCGCCACCAGAAGGTGTTGCAGAAATCGTTCCGTTGACAAACCACACATAATTTCCTGAGGTTGCTGTTGTGTTTCCGTCTGTAATACCGGAAGCAGACCCTGTCGAAAGATAGGATACTCCCACCGGCTTTTTCTTGGAAATATTGTCGCTTTTAAATTCGCTGACTGTAACCGTTATCGCTTCACTGACTGCTGCTTCTACTTCGCCTCTGTATGCCTTTGCCGTTACGGTATATGTACCAATACTAAGCGCTTCTACTTTTGCCGTCCATCTGTTATCGGTTCTTTCCCTGCCACTGGCAAGAAGTGTTTCGCCTGCATAAAACCGCACTGCCGTTATTCCTTGTGTTTTTCCTGTCACCTGTGCAGTGATGGTCAATGCCTCATTTTCACACATTTCTGTTGATTCCTTTGGCGTTATTATTTCTATCGCAGATACCTCCGCCGTACTGGGGTCATATGTCACGGTAATGATTTCAGAACGTCCAACAAGCCCTTCGCTGCTTTCCGCCGTTATGACTACTGTATTTTCCCCTTGTACAAGTCCGCTGACTTTCACTTTATAATGCATTCCGCTTCCTGTCACCTGTGCGTCGGTTGCCGCGCCGTTCAGTTCTGCGCCAATCTTGCTGATAGTATCTCTTCCCGCATCGACTGTTGCCGTAATTTCCACTTCGTTTGTGGAGACTGTCATATTCGTAGAGGGTACTGTCACGCTCGGCGGCTCCGGTCTTAAAACTTTACCATATACTTCGATTTCTCTGACACGTAATTTCAAGTTCGCTGTGTTGCACACAAACCGAACCGCGTCCGCTTCCACTTCTTCCGGAAACGTATAGGTATATGCCCCTTCAGTATTTCCTGTTTCACTTGCAGCTTCCGTCCATGTTTCTCCTAATTTATAGTACAGTGCAAAATCCGAAACAGCAGGGTCTCCGTTTCCGCCTGTATATAGCTTAATGGACTGCAATAAAAACGTATTGGGATAACCGTCCGCAAGGTCAATTTCAGCCGTTGCGCCGTTAGACGGCGTGCTGTTTACCATTGTCCCATTGACAAACCACACATGCGTACCGGTACTTGCAGCGCTGTCGCCGTCTACAATGCCCGAAGCTGCGCCGGTGGATATCACCGATACTTTCGCCGGTTTTCCTTGTGCAATATTGGTATAGGTGGTCGCATGCACCCTGACGTTTATCGGTTCACTGCACACAGAACTCTCGCCGACATATGCTGCCGCTGTAATACTATAGTCTCCCGCGCTGAGATTTTCTGCCGCCGCTGTCCATACGCTGTTATCCTGCGCATCCTGCACTGCTGCCACCGTATTATTTCCGACAGAAAACTCTACTTTCGTAACACTGTCCGCCGCTCCGGTCACTGCCGCTTTCAGCGTCAGGTTATCTCCCTCGCTTAACTCAGACAAAGTCCCCGGCGCTGTTATTTCCACCCCAAAATCTTGCGCGTCCTCGCCCTCATACATTTCAATTTCAGAAATCCGTACTTGCTCATAGGGGCTGGCTTTGTCCAAATCTGTATTGTTCTCCCCTGTAAAATATACGGTCAAACGCCAATAACGCGCCGCTATATTGGAAAACTCTGTTGTAGCGGCATATTCTGTGTTATTCTCTACCGACTTTGCCACCGTCCAGTTTTCTCCGTCCGCACTATAGGATATATCATATTTTTTGGCAAACGCTGTCTTAAAGCTGCTGGCGCCTGTAATTACCCATTTCCCAACCTTTTTCTCTTCTCCCAAATCAAAGGTTGCTGTCGGAACAATATCTGCATTGACATCATTCCGAATAAACCATGCTGAATTGCTATATCCATTTGCAATCTTACCATCTGTCAAAGCCGCCGCCTGCGTTGCTTTGGCAGTATCATTTCTGCTTGCCTCTTGGCTGAGCGTTGGTACAATGCCTGCGCATAGATTCGTTTCTCCCGCCGCCGTGACAGATATTTGTAATGTCATGAGCAGCATAACGAATGACAATAGCAATCCCAGCCATCTTGTTACACGTTTTTTCATAATTTCCTCCCCTTTGGTTTAAAGATTGATTTCCCAAGCTTGTTCTTCTGTTTCCAGTTTAGCGCGTATCAGACTCTTTTTCAATATGAAATTACTGGTATTTCATGCATAAACCTTTTTTTCCATAATGCATTTTCTGTCTTTTACTGCATTATCCGGCTAAAAACGCTAACTTTACCGACAGTTTTCTATGCAAAAGAAAAAACGGCGAAGGAATTCCTTCACCGTTTTTTCTTTTTTAATCAAACATACTCGTTTGTCGTACCTCCTGCTGTTTGGGCGGACGCGCCTGTACATGGCACAGCATTTCCTTTGGAATATCACTCAAAAAGAGGGACGGTTTTGGCGAGGACAGCAAATATAATTCCTCCTGCGCCCGCGTCATACCAACATAAAACAGCCGCCTTTCTTCTGCATGGTCGGTCGTGTCATGCTTCATTTCCAGTGGCAGCGTCCCTTCATTTACACCGCACAAAAATACAACAGGAAATTCCAGTCCCTTGCAGCCGTGCAATGTCATTAACGTAACGGCATCAGAGGTGTAATGCCGACCAGAATTTCGTACAATATCGCTTTCTTTTCCAAGCACCAACGCGTTCAAAAAGTTCTCCATGCTATCGTATAAAACCGCCATATTGCAAAGACGGCTCACTGGTTCCGCTTCCTCCAGACCAAATGCAGCGATGGCGCGTTCCAGCAATTTCACAGGTTTTTCCTTTGCTATCTTAGGCAAACATTCCGCCATACACCTAAAATACGCGTCCGCGCTTCCGCCGGTTTGATATGCCGCCAATCGCTCCTGTAACGTCCCATCTGTACCCTGCAACTTCTCCTGCACCGCCGCAGCAAATGTTTCATCTACGCCGATTAGTAGTTTCAGGCTTGTCCGCATAGAAAAGAAATCTTCCGGCGACAATAAAAACCGAAAAAACGCTATGATTCCGCGAATAATGGGGTCTGTCAGCAGTTCGTCCTGCCCTACAACCACATAAGGGATTCCCTCTTGTGCCAGACATTGTTCCAGCACCTTGCACTGCCTATGCGTCCGGTACAGCACAGCCATTTCCGAAAAACTTCTGGTTTTCTTTTCCTCTGTCGGACGCGCAAACCCATAAGCGTCCAGCATATCAATACCGCCCACCATCCGGTTGATTTTCTTTGCGACAAAAATCCCTTCCGACAGCGCGCTTTCCGCCGTCAAAAGCTGCGTTTTCTCTCCGTTTTCCCTGTTTGCCTTTAGCCGCCGTTCCCCGTTGCCGTCCGCTTCCATTACGGCAAGCGCACATTCTAAAATCTCCGGTGTACAGCGGTAATTCTGCGATAAATAGATTTTTTGCAGTGTCGGATATGTCTCCTCTAATTGCTTAAAACAAGCCGCCTCCGCTCCTCGGAACCCATATATGGACTGATCCGGATCGCCGATTACAAACAGTCCTTTGCTTTTTTCCGCCCACACCTGAATCAATTGGTGCTGCACCCTATTGATATCCTGAAATTCGTCCACCAATAAATGTTGAAACCGTTTTCCCTGCTTTTTTAAGATACTTTGCTGTTCCCACAACGCTACCGTATCCAGCAGTATGTCATCCAAATCCATCACATTTTTCTCCTGCAGCAGGTTCTGATAGGCAATACAGACTTCTTCCGGCATTGCTTCTAAAACTTCCAATCCATTCTTCCGATTGGAGATTTCTTGCAGAAAACGTTTTGGCTTCATCTTCATTTTATATGTCTGAATCACTTGTTCCGCCAGTTCTGCCGCTTCTTCTCCGCCTATCAATGTCCGCGTTTCCCCAAGTTCCTGCAGCAATTCTAAACATATGGCGTGAAAAGTGCCAATTGTCATCGCACGCACTGCACGTTTCCCAAGCTGCTTTTCCAAACGCAAACGCATTTCCGCCGCCGCTTTGTTGGTGAAGGTCACCGCGGTCATCTCTGACGGTTTCACGCCGCGCCGCTGCACCAGATACGCAATTCTTGACACCAGCGTTTTTGTTTTTCCCGTGCCAGGACCGGCAACGACTGCCGTCACCTGCTGCGGCGTCATCACAGCCTGTAATTGTTCCGGATTCAGTCCCTCCAGCAAATCTTGTTCCTGTGTTTCTATTGCCGATTCCGCTAACTCTGGTTCCGCTTCCTGTGGCAGCGCAGGCAGTTCCTTCTCTTCTTTTTGCGGCTCTTTAAAATCCTCAGGGCTTAAAAACGTGGTTTGTCCGTTCATGTCTCGAATTTCCGCTTCATCAAGCAGTTTAATCACGCCATATTCTCCGTCATATCCCGGAATCCGTTCCACTTCTCCTGCACGCAACCGCCGAATTCCCTCCGCCACACACGGACCTGCATAATGACTGATTTCTTCCAGCGGCGCTTCGCGCAGTATTACAAATTCCGGCCCTATTTTCTGCAACAGCGCTTCATACTGCTGGTCTACTTTTTTGCTTGTTGCTGAAAGACCGGTGGACGCTGCAATCACTTCCAGCAGCGGCGCCAGACTTTCAAACGGCAACGCCCCTTCCGGTCGGAATCCTGCTTCCCTATCCGCCAACTCCTCCACGCGGTGCTGCACGCCAATGGTAATCTTTTTCCCACAAACAGGACATCTGCCGCCAAATTTCACCGTTTCAGCAGGTTTCAGACACAAATGACAGTTCCGGTGTCCATCAAAGTGATACTTACCTTCCTCCGGAAAAAATTCAATGGTACCGCGAAATCCTGCGCTTTCCCCTTCCTGTAAGGCACGCGCCAATGCCGGATACCCGAACGGAATGTCTAGCAAATTGGTTTCCCGTCCCAGTTTTGCAGGGGAATGCGCATCGGAATTGGACACGAGCGTAAACCTGTCCAGTGCCGACAACTGCCAATTCATTACAGGGTCTGACGACAGACCCGTTTCCAGTGCATGAATATATGGCGTCAAATCCTCAAAACATTCTTCTATTGTATCAAACCCTGAAAATGCACCGAACAGTGAAAAATGCGGCGTCCAAATATGCGCCGGAATGAACACTGCTTCCGGACAGGTTTCCAGTGTCATTTCCAGCAAATCATGGCAGTCCAGCCCCAAAATAGGGCGTCCGTCTGAATGAATGTTGCCCACTGCTTCCAATTTCTTCGCAAGCGCTTCCGCTTCCTCCAGACCCGGAAGCAGAATCACATTATGTACCTTACGCACTTTTCCGTTCTTTTTATAAATAGAACTAATTTCTCCCGACAGGACAAACCGCGGCGTCCCGCCGCTTGCCGCCTTGTCCTGTATTCGTTCCGTCTCCCGCAAAACATATAGCCCGCCCTCCGCCGGTTTCAGCTTTTCCCTCAGTTCTTCCCGCCATGCCGGATGAGTGAAATCCCCCGTTCCCAACAGTTCAATCCCTTTTTTTCGCGCCCACAAGTCCAGGTACTCCGGCACGCAAGTTTTGCTGGTTGCTCTGGAATATTTAGAATGAATGTGTAAATCTGCTATCATCATTTTGTCCCCTTCCCTGTTGCAACAAAAACATAGTGCGTTGTATCCGACAGCGATTCCTGATACCGATATCCCAGCCGGTCAAACGCTTTGGCTCCCTCCGGTTTCGTGATATTTCGCTCTGCCAAAAAGCGCACCATTTCTCCCCGCGCCATTTTCACATATACGCCTTTTTCTTTTACTGTTCCGTCCTGCCACTGTCCGAATGTACAAGTGATAAAATGTTCATCCGCCTTGCAATACCGCGAAACAACTTTGCTATATTCTACTGACGCAAGATTTAGAATTGTTTTGTCCTCCCGCACCAGTTCCTGATAAATGCTGTCTTGCCAGAAATCATATAGATTCCTGCAAAATAGCGTTTCCAGTTTCGCCTGCATTTCCAGCCGATATGGCACAATGCCGTCAAACGGTTTTAAAATACCATAGAATCCTGAAAGAATGCGAACATGTTTCTGCACGTAGTCAAGGCTTTGTCTGTCCAAAATATGCGGTGACATATATTGGTATTGAATCCCTTCATAGGACAGTATTGCAGGCGATAGCTGCCCGTGTAATTCCATTTTTTGATACCGCTCAAAATTCAGCGCTGCAATCGAATCATTGCATTGCAGCAATTCTTTCAGCGCACCGTATGGCAACGATTTTAAGTGCCGCATAAGTTGTTCTGCTCTTTCCGTGAATACCGGCAGCCCTTCCGGCGGCAAAACCTCTTCCCGTTTCATCTTTTTGGCAGGTGAAATGATTATTTTCATTCAAGCGTTCTCCTTTAAACGGAATATACATATCATGGTATAGGGTAAACCAACGAATCCGAACCCGCCTGAAATAGCGAAATTAAGGCATCTTTCGGCTTGTCGTCTCCCGTAGGCGCCAGCCTGTCTGCATCCTCCG
>JAAWTG010000071.1 GCA_022801925.1 Clostridia bacterium | reverse complement strand
CGTGAAAAATGTCCTCCGGATTTGGGCTATGCCCAAATCCTCCCCCTCTTACTTTTTCTGAGGAAAATACCCTCCGCTTAGAGCCCCCGCCCCCTTTGATTTTTTCTCCGGTAATGATTTGCGCAAATAGAGCGTGCATAAAATATCATGCATATGTTCCCTTTTACTTTTATAGTACACCTAGGAGTTTTAAAAGACGCGTACCGTCTTTGACGCCATATTGATAATAAAAACTATTTTCAAAGAGATAGGTGCCGTTATAATTTTCTAGGATGTGTTCTGCACGTCTTCGCTTTTTAGGTGGTATAAGTTTTAGAAGATTCTCTGTAGCAATGTTTCTGCGTCGTTCCACTAATCGCCGTTCTTGTGATTCTTCCCATGCTGCTGAGACAATTTCCTCCAGATTGATAAGATATTCTTGGAACTTACCCTCAAATGTGTGATACATAATAAAATCATTCCTTTCTTTATGCACTACGAAATAACTGAATATAGTATATCATAACTTTAAGAGTTTGTCAAGGGGTTGAAAGGAGATTTATACATGATTTTTTTGGGAGAACAATTAAAGCGATTACGAAAAGAAATGAAGCTTACACAAAAAGAACTGGGAGAATTATTGGATATATGTAATGTAGGCTATTCTGATTACGAAAGAGGAAAAGCAATACCGCCTATTGAAAAATTAATTAAATTGGCAGAAATTCATCATACCACGATTCAATACATTGTGACGGGAGAGGAATCGTCAGTCGTATTTGACGAAAAAAATATTACACCATTTCCAAAGAGATTGCAGGAACTGAGAATCAAAAGCGGTATAACGCAGGCAAAAATCGCACAGACTTTACAAGTCGCAGAAGTAACCTATCAACGTTATGAATATGGTGATTTTGAACCCAAATTAGACAAGTTATTAAAACTAGCAAACTTGTTTGACGTGACGGTAGATGAACTGTTGGGACGAAACCGGACATAAAAAAATATCCAAAGTCGGGGCGTGCACCCGGCTTTGGATACCTTGCAGCGTTCGGAGTGCCGAAGAATGAGGCGCGATGCGAGAGCAAAGAACGCTGATAGGAGAAATCCAAAGAGGGGATGAAATGACGGCAAAGCCGGAATGAATCCCTTCTTTGAAAAAAAAACGTGGTATACTAAACTACAAGCAGATATGGAGAGTATCAGAAGGCGGTTCGCCACACCCTTTATACTACAGGAAAGGGGGTGGAGCTATGGAATATGTAATCATTACGTTAGTACTCATTTTACTATTGATTATATCCATAAAAAAGTAACCGCCCTCCTGCGCAAGAGTTAGCGGTTACTTAACCAAAAACCTTTGTGGTAAACCGTCTTTAAAACGGTCTCTTTGTATCTGCTTTTATTATACCCTCTAAAAGTTTTTTTGTCAAGTATAATTTTTTCAATTCCCCTTGACCTTAGACGAAATATTGAATATACTATATATTATATATTATATATTATATATTATATATTACATATTATATACAATACTAAAGGGGAGATACATCATGCATTTCAGAAAAAAAGCAATTGCGTTTTTAGCGGCGGCAGCGCTGGCGCTGCCTGTGACCGCGGTTCCGGTCACGGCGACCGACACGCCCGCGGACTGGGCGCAGAACGCGGTTTGGTCATTGCAAGCAAAACAGGTGCTGCGGCAAGATTGCTACGGCAACTATGACGCGCCCATCACGCGCGGCGAATTCGCCTATTTGGGCGTGCGGGTCTATGAACTGCTCAGCGGCAATTCCCTGCAAGACAAAAACGTGTCGCTGAACAACATCTTTTTGGATACCAACGACGAATATGTCCGCAAAGCGTTCTATGCCGGCATTGTGCAGGGCTATGGCGGCGGTATGTTCGGCGTTTGGGACGGCATTTCCCGCGAACAAATTGCCACGCTGCTGGTGAACGCGGTGGAACAGGCGGGCAACAATCTGGCTCCCGCCGGCGAACAGTTCGCAGACGGGTGGCAAATCAGCGACTGGGCGGCGGAATCCGTACAAAAAGCCTATGGCGCAGGGATTCTGCGCGGTACGGGCGGCGGCTGTGTTTCGCCGCTGGAGGGTGCAACGCGCGAACAAGCGCTGGTGATGGTGAACAACATTCTGTCCTCCGCCGGACTATATGCGGAAAACCGCGCGGCGGGCAACGTCACACCCATTTTGAAATGGGCATATGGCGGCACGCAGGAAACGTGGTGTCCCGAAGCGTTCTATTCCACGCCCACCGTGCGCGACATTGACGGCGACGGCTGTCTGGACATTGTGGCGGCTTCCTCCACCATATTCAGCCTGAACGCCGTAAGCGGCAGACTGAATTTCCGCGCCGGTGCACGCAACGATACCTATTCCGCCTCCATTCCAACCGACGGGCGCGTGTGGACAGACGTAGTGGTGCGCGACATTGACGGCGACGGCGGCACGGAAATTGTGGCGGGTTATAACAATGGCGTGGTGGCGGTTTATGACGCATGGGGTCATTTCAAGCCGGGCTGGCCGCAGTCCCCGCAGACGAATTCCAACATCCCATATAGCGAGTTCCGCGCTTTAAAAGTGGCGGACATCGACAGCGATGGGCAGGAAGAAATCATTGCGGGCGCGGCGGCGGAACGCTCAGACAGCCTTTGGGTATTCGAGCCGAACGGTACGGTGAAGCCCGGTTGGCCCCGTCTGGACGCGGCACATGATGGCGCAGTGATTAGCGGCGAAGTGTCTGATGAAACCAAACTTGGCGCTGCCTATGCATGGGGATTTTTCGGCAACACGCTTTCTGTCGGCAACCTGACCGGCAACGGCGTTGACATTGTTGCGCCGTCCGATGTGCCTTTCGTTTGCGTTTATGACGGCAACGGCAACTTGCGTCCGGCGAACAGCAAATGGGGCGGACGCACTTGGGGCAAGGTCGGGTTCTGGGAGGACGCCGGCATGGAAGACCGCAACGAAAACGAAGGCTGGGGACTGTGGCCGCTGGAATCCTATCCTTATCATGAAATGCTGACTGTAAACTTTGCGCACGCGGGCAGTGAAATCGCGGATTTGGACGGCGACGGCAAAAACGAATTGATTGTGACCGGTAACGTCTATGATACCTCTGTCGGACACCCGCCCGTGCTCTATACCCGCGTGTTCGTGCTAAACGGCGACCGCACGCGTTGGTCGAACGGCGTTTATGACTGGCGCAGCGTTCCCACCACCATCGGCAAACCGCTTAACGAGGACTATTACCAGATTGAAGCCTGCATGAGCATTCCGCTGGTGGACGACATTGACGGCGATGGAAAAAAAGAAATCATTGTACCCGCCTCGGACGGAAAAATGCACTGCTATGGGCTGGACAAATCGGAAAAAGGAAACTTCCCTGTGTCTGTTTATAACGGCTGGATTGAGGAATATGCCAGCAAACCTGCCGCGGCGGATTTAAACGGCGACGGCAAAAAAGAACTGGTGTTCACCACCTGGACGCGCAAAGATTCCGGCAAGACCGGCTCGCTCTATATTGTGGACGCAAACGGACAGGTGCTGCAAAAACGTTCGCTGCCCTTCTCGCTCGGCAGCCCGAACAGCAACGGTTGTTTAGCGGCGCCGCTGTTGCAGGACATTGACGGCGACGGAAAACTGGAAATCATTTTGAACACCGTCTATTCCGGCGTAGTTGTCTACGATATATAAATAAATCTAGCGCTCCCGTCCGCAGCGGCGGGAGCGTCTTTTTCAAACGAATCGAAAGGAGACTTCCCTATGCGCACCTCTGTTTTAACAGCAATGTTTTCCGCGCCGCCGGAAACGGTTTGGGACATTGTCACCAACAATAATGCTACCGCGTGGCGCAGCGATATAACGTGCGTCCATGTGGCGGAAGGCGGCAGCGTCTTTGTAGAAACTGCCAAAGGCGGCATGGAAACCACGTTCCGTATCACGCATAAAGAACCATACCGGCTCTACGCCTTCACATTGGAAAACCGCATGATATGCGGCGAATGGACAGGCGAATTTTCCGCCGCTGAAGGCGGCACAAAAGTAGTATTTACGGAGCGCGTACGGTCACGCCGCCGACTGCTGTGGTTTCTGGCATATCTCATGCCGCTGAAAGCCATGCAACAGCAATATGTGGCGGATTTACAGCGGCGGCTGCAGCAAATATAAAATCCCACACGGCCGGCGCTGCATCTAAAAATTTCTCATAGCAGGAGGTCATGAAACATGACGCTGAAAGAAAGCATAGAATCCTTTGCATACCCCCATTTGGAATATTTGACGCAAATGATGATAGACGGCGGCGAGGACGCGCAGTGGATGGGAATTCCTTGTTTAAAAGAAGCATCCAATTTCACCGGCGGCGCATTGCTGCTTTGTTGCAGCCGTTTGCTCATTTATCAATCGGAACACGCACCGGAGAAGGCAGAAGAAACGCAGCGCCGTTGGCTCACGTTTGCCGGCTGGGCGGCAGATAAACCCATGGAAACGTGGGGGAAACTCTCTGCGCTCAAATCGTTGTGGCGGCTGAAACGCGCCGGAAAATGGGACATGATACCTTCCGAACTGCTGGACAAATTGAAAGAACGCACGGACTACCGCGACTTTTTCGATGCGCAGACCATGCAGCTTATCGGCAAACCGACCAACTATCTGCATGTCGCCATGGCAGTGGCAGGCTACCGCGCCAAACTGGGCTTTGAAGCGTCCGGTATGGCGGAAAAGATTTTTGCATTGTTTTTAAAACACTTGCGCGAACAGTCTCCCTGCGGCTGGATGGACGATTCCAAAGGGTTCGGGCGGTTTGACCGCTATAGCCTGTTGATTTATCCGGAACTGGCGGACACCTGCCATGCGCTGGACATTCCCCTTCCGCAGCAGGTGAAGGACGGCGTTACGCAGAGCCTGAACACCGTGCTGGACTTGTGCAGCAAGCAAGGGGACGGCGTGGCATATGGACGCAGCCTGTCCGCGCACGGCGACATGTCCGTGCTGGAAATCGCCTCCACGGCGGCGCGGGAAGGCTGGATACGCGGGGACCAACAGCAGCGCGTGGCGGACTGCTGCCGCGCATGTCTGCGCAAAACGCTGGACTTTTGGTATAACGCCGAAAAACGTTCCTTTGATTTATGGTTTAACGGACGCACCACCAACCGCTACCGTCAGGTACATCGTTTGCTGGAAGTGAATTTGGATTTGTGCGACCATTTATTGGTCACGCTGGAAAATCTGGAAGCGGGCGGCATGGCGGACATTTCTATGCAAACGGTGGAAACCGCGCCGCGGGCGGGCGTGGACTGCGTGAGAACGGAATTTGCGCCGCACTATGCGCTCTATGCCCTGCATACGCCGCAGCGTATCTGGCAGCTTCCCGTCGTGGGCACGGGCGAACTATACCGATACCCTGCCTACTATCCCCTGCCCATGGCGCCGCGGCTGCTGGAACTGCCGCCGGAAAATCCGGCGGACGGACGCGCGCTGCCGCTGTTTTTGCCGCTGGCAGAACTGGCAGACGGACGCGTGGCAATGCCGGTGCAGTATTTTACGCAAAGCGGATCCCACCGGACAGCGCAGGGCGTGGAAGTGGAAATTGAACTGAACTCGCTGTGTATCATGGGCGGCGACGTACCGCAGCCGCTCGAAGGCAGTCGCGCCGCGCTGCGCTATCGTTTTGACTTGGGCGGCACACTGGAAGCGCATTTCACCTATATTTCACAGTCCGTCCCCATTCGCGCGCTGCATATGCAGTGGGGCAGTCCCGCGCCGCTGCTGCACCAAACAGAAGACGCCGCCGCGTTTAAAGGCTGCACGGTACAATTGCCGGATTGGACGCTGCAACCCGCCATACAGGTGGAATCGGACGAGAATTATTTCACGCCAAACGGTCCTCTGCGCTATATGATTGCATGCGATAAAACCGTAAACGATACGGCTGCCGAAGCCGTCTGGACGCTGCGGCAGGAACTGTAACGGCAACATTACCGCTTACAAAACAATTGTAAATTCACATATGAAGGGGTTACCGCCATTGATGTATTACGAAAACACGCCCAGCTTAGAAACCGAACGGCTTTTGTTAAGAAAATTCACACACGATGACATTGACGATATGTTGTTGCTCTACAGCGATGAAGAAGTCAATCGGTTTTTGCCGTGGTTTCCGCTGAAAACGCGGGAGGACGTTTCTAAATATCTGTATCATACGATTTTTCCTGTATATGAAAAAGAAATTGCCTATTCTTATGCAATCTCCCTCAAGGAAACGGGACAGGTTATCGGATATGTTCATATTAACGATATCGGCGGCAGCAATGATATCGGTTATGCACTGCGAAAAGAATTTTGGCACAAGGGAATCACAAGTGAAGCCTGTGCCTCTGTGATAGATAGACTGCGAAAAGTGCATTTTCCATTTCTCACAGCGACGCACGATATTCAGAATCTATATAGCGGCGAAGTCATGAAAAAACTTGGTATGACCTATCGTTATTCTTATAAGGAACAGTGGCAGCCGAAAGACATTCTGGTTACCTTCAGAATGTATCAGCTTAATTTGGACGGCATAGAGCGTACCTATACAGAATATCAAAAAAAATATCCCTATTTTGTAGAACAACTTATATAGCATTTTCATTTTTTGTGTTGTAACAGAAGCGAACTACCTAAAACAGTTCGCTTCTATTGCTATATCTATGGTGCATTACAAAACCGTTTGCCGTTCCCAAAACACTTGACATAAACCGCTGTTATGGACATTCTGTGGGAAATGCATACCACTTTCTTCTATATAATAGTATATCCGTATATACCTCCCGCGGGCAAGCAGGATTCGTCTGCAATCCGCTTCAAAACCACGCCGCGGGCAGACTGTTTCTTTTGGGCCGCTTTTTCTCTTATATTTTTTAACCAATTTGTAACTTTTTTCAGGGGAAGGTTTCCGCCAAACGCTTGTTCGGACGCCTTCTTTTTTCTTTTTTGACGCTCTCTTTTTCTCTGAAAAATGAAAAAAATCTGAATTTTTTATAAATTTTTTAAATTCCCGAAACCATTATGACAAAAGGGTTTTAAGACTTAGTATATGCAAAAGTTTTAAAAATATTCCTCTAAACTGTTGACAAATTACGCAGAAGCGTGTATACTATGTAACATAGGTGTAACAATTTTGTAATATTTCTAATATCGTTATGTAACTATCCAAATGTTGAAAAGCACTTGCATTTTAGAAACAAAAGAAAAGGAGTGGAGCGGTAAGATGCAGTTTTCAAAGAAAAAAGTAGCAGCGGCAGTTGCCATGTTGCTCGTAGCAGCGCAGACTGCGACTTATGCAGCAACAGGGAATGCGATAGATGGCGGAATTAACGTCAGAAGCGGCGCAACTACAGACAGCAATATCGTCGGAAAATTATATAAGGGCGATAAAATTAAAATAAACGAAAGAATCGGCGAATGGTATAAATGTGAATATAACGGACAGGAAACCTATGTTTCCACCGATTATGTCATGATTATGAAAGTGGCGGACGGAAATGTTCACACAGACCGTGTGCCGGTTCACAAACAAGCAAATACAAATTCCGAGGTATTCGGAGAATATTATACCGGTAGCACGGCTGTTGTCACAGAAGTTGGCGATGAATGGTGCCAGGTATTATATTATGGCGATTTGGGCTATGTACAGCGCTCGTACTTAGATATTTGCAACGAAACGCCGGTTTCCGTGCAGGCGCCGGTAGCGCAGTCCGGTTCTGGCAGTGCGGTTGTGGATTATGCAAAACGGTTTATCGGTACGCCATATGTCAGCGGCGGGAAAAGTCCCAGCGGGTTTGATTGCAGCGGATTTACCTCCTATGTATATGCCGGTTTCGGCGTACGGCTCAACTGTTCTTCTTCCACACAGGCGAATCAAGGTGTTTCTGTTTCCAGAAACGAATTGCAGCCGGGAGACTTGGTGTTCTTTAACACCAGCGGCGCCGGAATTTCTCATGTGGCAATCTACGCAGGCGGCGGCAGCATTGTTCACGCAACCATGCCGGGCGACACTGTGAAAGTCAGCAACATGAATTCTTCCTACTATTCCAGCAGATATGTGGGTGCGAGAAGAGTTTTGAACTAAACGAAAAAAGGAATCATACGCGGTATCGGGCGTTTGCCCGATACCGCTTTCTTTTTTCAAAGAAGGGATTCGTTGGAATCCTCCCTCCAATGGTCGCTACAGATATTTCTCCCCTCTAAATGTCCCCCGCTTCGTCTCGTCAGATTGTCAAGGTAAGTGCAACACTATTCTCAATCGGCGACAAATATATTTAACATTTGCGCCCCAAGCGCGATAATGATTTTTCTTTTTACTCCAGTTTCTCTTGCGTTCTTGGCTAATTGTAGAAAGGCTTCTACCTAAAAAGGCTGCAATTTTACGAATACTTCTCCCTTTTTCGTAATTTTCCTGTAGATATTCTCGTTCATTTAGTGTAAAATGTGTATAAGACTTCATTCAAACCTCCGTGTTATTGTATTTGGGCTTATTTACATTTTGCACATTGGTTGATGTGAAGCCTGTTCTTCTTTAGGTGTTGCACTTATTATTATAATCTGCTGAGGGGGACCGCCGAAGGCGGTGGAGGGATACTCGGTGGAGGGATATAAAGGGGTGCGACCTGCCGCGCAGTGTGCCAGACGCTGAATTGATAAAAATTTCATTTTCCTATTGTCATTTTTTCCATTTTGGCGTATAATAAAGGTAGGCATAAGCGCAACGGCTTTTGTTTGCCTAAGAAACAACGGAACTTATCAAAATGAATCATTGCGGACATATGCAATCACATAAAAGGAGGAATGAATCATGGAATTATGGGAAACCATCAAAGACAAAGCGACAGATTTAGGACGCAGCGCCGTGAAAGAATCCAACCGCATGGTGGAAACCGTGAAGGGAAATTTCTCTGTTTCCGAAGCAGAAGCAGTGGTGCGTAAATTGAAACTGGAACTGGGCGAGCTGGTATATGCGGCATATCAAAATCAGGAAGAGCTTCCGGCGGATACCGCTATGGAAAAATGCAAAGAAATTGACGCGAAAATCGCAGAAGCCGCGACCATGAAAGAGGAACTTGCGAAACTGAAAAATCAGAAAAAATGCGAGAATTGCGGCAATGTCACCTCTCGTACTTACGATTTTTGTCCCAAATGCGGACATTCCCTGTAATCTTTTAGGGGTTGACAAACTACCCAAAAACAGGTATAATAAATGCAGGTAGAGGGTGAACCGTATGAAATCGGTTTGCCGGAATAGTAGTTGTAAAGTAGCCACTATCTTTGGTCGGAGGGCGGCTACTTTACGTTTATAGAAAATATAATTAGGATAACTATGATTAAAATAGGAATTCCTAATATATGTACCATAAACATCACCCCCTCTCTTAGGGTTTGGGGGCAAACCGTCCTCACACGCACTCTCTTTCCTGCATAACTTATAGTATACCATGTTTCTTTTTATAATTCAATATAGTTATGAAACTGTAATATTTCGGTATTGACAAACTACCCAAAAACAGGTATAATAAATGCAGGTAGAGGGTGAACCGTATGAAATCGGTTTGCCGGAAGTTTTTGACAAAGTAGTCGCTAACTCTTTGGGCGGAGGGCGGCTACTTTACGTTTATAGAAAATATAATTAGGATAACTATGATTAAAATAGGAATTCCTAATATATGTATCATAAACATCACCCCCTCTCTTAGGGTTTGGGGGCAAACCGTCCTCACACGCACTCTCTTTCCTGCATAACTTATAGTATACCATGTTTCTT
>JAAWTG010000070.1 GCA_022801925.1 Clostridia bacterium | reverse complement strand
ATTAATACCACCTAAACAGCAACAAGAAGCAGACATGCTTTTAGATGTTCTTGACTGTGACCGGTCGGCTGAATCCATTTTTTATTATCAATATGGCATCAAAGACGGTATTCGTATTTTAAAACTCCTAGGCGTACTATAAAAGTAAAGGGAAGCATATGCATGATATCTTATACCCGCTCTATTTGCGCAACTCATTACCAGAGAAAAATAGGGGGAAACAGGGGTAAAGAACAGAGAATCTATCGCCCAAGAAAAATAAAGGGGGAGAGGGGGCAAAGAGCGGAGAATGTATTCTTCCAAGAAAAGTAAGAGGGGGAGCCTTTGTGCGTTGCACAAAGGCGGAGGACATTTTCAAGGAAGAATACATGCGGAGCGACACTTCGGCGGTAATGGATTTGCGCAAATACACGGAATCCATCAAAACAACAAAATCTATCTTCTTATGAAATACAATGCAGCTTCATTTTCTATCAAAGTTCCCTTAAACCACTTTCCAGAAAAATGCGCTGTAGGGCGGCAGCTCGCTGCCGCCGCCAAAATCGTGTTCCGCGCCGGAAATGAGGTCTATCGCGCGGCCGGCGCGCGCGTTAAAATGCGCCGTGAACGGCTGGCTGTCCATGTTGACCGCAACCAATACGCGTTCTCCGTCCGCTTCCCGCTCAAAAATGAGTTGCTTGCTCTGTATCATCACATTGGTGTAATTCCCATAGCACAACGCGCGGCTTTCCTTGTGCGCCGCCGCCAAACGCGTAATCCATGCTGTGAGTTCATTTTCCTCCGGCGCGTCAAAACAGGGACGCAGCGCCGCGTCTCCCTGTCCTTTGTCACCCTCTGCGCCCCATTCGCTGCCATAATAGATGCAGGGAATGCCGGGCATACCAAATAAAACCGCATAAATCAGCGGCAGGCAGTTTTTGTCTTGCAAAATCGTTGCCACACGCGTCACATCATGGTTATCGACAAAATTCAACAAATGTTTTCCTTTATATAACGTCCAGTCCTCTTTCCCAAACTGCCGCGCCAGCGAATGCGCAATTTCAAACATATTGCTGCTGTTAAACGACGAATGCAGCCCTTTGTAGCATTCATAGTTTGTCGCGCTGTGCAGCATACCGTCTGCCAAAAACGGATTGTAGTCGCCAAACATCAGCTCGCCTACCAGGAAAAATTCCGGTTTCAGCCCATCTGTGAACGCACGCAAGCGGCGGATAAAATTATGGTCAAGCAAATAGGCAACGTCCAGCCGCAGACCGTCAATGTCAAATTCTTCTACCCACAGCCGTACACAGTCCAGCAAATAGTCTACCACAGCGGGATTGCGCAAATTCAATTTCACCAAATTGAAATGCCCTTCCCAGCCTTCGTACCACAAACCGTCGTTATAATTACTGTTGCCGCCGAAATCAATGAAAAACCAATCCTTATACGATGAGTTTTCCCGATTTTGCAGCACGTCCTGAAACGCCCAGAACCCGCGCCCCACATGATTAAACACGCCGTCCAGCACCACGCGCAAACCGTTTTCATGAAACACCTTGCAAACCGCTTTGAAATCTTCATTTGTTCCCAAACGACAGTCTATCTTACGGTAGTCACGGGTGTCATACCCATGCCGGTCTGATTCAAAAATCGGACAAAAATAAACAGCGTCCGCCCCAATGCTTTTGATATGCGGCGCAAAATCCGCTGCTTTGCGAATACGCGGCTCTGTTTGCCCGTCATTTTCCGCCGGCGCGCCGCAAAATCCCAAAGGATATATTTGATAAAATACGCTTTTTTCAGCCCACATCTATTTCCAACTCCTCTATGTTATTTTTTTCACAATTTCTTCTATCTCCATGGTATGTGTCAAACTACTATATTGTCCCTGTTTGCGCACATTATTTTTCTATGTTGTTTGTCCCGCTTTTCGCGCTCCAATAGCAAAATACATTGATTTTCTGTCTGTGTCTTATTGTAACACAGCTTGTCCGCCGCGTCAAGAGAATCCATTTTTCACCAACTGCAAGAAACGTTCATTTTTTTCTCCATTTCAGCAGGAAAAACGATTGACTTTTCCCCATGGTTCGGGCTATAATGAAAGTATCTTTTCGGAAAAAGAAGTTTTTCCGGCTTGCACTATTAACAAATCACAGTCGCTACCGCGACTATGATGTACTTTTTGCCGACAAAAAGTACCAAAAACTTTCTGGCGTTCCGCTTCGCCCCAGACCCCCAAGGTGCGCTACGGATATTTCTCCCTTGAAAATGTCCCCCGAATTTTGACGTAGTCAAAATTCTCCTCCTCTTACTTTTCTTAGGAGAAATATCCTCCGCTCTTCGCCCCCTTTGGCTCCTGCGGAGGGCTGGATTCGTTACATATATTGCAGCGTTCTACGGTAAATAATAGAAATCGAACTACTTTCAAAAAAACTATCCGGAACCGGACTACTTTTTATTCATGGAAACTTCGGGCGTACCCTCTGGGGCACAAGTGTACCGAAGTTTCTATACCCCTCAGCCGTGGGCGTTTCGAAGGAACGCCGCGAGAGCGGACGCGGCAGGGGGCAAAGTGCGGAGGTAAATAGGAGGGTAGATTCCTAACGGAATCTGCCCGCTGGGGAATCGGAAATCTCGCTGCCGCTGCGTTTCCCATTCCCCATGTGTCTCAGAAAAAGTAAGAGGAAGAGAAAATGGGGGCAAGGAGTGTAAGATATTTTCCCCAAGAAAAGTAAGAGGAGGAGAATTTTGACTACGTCAAAATTCGGGGGACATTTTCAAGGGGAAAATATCTGGAACGACATTCGGGGGACATTTTTCACGAGAGAAGTTTCCGGAGCGATAATTGGGGGTAGCCGACAAGGGGGACGGCATGACGGCGAGTAAAACGAGCCGGAATGAGTCCCCCTTTCGAAAAGGGTTCTCCCTGCACCCCGAGGGACGGCCCGCCTGCGGGCGGGAAGGCTTTTCTTATTTGTTGTAGCTTTATCATTCTACGGTAAGTAACCGGAACCGGACTACTTTTTTATTCATGGAATGTCCGGACATGCGCCGGACATTCCATTCCTCTCGCCGCCCAAGTGCCACAGGCACGCAGCGCGAGCGAAGGGCGGCGCTTAGGGGTAGCCGGAAGGGGGATGGTGTGACGGCTGTGCCGGAACGAATCCCCCTTCCGAGATAGGCATTGGAGGTGTTGCATTTGACCAAAATCACAAGTTTAGACACAACGCTGCGCGACGGAATGCAGGCGGAGAAAATCTCTTTTTCCGTTGCGGATAAACTCAAAATTGTGCAAATTCTGGATCGTTTGGGCGTGGACTATATTGAAGCGGGCAATCCTGCCTCCAACATCAAGGACGAAGAATTTTTCCGCGAAGCAAAACAGCTCACGCTCACGCATGCCAAGCTGGCGGCATTCGGCAGCACCTGCAAAAAAGGCTGTCCCGCTGCGAAAGACCGCAATTTGCTGAAAATCGTGGAATCCGGCGCGCCGGTAGGCGTGATTTTCGGCAAAGCATGGGATATGCATGTGACGGAAGTGCTAATCACTACGCCGGAAGAAAATTTGCGCATGGTATCGGACAGCGTGAAATTTCTCAAATCCAGCGGGCTGGAGGTTATTTTTGACGCGGAACATTTCTTTGACGGCTATCTGCACAATCCTGACTATGCGCTTGCCGTGCTGCAAGCTGCCGAAAACGCGGGCGCGGATATCATCGCCCTGTGCGACACCAACGGCGGCATGTTTCCGGACGATATCGCCAAAACCGTGCAGCAGGTGACAAAAACCATCTCCGTCCCCATCGGTATCCATTCGCACAACGACAGCGGGCTGGCGGTGGCATGTACGCTGGCAGCAGTGGAGGCAGGTGCGGCGCATATACAAGGGACGTTGACGGGCATTGGCGAACGCTGCGGCAACGCGAATCTTTCCACCTGTATTGCCAACTTGCAGCTTAAACGCGGCTATGACTTGGTGCCTGATTTATCGCTGCTTACCACGGCGGCGCGCGAAGTGGCGGAAGTGGCGAATATCACCGTTTCGGGACTGCCCTATGTCAGCAAATCGGCGTTTTCTCACAAGGCGGGTATGCACATTGACGCGGTGCTGAAAACCTCCGCTTCCTTTGAACATATCGACCCGTCGGCTGTGGGCAACCACCGTAACATTCTGGTGTCGGAAATGTCGGGCAAAAGCGGGCTGCTGCCCGTGATACGGCAAATTGACCCCACCATTGAAAAGGATTCCAAAGAATTGAAACGCATTTTAGACCGTCTGAAGGAACTGGAATATGAAGGGTATCAATTCGAGGGTGCAAACGCATCGCTGGAATTGGTGATTAAAAAGGCATTGGGGTTGTATCACCCCCTGTTTGAGTTAAAACAGTGTAAAATTCTGGCGGAGCAAGGTGAAAAACCGCGGCAGGGATATGCTTCGGTGATTATCAAAGTGCAGGTGGACGGCAAGGAGGAAATCACGGCGGCGGACGCGGACGGCCCTGTTCATGCGCTGGATATCGCGCTGCGCAAGGCACTGGGCGCATTTTTTCCGCAGCTTGCGCAAATCCGTTTGCAGGACTACAAAGTGCGTATCCTCAACTCGGAAGCGACCACCGGCGCAGTCACGCGCGTGTTAATTGAAATGACGGACGGCAAATCGTCCTGGTCAACGGTAGGCGTTTCCACCGACGTGATTGAAGCATCGCGGCAGGCGTTAATCGATGGTATTGAATATCAATTGTTACGAGAACAAGTATAATTTTTTATCATACAAGGAGGAATGAACTATGGGAATGACAATGTCACAAAAAATCCTGGCGTATAAAGCGGGCATGGACAGCGTGAAGCCGGGCGACCTGATTCAGGCGAAGCTGGACATGGTGCTGGCAAACGATATCACGGCGCCAGTTGCCATCAACGAATTTGAAAAGGCAGATTTCGCCGATGTGTTCCACAAGGACAAAATCGCGCTGGTGCTTGACCACTTCACGCCTAACAAGGACATCAAAGCGGCGGAGCAGTGCAAACAGGTACGCGAATTTGCGGACAAACACGATATCACGCATTTTTATGAAGGCGGAAACGTAGGCGTGGAACATGCGCTGCTGCCGGAAAAAGGGCTGGTTGCGCCCGGCAATCTGGTGATTGGAGCGGATTCGCACACCTGTACCTATGGCGCAGTAAATGCGTTTTCCACCGGTATCGGCAGCACGGATATGGCGGTCGGCATGGCAACAGGCATGGGCTGGTTCAAAGTGCCGGCGGCAATTCGGTTTAACCTCACCGGCAAACTGTCTAAAAACGTTTCCGGTAAAGATTTGATTCTCTACATCATTGGAAAAATCGGTGTGGACGGCGCGCTGTACCGTTCCATGGAGTTCACAGGCGAAGGCGTTCACTCTCTCACCATGGACGACCGTTTTACCATTGCGAACATGGCAATTGAAGCGGGTGCGAAAAACGGTATTTTTGAACCGGACGACATCATGAAAGCCTATGTGGAAGAACATGCGGCAGTGGAATATCAATATTTCTATCCTGACGCGGACGCGGAATATGAACAGACCATTGATATTGACCTGTCCAAGCTGGCGCCGCAAGTGGCGTTTCCGCACCTGCCGGAAAACACCAAGACCATTGCGGAAGCAGAAGCCATGAACATCAAAATTGACCAAGTGGTGATTGGTTCCTGCACCAACGGGCGTATCAGCGACCTCGAAATTGCGGCGAACATTCTCAAAGGTAAAAAAGTCAAACGCGGCGTGCGCGTGATGGTACTGCCTGCAACACCGAAAATCTATATGGAAGCCATGATGGCAGGCTATTTGCAGACCTTTATGGACGCAGGCTGTGTGATTGGGCCGCCGAGCTGCGGGCCTTGTCTGGGCGGACATTTGGGTATTTTAGCAAAAGGCGAACGCTGTGTGTCCACCACCAACCGTAACTTTGTCGGACGGATGGGACACACGGAATCAGAAGTATATCTCGCATCACCGGCAGTCGCAGCGGCAAGCGCGGTTGCAGGTATTATCTGCGGGCCGGACAGCCTGTAATAGAAAGGACGGATGGAATCATGATAGTAAGCGGAAACGTACACAAATATGGCGACAACGTCGATACCGACGTGATTATACCCGCGCGTTACCTCAACGTCAGCGACGCGAAGCAGCTTGCGGCGCACTGTATGGAGGACATTGACGCGGATTTCGTGAACAAAGTCAAAGAAGGCGACCTCATGGTTGCGAACAAAAATTTCGGCTGCGGTTCCTCGCGGGAACACGCGCCGCTGGCAATCAAGACCAGCGGTATCAAGCTGATTATCGCGGAGAGTTTTGCGCGTATTTTCTACCGCAACGCCATCAATATCGGACTGCCCATTATGGAATGCGAAGCGGCGGCAAAAGAAATTAACGCGGGCGACGTGGTGGAAGCAGACCTCACCACCGGTGTTATCACCAACAAAACCACCGGCAAAACCTATCAGGCAGCGGGATTCCCGCCATTCATTCAGGGCATTGTGGACGCGGGTGGTCTGGTGAACTATGTGAAAACCTCGAAATAATGTACCGTTTCAATATGGTTAAAACAACTCAAAACAGGAGGAATCATCTATGAACATGAACATTGCACTGGTACCGGGCGACGGAATCGGACCGGAAATTGTGGAGCAGGCAGTCCGCGTACTGGACAAAGTCGCAGACCAGTTCGGACACAATGTGACATACACCAACTTGCTGGCGGGCGGCTGCGCGATTGACGCGACCGGAAAACCGCTGCCGGAAGAAACATTGGAAAAAGCCAAAGCGGCGGACAGCGTTTTGCTGGGCGCGGTAGGCGGCCCGAAATGGGAACACCTCGACGGTATCCGCCCGGAACAGGCTCTGCTCGGACTGCGTGCCGGTCTGGGATTATATGCAAACCTGCGTCCGGCGCTGCTCTATCAGGAACTGAAATTCGCCTGCCCGCTGAAACCGGAAATCATTGGCGACCATCTGGACATCATGATTGTGCGCGAACTGACGGGCGGCATCTATTTCGGCGACAGCGGACGCGAAGGCGACAGCGCCTATGACACGGAACGCTACAGCAAAGCGGAAGTGGAACGCGTGCTGAAAGTGGCGGTCAAAATTGCGCAGGGACGCAAGAAAAAACTGACCATTGTGGACAAAGCAAACGTATTGGAATCCTCCCGTCTGTGGCGCGAAGTGGCGGCGGAAGTATTGGAAGGCAGCGGTCTGGACGTGAACTACATGTATGTGGACAACGCCACCATGCAGTTGGTGCGCAATCCGCAGCAGTTTGACGTGATTGTGACTTCCAACATGTTCGGCGACATCATTTCCGATGAAGCGTCCATGCTGACAGGTTCCATTGGTATGCTGCCGTCCGCAAGTCTGGGCGACGGCAAAAAAGGCATGTATGAACCCATTCACGGCAGTGCGCCTGACATTGCAGGCAAAGGTATCGCCAACCCATTGGCAACCATTTTGTCTGTTGCCATGATGCTGCGCCATTCTTTTGAACTTGAAAAAGAAGCGCGCGCGATTGAAAACGCCGTACAAAAAACGCTGCAGGACGGTTTCCGCACGGCGGATTTGGTCGAAAATGCTGAAATGAAAGCTGTTTCCACCAAAGAAATGGGCGATGCAGTGCTGGCGCGGCTATAAATTTTACAAAAAATAAAAAAAATGTTGACAGGTTCCCCTTCTGATATTATAATAGTATCATAACTTTAGTATAGAATCTTCCGCTTTGCCCAAAAGCTGGCGGTAGGCTATCATAATGAGGAGGAGAAAAACAATGGTATTTGACAAAGTGAAAAGCATTATTGTAGACGAACTGATGGTGGATGAAGCTGACGTAACCATGGAAGCAAACATCAAAGACGATTTGGGTGCGGATTCTCTGGCAGTCGTTGATTTGGCAATGTCTCTGGAAGACGAATTCGGCATTGAAATTCCGGATAACGAACTGGAAAATGTGAAAACCGTCGGCGACGTTGTGAAACTGATTGAATCCAAAAACGAATAATGGTTTCTTTTTGGAATTTCCGCCCGATGCTGCTTCGGCAGTGTCGGGCGTTTTCCATATCAAATAAAAGGAGTTGATTACAGTGGCAATTGAAGCCGTCAGAAGTTATTTAAAACCATTCGGACTGGACCAAAACATTCAGGAATTTTCCGTTTCCTCCGCAACCGTGGAACTTGCCGCGCAAGCGCTGCAATGCGCGCCGGCACGCATTGCAAAAACGCTTTCTTTCATCATGGAGGACAGTGCGATTCTCGTTGTGGCGGCAGGCGATACAAAGATAGATAATGCCAAATTTAAAGTGCAGTTCCACACCAAAGCAAAAATGCCCGCAGCGGCGGACGTGGAACGTTTGGTGGGACATGCCGTGGGCGGCGTTTGTCCTTTTGCCGTGCCGGAAAGCGTGAAAATTTATCTCGACATTTCCCTGAAACGGTTTGATACGGTGTTTCCTGCCTGTGGCAGTGCAAACAGCGCGATTGAACTTGCGCCCGCGCGGCTGGAGGAACTATGCGGCGCGGCGGCATGGGTGGACGTTTGCAAAGGCTGGGAGGCGGAATAGATGGAGGCGAAGCAACCGCGCTATCGCGTTTATTCCAACGCATTAAAAGAAAAATATGGCGGCAAGGTCTACCGTCTGCCTGTCAATTTGCCCGTCACCTGCCCCAACCGCGCGGCGGGCGGCGGCTGTGCCTATTGCAGTCCCAAGGGCGCGGGCTTTGAATCGCTCTCTTCGGCGCTTTCCGTGCAGGAGCAGCTTGCGCAAAACAGCGCGTATATCGGCAAAAAATATCATGCGGACAAGTTCATTGCCTATTTTCAAAACTACACCAATACCTACCTGCCGCCCGCCGATTTTGCGGCAGCGGTACGTGAGGCAGCAAGCGCGCCCGGCGTGGTGGAACTTGCCGTTTCCACGCGTCCCGACTGCATTGCAAAGCCATATCTGGATATTTTGGCGGACGCACAGCAAAAGTTCGGCGTGGAAATCACCGTGGAACTGGGACTGCAAACCGCCAACTATAAAACGCTTTCCCTACTGGGACGCGGACATTCGCTGGCGGAATTTGCGGACGCGCGGCTGGCGATTCTCCCCTATGGATTTGACACCTGCGCGCACGTGATTGCCGATCTGCCGTGGGATACTGTGGAGGACGTCATAGAAACGGCAAAACTGCTCAGCGCACTACGGTTTTCCAGCGTGAAACTGCACGCGCTCTATGTGCCCAAAGACACGCCGCTGGCACAAATGTACACAGACGGCACGCTTCATTTGCTGCCGTTGGCGGACTATGTGGAGCGGTGCGTGACGTTTTTGGAATATCTGAATCCGAACATTACCATCGCGCGGCTGGTGGGGCGCGCGCCGGAGGAGGACACCCTCTCCTGCAACCACCACACAAGCTGGTGGAAAATCAAGGATATGATTGAAGAAAAAATGGAGCGGGAAAACCGCCGGCAGGGAGATAAATTTGACTATCTGGGCGGCAAATTTGTGCGCCGGTGGTGCGAGGCGGAAGGAGAATGAAACATGCGTAGGCATAAGAGAATCGAATATCGTACGCCTATACACCGGAAACGGTACATATTGCTTGCACTTATACTTTCGGGCATTACTGCATACTGTGCATGGGGTTTCGGCGAACCGCAGCGCGAAAAAGACCGCTACTGCCGCAAGTCGGAAAACTTCTCTTTGCGTCACCATTTCCGGTGTTATGACCTTTTGTTTAACCACCCCACTCTGCTTTCCGCGCCGTGACCTATATGGATTTATTCTGGACAAACAGTGGAATATATGGTAAACTATGGGTAACAAGATATAAAACTGCCCTTTGTTCCCGCAGGACTTTCATGGCAGTTAAAAACATATGAAAATTGGGGGTAATTCACATGAAGCGTTTATTCACGTTCTGTTTCACATTCATTTTACTTTTCAGTCTGGTTCCGGCGGCTGTTGTCGCACAGGAAGA
>JAAWTG010000002.1 GCA_022801925.1 Clostridia bacterium | reverse complement strand
TCTGGCATAACTAGAGGAATCGTGAATGCAGATATTGATTCCTGTTCCTTCTGTTGTCGTCGCCTTGTTGGAATGCACCAGCAGATTCAAATATTGATATTGCTGCGTATCTACCGCCAAATTTTGAGAAGGCGTATTGCGGCTTATATCTCCTGTTCTGTCAATCGTTAGCTTGGCGGAAACGTCATATAGATTCGTAACCGTTGTGTCCGGCGTAAGGTTGACCGCGGTACACTTTTCTGCAGAATCAAATTCCCACACAATCAAACCGTCCTCCAGTTTTATACCGCCGCTTTCCAACTCCTGTTTATATGCCGCAACTGCCCGTGCAAATACAATGCGGAACGTTGCAAAACTCTCAAACGGCGCTATCGGAACAATTTTTTGGTTTACCGCCGTTTTGCCCTTTGCCGACAAATTATGATAATAGGCTTCGTCCGCATGACCGTTTAAAATCATGGGATTTTCCGAAAGCAGTTTGGAATATTCTGTCTCAGTGGCTGCATTTAATTTCGCAAGCATTGTTTGCGCCTGTTCCAGCATTGCGGCAAACGCTGCATAATTTGCATACGGTTTCTGCTCGAATACTGTTTGGACAATGTGCGTAAATAACGCGCTGTCTTGCGGCAAATCAAGTATATCGCGTTTTTCTGTTAAAAGGTTCGTGACCGTTTCCGCGTTTTCCGCTGCGTTCACCGCCGCGATAAGCGCGTCGCGCTCTCCTTTGCCAAAGTAATAGAATGTATCTGTTTGTTTGCCTTCCATGCTGTACGCAGTTGCACGAACCTCATATTCTCCGCCGACAGCCGTTTCCGGCATCGTGGTTTCCATGGTGAACGCTCCGCCGTCCTCTGCCATAACCGGCGACAAAAACAGCAGTTCCTCCGCCGATTCTCCATCTATGGCGATAATCGCCATGCGGGGCAATGCGCCTTCAACTTTACCGGTGATATAAACTTGTTCTTTCTCCAGACGTATATCGTTCAACGTGAGAGAAGGATTCTCGCCGGAACCTGTAGTTCCGCCATTCGAGGTCGGTGCGGGTACTTGTGCAAAACCGTTATACAACGGTCGCAGCGAATCCAAATCATCTACTACAAACGCTTTTACCCCCGCGCCGCTCGCCGCTGTCGTCACCTCCAACGTATCGGCTCCGTTCGCCGGAATGCTTTTGCTCGCGGTTTTCCGAACCAGCACACGGTTGTTTTCGTCATAGCACACCAGAACCAGCGTAGCCGTTTTTGCCTCCAAAGACCCATTGGTGATCCGCGCCACTGCCTGAATGGTTTCTCCGCTTGTCGGTCTGCCTGAAAGCGGATTGCCCGCGCTGTCTGTCAGCGTCGGCAGCGTGGCGTTCAATCCCTGCTGCAACGTGGTGAAGCTGTAGGTAATCGGTTCTGTATTGCTCTGTCCGAAAATATCAATTACCGCGCCACTTGGTATTGTCAACGTATACGTTGTTCCATAATCCAGTTCCGCCTGCGCTTCCAGCGTCACAGAACTTCCCTCCACTGTACAGGAAACGGATTCACTGTTTGCTTCTCCCTGTTTGGTGAGCGTCAGTGCCGTTTCATCGACCTGCCGAAGCGAGTTACTGAACCAAAATGATACTTCCGCGCCGTTCACCGGCATTTTATCGTTTTCCGATTCTATTATCGTTTCTTTCAGCGTCAGACTCGGTTCTTCTTTGGAGAACCAAATCAAGTCAAAGTTCAGTTCGGTACCAATCTCTACTGGTGTTACACTGCCGGACCATCCGCCGGAATTGATTTTGACATACTTTACGTCATTCCAGTCAATCGTGCCTGCAAATGCCGAAAGTGGAATAGATACCACCTTCCAGCCCGTCCAATTTACAGGGAGTACTGCTCTGGCATAACTAGAGGAATCGTGAATGCAGATATTGATTCCTGTTCCTTCTGTTGCCGTCGCCTTATTAGAATACATCACCAAATTCAAATATTGATATTGCTGACGGTCTACCACCAAATCGCGGGATGGCGTATTGCCATTTATATCTCCGGTTTTGTCAATAGTTAATTTTGCGGAAACGTCATGCATATTAGTAACAGTTGTGTCGGGCGTTAGTTTGGCGAGGGTACACTTTTCTTCCGAATCAAATTCCCAAACCACCAAACCGTCCTCCAACTGCACGCCGCCGCTTTCCAATTCCTGTTTATACGCTGCAACCGCCTGTGCAAATGCAGTGCGGAACGTTGCAAAACTTTCAAACGGCGCAGAAGAAACGATTTTTCGGTTGACCGCCGTTTTGCCCGCCACCGACAAATCATTGTAATAGGCTTCGTCTGCATGACCGTTTAGAATCATGGGATTCTCCGAAAGCAATTTGGAATATTCCGTCCCTGTGGCGGCATTCAATTTCGCAAGCACCGTTTGCGCTTGCTCCAGCATCGCGATTAGCGCCGCATAGCTCTCATACAGCTTTTGCTCAAACACCGTCTGCGCAATGTGGGTAAACAGTGCGCCGTCCTGCAGCAAACCGAGTATCTCACGTTTTTCCATTAAAATATCGGCGACTGCTTCTGCGGTTTCAGCCGCATTGACGTCCGCGACAAGTGCATCGCGGTCATTCTTGTTGATGTATTTTATGGTATCTGTTTGTTTGCCTTCCATGCCGTATGCGGTTGCACGAACCTCATATTCGCCGCTGGCAGCCGTTTCCGGCATTGCGGTTTCTATAGTGAACGCTCCGCCGTCCTCTGCCAGAACCGGCGACAAAAACAGCGGTTCTTCCGCCGTTTTCCCGCGCATGGCAATGACCGCCACGCGGGGCAAGGCGCCGCCCACTTTACCGTTGATATAAACTTGTTCTTCCTCTAATCTTACGCCTGTTAATGAGAGAGCATTTTCGCCGCTGCCTGTGCTGCCGCCGTTTGACGCAGGTGCAGGCAGCTGCACAAAACCGTTATACAGCGGCTGCTGCGCATCTAAATCATCTATTACAAACGCCTTTACCACCGTACCACTTGCCGTTGTCGTTGCCTCCAGCGTATCAATTCCGTTTGCCGGAATGCTTTTGCTCGCGGTTTTGCAATCCACCATAGTGTTGTTTTCGTCATAGTACGCGAGAACCAGCGTCGCTGTTTTTGCCGCCGAAGTCCCATTGCTTACCCGCGCCGCCGCTTTGACGGTTTCCCCATTCTCCGGCATGGCAGTAAGCGGATTGCCTGCACTGTCTGTCAGCGTTGGTGGCGTGGCGTTCAGTCCCTGCTGCATTGTGGTGAAACTGTAGGTAATCGGCTCTGTATTACTTTGTCCGAAAATATCCGTCACTGCGCCGGTTAGTACCGTCAGCGTATAAGCCGTTCCATACTCCAGCGTCCCCTGTGCTGCCAGCGTCATGGTACTGCCTTCCGCCGTGCAGAAAATGGATTCACTGTTTGTTTCTCCCTGCTTGGTGAGCGTCAATTTTGTTTCGTCAATTCTCCGAAGTGGATTGCTGAACTGGAACGATACTTCCGCGCCGGCTGCCGACATTTCGGTGCTTCCCGTCTCTGCAATCGTTTCCTTCAGTTTTAGATTCGGTTCTTCTTTGGAAAACCAAATCAAATCAAAATTTAGTTCGGTACCAATCTCTACCGGCTTTACACTGCCGGACCATCCGCCTGAATTAATTCGAATAGATTTTACTTGATTCCACCGACTTGAGTTAAACTGTGAAAGCGGAATGGACACCACCTTCCATCCCGTCCAATTTACAGGAATGTTTTTTCTCACATAAGAATTGGATCCGGCATAGTCAAAAACGCAGATATTGATTCCTGTTCCGGCTGTTGTTGTCGCCTTGTTGGAATGCACCAGCAGATTCAAATATTGATATTGCTGTGAATCTACTACCAAATGGCGGTTTGGCGTAGTTAGGCTTATGTCACCGGTTTTGTCAATCACCATTTTGCCGGAAACATCATGCATATTCGTGACCGTACTGTCGGAAGTAAACGGCGTGCAATTCTCTGTGGTACCGGCTTCCCACGCTATCAGTCCGTCCTCCAGCTTCACTTCGTTATGAGGATTGGAAAGATAGATTTCGGAAACAGCCAACTCTGTCTCAGCATTTCCGGTCTTGCCAGTCCCCCAACCACCAAAATTGAAATAAATGGTTCCTATGCGCTTCTCGCTGATTCCTGCCTTTGTTGGCGACATATCCCCAAAATGATATGAGAATGTCTTCCAACCGATCCAGTCAAGTGTAATCGTTTGCTTAAAGTACCCATCGCTTCCGTTCTTTGTCTGCTGGAGGACGATATTTACTTGTTCATTCGTCGCTGCCTTGGAGTATAACCGGAAATTAATGGTACGGTATCCGGACATATCCGTATCAATCCCATAGTCTGCAAGCAAATATCTGGGGTTTGGATAATCCTTAGTTGCTCGCTGTCCGTCTGCATTCAACGCGCCCGGCGCCATTTTTGCCGCCGTTATCTGCCTGCCGTCCTCCTCTGTATAGGTTCCTGCTTCCATGCCCTTCCAAGCAGCAATCATTGCATCGTTAAATTTCACAATCACCTTTTTGTCCGGCAACTGCTCCTGCTCCAGAGGAAGCTCCAGCGCGGATACGGCTGCCGGAAAGCCCATTGCCCCCAACACCATGAAAACCGATAGCAATAACGTAAAATAACGTTTCAAGTTTTTCACACCCTTTCACTCTTTACGCCGTTTTTTCCAAAAGCCCGACAATAATTTTTGCCGCCTGCGCCCTGCCGGCAGTCTCTGTCGGTTCAAAGTTTCCGTTCTCCATACCGGAAATCACGCCGGAACGCTGCAATGCTTCTACCGCTTGTGCCGCGTAGCCGTCAATTTCATCGCCGTCGCGGAACGCCGCTGTCTCCACCGTCTCCGCAAGCTGTTTTCCGGTCAGACCGACAGCCCGATATGCCATCACTGCCATATCCTGCCGCGTAATCTGTTCTCCCACGCCAAATCGTCCATCGTCATAGCCGTTCACCAATCCCATTTGCCGCGCCGCCGCCAGATAAGGCGTATACCATGCCCCCTCCGCTTCATCGGCAAATGGCTGTGCTTCGTCCGCCACCTTGATTTCAAACGTTTCCATCAGCAGCTTCACAAATTCTTCCCGCGTCACACTGTCGTTGGGACGAAACCGCCTGTCCGCCGCCGGAGATACCACGCCGCGTTCATAGAGCCGCATGACAGCTTCCGCCGCCCATGCCGCTTCTCCAAGGTCGCTGAACACCGCATCTGTATTGGTCGTCGCCGTATCACCACTCATCTTGCTGCCGTTCGGGTCGCCCAGCTTTGCTTCAAAACTTTTTCCGTAGGTATTGGTAAAGTCAACCGCAATGGCAGTCTGCTCCCCGCCGGTGACAGTAACGCCCTCGTCTGCGGACACCTTTGTCAATGCGCGGTTCATCGTAACCGTGCCGCTTGTCAGCTTCTGCGTCGGGTCGCATGCGGATACTTCCACCACGGTTCCATTGTCTTTCACCATCACAATCATCGGTTCCGATACGGTGATGCCGTCATACGTTCCCGCTTTCCAGAACACATATCCCGTTACGCCCTGCTGTTTTGCGCGTACCGCCTGAATCTCCGGCGTGTTCACAAGCACCTCAATATTTGGATTTTGTGCATAAGCTGCCGTTTCGTCCGCCGATTTGTTGGGCAGCAGCACATAGGAATATGTGCCGCCCTGCGGGTCAACGCCGTGGTCAAGCCACAGTTCAAAGAAGCTGGTTGTTTTATTCGTTTTACGCGCCTTCACATTTTGCGCTTCCGGGAAGTAATAGCCGCCGGTTCCCTCCAGCTGCACCCAGCTTATGCCGTCAAGCGCGGTATCTTCTTCGCTGAGGGAAAGCGTCTTGCCGTCTGCTGTCACCTTCTCTGCACCGACAAAATCCGTCTTGGGAAGCGCAAGACTGCCGTCCGCATTTGGCGGATAGAAATCAGCTTCCAAAATGCTGTTCCAAGCGCTTGCTGTGTTGCCGTGTCCGCAGTAGCGAACATAGCGCGCCGTTTTGCCGCCCAGCGTATAGGCGGACGGCAATTCCGATTTTCCGGCGGAACGGCCGGAGAATACCTGTTCCCAGCTTGCGCCGTCTACAGAAACCTCCAAATCGAATATTGTCTGCCTTTTTCCGTCCTGCCAAAATGCCAGTCCCGCATAGCCAAGTTCGCGCGGCTCGCCCAAATCCCATGTAATGGTTGCTTCATTTTCCGCTGCCCAGCGCGTCGCTAAATCGCCGTCAATCGTGTTTTCCGGTACATTTGCAGGCTCCGGCACATCGCTTGCTTTAACAGAAACAACTTCATATGGTGTTACGTTCGTTTCCGTTAAACTTTCCGTCTGATTTGATTTCCGATTTTCCACCACCGTTAGCACCGGTAAACCGTCCTGCGCGTGAACATTTGCGCCAAGCGCAACGACTTCATCGTCAAACAGGAACCACGCCTTTTGTGCCTCCAGCGAACAATCGCGCGGCGGATTTGAGCCGCCGTAGCCAGTGTTTGCGCCCGTGCCGATACCGTCTCCGTGGTATGACTCCAAGTACATTGCCGCTGTACCATACTCCCCGCCAAGCGATGCACCGCCGACAAAGTCCTGACTGCTGAGATACTCATTTTTTTGCGCAACGCTGGTTACCTCACGCTCGCCCGTATTGACTGTTGTACCCGGCAGCCGGTACGGGTCAACACCGGTCCAGTAGAGACTATCATACTGCGTTAAGTCATTTTCTGAATAGAGATAGGTCATACCGTCCGACACATACCAACCCGTCATATTTTCATTGTTAATACATTCATAGTTGTAAATGCGGGAGGACGACATGGAGACGCCCGCCGCCCACGTTTCGTGCTGGTGCGCCATCTTATCCATGTTGTAATACATCTTATTTAATATGTAATCTTCACGCGGTCTCACGGAATCGTCCGCCATAATCTCATTCAGCAGCCGGATGGATTCAAATGTAAGGCTCTGATAGTAAGACTTTGACGTATCCTCTGTGACCATATATTTAATAATGGATTTCAGCCGCGCCGCCAAATCTGCCGGAATAGAATCCAGCGCCAATAAATTCAGATATACCTCCACAACGCCGCGACCCAGATCAGCTCCGCCGCTCGGATGGCGTCCCAACACAAAGCGGAACATGTCTCCTTTATATATCAGCGGCTCATATGCATTGATTGCCCACTCATAAATGTTGTACTTCATCGGATTGCAGTATGCAAACTTTGTACCTTCCAGCAAATACATAAGGTCTGCAAAATTCTTGAACTGTTCAAACCCGTAGGTACCGTTCATCGGATGAAGCGTATGGAAAATATAGGAGCCGTCCGTATAAAAGCCCTGTTTATTGTTGCGGCCGCCGTCAACATACATCATTGTTGGGTCTGCGCCGTCGCGGCCGACAATCACCCTGTCCGCATTTTCCTGCAGCAGACCGGAACCGATGATTTCCCGTGTGAAATTAAGCTTGTTTGCGCCGTAGTCTGTGGCGGTCGGCACCAACTTATCAAACAGTGACAGATATTGGGTAATGGTTTCGCGGTCAAGCTCGCTCTCCATTAGCATGAGCGTATCAATCAGCTGTGTCGGTGAACCGATTTGCCAATCCCACCAGTTAAATAGACTGGTTGACCGCCAGCCGCTGTTTGTTTTTTCTGCCTCGCCATAGCGATTTTCATACATCCATTGCAGCGCAAACAGAATATCATCGCGCAGCGCTTCGTCATGATACAGAGAAGAACCATATGTTGCCCATGCTTTCGCCATCTGTGCAATTTGCTTATATTCCTGCGTCATTTGATTGGACGTGACAATTTTGTTTCCCCACAGTTCTTCTATGTCGTCTCCTCTGTGCATTTGTCTTTGTGAACTTTTTCCTGCGTTTTCAATCGCTTTTACGTTTGCAGCGATTCGCTCATCGCTCAAATCCAGCGTTTCATCACCAACCAGCTTCAAGCGCCATCTGTCTTTTAACACTTTGTAATCTTCCGATGTAATACTCTTTGTGTCCGGTTTCTGATAGCTCGCCATATACATTGCCTCCTCTTTTAGAACTGCATCGTTTAGTATGGTCGAAAGCTTATCACTCTTACCAACCAATGTCAGGCCGTCAGCCTCTGCCGTTTCAAACCCCAGCGCCCGCGCCGCTTCCGCCAGTGGAAAATACACAGTCCCGTCCATCTCTTTTCCCGCGCCGGAATAAGTGTTGCTTCCCACCGTCAGCGTATAGCCGCCGTCCTTTTGCGAAACCTTCGCGCCAAGATACGTTTCAAAGAATGTGCGCGGCACAGCCACCACACCGTCTACTTCAGCCGCAGCCGCACCAAGCGGAACCAGCCCTTCCTCGGGAGAATAGGCATTTTGACCGCCCCGATAAACCGCATATCCATCGCCAAGCGCCTCAACAAGCGTGTTATATGTATCCATATTATACATGCTTCCGGCGCTCCCTATCAATTCGCCGGCAGCGGATAGCTTAATTTCGCCGATATACAGTTCGCATTCCGGATTAATTACCATACTCCACCCGCTGATTACGAGCCGCACATCATTGACTTCTTTCGGGTCTGCATTACGGCTGATTGACATACCGGAAACAGGAATGGAAAATTGCTTCCAACCTTCCCAGTCCACCGTAATTGTTTTAGACAAATATGACGCCGCTCCTGCCTCCTTCGGGTCGCAGTCCACCACAATCATAAATTTGTTGCCATATGCTTTTTCGCTGTAAATCCATAAATCCAACGATGTAAACTGCGACCAATCGCGCGGTATATTCTTTTTCGGCAGATAAACATCTGCTTTTGAAGCGCCGTGATTCCAATACATGGAATATTTGTGCCCCTTCCGCACGGAGCCGGACGCCGCTAAGCCTGTACTGGTCACAGAACCGCGCCGGTTCATATCCACCAGATGTACGCTCCCGCTTTTCGTTTCTTCATAGCCATCCCACGCCGCATTTGTCGGCAGAGAAATCAGAAAAAGAACCACCGAAAGCAACAAACCAACAAATCTTCGCAGTAATTGCATCATATTATCTCCCATCCCACGTCACCCTTTCCTAAAAAACAAAATGTAATTTCTTTTCGGATAAATGTTTATATATCCTCCCGAAAACGCGTTCGTTATACCGATTTTACCCTAACTGAATCATCTCCGTTATGTTCTTCTCCTCAATATCAACAATACAAGCGCGCTCCAAAGTATGCGTATTTGGCTTATGAAAAACCAATTTCAAATTGCCTTCCCGCGTATTAAAAAGCATACCATGTCCGCATCCTTCATATATTGGCTGACTTAAATGCAGCCAATTACCGTCTATTTTGCCGTTATCTGAATATGCAACTGCCTGACAATAGCCTTTTTTACCAAAGCTTGACCACATACATATCAATCTGCCATTCAGTGAATACAAAAAAGGTCCGTCAGTCACATACTCATCATTACCTTTTACGCTAAAAACCCACTTTGCATCTGCTGCCCTCCAAAGCAGCTTAGGCTCGGATACCGCTCTCTTTAAATCGTCGGATAGCCTAACCATACATATCTCACCGTTTTTAACTTGCGTCCATTCATGACAAAAAATCATATACGGTGTTTTATCTTCGATGTATAGCGTTCCGTCAAGACAAGACCATTTTTTCGGCGTTACAGCGCCTTCTGAATGCTCTTTAAATTTACCATCAGGTGTTTTTGATGTAAGGATTGCCGTTCCTCTATGATTTTCATTATCCCGAAACGATGCAAACATATAAAATGTGTTATGATACAAATGCACCTCCGGCGCCCAGAACTGATTTGTTCCCCAAAATCCGTCATAATACTCAAATATGGATACAGGATTGCTCCAATCTGTCAAATCATCGCTTATATATACATCAAATCCTCTTTGCTCACCCACTCGTGACCCATACATATAATACTTGTCCTCATAGAACAAAATAAAAGGGTCTCTGATGTTAATTTCCGAAAGTTTCATTATTGTAACCTCTCTTTTCCGATTTATTTTTCATTTTTATGTTCTCTGTTTGTACTCGTTCGTTTTGAATCAGCGGCAAGACCACGTTATTTCTCTCCGCCATAACCGGTGGAGGAGAATCTTTTTTTATACTATCTCATCCATTTTGCAAAAACGTTACTTTCTATACTTTCATTCTACCGCCGGTACAATAAAAAGTAAATCAACGATTTTTCCATTCTATAGACTTTTTCTGTAGTACGCCTGTTATATAGCGATTTTTAGCCATTTCTAAGACAAAACCAAGTGCACCGGTGCATCAGATAAAGATATACCCAAACTAAAATTCCCTCACCGGAAAGGGTGCGGGAATTTTAGCAATGAACGACATAACTTACCAATTTGACGGAACATCACTCGATTCACAGCAGTGCAACAGTTCGTGAAATATATGCCGGCTACGCTTTTATAAAAACGTCTGATTTCACTCTTACAACACTCCCTTTTGCTGCATAGCTTCATTTGGTTTTAGGGAAGTCCCGTTCACTTCACCAAAATTTGCAGCATTTTCTATCCGTTATTTCAAATGTATATCCGAAAAATCCAGAAACAAATTCCAGTCCTGCTTTGTCAAACCGTGTTCGCCGGTCTTGCAGTGATATGCAATCATGCCACCATGATAAGGAATATTTTCCTCAATGCCTTCGGGTACGATTACACCATCTAATCCGTACAGTTCATATATCTCCGAAGCAAAACGGCAGGAACGCAGTTCACTGTCAGGATCCGCCCATTCGTCCAGCGAGGAACTGGCGACATATAAAGGGCGCGGCGCGATAAGCGCGAGCAGCATATGCTGGTCTATAGGCAGCATATCCTCGTCATCGTTATATTTTATATAATTTTCACAGAACCAATGAAAAGCATCGTTGATATCCTTGACGTGTTCGCCCTTTTTCCCTCTGGTCATTGCCGCGCCCGTACAGCCTGAATCGTTGGAAACGACCATAGCAAAGCGTTTGTCGGACGCGCCCGCCCACAGCGCGGTTTTGCCGCTGCGTGAATGACCGATGACCGCGACGCGGCTTTCGTCAATATCCTCATCCGTTTGCAGATAGTCCATAACACGGCTAAGTCCCCACGCCCATGATGCAATGATTGACCATGAATTATCCCGTTTTGAATAATCAATCCATTTAAAAATTCCGTCTCCATATGGCTCGTTCGTGAATACATCCGGACAGATTTGACTTGTTTTCATTGTTACGATGGCATATCCACGCTCTACAATATCCAAAATCGGAACGATTTCAAAATCCAATCCCTCATCTATATTACAGCTATCCTCCTCAAACTGATGCATACAGAGCAGATATGCAGGCAGCTTTTTCGTATTTTCCGTCGGGACAAAAATATCCGCGCTGATTTTGAAATTTGGAAAAATCATATCTGCTTTCTTTTGCGTGATATTGTGTTCACGCTCTATGGTTTTAACAGAAAAACGCATATCCTTCGGACATTCCGGCGCAACGCCATACACGAAATTTTCAAACAGTGTGTAAATTTCGTCCCTGCGGTGTTTTTCCCACATAGCCGTTGATGTAATTCGTTCTCCGCTCAACGCAGTTAATATTTCAGGTATTTTCATAGCTTTTTATACTCCTTTATCCATTCTCTGGCGATAAGTTCATGTCCGGCGGAGGTCGGATGCACGCCGTCGGCAAGCCAATACTTGCCCGGCGCAAGCTGCAGTGCTCGGTCAAATTTTTCCATCAACGGTATAAAAGGCAAATTGTATTTTTCTGCAATACGTTTTGCCGCAGCCGCTCTTTTTTCCGTTTCCGGTCGGAGTCTGTCCCAAAACTCCTCGGTTGCCGTTCCTTTTAGCACAAACGGTTCCAGTATCATTATTTCAATGTTCGGCAGCGCCTTTTTTGTCTGCTCAATTATCATATTATAATAGGTCTCGTATGTTTCCGCATCCACGCCGTTTTGAAGTTCAAATTCGTGCCACACATCGTTTACGCCAATTAAAATACTCATAATATCCGGCTTTAGGTTGATAACGTCGCTTTTTATCCTCGCGAGCAAATCAATGCTGCGGTTCCCACCGATTCCGCGATTGAAAAATTCATATTGATTGGGTTCGTCAAATCCCAACTTGGCAGAAACAAGAGTCGCGTATCCTCTGCCCTTCCATTCATCATTTTCTCTGGAGCGACCCGCATCGGTTATCGAATCGCCTTGGAATAATATTTTTTTCACTGCTTTTATCTCCTTTTTATATATAATATATCTATATACATTCGCGAAATCCTTTTCCAATTTTTTAATAATATTTTATCACCTGGATACCCAAAAAGTAAATCAACGATTTTTCGATTCTATAAACTTTTTTTACAGCAAGACTGTCTTTCGTCATTTCATGCTTGACAACGATATTGACATTATAGTATATTGTAATCTAATTGATACGATACGATGCTGTTTTAAACGGTAGAGTAAATATTTCGGCTAAATTTAAGGAGGGCGAAAGACCATGAAAATTTTGTTTGCTTCTGACATTTCTTTTAACTACTTTTCTTCTTTTCCGGATAGAAAGCAAGTATGTGAAACTATGCGTGAAACTGCGGAGTATTTCCATGCCTCGGATTTCAGCATACTGAATTTAGAGAATATCGTCGGAGAGAAAAAACAATATACGCCGATTGTCAAAACCGGTCCGAATCTAATTTCAGAGGACAGTTTTTTGGAGTATATTGATATACTTTGCCCGACAGCAGTTGGTCTTGCTAATAATCATGCAGGAGATTTCGGCGAAGGGGCACTGCATCATACAATGCAGCTTTTACAGCAAAAATACTTGTGTATCGGGGCAGGTAAAAATATAGAAGAAGCATACCGTCCGGCAGAATTTATAAAGGATGGGATTAGAGTCTCTGTGTTTGCGGTTTGCGAAAACGAATTTGGAATTGCTGCGGAGAACACCACCGGCGCCGCCGGCTATCGTTTGGAATTGGTAACTGAGGCAATTCGACTTGCAAAAAGTAATGGCAGTATGCCGATTATTTATTTCCATGGCGGAAATGAACATAATCCGTTTCCCTCGCCGGGAAAGGTGGAGTTATACCGGCATTTTATTGATTTAGGCGCAGGGGCAGTCATCGCTATGCATACCCATTGTCCGCAGGGATATGAGTTTTATCGAGGAAAACCGATTGTATACAGCATGGGCAATTTCTTTTTTCCTCACGCGAACCCTGCGACAACAACTTGGCATTATGGCTATATGACGGAACTGGAAATTTCCGCGGATAAAATCGGGCTGAATGTGATTCCATACCATTTTGATTTTGAGTATCACAGCGTGCTTTGCGGAAAGGAAAAAGAGCGTTTTATTACATATTTAGAGATACTAAACAGTGTTATCCAAGATAAAAAACTTTTGCAGAGATACTTTGATGCGTGGTGTATGATTGCCGGTATGGACTACATCAAACGGCTAAAATATTCCGAAACAATGGAACAAGACGGCGCAGAAGCAATCAAAGAATTGAAAAATCTGTTGTCATGCGAAGCGCATAACGAACTTATGGCAAATACGCTTAAAATTTTGTTTGAGGCACGGTGTGACAGCGCACGCACACATGTGCCGCAAATTAAAAAGCTACAAGATATGAAAAATTAGCTTTCGCCGAGGGTCAACGCAAGGAGGACTGTTGACAAAGCGCCGGTTCCGTCTCAAAGATTAAGACATCATCCGCTCGCAGCTACAGGCATTTCTCACCTATTACCTACCGAATTATGGTTGATTCTTTGCCATGTTTCTGTTATATTGATAAAATAGGGAGAAAACTCTTCCTGCTACCATCAGTTTTACTCTTGCTTGGAATTTACACAAAATCTGTAGCAGACCCTTTCAGCACGCTGTTTCAATCAAAATTCGGTATGTTGCCGACCGAATATCGAAAGCAAGCTCATGGAAATACCATCTTCTCCCAGCCATAAGAGATTTGGCTCTCTTATGGCTATTCCATTTCGCATAAAAACTGTTTTGCAACATAGGTTTGGGCAGAGTCCAATATTCAAAGCTGTTTGTATATACAAACAGGAAACTTGCCGTCACCAAAGTGACGTATCATTCATTATCTCTATCATTCTTCGCTGTAAAGTCGGATTCGTCCTGTAATAATCTTTCTTCCACTCCCAACAGTCTTTGCTGCAGCTCTATATACTTATCAAACAGGGCGTTATAGGCATCGGCAATTCCAAGTTTGTCCAAAATAAAATTTATAATATATTGTTGTATCCTGTTCATCATTGTATTTCTTCTTTCATTTTTTATAGTTTAGTGGCTATCGTTATATTAATAGTGATTTCCTCCGTATCAATTTATTTTTAGACGATGCAGGAGCGTACCAAAATTGATACGCTCCCCCAACCTCATGCATATACTATTTCGATCAATACAAATTCTTCTGCAATGGCTCTTGCAGATAGCCTTGTCTTGAAATCTTCGTTGCTGTCTTTTAGATATGCTTTTTCAAACTTCTTTATCATTTGGTGCGCACGTTCATTTACATCAATCAATTCGCTTTGAATCACCAATCTGAACAGCAGTTCTTCATTGCATTCTTGTAAAAACCCAAATCTCATATACCTGTTATTTGTACATACCTGAGAAATATTTTCAGTCAGTGGTTTATATCTCAAATCCGTCCGTAATTCCGTTCAGCCTTGCAGTGTCTTTTTTCACATAATACATCTCCGTAATCTGCGAGGTACTGTGTCCAAGGAGGTCTGCCACCTGCTTCGGACTTAGCGCCCGTATCGTTCCATCTGGCTGTTTCACTCCGTTGATTAAGTTGGTGGCAAAGGTGTGACGAAGCGAATGCAGACCTTTGGTCTCTATTCCGGCTCCGTTTAAGATTCGGTAATATCTCTTACGGAAGTTTACAGGGTTTGTATAGTTGCCCCTTTCATCACATATCAGCGGCGTTTCTTCTCCAAAATAATATTCTTCTCTCAACTTCTTAATTGCTTCGACTGCAGCTCTGTTCAGCGGAACAGTCCGCTTACTTGTTGGCGTTTTTGTTTTTCCAACCTTCATTGTCCTACCGCCGACTGCTTTAGTACCCTGCCGTTTATATATTTCCTTGACCGTCTTTTGTATCTGTAACTGCCGGCTTTCCAAATCTATATCGCAGTTTCTCAGCGCAAGCGCTTCGCCGGCTCTCATTCCTGTATTCAGCATTAGTATGTACGCAAGGGCTTGTTGGTGTTTTCTCTTTCCGTTTGGATATGTGGCAAGCGCTTCCGCCTTGAACCGTTTTACCTCATCTTCATCAAATACCGTCACCGTTTCACATTCCGGCAAGTCTTCCTTGCCCTGTGCGGATAGAAAATTTGATTTCTTTATCATCTCCACATTACCCATAGGATTTTTGTTTATCATTTCTTCAAGGTATAGAGTTCTGAAATATTCATTCAGCAGTACATAGACTTTCTTGACTGTCGAGTAGGACAATCCCTCATTCATCCAGTGATTTAATAAATTTTTGATGTCCGCCGCGGTGATATCGTCAACCACTTTATTTCCAAGTATGGGATACACCTGGTTTTTCGCGGTACTTTCCGCCCGGTCATAGGTTGTTTGTTCCACCACTGGAAATTTGAAACCCTCAAGCCAGTTTTGCAGACTGTCACGAAGCAGTTTCCTGCTTTCATCTGTGCCTGTAATTTGATTTTCAAATTCCGTTATATACGCGGTGATTTTTTTATTTGCTTCCTGCTTGGTCGTTCCTGAAAAAGATTTGCGTTTACGGTTGCCCTGTTCGTCCATATACCACACCACGCCGCCCCATCGCCCATCTGTTCTTTTGAACACATTTCCGTTTGTAAGCAGCTTCTTTTGCATTCTATCACTTCCTTCATTTTGTATTCGCCTTTTGGCAACACACACAATACTCTAAAGACTATTACAAGTCAAGTATTTTTTCTACGACACCACCTAAAACACCAACCAAACCGCTCAACACTCGTCACTACATTGGTTGATGACACCAAAACAGCACCATACCCTCATTTTCAGCACCACCCCGAACGGCACTGCCGGTCGGGGTTTCACCGCATTGGCGGCGCCCCGTGACACCAATGCTTTATCCTGCTTCAATTTATTCCGCTGTATGCTCACCCAAAACCGCTCTGTTTTCTCTATCTCCCAATCTGCAAATTTATGAGGTGCGGCAATGTTTTTCCTTGTTCTCACTGTCTCAAAATCGGGGCATTTTTCGCCGTATCCAGTGTCAACGTGTACTTTCTCCACCAGAGCATTATGCGCCGAAATTTTCGCCTGTTTTTTGCGAAACACCCCTCGCCAATTCTCTATCCGTATACTTTAACGTGCATCTTCGTTTTCGGAACGCATATACTTATTAAATTTCTTTTCAATTTCAGCCTTTCGGCGTTCCAATTCTTTTTTCTCATACAGTTTTTCCAATTCATAGTCTATCGCCTCTTGTATCGGGCGAATCGTGTACATTAAATTGCCGTTCAACTTCTTTCCGTCTTTTGTATAGATGTCCGTATACGCAATATCTATTAGGCGTTTCGCACACAGGTTGTCCACATATTTTTTAACGGTATTCTTAGATATATTCAACGCCCTACCGATAGTTCTGTAACTCGGATAGCATTTGAACGTTTTTCTGTCTTCACATTTTAATAAAAATGCGTAGAGGGCAATCTCTCCCGCGTTCAAGCCAAGATGAAATATTTCATTGGGCATTGGAAAATAGTTTTTGATTGCATCCCGTTTGGGGTATTTTTTACACTTCATTTGTTTGACCTTTTCTCCACCCATTTCCTGAATTTATCCTTGGGAACAATAATTCTGTTTCCCACTTTCATGCTCGGAAAATCTTTTTCATGTATTAATTCATACGCAGAAGTAAGAGATATCCCCAGTACATCCTTCACCATTTCTACATTCAGCATTATGGGCAGTTCATCATAAGATTTGTAGATTGACTTCTTCAAAGTTTTCATATCCTTTCGTAATAAATCTTATTTTTGCAAATAACAGTTATTGTTCAATTCCATTATCTGTGTTATAATTATATAAAATTATTCTTTGTCTTTACATAGATAATCATAAAAAATTTATTTTATCAAAATATATTCTTTGCAGAAGAAGGTGCATTATGTTTTATCAAAAACATTTTCCGTATATGAAAACCTACGAAGACGGCAACGGCGCTCTGCTATATACTATCTACTACGAGGACGGTCAAATAGTAACTTTTAAAGAAATGACTCCCTGTGCCGAGATTATAAATTTTTGCGACTTGGATATGACAGAATATATTTCAATACTTGATGATTTTAAGCAAACGGAATACTCAGAAGAGCGATATGATGACTTATGCAAAATGGCATGGGATATAGTTGATTGGCTGAAAGACAAGCATCGTTGCTCATACTTTTTTACCTCATATGGTCTTTCCGATATACTATGTCATCCCATTACTTCAGAGATGAGCATTGATGAAAGCTTTATGAGTAATTTGAAGCGGCAGCACATTACTGACGCACAAAAACATCTTGAAGAGGTTATTACAATACACGAAATATTTATATATGGATTAAAAATTTGCTTGGATAAAGAAAATATGCCGGCAAGACATGTTTCCGAAAAGTTAATGGATTTCTTTAACAGGTATCCGCAATTTATGACTTTTACGCTTCCGACAGGATATGCACTTTATAAGACGGATGAAGAAGAACATTTATATATGACCGAGCAGGACGGGGATAAATTATCTGTTATTAGTTATGTTATTATTGAGCGCCTATCGGAAATGTTTTATTATGAATTTATGCGCATAATGCAAAACGGACGACAAATAAAACGGTGTAAAAATTGCGGCAAGTATTTTGTTCTAATGGATAATCGCAAGAGAGAATATTGCGATAGAGTTTTCAAGGACGGTAAGCGCTGCAGCGAAATCGGGCATACAAATACATATAAAAACTCGTTGGGTGATGAGCAATCTCCACTTAAAATTGCACAAACATTATATAACAAGCTATATTCCAGAATGGACAGGGCGAGAAGCAAACTTCCCGACGAACTCACCGATAAGGATATGACCGAGGAGGAATTTGCCGCTTGGTCGGATTTATACTCGTCTGCCAGAACCGATTACAAAAGCGGCAGGATTTCCGGTCGGGAATTTATAAGACTCATCTGGAGAGATTAAAGTAAAAATGACATTGTTTATCCGCAATTCTGTTTTTGTCTTTTCTTTGTTTACTGCGGTACAATTTTTGATATAGGGTATTGACAATAGGTCGGCAAACCGATATAATATACAATATAGAAAGTTAGGTGATTATATGACACTTCAGGCTCTGCTTGACAATAAAAATATAACAAAATATCATTTATCAAAAATTAGCGGCGTTCCAAAAACAACTATTATAGATATGTGTTCGGGAAAGAGTTCCATTGAAAAATGTTCTGCCAAAACTATTTGGCAGATTGCAAAAGCTCTCAATTGCCCTATGGAGGATATTATGTTGCTTGATTCTAAGGATAGATACGATGATAAAAGCGGTTTACCGGCTGATAAAGCATATCTTGAATGCGGTCTGCCGATGTATTTGCAAAAATCTCTCGATGATATGATTAATTCTTGGAAAATAATTGATAATGGCGGCAACGATAATTATTGGGACTTATACTGGTGCGAGCTTAATGCCAGCATAAATTCTGCTGAAACGGACCAGGATATTTCTTCTGAGCAAGCATGGTATTTAAGAGAAAAATATCTTAGAATGGACAGGAGCAAAAATATATGATTGATTTTACCAATTTGCCTAAGAAAAATAAAGCATACGCGGGTGCAAACGGCAGTAAAATTTCTGTCTTATATAATAATGAGCAATATATGCTGAAGTTCCCCGCAATTCCAAACAAAAACAAGGATATGAGTTATGCAAACGGATGTATTTCCGAATATATCGGATGTCATATATTTGAAAGTATTGGTATTCCCGTGCAGAAGACATTACTTGGAACTTACCGTGTAAATGGCAAAGAAAAAGTTGTTGTTGCATGTAAGGACTTTACATCGTCAGGTATAATTCTTCAGGACTTTGCTTCTTTGAAAAACACCATTATTGATTCTATTCATAACGGATATGGAACCGAACTTGATGATATTATACATGCCATTGACGAACAGCAAGCAATTGCGCCTAACGAACTGCGAAAATGGTTTTGGGATATGTTCATAGTCGATGCATTTATCGGAAATTGGGACAGACATAACGGCAATTGGGGATTTCTGTATAACGTTGATACTGACGAGATGAAGCCTGCCCCCATATATGATTGCGGCAGCTGCTTATATCCGCAGGCTGATGAAGAAATTATGGAAGCAACCTTAACCGATAAAAACCAGAGAAATATGCGAGTATTTTCCATTCCGCTCTCCGGAATTAAAATTGATGGTCGGAAAATCAACTATTTTGACTTTATCTCCTCTTTGCAGAATAAAGACTGTAATAATGCCTTAAAAAGAATTGAACCTAAAATCGATATGAATAAAATCAATAAAATTGTTGATGACACTCCTTATATCAATGATTTACAAAAACGGTTTTATAAAACAATGCTGGCTGAACGCAAATCCTTGATACTTGATTTTTCTTTGAGAAAACTGTTAAACAAATAAACTCTATTCTTTGTTTTATGCGGATCAAATTTTGATACGGGTATTTGATTGATTTGAATCTTATTTTGCATAGAAATTTTTCAACATCATCAATAAAGCATCAAACGGGGCAGAAGTTATATTACGCTGGGTTGCAAACGGTTCAACGGTGGGAATGTTTTGAATAATAGTTCATTTCAGACACCCACTCCAAAACCACGTGCCGAGGGTTCAAGTCCTTCTGCCCCTGCCAAAAGCAGATGTTACGCATGTGATATCTGCTTTTTTTATTTGTCTATACCCTTGAAGCCGAGGCACGCGTGCCGGGCAGCGGTTTCGAGCGCCGCCAGTGGCGGATATAGCGAGATACCGCTGGCGCCGCGGTCGAAATTGTCAGGCTCATAAGCCGTCAGACAATTTCGTCTACCGCAAGCCGGGGCTGCTATGCAGCTTCAAGTCCTTCTGCCCCTGCCAGACACAAATCATCCGAACACCTTATCAATCTTTCCGATTGGTGAAGCGTTCGGATTTGTTTTATATTTGTAAAATAAAGAAGCTGTCTATATTGAGCATACAATCATTTATATCTTCAACAAAAAGACTATATGACATGGATAACTATGATGAAGCACTTTGCTTGGTTTGTATCGCTGTGGATGCTACGGCTGCCCGCAAATATCCAAATCTAACAGTTTCAAAAAGGTATAAAAAATTTATTTCAGATAATTTTAGAATGATATGCATTAAAGGTCTTCCGGGTATCTCTGCTGATAGTACAAAGATTAAAGTTAATACAAAAATCTGTAATCTGAAAGTTGATAGTAACGGTTATGTGTATGTACCTCAAATAATATATCACGTTTTAAGATGTGGATTAGTACATACTTGTCAAATAGAAAAGACAGTAATTTTCACCGATACACCATAATAGGAAATTGGAATCAAAACAAATTTTATCTTCCGAAAATATTGATTTTAGGACTAATGGAGGCTGTCATTGCAAGTAACAAATAAATTATATTAAAAATCTAAACGGAAGCCTTTAGGTTCATATAAAATTGTTTAGATGAAATCAAAAGAATGCATGATAATAGAAGAATACAGCGATGAATCTCTGCTCTATTACAATGTTACTTTAAAAATTCTTCCGGTACAGGTTCAACAGGTGATACTCCACTTAATGTTGTTATATAATCACCTGTTATTTTATCTACTATTACTTCCCCCTATTCTGTCAATTATCCTAACAAAAAAGGGCGCATTATGCGCCCTTTTTTGCTTAATCATGGGAGATTATTTTAAAATTGTCAAAATAAATCCCCCCAGTAGATGCTGTCAAATCTATACTATTAAAACTCAAATCATATGGTTCCAAACATCCACTTATAGTTGTACCCAATAGTCCGTTTTCATTAAAGTGCTATCCACATAGTAATCTATACGCGTATCTGTTTCACTTTCTTTTATTTCTACTTTAAAGTGTACTGTCTAATTATATGGGATATATACTATAGTTCAACTTCTGCTTGTGTCCTTTCTCCCTCTGCCGCAATTGTGAAGGTAAGTCCTGCATCCGACCAATCTCTGCTTGGTTGTTCTACTAATTTACTGCCAATTGAAAATCCACCCCTTATCCTTGCATATTCGGAATCTTTTTCTAAATCGCTGATTGTCATATCAACTTCCATGCTGAAATGTTTCATTGCACCTGGAAACACATCATCCCGTAAAAGCACAAATCCTTTTGCTCCACCAAGCTTCTGCGGCATTGGATGTAGTCCTGGAACTAATTGATTCCCCTGAAAACTATACGCTCCTCCCGAAACCAATTGATTTTCTGCCAGAAAAAAAGATTCATATTTTCTATCTCTATCCCATTTTTCCCACAATTTCTTTCCAAAATCTTCTTCTGTAAAATCATCTTCAAAGACAACTTCGCTTTCTTCAATCCGAACTGTTCCGGTTTCTCCTTCCCAAGACACATATTTTCCTAATGCTTCTGCAACGAAGCGCAATGGTACATAAGTTCGTCCGTTATATTCAAATCTCCATCCGGCAATGTTTTTTCTTCATGGTTTACTACTATTTTTTTCACTGTATCATAGTTCACTGTAATGTTTACTGATTCTCCTTCTGCCAAGACATAATAACACATGATACTTAACATTATCACGATTTCTATTATCAACTTTTTCATGTAATAACGCCTCGCTACTAATCGTAAATAATAGTATCTTTTCACCTTATTTTATCATTTGTCCGAGATATTCGACTAATCTTTCCATCTCCTGCTGGCTTCCTGCATATGTCATATTCATACCACCGTTAAAGCTGTTATAGTAACGCATATATGAATTTTGATATAACCAGCCCCATGTATGGTCTTCATTAAAGCTTTTTGTACTTGAGTCATAATACAATCCAACAGCCCGAGTATCAATTTCTAAATCTGCTCCTATCTTTGCACCTGAATCGTTTGTATCCCAACTTTCCACTAAAAATGCTCGACCATTACGCACACTTCTCTCAATACGAGCGACATTGTACTCCATCGAAATATAGTATTCTTTCTCAGCTTGACTCGGATTGCAACTCATTTCAATTGCCTTATTGATTGCCGTTTTAACATTATCATCTCTGAAATAATACCCACTTTGGAAAAATACTCGTTCAAATACCGGTGATATTTCATTTCTCCAATTTAGTACCTTTCCATGGTTGATTATAGATTGAACTGCTCTCAAATATTTTTCGTTAACATCTACAGGATTATCGGTCGAAATACCAGGTAAAAATGGTGCCCATATCAATTCTATATCCCTACCCATTTTGGCAGATAATTCTTGATGTACAAAATCGCTAAGCATATAGATTCCCATTTCTAATGGTTGTTGTATTCCCTTAGTATAAAATCGCCCATCATTATATCCTTCCATCCCAAGATAAACTCCTCTAAACTTTAATGCTAATTCCTCTTGGAAAGCTGAATCACTCACAAATTGATTCATAAACCCTGCAAATTCTGTTCCATTTTCAATGCTACTATATACACATCTTTCACTCTTTGTACATATTGTTTCTGGAGAGTCGCATACTCATCTATTGTTGCATAGGGATTTGATTTTAACTTCTCATACTCCAAATTAAGATCAATCTAGACATATCTAGCGTCCAATGGGTCGTTCCTATTGCAAAATCCGCCCCTGGCAGTTGCCTCAATACATCTTTTAACACCTTTTTAATTTCTTTTTCCTCAGCAGGTACTATATTGTTCCCAAAGCAAACAACCAATGTGACCTTTTTACCTGACTCTAATAATTTCTGCCAATATTTAATTAGCTTATCTTGCGGCGGATCATAGCCAAAATTTCCTCCAATATAAACCAACTCAAATTGATGATTGGGTCAGCTTCCGGATTTTTAGCATATCCTGCCAAAGTTCTTTGTGCTCCTGTTCGCAAATTCCCTTTCGCTAATTTTCCGGCCACTTTATATGCTTTGTAGTAAAATAACATTATCATCATAGGTGCTATATAGTTTTACGGTTTCATCAGCCGTCCAAACTGCCCAGCGGCTGCCCTCTACCTGTGACGCTTCCATGTCTATCGGATTTCCGTTATATCTGTCATACACCGTTATTTTTTGTTTACTGCCAACTCATTCCCCGCCGTTCATCATTTTTAACGCTGACGCGCCGTCTACCACCTTTGGTTCGCCCGTTCTGCTGCTATAAATTGTCACCTTGCCGCTTTCATTCAAGGTGCGCGGGTTGTCTGCTTCTCCGGCATAGGTATCCTCGCTCAGAAACCGTCCTGTCACCGGTTCATAATATCTCGCACGCTGGTAATACAGTTCCAGTTCCTCGTCATAGAACTCCCAAACGTAGCGTAGGCTGTTCGCCGCCGTTTCTTCCGTCTGCTTTTCTTCGCCAAATGCGCCGTAGTCATAGCGGTTTTGCATGGCTCCTGCTCCGTCTGTTGTGCCCGTCACATCACCATGCGCGTTATACCGGTAATAGCCTTACGCTGTTCGCCGCTCCTATCTTCGCGATATAGTTCATGCCTCGCACATACATTGCCGTTTCGCTGCCGCTTTCCTGCACCACATAATTTCCGTCATAGAGATAATTCGTGGTTTTGCTCGTTTCGCCGCTCACCACCGTTTTGCTCTGCCGCAGTCCGTCTCCATTATAGGTATACGCCGCGGTGACCGTCTCCGCGTTCTTCGTTTTCGTCATAGACGTCATCCGTCCGAACACGTCAAACGTTGCCTGTGTCATCTCCACGCCTTCTGTTCCGTGGTCAGTCCCAGTTCTTCAGAATCGCTTTCTTCACTTAAATCTGCACTCAGCGTCATATATTGGTTCCCGTTCGGGTCATAGGTATAGGTCGTCACAATAGTGTCGTCTCCCAGCGGTTCTTCCTGCCGCGTCACACGACCGCGCCCATCATATTCATAATGGGAGGTAAGGTAGGTATTCGTTCCCGTATAGGTTCGTTTTGTACAACATTGCCCGCTTTGTCATAGTCATATTCCACAAGATTTGTCCCCACGTTTTCCCCATTCAAATATGCACTTTTACTCTGCCGTAGAACACGCCCGAAAATGTCATAGTCCGCTGTCTCCGTCACATAATCATCATAGGGAACATCACCATAAGTAGCGCTGCAGATTTGATTGCCAAACGCATCATACTGAAGCTGCGTATGGCGGTATTCTTCCGCTTCTATCCATTCATATCGGTCTACCAGCCGACCATGGTTATCATAGCCATAAGTCATTTTTAGGTCAAGTTCCTCTTCTCTGCTTCTGCCCAGACTGACACTGATAGGATTGCCGCTTAAATCGTATTCCATGGATTGGTATTCATAGTTTTCCGCTATTTCACTGCCCCAGCCCGTCCACTGCTGTGACAGCCGTCCCGCTCCGTCATAGAAATATTGTGTGCATTTGCCGTCCGGCTCCTGAATCGTCTCCGGCTGGTCAAATGTCGTATAGGTATAAGTCGTGACGGCGCCATCCGGCGTTTCTTTTTTTGTCAATCTGCTAAGCCGGTCTCTCGTGAAAGTCGTTTTATTGCCTCTGGGGTCTGTCACAACTGTCAAATTGTGATACCCATCGTATTCATATTGAGTGACTTTCCAGCCGGAATAGTTTTCCAATTCTTTTGCGTTGGCGCCCTCTTTCACCGTATATCCCATGTTGTCGAACCAGTATGCCGTTTTGTGCCCCATATCGTCTGTTATGGTCAAACTGGACACCGCTTTGTCCGTACAGCTTTGGTCGCCATAGGTAAGCGTCAGTTTTTCCTTTCGCTGTCCGCCATAACTATCCGCATATGCCTTGCTTTTCAGCCGGTTTGCGCTGTCATAGGTATAATAGGTGGTCTCTCCCTTGGAGTTCACCTCCGCTGTCACATTGCCGCGGTGGTCATATTTATATTTTGTGACAAGTTTATTACCGCTGTTGTCTGCTAGGCATAAGGGAGTCGAATATGTTTGCGCCATGCAGGGAAAACATAACGAATTGATTGTTTTGTTCTATACCTATAAACAGTATAAAATCTTTCAAGACATGAAAAAAGGAACGGCTGAACCGCTTCCTTTTTATATGTCTCATCTTTTCACATATCATTTCTGTCTATTCCGCTTCGTTTAACGCATCCTCCATCAACTCTGCAAGCAGTTTTGGGTTTGCCTGTCCGCCGGTTTCCTGCATGGCGCGGCCAATCAGCGCTTTTATCGCATTGGTTTTTCCCGCGCGGAAATCTGCTGCCGATTTTGTATCTTGCGCTATCGCACGCCGCACCGTTTCCTGTAAAATGCTTCTGTCGTTGATTTGCCACAGCTTTTGCTCTTCTGCCAAAACAGATGGCGCCGTATCTTCCTGCCACATCTGTTTCACCAATTTTTTCGCCGTGCCGTTGTTGATTTTATCCTCGGCAAGCAAGTTGCATAGCTCCGCCATGTGTGTCGCACGAATGGGAATGGTCTCCGTCTCCGCCGGTATCAGTTTCATCAATTCTCCAAGCATCAGGTTTGCCAGCATTTTAGGACTACTGCACTCCTGCGCTGCCTGTTCAAAATAGTCCGCTGTTAGCAAGTCAGCCGTGAGCAAATCCGCATCCGCAGCAGAAAGTCCATATTGCTCTATATATTTTTTCTTTCTGTCATCCGGCAGCGGCGGAATAGATTGCTGCATCTGCTCCAGCCATGCCTGTTCTGTGACAACCGGAATCAAGTCGGGATCCGGAAAATAGCGGTAGTCGTCCGCATTTTCCTTTTTGCGCATGGAAAATGTTTTTCCGCTTTGCTGGTCAAACCGCCTTGTTTCCTGCACAATTTTCTCTCCCGCTTCCAGCGCCTTTACCTGCCGCGCAAATTCATATTCAATTGCCTTGCCAATGAACTGAAACGAGTTGAGATTTTTCATTTCCGTACGCGTGCCGAATGCCGTTTCTCCTTTTTTGCGTACCGACAGGTTGACGTCGCAGCGCAATGACCCCTCCTGCATTTTACAGTCCGACACACCGGTATACATCATGATTGCACGCAGTTTACGCACATATTGTTTCGCTTCTTCCGCGCTTCGGATATCCGGTTCGCTGACAATTTCAATCAGCGGCACACCGCAGCGGTTGTAGTCGCAAAGCGTTCCGCCGCCTTCTTTATGCACCAGCTTTCCGGCGTCCTCCTCAATATGAATCCGTGTAATACCAATACGTTTGCCGCCCTCCTGCGTTTGAATTTCCAAATGTCCATGTTCACACAGCGGCAAATCATATTGGGAAATCTGATAGGCTTTGGGCAGATCAGGATAAAAATAGTTTTTTCGGTCTTGCTTGGAATAGCGCGCAATCGTGCAATGCGTGGCAAGCCCTGCACGCACAGCATATTCCACTACTTTTTTGTTCAGCACCGGCAGCGTTCCGGGCAGTCCCATACAAACCGGACAGCATTGCGTGTTGGGCGCCGCGCCAAATGCCGTGGAACAACTGCAAAAAATCTTGGTTTCCGTTTTCAATTCCACATGCACTTCCAGTCCAATCACCATTTCATAATCTTGCATCATTTGCCGCTTCCCCCTTCCTGTAACGCCGCTTCCAGCGCATAGGCAATTTGATAAAGTTCTGTTTCACCAAAGGCATTTCCAATGAGCTGCATACCAATTGGCAATCCCGCTGCGTCTGTGCCGCAAGGCATGGACAGTGCGGGCAGCCCCGCAATGTTAACCGGAACTGTATAAACATCTCCCAGATACATTTCCAGTGGATTTTCCCGTTTTTCCCCAATTCGGTATGCCGTCGTTGGCGCGACCGGCGCCAGCACTACATCGCACTGCTCAAACATCTGCTGAAATTCCTGTACGATAATTGTCCGCACCTGTAATGCCTTTTTATAATAAGCGTCATAATATCCAGAACTGAGTGCAAACGTCCCCAGCATAATGCGCCGTTTCACTTCCGCGCCGAATCCCTCACTGCGCGTATTACGGTAGAGGTCTTCCACAGAATCATACTGCTGCGCGCGGAATCCGTATTTCACACCGTCAAACCGCGCAAGATTCGAGGAAGCCTCGGAACTGGAAATGACATAATAGGCAGGCAGCGCCGCTTTTAGGCTTGGCATGGATAATTCCACAATCTGCGCACCGAGCGCTTCCAATTTTTTTGCCGCCGCAAGTACTGCTTCTTTCACTTCCGGCGCAAGTCCTTCGCCAAAATATTCTTGTGGCAGCGCAATTCGTTTTCCTTTGATTTCCCTGCCGATATGCCTTGTGAAATCCGCATACTGCCGCTTCACAGAAGTGGAATCCCGCCGGTCATAACCCACAATTTCGTTCAGCACCAACGCAGAATCATAAACGTTTTTTGTCAGCGGTCCAATTTGGTCTAACGATGACGCAAACGCAATCAATCCATATCGCGATACGCTGCCGTAGGTCGGTTTCATACCCACAACACCACAAAATGCAGCCGGTTGGCGAATAGACCCGCCGGTATCCGAACCGAGCGTAAACGGCGCAAGCCTTGCCGCCACTGCCGCCGCGCTTCCGCCGCTGCTGCCGCCCGGCACACATGCTAAATTCCGTGGGTTGTGCGTCACGTGATACCACGAATTTTCCGTTGTGGAACCCATAGCAAATTCGTCCATGTTCATCTTGCCCAGCAGAACCGTATCCTGCAAATGTTCCATAACCGTTGCCTGATACGGCGGAACAAAGTTGGAAAGCATTTTAGACGCGCAAGTAGTCAGTGTCCCTTTGGTGCAGATGTTATCTTTGATGCCCGCCGGTACGCCCGCCAATTTGGAAAGGTCTTCTCCGTTTGCACGCGCTTCGTCTATCCGCTTCGCCTGCTGCATTGCAGCTTCCTCCGTGACGGTAATATAGGCGCCAATGTCCGCTTCCTCCCGCGCAAGGTTGTCCAGATAGGCTCTTGTTACCTCCTGAGAGGAAACTTCTTTGCTTTGCAGCGCTTCTGCCAACGCTGCGACTGTCATCTCTATTGGTTTCATTTTGCCGTTTCCTCCTTTACTCTACTACTTTAGGAACGAAAATATAGCCGTCCTCCTTCGCGGGAACGTTTGCCAGCAAGGATTCTCTGCTGAAACTGTCCTCCTTACTGTCCTCCCGCCAAACATTTTTCATGGGCTGCACATGCGCCGTCATGGGAACGCCTTCGGTATCATACTGCGCCAATGAATTTGCAAATGCAACAATGTCCTTCATGTCTTTCTTCATTGCCGCCTGTTCTTTGTCGGACAGCGACAGCATGGAGAGCCCCGCCACACGTTCTACATCAATCTCCGCCGGCTGCGCTGTTTTGTCCGCGCCTCCTGTTTGCTGCTGCGCCTCCTGCATGCCGAGCGATAAAGACAATATTTCCAGCTGCTCCCTATCGACCACATCCGGCGCGCCTGTCATGAGACAAGCTGCTTCTTTGGTTTTGGGAAACGCTATCACGTCACGCAGCGACGGTGCGCCGCAAAGCAGCATGACAAGCCTATCCAGTCCAAATGCGAATCCACCGTGCGGCGGCGTGCCGTAGCGGAAAGCGTCCACAAAAAATCCAAACCGTTTTCCGATTTCTTCCTCCGAAAAGCCCAACGCTTCAAACATTTTTTGCTGCACGTCCCGCCTGTGAATCCGAATACTACCGCTGCCCAGTTCAATGCCATTGAGTACCACGTCATATGCCTGCGCCCGCACTCGCGCCGGGTCAGAAATCAAATAGGGAATATCCTCTTCATACGGCATGGTGAACGGATGGTGCATTGCCAAGAACCGTCCTTCTTCTTCGGAATATTCAAACTGCGGAAAATCCGTCACAATCAAGAATTGATAATCTTCTTCATTACACAGTCCCAGCAGCGCGGCAATTTCCAGCCGCAGTCCGCCCAGCGTCCGCCGCACAGTGGACAGTTTATCTGCACAAAACAAAATAAAATCGCCCGGAGTTGCTTGGGTCTGTTTCAATAATTGCTGCATCTGCACTTCATCAAAATATTTTGTTAAAACGGAGTAGATTTCTCCGTCCGGTCGCAGCGCAATCCATGCCATTCCTTTTGCGCCGAACGACAACGCTTTTTTCGTCAGTTCTTCAATTTCACTGCGGGTAAAATCCGCTTTGCCTTTCACGTTAATCGCTCGCACAACGCCGCCCTGTTCCACTGCGCTGCGGAACACCGTAAATCCACAAGCGCCCGCAAGTTCTGTAATATCCACAATGGGCAAATCAAAACGCAAATCCGGTTTATCGCTGCCATAGCAGTCCATTGCCTCCTGCCATGTCATGCGCCGGAAAGGCCGCGGCAAGTCAATTCCTTTCATTTCCTTCATCAAATAGCAAAAGGTTTCCTCCAAATGCTGCAAAATTTCCTCCTGCCCCACAAAAGAAAGTTCCATGTCCACCTGCGTAAATTCCGGCTGGCGGTCTGCCCGCAAATCCTCGTCGCGGAAACATCGGCTGACCTGATAATATTTCTCTATACCGCCCACCATCAACAGTTGTTTAAAAATTTGCGGCGACTGCGGCAGTGCATAAAATGTTCCGGGATGGACTCGGCTGGGCACCAAGTAGTCCCGCGCACCCTCCGGCGTGGATTTTGTCAGCATGGGCGTTTCCACCGACAAAAAGCCTTTTTCGTCCAAATAGTTGCTGACGGTTCTCGTCAGCTTATGACGGAATTTCAAATGCTCCAGCATGGCAGGACGGCGCAAATCCAAAAAACGATATTTCAACCTCAAGTCCTCGCGCACCGCTGTGCGGTCCTCAATTTCAAACGGTAGCGGGTCTGCTTCCGACAAAATTTCCAGCGTACTCGCACGCAGTTCCACCTCTCCGGTTGCAAGCGCCGAATTATAGGTTTCCTCATCGCGGTGGTAAATTTCGCCGCTGACACACAGCACCGACTCCGTCCGCACTCGTTCTGCACTGTGGAACATTTCTTCCGGCAGATAGGCAAGATTGCACACCACCTGTAAAATGCCTTCCCTATCGCGCAAGTCAATAAAAATCACGCCGCCCATGTCCCGTTTATTCTGCACCCACCCCATTACGGTGTGCGTTTGTCCGATATGATGTTTAGAGAACAATCCACAATATTCTGTTTTTTTCATTCCGGCACCCTCCTGTCTTTTTTGCTAATAAAAAAAGCCTTTCATCCCTCCATTGGGACGAAAAGCTTCAATCTCTATTCTTTCCGCGGTACCACCCGTTTTGACCTGCGCCATTGCAAGCCCACTTCCTGTCAGGATACGGCTTTCTGTTTCCATCCGGCGATATCCCTTGGCTGTAACGCGCCAAACGCGGCTGAGCCTACTCGAACACAAGTCTTTGGGTCAGCGACTCCCGGAGGTTCTTCCTCTGCAAATCCGTACCGCCTTCCCACCCTCCGGCGGCTCTCTGAAACTACCATTGCAGCCTACTCTTCCGTTCACAGTCTTTTCGGAAATTTTCTTTTTATTTATTATATTGCAATTTCTTTCATTTGTCAAGTCATTTATTCACGTTTTTCTTTTATTTTATGAAAAAAATCTCTTCTTTATGCAAAAACCAAACCTTTTTCTTGCAAATTTTACTTTATGCTTTTTTCGTTTTCTTTGGTTTTGGCAGAGGCAGTTCGTCATACATCGCTTCAAACAATTCTGTTAAAAATGTCTTGTTATCCACTTCCTCCACCAGTATTAATTCCTTTGCGCCTTTATATGGCGACTCATAATGCGCTGACGGCATGAGTGCCACTGCCGCCTTTGTTGGTTTGATGAGCAATCGGTCGTCATAAATGCCACCTGCAATTTTTCCGCGATAGTAAATAATATATTCCCCCATCATGGCTCTATATGCGATTTCGTCTAATTCTGATAATTGTTCCACTATAAAATTCAAATATTCTTTACTGGACGCCATTTTGTTTCCCCTTTCTTTTATGTCTGTATTTTATCTCTTTGTGAATGGTTCCGTTACCGTTCCTATCTTTTGAAATGCCAATAAATCACCCACGCTGGGTTCCAATATAACCCTGCCCTGCACACCGTTTTTTCTTGCACGCCGTTTCTGTATATATCCGCTTCCCACGGAAGCTGTATTGTCAACGTTCTCCCCGCTCACTGATAATTTCTATCCATTGCACTTCGTCATTTTTCATTTCCGCCGACACTAAAAAGCGCCATATGCACGCAAATGGAAAAACTTTGCATTTTTTCCGCCGGGCCAAGACGGAAAAATGCGAATGACATCCTCATGACTTTGCATCATCATCTCATTGATACCGCCTGGAATGGCACTGAAATCCTCAATTCCTCCGCCATGTGCAATCATGTAGCGTTTCGGGTAACTGAGATTCAAACACCCTTCTTTCATTTTTTCATATGTCTTTTGGGGGTCACAATTCACCCGCGCACGCATTTGTGCATATTCACAGTAAGCGTTGGGCTGGAAAAAAATTTTCTTTTTGTTCCAAGGTATTGCGTGCCATTTCCAGTGTTTCCGTATCCGCGTCCAGTCCCACACAGCCAAACGGATAGATGAATTTCACCCGTGTACCATTCGCTTCACGCCACGCATAACTATCTTCATTATATTTAAATACCTTTTGTCCATTGCGGACATAATGCGGAAACGCTGGCAAATGTTCTGCTATGTCTTGCCATTTTGCTCTCAATTCTTTGTCTGTTTCGAGTTCTCTGCTCATTTTTAAAATGCCGTCAAACAGCATCTTCACCAGACCAAGCGCATGAATATTATTCCGTTCCCCTTCCGACACAACTTCCTCGTGCGCCGCATCGTTCACAACGTTATATATACCGTTTTCATACACCAAATCTTCCTCCCAAAATGCTGCCGTTTTTTTCACAAAAGGATATGCGCGTCTTCCCCATTCCAAGTCATAGGTTGAGAAAAAGTGCATAAAAATGTTCACACAGCAATATGCCGCATTGGTTTTTTGATGGTGAAACAGACCTGAACACACCGTTCCAAACGGTCCGATTTCCACCGGCAGGCAAATTCCGTTTCTTCCAAACTTCTCTTTTTCATACATTTCTCCGATTGGTATAATGTCCAACAGCAGGTCTATATAAGAAGAAATGAGTTCCTGCCGGTTTGAGGTATACAGGTAAAAAAACGGACTTTGGTAATTATAATTGAGCGTATAGGCGCCCGACCAATTGGCAAGGTCACTTGTTGTCCAGCAACCATATAACGCTGGCGGCACTTTCCCTTCGCCGGTACAGCAGCCCAGCCAATATAGAGATGAATAATAATAGGAATCCAAAATTTCATCGCCGGTTTCCACCACGCTTTTTTTCCCAGAATGCCTGCCGCCACCGCAGTGACAATCCGTTTCCCCTGCACGTGATATGGTTCCGCTCCATAAGTGAACCACACTGCGTCTTCTGTATATCCATCATCATACCCGGACACTTCGCCAATGTTATATTCGCCCGGCATGATACTAAAATCAAACGCCGCCTCCATTTTGGAACGATTTTCTATTTCAACCACCAATGTATTTTGCACGGCGCATATCCATGCACGCCAATACAGAAAATCGTCGTTCCAATCCACCTGCATTGTCACCTGCGCATCATAGATATTTTGTTCTATATGGAATGCTGTCTGATACAGACCATCAACCTGCAAACGCAGCTACCCTATCGGAATGATACGCCCGCCGGTACATCGGCAGGTTTCTTTTAAAAGTCATTCTCCCTGCTGCTGCTTTGTTTCATATAACTGCTGCTGCCGCCAAAAATCATTTTTGCCTAACAAAAACGCAAACCCATCAGCTTCCGTTCTGACGACTGCACCCATATCGCCATTTCCCAATACCGCCCCATCAACCGCCCCCATGATGGCGTATGCTCGGTCGGTTTTGTCATGACTACCGTGCCTTTGTCAACCAAATTTTGACATACCATGATTCTAATCTTTCTCCCATTTTTTTAATAGTATAGCAAATGTACTTTTGGGCGCTAAAAGCACCAAAACTTTCCGGCATTGCGAACTTTCCAATAGAAAAAGTGCAGATGTCTATTTGATATCTGCACTTTCTACTTTTTTGTTTTATTTTACCAATGTAACAAACCGGTGTAAAATTGCCGCGACTTCCGCGCGTGTTGCCGTATCCTGCGGCGCAAACGTTCCGTCTGTCCGTCCGTTTATCAGTCCTGCCTGCTGCGCTGCACGCACCGCGTCCGCCGCATAGCTCTGAATTTTATCGTTATCTGAGAATGTCACCGCTTCTACGTTAGACGGCAGCTCTGCACCGCACAGCTTCGCAAAATTAACCGTCATGACAGCGAGCTGCTCTCTTGTAATCGGTCTTGCCGGTTCAAACATATTGTTACCCATACCATTTACCAGCCCGGTACCGCCTGCCCACGCTACCGCGTCCGCATACCATTCTCCCGCAGCAATATCGTCAAACTGCTTGGGACTGTCGCACGGAATTTGCCATTTTGCATCTATCTTTGTACCAAACCGACTGAGTACTACTACATACATCGCTCTGGTCATTTCTGTATCCGGTGCAAAGGTGGTCTCTGTCATACCGTTGAACAGACCTTTCACGGTCACATATGCAATCGACCCTTTTGCCCAGTGATTATCCGCCACATCTGTAAATCCCCCGATTGTACCCTGCGTCGACGAAGGCGGCGTGACCGGCACTGTAACAACTCCCGTTATACCACCATGATTTCCGGAACTTGCACCGCCCGGATTCCGTGATGGATTATTGGTATTGCTTGATTCGGCAGAAACGTTTACCACTACATTATTATAGGGTGCAGAGACCATTGAACGGTCTATTAAAATTAATTCTGCTCTGTTACTGATACTCATTTCCTTGTCTGATACAAGCGTTGCAAGGCTGATTTCCTTGCTGCCATCCATCAATTCAGTAGAATCAATATACAACACAAGCGTATTATTTTCTGTATCTTTTCTCACCTTACTATAGGCATTCTGGTTCTCCGGCGTGAGTGTGTAGTCGGCTGTCAAATCACTGACTTTTAATGTAATCTGTGCAGAATAAATCATGATTCCGACATTTTCCAGTTTTATTTTTGCATTCTTTTTTGTGTTATCTAATGTGATTGCTATTTTCGGTGTGGTGTCAGCGGCGTAGATTGCTACGCCGCCCCCCAGCACAATACAAACCACACAGACAAATAATAGTATCTTTGTTGCAATGGATTTCATGTGCTTTCACCTCATTCCAGTATAATTTCCGGCATTGCGTCGCCAGACGGCGAATCAATCCAAATAGTGTCGCTCGTCAAACGTTTGCTTTCCGTGCTAGTTACTGTATCTGTGCGATAAAGCTGCGCCTGAATTTGTGCCGGCAGCAAACTGTCTGCTGAGCAGTCATGCACATCGCCCTGCAATTCTGCTTCTTTCTGTACATCGGGCACAAAGAGGAAGATACCATCGCTAATATCGCTCACTTCACCATCTTCCGGCACTTCTGCAAACAGCAAACCATAACCGTCAATAGCGCGTTCTACTATGGTTTGTTCACCTGTTTCAGAATTCACAGAACTGAATTTACCGTTTATTTGAATCGTATTATACAACGGGTCGCCGCGGTATGTTCCGGTAATCACCAGCGTACCTGCTGCAATCACTTCATCTTCTGCCTCACCATACCGATAATCTGCGCTGAGACGTCCTACTGCCGCGCCGCCGGTAAATGCAATATTGTCGCCTGCATAGCTGATAAATTCAACTTCTGCATTTTCAGGAATTCCTGTCAGCGTCATTTCTTTTGCATCATAGGTCCAGATACGCGTGTCATCTGAAGCTGTTTTCGGCTTATTGAAATATGCTACATAATATGCCGCATCAGGTGTTTCGTTTTTCTCAAAGCTGCCGTTTTTCGCTACGGTAAATTCCGTATCATCTTCGCGTTTTACAGATACCGTGAATGCTCCTTCTGTCGGTGCATTCGTTACTTTGATACCCGAAACTGCGGTTTGCTCCTGCAAACCAACACGAATGGTTCCATCTGTATCTCTTTGCATCGTATAGCTATTTTTATCGATCGTTTTCACATAGGAAATCCGTATCTGTCCTGCGTCTGCTGCCTCACCTATTTTGTTGCCCAGCATATCAATTGCCTGCACGCTATAGCTGAATGCCAAGTTGTTTGCCGAACCCAGAATATCTGTATAAGTGCCTTCCGTTGTAAATGCAATCGGCGTTCCGTTTCTTCTAATTTCATACCCCAGAACAGAATCGCTTGCCGCTGTAGTCTGGAAGGTCAAATTAACCTGTTTTTCATTTTCGCTGTCTATCGCCGCTGTTGCTGTGGTTGTACCGGCGCCTGCCGCGCCGCCGCTTAACCGATAGCGTCTGGATTCGTCGTTCAGATATTGAACGCTTCTTGTTTCCTCAGGATATGCTGCCAGCGCTGCCTTTGTGCTGTCGCTGAGAACCACGCCCCAACGTTCAAAGAACTCTGTAAGATTCTTGTTGGCTGTCTTACTTGCAACCAAGGCAAAACGTTCATCGCTTGTCGGCGCAGTAATACTGCCTTTTTTCCATTCTTTAAAGAATCTGTTGTAGAAGTCCAGCGGGTTTTCGCCATTATCATAAGCAAGATGGAGTTGCCAATACATGCCAAGCTGCACAAACACATCATTTGACATACCCGGGCGTCCTACAGATACCTTATCATAGATACCCTTATATTTATTACTCTTTTCCAGTCTGGAAGCCAATGTGTTTTGTTTTCCATCATAGGTTTGCGCCATCAGTGAATAGAGATTATTGGTAATCTCAGCTTTTCCAAGTTTATCCATGTTATGTCCGATTTCGTGAGCAATACCCCAGCCAAAAATGTTGTTTGCTGTCGCATCCGGTGCAAGCATGGAAATCGGTTTCCCACATGCCATGCCACTTACTGAACCATATCCGATGCCGATGTGGCTGCCCGCCGCATACATAAATGCTTTGGCGAACATGCGCATGTAACGGATATTCTGCCGGCTTTCCATATCGCTGTTTTCCAGCGTATTATCAATACCTTGTGTGGTATTCACAATGTGCATCATATCTTCCCATGCAAGAACGTTGTTATACAGTGTTTCTACCGCTTTTGCACTATCCGCACCCGTCGGTTTAATACCTGCCAACACTCTGTCCGCTGCTACGGACAACAATACATTCGGCATGGAAATTTCAGTAGAGTTGCCAATTCTCAAAGAAATATTCTGCTTATTCAAACCGGCTACATGCGTTTCCAGTTCCGCAACATAAGCATTAATACGCGCCCGTCTTGTCTGTTCATCTATTTGATACCAATCTGCAAGTTCCAGTGTTGGAATCGGCGTTGCACCCTGTCTGATTTGCAGAGAAATATCTTCCGGATGCGCGCCGGAATATCTCAAATAGAGAGAGCCGCCGCGCTCTGATGTCTGCGAACCCATTTGCGGAATTTCAATGATATTTCTGCCGTTCTGCAGTGCGATACCGCCGCCCTGCCAAGCATTTGCTTCCGCATAATACTGTGTTGGAACCACATATACCGTTTCTCCCTCCGGAATCTGTGCATATATGGTCACTTTTGGCTGTGCAAATTTATTCTTTTCTGCATAAGCTGTGGAATATGCCACAACGCCAAGCGGCTGCAAATCGCTGCCGGACTGTCCATATTTTTTACCGTCGTTTCCGGCGTTTCTGGATTCAACTCCCGCTTTCACACGTCCAAGCGCGTCGGTGTTGCCGGCAAGCAATGCTTCTGCAAGACTCAATTCGTCAAGCAAAACATCTTTATCCACATAGTATCCGTCTGCATTATTTGCATCGGCACGTAATGCTTCAATTTTAGCCGTCGTTGCCGCTGTATCTGCTTTTGCCTCATCGGAAAGTTCTGTATAAGTGTCGTTTTTAAACAATCCGCGCACTTCCGATGCCAAATTATCGGATTCATAGAACACTGCTTCCGCAAGACTTACGCCTGTCGGTGATCCTGCCCACTGCGCAAGAGATACTGCCAGTTTTTTCACTTTTGTTTTTTCAAACGGCAGAATCACATATCCTGTTACAGTAGAATTAATGGCAATCGGTTTGGAAACTGTCTTTTGATTGCCCGCTTCATCCCAAACTGTGATGGAATATCTCTCCAGACTCTTGCGATAATTTCCATCCAGTCTCGGCACATACACCATGTAGTTCATTTCTTTTGCTTCTTTAAACGTGAAAGTAAACTGGCTGCTTTCCCAGAACGCTCTTGCCGCCCAGTGTGTGCCATAATCGCCGTCTGCTACATTCTGCACATTAAAACCATTGGGATATTCATTACGATCATAGTTGTTGGGATTTGCCATTTCAATTTTTTCAATATTATCCTTGTCAATCTGGTGAAGCGTCGGAATTTTGGGTGCTTCTACTTCTATTTTTTCCGGCGTACCTGTTGCCAAATCCGATTTTGGTCCTTCACCAATATCATTTCCGGCTACAATATAAAGCAGATATTCTGTTCCATTGGTCAGTCCGCCGATAGAAACATTTGTCGTCTCAAATTTATCACCAAACTGGATAAATTTATCCGCAGTTGCTTCTTTATAGAATACCTTATGATAAGTAGCATTCTCCGTTTTTTTCCATGATACGCCAAGTGCTCCGTCCATCGGTTTTACAACGACCATATCCGGTTTTAGCGGCGCTTTATCCGGCATAGGCATTGCGCTGACAACCTCTGACCGTGCGCCTTCCCAGCCCGGACTGATTGGCGTAACGGTGAAATAGTAAGTTGTTAAATTCTTCAGTCCACTGATAAGCGCTGTATTTGTATCAACTGTAAGCTGTTTATCATATACGCCGCTCTGTGTTCCATAATACACAGTGTATCCTGTGATATTCGGGAATTCGCTCCATTTTAACTGCACGCTTTCATTTTTGGGCGTTGCTTTCACATTTTTGACATTCAAGGTTTGAAGCGCAGGATTTTCCGGAACGATATCCTTTAGGAATTTCACTTCCTGTACAACCGCATAAGTCGGCTCGCCCTCTACTCCCACTACTTTGTTCACATGAATGATAATCTTTTTGACTGCTACTCGTTTTCCCAAAGAAATCACAACACTCGAAGTGCCCTCCTGCATACTCAGCAGTTCAACTTCTTCCGGTATCGCCGAATCAAACGGAATTTCTTCAGTCACTTCTTTCCCGTTTTCTTCATATGTAATCTGCGCCACTCCTGCGGTCAGTGCGCCTTTTCCCTCCGGAGAAACTACTTCAATTTGTTCCATCTCAGTCACTTTATTAAATTCAATCGGAATAGACAGCGCCGAAGCATCATCCTTGGCTTTCAGCGTTACTGCTTTTTCGTTGTTTTCTGAAAATATATCTCCGATTGTGCCTGTGACGTTTACCTGCTGGGTAATTTTATCCGTCTGCACTACCTTTTGCGCAATCAAATTGGTATCAAAGATTTGAATGTCGCCTTGTGCTGCAAGTTGATGATTGACATATGCCAAATCAATGATGTCAATTTTTTTGTCACCATTCAAATCATAGCGGGACAAACTTTGTTCATCTATTTTGCCCAGCGCGTTCGAAACCAACTCACGGTCTGTATTATTTACTTTTTTATCACCATTCACATCACCGACAGAAAACGTTTTGTCTCCTGTTCCGAGTATAATTTGCTGTGAATAATCTTGCAATGCAATTGTTGGTGTTTTATATGGCGTATACCCATCGCCTTCAAATGCAAAACTATATTTTCCCAACGGAAGTTCGTTAATATCTACGTCTAAATATCCGATTTCTTCTTCCGTTGTGATTGCAACACCATCTACATTTTTTTGTGTAACACGCGTTTTGTCCCCTAATTCGCCGGTTACCTCGCCATTTAGTGGGATTTCTCCCATAGCTGTTCCGTCTTTGTAGAGCGTGATATTGATATTTTTTTCCTTCACTTTCGACAGTAACTGTGGATAGTCAAACCGCAGCGTTGCTTTAATACTTCCCATCGCTCCCGTTGCCGTAACCTGTTCCGGTTCTGCCGCAAATCCCGTCGTTGCAATGACCGATGAGAGAAGCGCTGCACATAATACTGTCGCTATCGTTTTTTTCTGTCTCATCATTATGTGCCTCCATTCTAATTAAATAATACATTTTATTCTATTATATTTTACCGCAATTATTCGTTTTGTCAATAAGATTTTCTATGATGTTATATCACCATCATAAATTTGTAATAATAGTGTAAATTTAACCTTGACTTTGTAATAATACCGAAATAGTATAATATTTTACAACAAACGATTTCCTCATAAAAAACGGACTGCACTTTCTTTTCTTGCAATCCACTTATTCTGTTTTATACTTTTTCATTACGGTGCCCAAAAAGAAAACCTAGGAATGTTGCGCAAAATACCAAATAGCAGCAATAGCCCACAACAACTCCAAATCATTATATTCTGCACGCGCGTCAGCTTCCGCTGCCCTGTTCTGATATAGCGAACCGTCCAGCTGCACAATACTGCCGCAAGCCATGGCAGCAACAACAACACCATAGCGTTTGCCTGCCATGCACCATGCAAATCCAGTCGCAGCAATGCCATACACATTCGCGTGACGCCGCAACTGGGACAATATATTCCTGTCACAGCATGTAACGGACACGGAATCGCTATTCCTGTTACATGAACGACAAAAGCGTACCCTAATCCGCATAAACAGATTAGGGCACTTTTTTTCATCATTTCAAAAAGTCGGGCTTTCCAAGCGATATTATTGTGCATCAATCAATGCGTTGATATCGCTCTGCATCAGTGCATAACCAATGATTCCCAGACCGAACAAATGCAAAAGCAAATATACAATACTGCTGCTGCCAGGCTGCATACCGCGGTTGGTTCTTGCCTGTTCTAATTTTTCACCCATCTTATATGCCCAGTAAATACCGTAGATGTTACAGGTAATAAGTGTGAGCAGGAACGCAACGCCGCCCGCTGTATCTCCTTCGCGGTTTGCTAATGTGTTCGCTTCGTTTGTCAGACATACAAACCAATAGATACCATAGATACCGCAGGTAATAATGGATAAAATGATACATACCGGAATACTTCTTTTTTGCATAAAATATTCTCCCCTTTTCTATTAGGTATAGGTTTTGTCACAAACATTTCCTATACACTATATGCATTTTCCAATATATAATTTTACCATCTTTTTCCCGATTTGTCTACATGTTTTTTGCTTTTTTTATGTTTTTTGTTCCTGTGGGGACAAAAGTACGGATTTTGCAAAACCTATACTTTTTAAAACACGAAAAAGGGGAGCATACAATGGCTATTGTTGAAGTGGTAAAATACGACGATAATCCTGACGTGTTCGCTTGGAAATACCCAAACAGTGAACTCGGGACATGGACGCAGCTTATCGTCAATGAATCGCAGGAGGCAATTTTATTCAAAGGCAGTCAGGCGTGCGATGTGTTTCAGGCAGGGCGGCATACTCTGGACACCTCCAATATTCCTATATTAAACAAATTGGTGAATCTGCCGTTCGGCGGCAAATCTCCGTTCAGTGCAGAAGTATGGTATATCAACAAAATATTTTCATTGGACATCAAATGGGGAACCTCTACTCCGATTCAATTGCAAGACCCGAAATATAACGTATTTATTCCGGTTCGTGCATTCGGACAATTTGGTATTCAAATAGAAGATTCCAAAAAATTTCTGATGAAATTGGTGGGGGTGCCTGCCGCAATTTGATAAAACAAATATTTTAAAATATTTCAGAAGCGTCTATTTAACAAAATCCAAAGACGTCATTTCCTCCTACCTCGTACATAAAAGAATCAGCATCTTGGAGATAAACGCTTATCTTGACGAAATATCTACCTATCTCAGTGAAAAGATATTGCCTTCTTTTCAGGAATACGGAATTCAATTAACCTCGTTTTATGTAAACGATATCAATGTTCCCGTGGACGATGACACGGTCATTAAACTAAAGGCAGCATTGTCGAAAAGAGCTGAAATGGATATTGTCGGATATAGTTATCAGCAGGAACGTTCCTTTGATACGCTCGAAGGTGCGGCAACAAACCCAAATTCTATGCAGGGCGGCATGATGGGCGCCGGTATTGGTTTGGGAATGGGCATCGGTGTCGGCGGCGCAATTGGTCAGCAATTCGGCGGACTGGCGCAGAACATCACAACTGCCGAAACCAAAATGTGTCCTCAGTGCAAAGGACAAATCGGAAAAAATGATCGCTTTTGCAACCTCTGCGGCTGTGATACGGAAAGCGCACAAAATGCAAAACAAATCAACTGCGCCTCCTGCGGCTGTACACTCACTGAAAGCACCAAATTTTGTCCAAAATGCGGAAAGAAATACAATCCCTGCTTAAAGTGCAACGCCGATATTCCGGACAATACGGATATTTGCCCAGCCTGCGGCGAAAAAGCGCCCAAGCCATGTCCAAAATGCGGAAATGTTCTAATGCCGGACAGCAAATTTTGTTCAGAATGCGGATATTCATTGATGAAAAAATGTCCTAACTGCGAAAAAGAAGTGAGTGAAAATACGAAATTCTGTCCCGCATGCGGCACGGAAATCAAATAAGAGGTGACAACATGAGTAAACATTCTAAAGCAACGGCATTGATTTGCGGTGGCGCCGCTATGATAATCACCATACTGTTTTATTTATTTGCCTTTGACAATATTTTTACCGTTCCAATACGTTGGGTGTCCATGCTGTTTCTGCTTCTTGCGGAAATCATCGGAAGTATCAAAGCAATCACCTGTTCCAAAACCATTATCGGTATCTCAAAAATCACTTCAAGCATCATTCACGTGATTTCCGTTTTGCTGTTATCCTTGCTGTTTGTCAATGTTATGCCGTTTCATTTGAAACAATATCTATTGATCAATATGCTGTTTTTAGCGGCTCTGATTGTTGCAGATACCGTCATTTCGTTTTTTGACAGTCGTATGTTATCCAGTTCTCAGGCGATACTCCGCGGCTGTTATACCAAATTTGAACAAATCAGAATCATGAACAATCAGCCTGAGTATGAAACAGCGTTCAAAGAAATTTCAGAACTGTTAAAATACGCGGACAACAGTGCGGTAAGCGGAGATGAAATTGCTGTTTCCACCCAGATGGACGAACTGGCGGCGCTACTCCATGCGGATAGTGATACGGAGGATATTAAAGCGAAACTGGCGGAAATCAAAGCGACGCTTCAGGTGCGTGCACTGAAAATCGCCGGCGGAAAAAGAGGTGGCTTTTAAATATGAGCAAAGCAGACCCTTGTTGTCCGAAATGCGGCGCGCCAAAAACGAATAAAACACTGCAAACAGGTCTTTGCGAATATTGCGGTTCGGCACTCTCAAGCAAATGAATATCAAACTGTAACTCACGCCTTTGCGGAAAGAGGGTAGCTATTATATAGCAATGGGTCAGTCAAAAACTATGTTTTTGACTGACCCATTATTTTTTATCCTTTATGTTGTTGGTGTTCCTTTCCAAACTGCGCTAAATCTGCCAAATTCTGTTCCAACGCAGGGTCGTTATCCGCCGCCTGCTGATACAGTTCATAGAGCAGCGAACCTTCATAACTCTTTACAACAGCATCTTCTACAGGGGCTTCCTCTGTAACTTCCGCATTTTTAGAACGAAATACGAGTTTTAATAAAATTGGCGTGATAATCGTTGTCACTACCACCATGATGATGATAGGTCCAAAATAAACTGCGTTAATCAGCCCCAGCGGCAATCCTTTGTTTGCTACAATTAAGGCAACTTCACCGCGCGAAATCATGCCTACGCCAATTTGCAAACTTTCACGATTCGTAAACTTTGTCACTTTTCCGCCCAAACCGCAGCCTATAATTTTCGTGAGAATCGCAACCGCTGTCAATAAAACAGTGAACATAATAATGGAAACCGACATTTGCGGCAAAACCACTGTAATACCGATACTGGCGAAAAAAATAGGTGACAGCAGCATATAGGACAATGTTTCAAACCGCGATGCAATGTAATGCGTCCGCTGTGTGCTGGAAATAATCAGACCTGCGATAAATGCGCCTGTGATATCCGCCACGCCAAAAAATTTCTCCGCCGCATAAGAAAGCAGCAGACAAATGACAAACGCCATAATGACAAACCGCCGCAAATCACGGTCTGCTTTTGATACCCATTTGTTGAACAAGATATAGATAATATATCCTGCCACGCCCGAAAACAAGAAAAATCCAAGAATCTTCAGCAACACAACAACGATATTGACGCCGCTGTCCGCCATTGACATAATCACCGTAAGCGCAACAATTCCCAGAATATCATCAATAATGGCGGCACCTAAAATTGCATTTCCCGCTTTGGTCGACAACTTCCCCATTTCTTTTAGTGTTTCTACCGTAATGCTCACGGAGGTAGCCGTCAAAATAATGCCAATAAATACGTTTTGCAGCATCGCTTGCTGTCCCTGCCTCACCCCAAAGAGGAAGGAAACAGCAAAACCGCCTGCAAGTGGCACCAACACACCCATCAGCGCAATGATAAACGATGCTTTTCCTGTTTTCTTTAAATCACTGATGCTGGTTTCCAGTCCGGCAGTAAACATCAAAACAATGACGCCCAGTTCCGAAATTTGTTTGAGAAAATCGGTTTCTTTTAAAACGCCCAGCACCCCCGGTCCTAAAATCAGACCTGCTAAAAGCGCTCCCACAACCTGCGGCATACTGAATCGTTTTGTCAATAGCCCCAGCAATTTTGTGGCTAATAAAATAATAGCAATATCCACCAAAAATCCGTATGTTAACACTATCCCATCCCTTTACTATGTAAAATATTTATCAATCAGCTTCTGCTGCAAATCATAAAAATTCTACCGCCCGTCATTCGGCGTTTCATGCACGCTTTCCAAATACGCACTTTTCCTATTATACTCTCTTTTTTTTCGTTTTGCAATACTTTTATGATAAATTTTTAACAATTTTTTAGTGGAATCATTATCCCTGTTGAATCGGTTGCTGCTCATGTTATACAAGCAAAAAGAAGACTGCGAAATAATCACTCCGCAGCCTTCTTTTTTTATTCAGTTTTAAATTGTGTTGCTCCGCATGGAGCATGACGACATTTACAAGACGCGCAACATTGCTCAATAGCATTTTCAACCCACGTGCTTCACATGAGCACGACAGCGACGTGCATTTCTGGATTGCGTATCGCTAAAATTTTCAACTCACGTGCTCGCGTAGAGCACGACTACTGTTCACTATCCCGCTGTTTGTTCCTGCCTTATTTCAACCCACGTGCTCGCGTAGAGCACGACCGACACAAGAAAGATTGCAATATATTTTTGATGAATTTATTTCAACCCACGTGCTCGCGTAGAGCACGACCATAAATATAGATAACACCTGCCGCACCGGAATCAGATTTCAACCCACGTGCTCGCGTAGAGCACGACGAACAATGGACATATCTGTGGCGATTGCAAGCGGCATATTTCAACCCACGTGCTCGCGTAGAGCACGACATAATGGGAGCGGTTGTTGATACAAAATTTAATATTTCAACCCACGTGCTCGCGTAGAGCACGACAGCAAAAATAGATAAAATTTCTTTTCATATCTACTTTTATTTCATACAAATGACCTGTTTTTTTCTGTTCAGCCTTTTGACCTTCCATTTTCCCGCGCAAAAATCCAAATCACTCAATCTTTTCGGGTGCGAATCGCCCTGAAAATTCATGTTCACTTAGGATTCGCACCCAAACTCATTGACAAAACCAAACATTCAAAGGTCACTCTTTCTTAAAACGTCTCTGCCGCTTGATATCACTACAATATCAACGGTCCCTCCAAGTCAAAGGTTTCTTTTGCCCCAAAATGTTCCACCTTGCTACGATAATTCTTTCCCAAATAGTAAAAACGCAGGCTATCCGTCTCTTCATCAATGATTTGGCACAGTTTATGCTGTAATTCTTTGCATTTTGCCGTTTCCAGAATGCATTCAAACACAGAATTCTGCACCCGCTGTCCATAATTCACACATTCCTTTGCCACTTTGCGCAGCCGCCGTCGTCCTTCGGCAGTCTGTGTATTAACGTCATAAGTAATTAACACCAGCATGATTTTCTCCCTCTATTTCCACAAAAATGGCGGATATGCGTCCAAATCTCCGCGAATTGTCCTTGCCAGAAGTTGTGCTTGAACAATCGGCACCAATCCCCAACAGATTTTTTCCTCCAAAAACGGATGTTTTAACGGCTCCTGTTTTTTGCTTTGCCATGCGGAAAGAATCGTCCGCCGCGTTTCCTCGTCCATGCGCACTGCACCGTTTTCCACCGCCGCAAACCCACTTTCCTTCACCATATTTTTATTAATACAGCTCAACACAAAGCGGTCTGCATATACGCTGCGCAACTCTTCCATCAAATCAAGCGCCAGCGAAATGCGTCCGGGTCTTGCAGAATGCATAAATCCAACATAAGGGTCTAGTCCTACTGTTTCCAATGCACTTGCCACATCATGTGCCAAAAGCGTATATATAAAAGATAACAGGGCATTGCAATTGTCCCGCGGCGGACGTTTATTGCGCCCATGAAACGCAAAGGCTTGCTTTTGCTGCAAAATCATCTGGTCAAACACCCCAAAATAAACAGCCGCCGCTTCTCCTTCTATGCCCCGCAACTGACCCAAATCCTGCGCATCCTCCACCATCTGCAATGCTGCTGAAATTTTCTGCGATGCGTCTTTCAGCGCCGCTTCTTCCACACGCATTCCATGGTCGCGACAAGTCCGCTCCAGCACCCATTTGGCATTATATAGTTTCCCAATGATGAAACTTTTGGCATAGAACAACCGCTGCGGCTCCTGGTCGGCAATACGGTATTGCTGTCGGCGCAGCAACACATTTCCATGTTCTTCTCCCACAACACGCGCCAAAAATCTGCCGCTGCGCGAAAGAAAACTAATGGAAATCCCCCGCCTTGCACAAGCGCCCATCAGGCTGGGACTTGCACCTGCGTGTCCAAATGTGACAATGCCGCCGATATTGTGCAGCGGCAGACGCGCCACCTCCTGCCGCTCTTTTGAGACAACAATATTTTCTCCGTCCAAAGACAAATATTGCTCCGGCGCTGTGATATATAACGTATTTTGCAGTATTTTCATATCTATCCCTCAGTCAAATGTCTGTTGATATACTCTTTTGCAGACCTGTTTTGGCACAATTTCGGCAGGCATAAATCCGCCAAAGAACATGCTTTGCAATGTTTCCCAGTCTTGCTTTTGGGTGTGTATCCACGCGCATAATGCTGGTGCATTTCCGCCGCCATTTTCCGCACCGCCTCCCGCAGTTCCGGCGTGAAATCCACTTTCGTCCGCCGGCGCGGTTCGCCATAGTATAAATAACCAAACGGGATTTCACACAGCAGCATGTCTTCTAAACACATCGCCTGCGCACAAATCTGCAATTCATCCGCCTGATGTTCCTTCGGTTTTCCTTTTTTATATTCCACCGGAACCGGCCGATAACGTCCGCCCCAGCCTGTCAGACACACTCCGTCGGGGGTTTGATGAAATTCCACAACATCACAAATTCCATTCACGCCCAAACTTCTGGAAAACACCGGAAGCGCTCTGGTAATCAGCACGTCTCCGCGTTTTTCTGTCAGTTCTCCATCGTGCGCCCGTTCATGCATGATGTTTCCTTCCACTGTGCGCAGGTTTTCCGCCCATTGCTGTTCAATATGGATCAGCGCCCATTGCCGCCGGCAAAACGCAAAATGCTGTATGCCCGACAAGTTCAGAAAATCTTCTTCCCTGTATTCCGTCATAGTTCTTCCATCTCAAGCCCATCCAAATGTTCCACACGGATTTCATAGTCCTCTATGCTGCGTCCCGATTTTGCTTCCTCTTTCAGCGCAACCTTCAAACAACCATGTACTTTGGCGGAAGAATATTGTCCCGATTTACAATTATGTTTCCACCAGCACACTTTTTGTATCTCCATGCTGCCGTCCGGACGCGCCGAGGAACAATCGTTTTCAAACAACGTGCATATCGCCTGTTTTACTTTTTCGCTGTCTTCCTCCGAAAAACCTGTTTTCTCTGCCAACTGCGGGTTAATGCTGCCATAAAAAACGTAAACGCCAAAATCTACACGGTGTTTCATTCCCATGGTATCAGAAGATTTTTTGTCTCCGGTGACGCTGTTCACGCTTTTGGTAATCTGCATACTGGACATTTCAATAGGCTGCACGCTAACCGCCGTCTGCAAAGATACCGGCCCGCGCACCCCCACAGAGAGCGGGTCGCCCTTAAACGCAAATACCTGTCCGAACGAACGCACATCTATCCACTGTTCACACGCAATGTTTGCAAACAAATCCGCATCTTTGCTCTTTTTCGCCTCTTGTAATGCCGCACAGCTATCCGCTCTGTCTTTCAGGCTTTTGCAGCCATCATCTTTGCGTTCGTCCGACTGCACAAAAATCCGCTCGCCCATATCCTGCAAACGGTTGCGGATTTTCCGCTTGATACAAACATCGGACACTTCCCCATAGCCGTCATAGTCCACCCGCGGCTGGTTGCCGTTGAGCGGGTCGCCGTTTGGATTCGCCATTCTCACTGTAAATACCACACCAAAGTCAATTTTGTTTTGTAATGCTCCCATGATTTTGTACCCCTTTCTTTATACCTCATTTTGTTTTTGCTCTGAATTTGCTTCTTTTTCTGCTAGCCGCTGCCGTTTCTGCTCCCGAAATTCTTCCATTTGACAGGAATATCCCAGCAAAAATGTTTCGTCCAGCGGATCATCTGACTGAAATTCTTCCAACACAAATTTTTTATTAATCTTATCTATCACCGGCGAATAATAGTCCAAGTCTCTCGTGTGCAGCCTTGCAATATACGGCTGCAACGCGTCCATAATTTTACCCCATGTTTTTTTCGGATGCATACGAAAACGCTGATAATATTTTTGTGCGTTCGTCTCCCGTCTGCTGTCCTTCTTATCCAGTTCTAATTTATAGCAAGCATACACCTCCAACTGGTGCGCACATGCCAGCAATCTGCCGAACAAAAAACTTCTGTCATTTTCCGTATCATAATTCTCTTCTAATCTTACGCGATTTCCCTTCAAGCTCATTTCCCAGTTCTCTCCTTTCCAGTCGTATCTATATTTTCTAATCAGTGCACATGCGACACTGAGTGTTTTCTCCCATTCCCATTCTTCTTCCATGCTATGTGGATTGGAGGCGCGCTGCACTGCCTGCCACATGATGTCCCTTGGCAGCCGCGCCCGTTCTGTAATGCACGGCAGCAGCCGCTGCACCACTTTCTTTTTCAAATGATCACCCGCACGCGGCCCATAAGCGGCAAACAAAATATCCGGCAGCGACGGTGCGCCAACATAATAAACCGGCTTCTTGCGGTCTTTCCCTTTCTCGTCTTTCCCGTCGGACTCCCATTTATAACGGTGCAGCCAATAACAGGTTTCGTGCCAATATTCCACCCGCTGCACAAAATCATTGCCGCGTATTTCTTTGTAATAGGGAATGGACATGCGCCCCGGCGTTGCCGCTTCCAGCATCATCACCATAACGTCGTCCCTATCCTCCAGCTTTTTGTGCCACAGGCTTTTTGCCGCATTACGCAGCCGCTCCGCATAGACCTCTCCCAAATACACACCGCTGTCCACCCGCGTTGCGCCCTGTGTCAGCACATCGGTATCCATCTGCACCTGCGGCGGCTGCATACCGTTTACCGTCCACGCTACAACAACCTGGTCGCCGTTCCGCCACCCCTGCCGGTTTATCAGCCAGCGCAGCGCACTGTGCGCTTTTTGAGAACTTTCATAACCGATTGTGACCGCCTGTTCCGGCGCTGTATACCGTCCGCGGTAGGTAAATCCTGCTGTATCATTTGCAGAAATCAGTTTCGCGCTGTCGCCCGGCCACCGCAGTTTTGCAGGATGTTTTTCCGTCACCGGCAATTGTTTGCCCTGCACATAACAGAGTTTCATCTCCTGTTCCCGCTGTGCATAATAGGCTTCATATGCAGCAAACAACGCTTTATCTTCATTACAGGCAATGGTATTTTCCCCAATCACCTCCACCTGAAAACGCACAAATGTATCGGTGGTTTTGGCAGGTTTTACTTTTTTATCGCCTTCCCATTGCTGCGTCAGCTGTCCATTTTCATCGACAAACAACAGATGCGCCCGCACCAAATCGCCTATCAGCTGCTTTTTTTGCAGATACTGATATACCACCTTCGCTTTGGTGTGACTATAGGGTGATTCACACCAAGCCTTTAACTGCTGCATATAAGCGTCAAAATAATTTTCCGCTTTTTCCTCTCCTGTATATTGTGCAAAATCTCCCGCTATGTAAATCAGCTTGTCATAAAGCGCGTTGGGACTGATACCGGAACTGCGGCTGGCAGAATCCTCCGTGCACGGAATGATTGTCACCGCATCGTCCTGCCTAAGATAATGCGCACTGCAAAAAGTCCCGTCCTCGTCCAATATCACTTCAATATGCGCCGTTTGGAGTGAATGCGACACGGGTACCAATGGCAGTTTCCCGGGCGGCTGCGGCGCGGCAACCTCGCCGACACATGCCTCATAGGTCTCGTATAATTTTCCAATCCAACTCAAATGCCTTCCCCTCCCCCTTCAAACTCCTGCAATCCGGAAAAATTACCGCTACCGAATTTTTTGGGCGACATTTTTCTGGTTTGCTGCACGACGCTACACGCCTCCGGACGGATAAATTCCACACAACCATAGCGCATCACCGGTTTCCATAGGCGCGTTTCCATAGAATCCCTTCCCGTTTCATCAGGATAGAAAATGCCGTGCACCATCCACCCCAGCGGCAGTTCTTCCAGCTGGTCATAGGGGCTTTCTCCTTCGTCAAAGCTACACGGTTCCACATAGCCCTGACATTCGCGGCACCCCAGAAAAATATCGCGCCGTCCGCCGCGTTCCAGCATTCGTTTTGCAATGAGATAGTGCTTGTTTTCGTTGCGGTCTGCCGCCAATTCCGGTCGCTGCTCATTCCACTCAAAATGCGCTTCCACATGATATTCCACGTCGCGCAAATAGGTATAAATGGATAAATCGTTTTTATCCTCCTGATATTTCATTATGCGCATTCCCTTCGCCTGCGTGCGAATGGGTTTCATCACGCGCAGCCGGTCAATATACCAAATGAACGTAGGTTTCCAGTAAATGGATTCCGTTATCCCTTTCAGCGCCTGATAAGTGGGAATGGAGTAGGTGCATTTTTCTCCGCCCGTTTTGGTTACAGGGTCTGTGAACAGAGCCTCCCGCCCAAACAACCGGAAACAAATTTTGTTTTCATATTCCATGGAAATGCACTTCCTTTCTTTTCATACAGAAGGTTTGCTTCCTCCCATACTTCATGTTAAAAAATCATTTCTTTCAGCGCGGCGTCCTGCACCACACCAAGTTCGCTGTCATAATATTCATCGTGGAGCGCCCAAATATTTCCATAATTTAATTGATAGAGCGCGCCTTTTTTCTCCAGTTCGTTCCAGTCTCCCGGATATATCTGCACCGTATACCGCTGCGCCCGCCGCGCTAATTTCACAGTTTCCTCCGGACTGCACTGTCCGTTCAACTGTAAGATATACTCTTTCCCTTTTTTAAACGGCACCAACACTGTCGTGGTATTGTCCTCTATAACATGAAACTTTGCTCCCGCTTCCGCAAATGCTTGCCGCATTGCAGGAAGTGTTTGCTGTTTTGACTCATGCGTATATGCACCACAAGCAGTTTTGTTATCTGAAAGCATACCGAACAACGTTTCCCTGTCGCTTTTCTCCGCCCAATATCCCATTTCATTTTTTCGCTCATGGTAATAATAATGATAGTAGCAGGCTATCGCCTTGGGCGAAAGCAAATCGCCGCCAAAATATTCCGGCTTTTTTGCAAATTCTCTCAGCACTCGTTCACAGCTTTCCTGCGCTTTTTGAATATCCGGCAACTTATTTAATTTTTCCTCACACAATTTTACCAAATAGACCTCACGGCAACCCATTTCACCATGCCGGTTACAGCGTCCGGCGGACTGTGCCGCGTTATCCAGCCCTGCCAGCGAACGAACCACACAGTCAAACGACAAGTCCACGCCGCATTCAATCAACTGCGTGCTGACGCAAATCAATTTCTTTCCGGCAGGCGTCTTTTTAACGACATTCAATCGCTCCAGCCGGTCTGCAGCGCATAGAGAGGTGGTGAGCAAAATGATATCCGCCGCTTCCTCCGCAGGCAGCATTTGATTTTTTTCCTGCAACCGCTGATAAATCTCTTTTGCTGCCGCCTTTGTGTTCACCACCAGCAAGACATGCGGCAGCGCCTCATGTTTCTCCCACACAAAATCCGCTGCATCTTCATATGTCATGGCAGGTTTCCAGCGCGTTGTATCCACTAATTTGACCCGACTCAATTGCCGGAATTTATCCAAATAGTCCTCCACAATTTGCGCCGGCTGCGCGAGGCGCAGCGAATGTTCCTCCACTCCCTCCAGCTTGGGCTGGGTCGCCGTGCAAAGCACAACCGTGGCATGGCAGACCTCGCTTAAAAAATTGACTGCCTCATTGAACATATAAATACATTTCACCGGAATGGACTGGATTTCGTCAAAAATAATCACGGAATTTGCCAATTGGTGCATACGGCGAAGATTTCTCGTCTTGCCTGCAAACAATGTGTTCAAAAATTGCACCATGGTCGTCACAATCACCGGCGACGTCCAGCGTTCTGTCAGCCGTTCATATTGTTTTTGTATTTCTTCCTCTGTTTTTTCCTCTTCTGCTCCGTGAATCACATTGGCATGGTGTTCCAAAATGATGGTTTCATCGTTCTCCTGAAGCTTGTCCCTGATTTCCTGCACGGTTTGTTCAATAATGGTCTGATAGGGTATAACATAAAAAATATGTTCTTTTTCATATTCCATGCAGTGCGCCAGCGCATAGCGCAAGGAACTGATCGTTTTTCCGCCGCCGGTCGGCACATATAACTGGTAAACACCGGGCTCCCGCTTTGCCCATGCGCGGCAACTATCCGATATTTCCTGCCGCAGCTGCCGCACCTTTTGTTCTCCTTCTGATTTCGGCTGCTGTTTTGCCATATCCTCCAGCGCCGCTTCCAACCGTTCCAAATAGGTTCCCCAAAACGCCCTATCCGGTTTGAAATCCGGCTTGGGTTCTATTCCCGCTGCAAAACAATAGGTGTCATAGCGGTCTGCGTCAATGAGACAGGAAAACAAATATTTTTCCAGCATATGTTCTCCGAACGCGCCCATATGCTGTATCTCCCGCATTTTTTCCTCCAACTGGACTGCCGCTTGTTCAAACGCCTGTTTCAATTCTGCTTCTCCGGCGCATTCCTGATGGTAGGTCTGCACTGCCGCCTGAAATTGCACTTCCGCGTCCTTCCATACGCCGTTTTGATACGTGTTTTCCCCCTTTGTACTAATACAATCAATCAAACCGGCGTGGTGAGATTCCACTGCCAACGCCAACATCTGCGCCGTTAAATTCCCGCCATATTCTCCTGGTGCATAGGTTTCTTCCAAATAACGCGCGCCGCACGCCGCGTGGTTAATTTCTCCCCGTTTTGCATGGCTGATACCTAAGATATAGTTCTGAAATTCCTGTTTGCATTTCCCCATGTCATGCACTTTTCCAATCAATCCGGCAGCAGCATCCACTCCAATTTTGCTGCCATATGCCCGCGCCAGGAGTTCCACGTTATCGCAGTGTTCTCTGACAGACTGCTGCCGCTCTGTCAATTCTTCTTTATGGGCAATGAGCATACTATCACTTCCCCATTTTTCGTCAAAATCCTCTACTTACTATTTTATATAATTTTTTCTATTCTGTCAACCTATTTCTTGTGCATTTTACTATATAATTATATTTTTTTCTATATTTTTTCACATTTAGTTTTCTTTTTTTGAATTTTTCCAGTTTTCAGCATAGTATCCTCCCCAAACTACACACTTGCATAAATATTTCGTCTTATATATAATATAGAAATATAAATTTCCATAAGGAGGATATATCCCATGACATTGCCAAATGATCCCATGCTCTTGCTCAGTGTACTCAACACAAAACTTCGTGATTTTTACGATAACTTAGGCGCCCTATGTGATGATTTATCTGTTGACCAGACAGAATTAGAACAAAAGATGAAGAACGCCGGTTTTATCTATGACCCGCAGCAAAATCAATTCAAATAGAAGATTGTTTTTCTATTTCTATGTAAGTATATCGTCTGAATCACAAAAACGCATGGAGAAATCTCTCCATGCGTTTTTGCTTTTATTACGCCTAATCGTTATGCTTCATTTTCGCCTTGTTCCGTGCCATTCACCAGGCGGTAAATCATCACCATTGCCTGTTCACGCTGTGCATTTTCCCGCGGTCTAAACTCTCCTGTTTCAAAGCCGCGAATCAGTCCCAGTTTCCCAGCCTGCTGCACCGACTCTTTCGCCCAGTCGCTGATTTGGTTTTCGTCTGCAAAAATAATCGGTTCTCCTTCTGCAGTTTCGCCGCCTGCCTGCCGGTATGCCGCAAGGATAATTTTCGCCATTTCCTCCCGCGTGATAGAATCCTCCGGCCGCAATTTGCCGCCGTCTCCCTGCAAAATGCCCGCCTGCACTGCCGCTTGCAATTCCGCTGCATACCACGCGTCTGCCGGAACATCTGCGATGCTGCCGTCATATGCAGCAGTTTCCATCTTCAATGCACGCACAATCATAGCGGTAAATTCAGCCCTTGATACGCTCCCACTCAATTCCAGCGTTCCATTGCTGCCTTTTACAATACCGCTGTCAATGAGAGACGTTATTTCTGTCTCACCCCAATGTCCCGTCACTTCTTGTTTCAACCGAATTTCCGGCGGAACCTGCGGTCCCACCGGTTCCGTACCCGAATTGGTCTCGGGATTCGGCGTCACAGTTGGGGTTACCGGAGATGGCGTCACCACCGGCAACGACGGCATTTTTCCTCCACCACCGCCACCACTGCTGCCGTGCGACATGGAACCATTTCCATTGTTTCCGCCGGTCGGCTGCGGCGTTGGTGTAATAATAGGTCTGTTTTCCATATCAAAGCAAACATAGCCATCCGCATAGTAGAACGGAACCGCTTCTCCATTGAGCAACACGCTTTTCACTTCAACCGGCGAATGAATGTTCACGCCCTCCAGCAACTCAGTCATATCTTTGGAGGTCTCCAGCTTCAGCACCGTGTTTTCCCAAGTCACGGTAAATTCCTCCAGCGGCTGTTCACTTTTCACTGCTGTCATACCGCCCGCAAGGTCTCTGACATAGGTACCGCCACGTAGAATCGCCCGGCTGGGACGTCCTGTGTTTAAATCTTTTTCATAGTACATCAGTTTTCCGTCTGTTGCCGTATTGCCAACCATCACCGCTTTTTGTTGGTCTTGTTCGTGCAGCAAATAATAGTCAAAACGATAGTTGTCATTGGACTTGCCGGACGCATCTTTCACCACCGCGCTGAACGCAGACGCCGCGCCCTGCCGCTGTCCTGTCTGCTGCGGCGTAGATTCAATCGAATAATCCCGCCCGCTTTCCTGCGGAAACAAAATGGTATCCATGGTCGTGGTACCCTGAATGTTCTTCTCAAACAATGCATACGGCGTCCGCTGCTGGCTTCCTGTTCCTTCTGAATATAGACCGCGCAGCATTTTGGGTTCCACACTCGATATATCCGCCGGAACCACCATGATGTTCGCCTTGTTTTCAAAGTTGGAACGAATGGTACCGTTTCCGGTGCCCGGCACAAACTGTGTGTTTTCAATCACGCTGTCCACTGCGCCGTCGTTCACATTTCCGACCGTTTCACCTTTCTGCAATTGATACTGACCGTCAATGCTCATGTTGGCACCCGGCGTCATGTGCCAAAGCTGCGTATATTTATTGACTTTTTCTTTATCTACCGGATTCATATAATCGGACAAAATCCAGAAATTCGGACGGACAAACAAAATACTGCGGCTATAGTCCATACCCGGTTCTGTCGGCGGCACTTCATCGCCTTTGGCAGGCAACAGTTTCGGTGCGCCGCGGTAGGTGATGTTTTTATAGTTTTCCGACGACATTCTGTTAAAATCATATCCGCTGTTTGTTTCCCATTCCTCAATCGTTCCCATGCTGCCGCCCAGCGGCAAAGTTGGATCATATACGGATTTTGCCGCTTTTTGGCAATAATCATTGATTTGCATGGTATTATGTGCGCGCGAGGAGAACAGCCAGCGGCAGGTTAAATCCTGTCCTCCGCTGAGCATATAATATAGTTGGTCGGACAGCAGATAGTTCCCATATGCCGCCACAATCACATTGTTGTCGTCCCAATGTCCGTGCGACCCTTGGCTGGCGTCCGCACTCATTGCCAAATATAAGTCGTTGCTGCCCCAGCCGCTGCGCATATAGGCTTTGCTGCTGATTGGATAGATGAGAGAGGTGAAATCTGGTGCTTCACCCTTTTTCCCATCATATGCCGCCCAAAGCAGATGCGGGTCGCCCAGCCAGTCGGCTATCTGTTTGATATTGCTTTTATAGCTAGTGCTGAATGTGTGGGAATCCCCCTCTTGACTATCCCGCCAGCCCGGCGCTGTGGAATACATGAGATATCTTGTCAAAGTCAAAAGTTTCTGTTTGATACTATCTGTATAATTGACTTCCACGCCCAACGTATCCGCCGCATTTTTTGTGGATATCAGCGTTCCAATGGTATACTGTGTATATCCATGCGCCAGTTCAATACAAGCGCCGTCATCATACAAAATGTTCCCTGTGATTTCCTCCAAACGGTTCATCATGATAACCGTCCATGCTTCCGATTCGCGGAATTCCGGATAGTGACCGATTAACTGGAAGAATCCGTTACAGGAAGCGGAACCCCAGTTGTTGGTTTTTTCCTGACTCGTCCAATACGTGGAAAATACCCGTCCCATGCTGTACATATATTTCAAAAAAGTGGTAAACAATTCCGGCGTCATGTATTCACTGCCGTATAAATATTCAATATATCTTGTCAGGTTTGTTGTTCTGGTATACATATCCAGCGCTTTGCTGTATCCGCCGTATTTCAGCTTGGACGCGTTTCCGTTGCCCGATGGGTCCGGCACTTCGGGACAGCCGCGGTAGCGGAGGTAGGTGGTTGTTATCCAGTTGTGCAAATACATAAATGCTGTGCGTGCATAGATTTCGTTCCCTGTATATTGATACTGGGCACACAGTTTGTCAAACCATCCGCTAAACCGAAACAGTTCTTCTTCAAAACGCGCCAGCGGATTGCAGCGGTCTTTATTCGGCTGCACCCATTTGGTACCCCATTCCCCATCATAGGAGAAAATCGCATTGGTGTGAGAGGTATCATTGAAATATAATTCATTCTCCGTCCAACCTGTATCGTAGTTGGTAATCGCTGTCATCCGTTTTTGATAGGACATGTCGCCCCGCGGCGTATCTGCCTTATCTACCCAACGTCCCCATAAAACCAGCCGCGCCGAGGTGATGGTATCTGAGGCGCCGATATCGCTGAGATTGAATTTCAAAAAAGTTCGCCGCGTATCGGAATTAACTGGGTCTACTTCACCAATTGCCGCCTCCCGCGCATAGAGATATGATTCTGCGCCGAAGTTCTGACTGCGGTATTCTCCCGCCGCCGTATAAGTATCTTCGCTCACCGGAATGCGGCGCATGGTGCTACCGATTTGTACCTCCAGATAAGCAGATTTTCCAAGCACCTCCGGCCCTGCATCCGGATGCTCTTTGCTATAGAACTCCGCTTCGTAGTCGTCTTTGTTCACGGCGCAAATGGTAATTGGCATCATTTTGTCGCCGCGCGATTTAAAGCGGTTAATTTGAGATTTCATTTCCACATAAACCGGCGCCCATTCACTGCCCATGTAGAAAATATCCGCCACATTGTGGTTGCTGTTTCCGTTAAAGTGGAAGTTTTGCAGTAAAAGCTGCGCCACCATGATTTCATATTGACTGTTGCTCCCCAGTTTGGAAAGACCGCGTTTCTCCACTTTGGCATTATAGTATTTTTGCAGTTCCGCTTTTGCTGTGGGATAGTCTCCCGCTTTTGCCGCTTCCTCCACCGCGTGGAGCGTCAAACCATAGTTTGATATATAGCTATAGTCCAAAATGGGGGCTTTTGCAAATGTTCCTTTGGATTCGTCCCATACACCGAAAAATTCTTCATCTGTCGGGAATCGTTCCAGCCCTTTTGTGCTGGGGTCTGAAAAGTCATATTCATCCAAGTTGAAGGTTGTTTGCAGATTCAAGTCGCTCGAAGTACTTGCCGCATTCACACTGCCACTCTCTTGCGCTTCCACAGAAAGAACGGACTCCACTTGTTCCTGCGCCGCCACTCCCTTATCCTGCACTGCTGCCGTTTCCTCCGGCTGCTCTGCATCTTCTTTTTCTGCTTCTTCCTCTGCAGCTTGCTCGGTTGCCGCCGCGTTGCCTACGACAATTTCCCCGCCTGACATCACCAGTTCTTCCACCGCATCACGCAATTGCTGCGGATTCTCCTCCGCGGTATCCTGCGCCAGCGCTGCCATCGGCACAAGATATATCGCCATACAGAGCAAGATTGCTAATACTCTTTTTTTCATCATTATTCACCGCTCCCTGACGCAAGTCTTATCGCTACATAAACAATTTTTGCTGCCTCTGCGCGGGTCACTTCAGCCGCCGGTCGGAAGCTACCAAGGTCGTCGCCAACCATCACGCCCGCTTTATATAATTTTGCAACTGCGGCTTTTGCATATTCGTCAATCTCATCGGCATCCGTAAACGCGTCCATATTGCCTTCTTGCAGCACAAGTCCGCTCTGCTCCAACACTCGGACAATGGCAACCGCAACATCCTGACGGGACATGTTGCTGCCCAGACCGAAAATACCGTCCTCTATCCCGCGCAGCAATCCGCTCTCCGCTGCCCTGCGGATATAATCCGCCGACCAGTCGCCCGACGGCACGTCCGTAAACGGATTTGTCCCGCTTGCCACCGGCACTTCAAAGGCGCATACCAACAGTTTTGCCATCTGTTCCCGCGTGACCGCTTCTTCGGGCGCAAACCGATTTTGCGACACACCGGACAAAATTCCTTTGATGGATAAATCCGCAATATATCCGCTTGCCCAATGGGTTTTTGGTACATCGTCAAACCCTGCCGCCGTTTCATTTGGCTGCTGTGGCGCAGCAACCTGCGGGGCATTGCCTAATATGCCAAGTCCTCCTGCACTGCCACTGCTGCTGCCGCGACCACCGCCGCTGCTGCCGGCAAGACTGCCAACCGTTTTCTTATCCGTGCCGGTAATCAAAAATTGTCCAAAGGATTTTGTGACCGACACACCGTCACGGCTGATTTGCAGCGACAAGGTTACTTTGGTATCTTCTTTCGGGTGCGTTACTGTGCCGTCATCTGCAATGAGATTGTTTTCCGTTATCCAATGGAACGTCGCGCCATATTTAGGCTGGGGCAGTTCCACTTTATCCGCAGCAATCATATAAGGCAGATGCAGCGTGACCGCTTCTTCTTCCATTTTTATGATGTCGCTTGCTGCCGGCTCAAAATAGAGTTCTAGTTCTCGAATTCCGCCATATACTGCATTTTCTTTCAGCGCAGTAATCGTAAATTTCACATATCTGCATTCCACGACATCAAATGATTTATCAAAAATTTCTCCGATTTCCGTTCCGCTTAGCAGCGGATTCCATGTTATCCCATCATTTGAAGTGGTAACGGTATAACCGGCAATGGCATAATGGATACCATTCATGGTTTCTGCCGCACGCAGCCGGTTTATTTCACGTTCCATACCAAAATCTACAGTCAGTGACGGTTTCGTGTCTTCTGTCACTTTTGCAATCCAGCCGGTGGTGCCTTTGCCATCTGCTGCCATCGCCGCCGTGCTGCCAGGTTTCAGTTCTCCTTCACCGGTCACAACGCTAAATAAAGTCAAATTCTCTCCCACACCGTCTTTGGGCGGCATCTGGAATTGATCCAAGCCATATACTTTGAGTGGAATTTGTACGGTAGCTGACTCACTGCCGCGCGTGATAACCGCTGTCATTGTCACGTCATGCGGCTGCCTGCTAAACGGCACCTTCACTTTTCCGTCACCGGTAATAATACTTTCATCAGAAGACGTCCACCGGATAGCGGTATACGCCGCGCCCACAGCGGGCAGCGTCAAATCGCTTACCACTGCGTTCGCGTCCGGAATCGTCAAATTTTGTTTATCAAGGCTCACTGCCAGCGCATCTGTCAAATTGCTGAAAATTTCAAAACGTTCAACGCCCAATTTTTGTACGCCGTCTCCGGCAGACTGCACTTTCACCTCGATTTCATCGATACAGCAAGGCGTTGCCAGTTGTTTTGAAACGGTTCCGCCGCCGCTTGCTGCAGACGAGTCCACCGGCACCGCTGCACCGTTCAAATAGCCAACAATTTCATAGCCTGTCATTTTATCACTTACAGTTGTCGCCAGATGAAAACTGGTTACCCAACGGCTATCGCCCAATTTTGCGCGCAGCCGTATGGTGTTTGCAGCCGCATTCACCGTGCCGGTATCTGCCGCAAACCCTTTCAGCATGGAAGAGATTGCTTCCGCTTCGCAATTTTCCACCTCTGTCACACTTGCCCCCGGCATTAGATTGCCAACCACAATTCTTTTTATTGTCGCTGACGGAGCGGCGCTTGCTACGGTTTTCCCTTGGAATGCGCCGCAGTTTGGAATCACTTCTGCCGTGATATTCTTACCGATATCCTCCGTGCGCAGTGTATATTTCGTTCCGGTCGCGCCGTCAATCAGCGCGCCGTCTGCATACCACTGAATGACACTCTGGTCTGTATGCCCTGCCGCCGTATCACAGTCTTGGAATTGATAGGTAAGCGACACTTCATCGCCCACATCTGTTCCTGCCGCTGCGTTTATCACAACGTTTTCCACGCGTGGTACCGGAAAGTTAATATCATAAACGCTGACAATTTCTTTGCTTGCTCCTTCGCCAAAATAAGTAATCAAACAATCCTGTCCCGGCTCAATTTGTGCAGAAGCCTGTTTTTCCGTCTGTCCTGCCGCATCAGAAAAGACGCCCATGTGCAGTTTTGCGTCTTGCAACGTAAATTTGCCGAGAAAATCCGTAACAGTAGGAAGATTAGATCCATCCGTCAATTTCAGTAATTTGGATTTTGCGTCTACAACATAGTTCCCGTCATTCGACACAATATCTTCCAAATAGACCTGAAAACCAGTTAAACGCAAGTTTGTCGGCGTACTGCCCACTTTGAAGTTAAATTTGCCCATTTCTACCATAAGGTAGCGGGACTGAATAATGCTGTCCGTTTTTACAGTAGCCGCCTCTCCGCATATCGTTTCATCCGCCGTCGCTGCATAAATGGTTTTCCATGCCGGATTGGTAATTGCCGCTGAAGCAGCGTCTGCTGTAGTCGCTTCTACAAAAGCACTTTCCGTATTGCTGATATTTAGTTTCCAATCCGAAATATAGGGTTGTTTGGAACCGTTCGTCGCATTGTCTTTATGTCCCGCCACGGAAACACGGTTAAAATATTTCGGCTGTCCTTCCTGTCCAGCTTTTACCTCTTCATGTGCAAGGTCAAAGGCAAAATAGATGGGTGCCATACCTGTTGGAAAATTCAATTGTAGTTTTTTACCGGGCAAGTTCTGAAAAATTGCGGTCAAATCACTTCCCGAGGAAATTTTGTTGTTAAACAGTTCCGCTCTTCCGCCGCCCACCTTAATATAAGGATAATTTATCAATGCCGCCGGTGAACTTTCCGATGGATTCATATATTTTGCATTGTCCGATGGCTGAATGATATGATGCAGCAAGTCATGATAGGTAGGAATCGTGTAATAACTGTCTGTTAATTCTTCAGACACATAATTGGTTGCGGGCATTCCCTCTGAATCAGGCGTAAATGCATGGTCATTTGACGTTGCCGGCGGCTGCGTTGGCGTTGGTGTTGGCGTCGCTGTTGGTGTAGATGTTGGCGTCGCTGTTGGTGTTTCTTCGGGTTCCTGCGTTTGCGGCGCTGTGATAGCATAAACGCTGACGATTTCTTTTGCGCCGTCGTTTTCAAAATAAGTAATCAGATAATTGCCATTTGCAACATTGCCTGTTTTCTCTGTGGACGCTGCGGTGTCTGTGAAAACGCCTGCTTGCAGATTTGCGTCCTGTAGTTCCAGGTTGTTTAAGAACGCCGATACTGCCGGATTATCTTCCAGCACAACTGTTTTTTCTCTGGCATTCAATGTATATCCGCTGTCTTTTGCAACAACATCTTCCAGATAGACTTGAAAGCCGGTGAAACGGAAATTAGATTGCGCTAAAGAAGATGTTGCTCCGTTTGCCTCGCATGTGACATTGTCCACTTCCAACATGAGATATCTGGATTTCATAATGCTGTTTATTTTTACTGTCCCAGCCTTATCCCAAATGTTTTCCCCTGTATTATTTTGATAAATTGTTTTCCAATTTTCAACCGTATTTGCCGTTTCTGCACCCGGGCGCTCACTGGTTGTTCCCACAAACTTATCCGCGTCATCGGTGATATTCAATTTCCATTCATCAATATAATTCCATCTGTTTTTGGTCGTCGGATTATGATTTCCACTGGATCCCGCAATAGAAACACGGTTAAAATATTTCGGCGTTCCTGAACCCACCTGCTTTTTTTCATCGGCATGTGCCAAGTCAAACGCAAAATAAATTGGTTGGTTATTCGTCAAAGAATAATTCAGCTGCAATTGTTTTGACGTTACTTCTTCCGGATTGCTGGGATAGGAAAATAATTTTTCTAACCCCAGCTTATTCATCATTGCTGCTGAAGTCATAGAACCAGAAATCCCCAGTTTTATATAAGGAAATGTATCGCTCAAGTAGTTTTTCGTACATTTTTCTCTAGTGTCTGCCGTACTTGAAACGATATATTCCAAGTCATCTGTCGGATGCATAATACCATTTAATAAATTCTCATGGTTTGGCAATGCATAATATTCGTTTGTCAGTTCTTCTTCTATATATGTGGTTTCCGGCGCAGCCGTATCAGTTGCCGGCGTATATGGTCCTGCTGCAAATGCCACCGGCAGTGCGGTCAAAACCATTGAAACCACGAGCAACAGACTGAAACATTTCTTTTTCATTGTCTCTTTTCCTCCTCTACTCCTATTATTTCACAATGACAACCGCTTTGACTTTGTTATAGGATACATATACCAGCGCAACCTGATGGGTTGACAGAAAATCTTCATGGCTGCCCAGATGCGCCTTTTTCTCTATTGTGTCATAGATATAAACCGGCTGGCTGCTTCTCTTTTGCACCTCATAATTTTGTACTGCGCCGTAGTTTGTTGTCATGGTTAAAATATCCACGCGGCGGTTTAATTCCTCGGACACTTCGTTATAAGAAACATCCTGAATTTTACCGATAAACAATTCCAAATCCGTTCCCTGACTGTAGCGATGATCCGGCACAGGGTCAACGGACTCTACAAGGGAATATCCGTCCAATCTGTCCTCATTGTCCAGCGAATAGAGAATTAACTGACCCGGTTTGAGCGCTTTGAAATTGCTCGTACTAGTGGTGCTGTTGGAAACCTCCATTTTCTGTTCCCCTTTATCCGTCACCATGTGAACCACTTGAATCTGGTCGCCATCTTCACTCGCGATATAGGAGGAACCATATACCACTCCCACCTTATTGGACGAGGTTACATGACCGGTTGATGTGTGGTCTAATTCTGTGGTTATCACAATCAGTTTCACGCTCTTGGTATCTTCGTCAAACTCAAATCCTTCCACTTTATAGCTTTGGTTGTTGTTCAAATCCACAGGCGCAAGATAATCTTCATCACAAGAGACTTGTTTCTTTTTCGGATCCGGATCCGGCACACAAATTGCCACAGTGCTGTTTTCAATGCCAAACGCACCACCAGAGGTTTTTCCGAAGGTCTTTTCATGCGCATTGTATACCTTTTCATGTGCGGAACCGAGTTCATACGTTCCAACCTTATCCGGTGTGTTGATTTCCCTGATTTTTCCCTCCGCATTCAGTTTATACATCACAGGATACCCTTTTATCGTCAGCCCCATTTTTTCCTGTAATTTACCGACCGCCTCCGCTCCGGTATAACTTACACCATCAAAGCGTACTCTGGCTGCAAAATCCAAAACGAGAATGTCTTTGTTCTGCGCGGTAATCGCTGGCACATCATTGCTATAATCATCACCCGCTTCTTCCACCGTATCCAGCAGGACATCGCCAACCACTAATTTCGCACTCGCTTTTTCAAATCCACCGGCGGACAGTTCTACCACTGCGCCATAGCTATTAGCGTCATTTCCCTCTTTCCAATACGCAATTTTTCCGTCAAAGTTGAGATATGCTTTGATTTCTTTGCCCATAATGGCGGAGATATCTTTGGAACCGGTATATGCTTTTTTCTCCAAATCATAGGATTGTCCGTCTACCACAACGATTCCGTCCTCACTGTTTACTTCCTCTACAGTTCCGCTAAACGTCTTACTGTTTACATAAAGGCGAATCAAATTCCCATCGCTGCCGGCAAAAATGCTCACAACATCGTCCTTTTTTACGTCCTCCAGTTTCATCTCATTTCCATTTGCATCCATTAGCGTTGCTTTCAAATCGTCGTTGTCCTCGTCCTGAAGCAAAACGCCGCGCTGACCTTGAAAACGCTGGTCGCCGATAAAATTGATGCGGCTGCTGTCTGTACGGACGCTCTCTACCACAAAACTTTCATACTCATTCACAAAAACAACATTAAAAACGCCCGAACCATCGTTGCTAATCATTTTGATGGAACCGTCCTGCATGGAGGATAAGTCTATTTCTTCCCAACTGCGCACAAACAGACCATTATAAACAATGGTAGGGTCTGCTGCAATGCTTTCGCGAATCTTCTGTCCCTCTTTGTTTTCATATTCTATTTTAGACGTATCCAAACTAATGATATCGTCAACTTCCGTTTCCAAAATAACATTGGTACGGCTGGGGACAATGGAACGAATCACATAGCGTCCGCTGTTTTCATCTTCTTGCACGAAAAGGTCTACCTTCTGCCCCAGATAGTCCGCTGCATCCGTCGTCCCCATATCCAGCGTTACGCCGTCGAGTTCCACTTGATACGGCTCAATATGCTGATTTGGTTTCACAAGCCAAGTGTCATAGGTTCCTGTGATGACACCACTTAGCCGAATCAATTCATCTTCCCCATACCCCATCAAAATAGTACGGTAGGTATCGCCTTTTTCCATTTGATAGTTTCCCGCTCCGCTCATACCGGTGTAGACCAAACGTTCAATATCCAACGCATTATACACCAAAATAAACGCCGCTTCGCGTGTGAGTGGTGTTTCATTTTTCCCATTTACATTTTTCAGCAGTCCCAGAGACCCGCCTTGCGTGACATATCCCAGCGGATATCCGCCAAGTTGCTCCGCCGCCTGCCCATAACCAAGCATCCGAACCAGCATACAAACCGCTTCCGCATATTCCACCGGCACGTCCGGATAAAAATTCCCATCCGGATATCCGCTCACAATTCCCATCGAGACCATCATTTCAATATAGCCCGCCGCCCAATGGTTTGCCGGCACATCAGGAAACTGGCTTGGGATAACGCCGCCTATCTGGTCTATCCGCGCCAATCTCGCAAGCACTTTGCAAAACTCCGCACGTGTAATCATTTCTTCTAGCTGCAAGTCGCCCTGTTCATTTCCCTCAACAATACCAAATGCTTGCAAATCCAACAATTGCTTGCTGCCCAAAGACTGCGCGCCCACTGTCATGCCCGAAAATGCGCAGAGAAGCAGACTCATAAGCAGTCCCCACACTGCAATTCTTGACCGTTTCATCTTTTTTTGCATCCTTTTTTCCTCCCTCTCTTTTTACCGATTATAATACCGTTTGAGCGCCGCCTGATTAATTTCAATTGCTCTGTCAATGCCCATGGACTGAATTGTCGCAACATAATCATCAAACGCTTCTACCGGCTGCGCTCCCATGATGAATTCTCTCAGTATCTGCGTTTGGTAAGGCGTTACCTGCGCCATAATCTTACTGAATTCTTCGCTTTCCTCCGCTGTGCAGGTGATGGGTGGCATATCATACAATACCGTATTGGTATCTGCCCAGCGTTTGATTGCCTGCCACTGCTGCGGCAAAGTATAGTATTGTTTTAAATACCGTTCGTCTTGTATGTATGGCCCATACCCCTCCCTGATATATCCCTTGAACATTTGGGAAATGGATTTCCCTTCCGGATTATGCGTAATCAAATCCGTATAAACAGGATTTCCCTCCTCCATTCGGTAACTCACGTCTTCAATACCAAAATTCATTGTGATACGCCCTTCCTGAGAATATCCATAATCTAAAAACTGCGCCGCCAACGGAACATTTTTGCAGGAAGTGGTAATTGCTGCCGAACCATAGGAAACGTAACGCCCTTCCCGCTGTCCGAACATCGGTTTTTCTCCTTTATTTAAAGTGGGGTAAGGCGCGCCGACCAAATCAAACGCATCTCCGTCTTTTTTATGTGTCATCCATGTTCCAATGCTGCCGCCGCCATATCCATAAGTCGCGCCGGTTCTTCCATTGAGCATATTACTTTCCGTCATATCCCTATCCACATTAGCAAAGCTGGGATCCAATAACCCCTCCTGATACCATTGCCGCAGTTTCATGATAAAATCTTTATATCCCTGCTGAATGGGCCCATATTTTACACTGCCGTTCTCTTGATAAAAACTGTTTTTGACGCCATAGCTGCCGACCAAAAACTTTCCACCAAGCCCTATCGAAAAATCATAACTCAGCGGCGCCTGTGCGCCTTTCTCGTCTCGAAACCGCCGCAGCATTGTTTCCCATTCATCAATCGTCTCCGGTACTTCCAGTCCCAAGTCCTCCAACCAATCTTTACGAATAATAGGTCCCTGCGACACAGTAAGCAATTCGCTGCCGCGGATAAATGCAAACACATAGTGTTTCCCATCATCTGTTTTCACCATTTTTTCAATATCGGGGTTTTGATCCAGATAATTCCGGTAATTGGGTGCATTTTGATTGATGACCTCCGTTAAATCAATGATATATTCCTCTTTCATTGCTTTCTCCGGACCGCCGTCAAAAGAAACCCAAGAATGTTCAATGATATCGGGTAAATTCCGCGATGCCAGCATTAGGTTCATTTCTTCTTTTTCACTGCCGGTCGTCGGGTGAATATAATTCACTTTCACACCTGTTTTTTTCTGCAGTTCTTCACCAAATGGTGTTGCACCCAAATCGGCTCCAAAATCCGTGGAATAATATTTGCACCAATACGTCAGCGATTCCTCTGTTTTAATAGGATACCGCGCCTCATTCTCCGCCGACACACCGCCACGATTTTCTTGATTGCCGCAGCCACTCAAGCTTGCCGCAGCCAGTAAAACTGCCAAACACCAAATTCCGCCTTGCTGCAATTGTTTCTTCATTTGACTCCCTCCAGTCATTCTCCCTATATGCAATATCGTAAAAATGTCATTTTGGCTTTCTCAGACTATCCTCTGTTTTTATCATAGCACAAGTACACCCGTTTTCACAATAGACAAAACTTCATCTGTATGTGACAAAATATAAACACCGGATAAAACCGCAAGAATAGCGGATTTATGTAGGTTTGCATTGTCTGTTATTCCGCTTCACCGTCTCTTTTGCCTCTATTGTATTTCGACAAAACTAGACATAAGGGAGTCGAATATTCTTGCGCCATGCAGGGCGACACTTCCGGATATTTCCGTCCATACGATGGGCTTACAAGGGCAGAGTTGATTACTATGATTGACAGAATACTGGAACCTGAAACCGAGCAATAGACCGAAACTAGTTTTGTTCCGTTTTTGAGAACCAAACTATCTTATATAGAATTGCAGATAACAGAAAAAGACAGAAGAATTATATTCTTCTGTCTTTTTCTGTTATCTCTGTATTTATTCTTTAAATTTTCCGGGCGTGACGCCGACATATTTTTTGAAAATTCTGGTAAATGTCCGCACATTGGTAAACCCAACTTTTGCCGACACATCTCCCACCATGACGCTTTTATCCTGCATCAACTCTTTTGCCGCATCCACACGGATTTCATTGATATAATCTAATAACGACTGGCGACTCCAATCGCGAAACACCTTAGATACATACGATGGCGTAAATCCGAAATGGTCTGCAATATAGGAAATGTTCATACTTTGATTGGTATATTCCTGCTGGATAAACGCTGCAATTTCTTCTGCCAGCTTATTGATTTTCGTTTTTGGTTTTTGTTCATTCACATAGCCGCAAAGTTCGCGAAGCAGGGTTCTTGCCACCTCCTGCATGTCCTGCACCGTTTCGCACTGAATCAACCGGTCAATATACGCGCCGTTTTTCATCAGTTCTTCCCCTTCGGAAGGATGCGAAATATGAATCGCCTTCATCATGGCGCTAATCAAATCCGATATCAAACATTTTGCCATTGCGGCGGAAAGCTTGTGTTCTTTTTCAAAATTTTCATGGATAATTTCTTCAATAATTCTGTTTGCCGCCTCTTCTTCTCCGCTGGTGACTGCATTCATAAGCTGTTGTTCCTTTTCCAGCGGAAAATAGTAGAATGCATTGGATAAATGTTCAATTTCCTGATAAATAACAGGCGTTTTGCTGCCCATGACCGATTCATATTCCATCACGTCCAGCGCCTGACGGTACGCACCCGCTGCCATATCAAGCCCTGTCACAATATTACTGATTGCCGGCATAACCGTAATATGAAAATATTCTTCCACATAGTCGCTGGTCTCACTCAGCGCTTTCACAGCCGTTTCCAAACTGTCCTCCGAACTATCCGCCGTATTGATAAGACAAGTGAGGATATTATCCACCTCCAGCGTGTAGACCGTCTGTTTCCCTTCCAGGAGTTCCGATAAAATATTATCAATAATCAATTGCAGCGCTTGCTCCCGTTCCCCCTCAGACACATCCTCGCCGCGGAACAATTCGCCAATATCTTTTATCCAAAACACAGCAACACAAAACGTATCGCTGTGAAATGAAATGCCCAGCTTTTCCATGGACAACTCCGCCGGCAACGTTTCGTCTTTACGCCCTTTTAAGAGTCGATATAAAAAGTTCTGCCTCCAGACATTTTTTTGTTTGGAAAACGCATCGGAGAGCATGGTGTTTTGGTCTACCAGCTTTTGCAGCGCCTGGTTAATCAGCGCATATTCATCCGTTTCCCCTTCGCCCTTCCACTCTACTTGTCCACGCAGTTTTTCCATAATCCGAGAGATGGGATAATAATTTTTCTTCGCAATATAAATTGCAATCAGTCCGCCAATGAACAGACAAATCAGCACAACAACAATAAATCCATATTTTAGCTGGTTGATGGGTCCTAAAATCTGTTTGCGCGATGTGACAACCAAATACTTCCAGTCAATAATTTTACTTGAAACGTAGCTGATTGCCACTTTTTCCCGATTTAATTTCCCTGATATAATACCATATTCATTTTCCAAAGACTGATAGGTCAGTCCCTCCGGCTCTGCACCCTGACCGATTACCATGCCTTCTTCACTGCCTATCACGAAAAAGCTGCTGTCACCAAATTCTTCAATATCTTTCACTTCTTCATAGATTTTATTTTTGTCAAGACAAATCACCACTGCCACATTTTTCTCGCCACGCAGCAATGGATAGTTTTGTATCAGCATAAACTGCTGCCATGTCTCTTTTCCTTTCACGCGGGTCAATGTTTTATAATATTTCGTCTGCTCATTCAGCAACGACTTCTGCCACTGTTCATAAGACAGCGTTCCGTCATCATAATTCGCCGACCAAAAATACCGGCTGTCAAAATAGCTGTAGGGCGTGACGACCAACTCTCTGTCCTTCAAATAAAGAAACAGTTCCTCCACATAATCGTCGGTATTTTTAATGTTCAACAACTCGTTCATAATAAGCGACAGTTCGTATCCGTTCTCCATAATATCCGGCTGTACGCCGTCCATAAGCTGACGAATCCGTTTGTTCCCCGCCACGTTCTGCGCAATTCTGTCCATGCCAACCAGCGCATTATCAATCATCTGTCCTGTCTTTTCCAACAAATACCGGTTGGATTGATATGTAATATTTTCAATGATATGACTTGTGGCAAAATACATCCCTGTGAAAATCAAAATTGGGATGAGCAGCACCCCCAAATAAGAAGTGATAAATTTTTTCAATAAACTGGAATTTTTCATCTCCAATTTCACCGGCAGCACATCCTCTTAACGATAAAAATAAACCAAACTATAGTATTTACCTACTCTGCACAGCTGCCATTTCTTCCGTCACGGACCCCATCGGCGGCAAGCAGTTTTCCGTTTTTCCTGCAATCATTATAATATATCTTCCCAAAAAAATCAACTATGTATAGAAGGATAGGGCGGCGCTGCCCGAAGCCGCCCGCCCTATCCTTCTTGGTAATCACATGTTTCGGCGCCTGCCGAAAAAAATTGTATTATTAGGGTTTTACCAACATATTTGATGGTTACATCTTGCCCGTTTAATCTGCAATCGCCGCCGCTTCACGTTTTTTATAACGGTCATATGCCGCCTGCTGAATCTGAATCGCCCGTTCAATCTTCATACTCTTCAATTGTTCAAAATATTGATCCAGCTTCTCAATTGGCTCCTGACCTGTGATAAATTTAAACAGCATTTCTTCGCGATATACATCAATATCTGTCATGATACCGGTATATTCTTTGTTTTCTTCTTCTGTCATGGTCACCAGCGGCATCATATATTTTTCTGTCTGGGTGTTTGCCCAAATCGGCATTGCTTCTGTCTGCTGCGGCGTGGTATACATCTGCATGATATAATCAGCGTCCTGCACAAACGGTCCGTTATAGCAAGCACGGATATATTTACTCATCGCCTGGCTGGTGGACAGACCGCCATTTTTGCCTGTATCCGTGATAAGGTCTGTATAGGTAGGTTTGCCGTCTTTCATTTCATAGGAAACGCCTTCGCGACCGAAATTATAGGTCATATGCCCTTTTTCACTGAATCCATAGTCCAGATAACGCACCGCGATTTCAACGTTTTTACATTTGCTCGTAATCGCCGCGCCGGTACCGCGTGCCGGTAATTGTTTATGTCCAATCAGCGGTGTCTCACCGCGGTTCTTTGCCACATAGGCAACCGGTGTCAGAGATGCTTCCGGCAGCGAAGTTTTCATTCCGGCAATCCATTTACCAAAAGCGGAACCATTCCAGCCGCCCATTGCGCCCGCGTCGCCATTGATAACCAACGCGTCAATCCGTTTCGCGTCTTCATTGGTAAATTCGCTGTCCAGCCAGCCGTTGTCATACCATTTCTTCATCATTTTTACCCAGTCGCCGTAGGTTTTTTCATACTGTCCATATTTTACCGTATCGCCTTCCAAATAAAATCCGCTCTTGATTCCGTATGCACCCATAAATGCAGACATACTGTTCAGTTCCGCGTTTTTTAGTTTTAGCGTGATGGGTGCTTTAATGCCCATATCTTTAAATGCCGCCAGCATTTTTTCCCAATCCTCTATGGTTTCCGGCTTATTCAGTCCTGCTTTTTTCAACAAATCTTCCCGTACCATAAAGCCCATTGCTGTCTGTAAAATAGAATCTTTGGTGACAAATGGATACATGTAGAATTCACCATCATCTGTTTGAATCTGTGCTGCAATTTCAGGATTTTCTTCATGGAATTTTTTCAAATTCGGAGAAACGCCTTTGTCCAGCGCTTCGTTCAGCGGCAGAATGGTTTTATCTTTAATTGCTTTGCTGGGTCCGCCTTTATAGGTTGGCCAGTTTGATTCCACAATATCCGTCAAATCCTGTGATGCTACCATCAGATTAAATTTTTCTGTCTCTTGTCCTGCCGGTGGGTGAACATACTTAATTTTCACACCGGTTTCTTCTTGCATATACTTAGCAAACTCAATCTCATTCATGCTGCTTGCATACGCAGCAACATTAGGTGTTAGGTCCACCCAATAGGACAACTCCACGTCCGTATTCATTGGATAGGTGCCATCAGTCGTCACCGTGGGAATCAACTCTCCGCCTGTGTTTGCAGTGTTATTCCCGCCACCGCCCGAGCAGCCTGCAAGCATTCCCGCTGCAAGAGTGCAGCATAGTCCGCAGGTGAATACCTTTTTCATGTTCATAACCATTTTCCTCCCTTTTTCATTCTCTTTTTACTTGAAATTCGTTTTTATATAAGAAACGGATCGTTCCGTTCTCTTGACTAACTAAAATCTTTTTTTCTTCCCCATGTTTTTCCGGCACTACCAGTGTTACAATTCTATGCTGTTTTGCCGGAACCGTCTGCGCACATAAATGCCACTGCGCAGCTTTCCCTTCCAGTTCCTCCGGACGAATCGTTTTATCAAACGTGTCTGTCTGTGACAGTGTCATGCCGCCGGTGATAAATTCCACCCGCATATTCGCCGCATTTCCCTGCATAACCGCTTTGTTTTCGCCAAGCTGAAACGGGCGCAAACTGTGCAGCAGCCATTGCAATGTCCTTTCTTCCGTCAATTCCACATTGTCCTCTATCACAAAATAAGCGCCGTCTACAAAATAGATATTGCGCCGGTAAGACTTTAACGCCGGCGTCGTCAGTCGATATGCCTGCGCCGCCTCCGCCTTTGCATAGAGTACGCCGTCCTGCTGACCCGCGTCTAAAATGCTGCCCGTCGCGTCCAGTTGACTGCGTTTATCCAATCCTGCATATTGTCCTATATCGTCTATTAAAATGTTGTTGGTAGATTTGGTTTGTTTGCGCCATTTTAAATGCATGTCACTGCCAAACGCGACATAATGCCCGCTTTCAATTGCCATTGGCTCCCCATAGGCATGCAGAATAAATCCGTTTTGGTCGCCGTGACTGTGACTGATGCAGCCATATGGACTGCTTTTCAGCAGCAATGTAATGTGGTTTTCCTCGTCTGCCATATCTTTGTGCATTGCAACCCAACCCACATCATGAAACCATTTTATCTGTGGCTTTGCCGAAGGTTTTTGCGCCTCTAATTTACCCCAATCGCACTGAAATGCAAAATCGTCAAAATAGAAATTCCACCAACCATAGTTATAAAATGCCGTAAATTTTTCTGTATCCCACGGCAGCATTTGCTCGTAGTACCACTGATACTTTGCATTTCCTGTCAACGCCGCAAGATGGCGCATCAAAAATCCTGTTTTGAGCGGCGGATATTCCCCTAGATTGGACTGGTCGCAAAAACTTGCATGAATTTGTTTTGGCGAATAGCACTGCAAAATAAAATCTCCGGTGTGCTGAAAAAACGGACGTTTGAGCAAGTTAATCCCCAAATACCGCCATGCGAGGTCCAATCCTTCCAACACGGATGCCATCGCCGTTGTCCAATAGGCGCAGCCCTCTGCCCAGCCGCCGTCCTCTCCGCCCCATGGCGAATAGAGACAAGCGAGGTATTCCAGTGCATAATTCAGCCAATCTTCCGCTTCCGGCGCATCGCCCAGCAGCGCAATCCCGCAGGGAATCAGCACCATGGACAGCGACCGCACCGGATGGCTTTCATACGGCGTTTGATGAATTTTGGCTTTTACTACGTCCCGCTGATAGACCTGCTCCCCGCGGTGCAGCAATGCCAAGCGTACTTTTTCTTTTTCATCGTCTGACAGCCGTTCATATAGCCAGTCATATCCCCATGCCAGCGCACGCAGCACACGAAACGCCGCCTCGTCATTATATTCCTCTGACGTGGTACCCTCAGGATCCCACGCCGCAATGTCAAGCAGACTCTCCTTTGCCTTTTCCAGCCACTCTTCCCGTTCCAACAACTTTCCTGCAATGCTCAAATGTTTGATTTTATACAGCGCCTCCTGTGCATAGGAATAAGCGCTGCGCCATGCCGCATTATGACATTTTGTCGGATCCCAGCGTTCCGGATTTTCCGGCGGTGCTTCCCGAAACGACTGATTTTCATATGGTTCCACGCCGTGGCGCAAAAATGCGTCAAATCCATAACTTGTTTGGTCTTTTTGCACCTGCCCGCCGATTTCCTGTATCCGCTGCGGATTCATCCAAAGGCGCGGATGCTGTTTTGGCAGATTCTGATAACGCTGTGCGCGTCTCGGCAGAGGCGTCTGCGCTTCACTGCCGCTGATTTCAAATTGCCGCACACTGCTCCACTCGCTTTTTCGCTCCCCTGCTTCTTCCACAGCATACCGCCAAAAATAATGTCCCGCCGGAAATATTTTGTCCGGTGTGAAAAAATTCAGCGGCAAATGATGAAACGATTCCGCCTGTGCAAACGATACGTCCTGTGCAATTTCCAAACAATAGCATTTTGCACCTTCTTCCGGCATAAACGAAAAGCGAGGCGGGTTTTCCGCCACCCTGCCGACAGGTCTATATCCAATGTCGAATTTGTCTGCCTTCTTCTCCTGCAATGTTTTCATTTCTCTCATCCTTTCGTTTGCGCTATATTTCTTTTCTATATTACAGGATGAATGTTCTCACGGCAAGAGTCAAAAAACCATACCGGCATTCTATTTTCTATTTTTTTCGTCCTATCTGGTTTTATACCACGCCCCTCCCTCTTTCATTATTGATAAAATTCCTTCAAAAGTCAAGTGACAAAATCGCAACATCAATGGTCAATTTTTTATATTAGAGCGTTTTTCATTCCATTTTATGCATTCTTGACAGTTCATCCGCCAAAAATAATGTACCTATAAAAACACCTCAATCGTAGGATAGTCACTACAACCGAGGTGTTTAAACTGCATTATTTTAATTTTTCTTTACTTATGCTTGCAATATCTGCATAAATTCTTCTCCGCTGATGGTTTCTTTTTCCAAGAGATATGCCGCCAGTTCATGCAATTTTTCTTCGTTTTCTTTTAAAATATGGCGTGCTTTTTCGTGCGCCTTTTGAATCATACCATTCACCTCAGCGTCAATTTTCTGCGCGGTTCCCTCCGCACAAGCAAGGGACGTATCACCGCCAAGATATTGATTGTTCACGGTCTCCATTGCCACCATATCGAAATTTTCACTCATACCGTAACGCGTCACCATAGCGCGCGCAATTTTTGTCGCTTGTTCAATATCATTAGACGCGCCGGTTGTCACTGAGTGAAATATCAATTCTTCCGCCGACCGTCCGCCCGTCAGCGTCGCAATTTTATCAAACGCTTCCTCTTTGCTCATTAATAAATGTTCGTCCTCTTCCACCTGCATGGTGTAACCCAATGCACCGGATGTGCGCGGAATAATGGTGATTTTATGCACCGGTGCACTGTGGTTTTGCATTGCCGCCACCAATGCGTGCCCGATTTCATGGTATGCCACAATTTTTTTCTCACGTTCCGAAATCACAGCATTTTTGCGCTGATAGCCCGCAATGACTACCTCCACGCTTTCCTCCAAATCACTTTGGCTGACGCTCGCTCGTCCCATACGCACCGCCCGCAGCGCTGCTTCATTAACGATATTTGCCAGTTCTGCGCCGGACGCGCCGGAGGTTGCTCTTGCAACGGCATTAAAATCAATATTCTGCTGCATTTTAATGTTTTTCGCATGTACGCGCAAAACTGCTTCCCGCCCTGCCAAATCAGGCAGTTCCACCGGCACTCGCCGGTCAAACCGTCCCGGGCGCAGCAACGCAGGGTCAAGCGATTCAGGGCGGTTGGTCGCCGCCAAAATGACAACGCCTTTTTTGCCGTCGAATCCGTCCATTTCTGTCAAAAGCTGGTTCAATGTCTGCTCCCGCTCATCATTGCCGCCGGTGATACCACCGTCACGTTTTTTCCCAATCGTATCCACCTCGTCAATGAACACGATACACGGCGCTTTATCCGCCGCTTGCTTGAACAAATCACGCACTTTTGCCGCCCCCATACCGACAAACATCTCCACAAATTCTGAACCGGAAATGGAGAAAAACGGCACGTTTGCTTCTCCCGCCACCGCCTGCGCCAACAGCGTTTTCCCTGTTCCCGGCGGACCTACCAGCAGCGCGCCTTTGGGCAGATTCGCACCGATTGCCGCATACTTCTCAGGATGGTGCAGATAATCCACGATTTCCGCCAGCGCTTCTTTCGCTTCGTCTTGTCCCGCCACATCCGCAAAGGTTTTTCCCGTTTCCGCTTTCACATAGATTTTGGCGTTGCTTTTTCCAAACGCCATCGCGTTGCCGCCCATTCGTTTTTGCATTTGCCGCATAATAAGCTGTCCAATCAGGAAAAACGCCGCCAGCGGTAAAATCCACGAAAGAATAAAATTCACAAGCGGTGAATTTTCTTTGGGAATCACTTTGTCAAATTTGATGGTTCCTTTTTCATACAGGCGTTTTGTAAGTTCTGGATCCTCCATTCTTCCGGTCACAAAAATTTGCTCTTTGCCATCTTCTCCCATCGCCTTGAAAGCAATTTGATTCTCCTGCACTTCCACCTGTGACACTTTTCCCGCCGCCACATCATTCAAAAATGTTCCATAGTCCACCTGCTGAATCTGGCTTCGCAGCAACGCCGGATATACCAGCATATTAAACACCAGCATCACCGCTATGATAACCACATAATAAACAATAAACGGACGTTTATTCGGTTTTTTCCCTTCCTCCATGCCCTCAACCTCTCTTTCCGCCGCCATGTTTGCAAATTGGGCTCTTTCCCGGCAGATTTGTTCTCATTATACTGAACCACTATAGCATTGTCAATGAAAACCTGTTTTTATTCACAGATTATTTACAAAGCGGCAAAAATTCCGTTTTGGTAATCTGTCATAAATTTGGGAACTTCCCGCCTTTCAAATTCGTCTAACAAATAGATATTTTATGCATTCATAGAGGAGGAGATATTGATGAAAAAATGGCTTGCTTTTGCGTTATTTCTTTTCGTTTTAGCAGCGCCGCTGGGCAGTCTTGCCGCCGGTACGGAAAAAAGCGGCTATACGCTCACGCCCATACAGGAAATGGGCGGCGGCGTTGCACCGGACAGCGCATTTCTCTTGACCACAGAGACCGACGCTGACCAAACGGACATACAAACCCGCCTGTCCATTGACGGCGAGGCGGCGCCGCATGTCACCAAAAAGGACGCTACTACCTTTTTGGTACAACCGGCTCATCCGCTGGAAAGCGGACGGCTCTATACCTTCCGCCTGACGCAGCCGGAGGGTGCAGACCTCACATGGGTGTTTCAAACCATGTTCACCTTTGCCGTCGCCAATGTTTTTCCGGGCGACCAAACAAGCGGCGTTCCGCTGCGCAGCGGTATTGAAATCACCTTCAACTACGAGGACTATGAGGACATATCGCCCTATTTTCAGATAGAGCCGCAGGTGGAAGGAACCTTTGAACGGCACAAAAGAACGGCTGTTTTTGTGCCAAAGGAACCGTTGGCGAAAAAAACGCTTTATACCGTGACGCTGAAGGGCGACCTGAAACTGAAAGATACGGACTACATATTGGGCGAAGATACCATCTTCCGGTTTGAAACAGAAGATCCTGACGCAACGGTGACAGAGACGCCAGAGCCCAAAACCACCGTTCGTTTCTCCGTTTTTCAAGCGGAGTTTACACCGCAGGAGGTTCCGAACCTTTCCATGCATCTAAACACAAACGAGGAAAAACGCGTCTCCCTGCAAACGGAGGTTTATCAAGTTGCTTCGGCGGAAGAATATATCTCTCTTTGGAAGCAGTTTAACGATGGCTGCACTTGGTCAACCTTTCACCGGAATGATAAATTGATTGACACCGGTTCCTACTCGCATGTCGTTTCCTTTCAGCAGACCGCAGCAGTTAATCCTGATTCCTTTTTCAATATGTATGCTCTCAAGTTCCCGCAAAAACTGCCGGAAGGGTTCTATCTGGTGCAGACAAAATCAGCCGACAGCGTTTCCCAAATGCTGATACAAATCACCAATACCGCCGGATACTATCAAAACAGCAAGGGCAGCGCTTTGCTTTGGCTGAACGACAACAAAACCCGAAAACCGCTGGCACAGGCGGCAGCGCTGGAGCAAACGACCGGACAGACCCATACTGCCGACAAACAGGGCGTGGTCTTGCTGAACCGGTCATCAGACGATACGTCCCGACACTACTTCATCATCACCACAGCGGACGGAAAAGTTTCCGTCATGCAGGGCTATGCGCCCGAAAAACGCGACGACTTGTTCTGGTCTTCTTTGGAATTGGACCGACCCTTATATCAGCCCAAAGACAGCGTACAGTTTTGGGGATATGTCGCTGAATTCGGCGATACGTCCGCCGACCTTGAGACTGTCAAAGTACGTCTCAGCACAGCGCGGTACTATTGGTATGCCAGTCAGCAGCCCATTTTGCAGCAAACGGTTCAGGTGCAAAACAACACGTTTGCAGGGCAAATGGATTTGCCCTATCTGGATTCGGGTACTTATGTATTAACGGTGGAAGCGCAGGGAAAAACGGTTTGCAGTGAATATCTCCGCGTTGAGGAATATATCAAACCGGATTATCAACTCACGCTGGAAGCGGATAAAACTGCCGTCTTTACCGGCGAAACCATTCACTATACGATGCAGACCGCCTTTTTTGACGGAACGCCTGTCTCCAATCTGCCGCTAAGCTATAATATATACGCCTATCCAAACCTCGCCAACGAAACGAATACGCTTGCAGTGAACGAACAGGGCGTCGCGTCTCTGGACTATACGGTACCGGAAACGTCGGAAAGCGACCGAAACGGTTCTGTGCAGCTTGGCGTCAGAGCCACATTGCCGGAAGGCGGAGAAATGTCAAAATCTCTCCGCACGCGGACATTTTTAAGTGACACAGCGTTTTCTGCCAAATGCCCGTATGATACGGATAAAACGCACATTGAAGCGCAGGTGAATCTCGTTGATCTCACTCGTCTCAACGACGGAACGGCGGAGGGTTACTATGACTACTTGGGCGACGCAGTCGCCGGAAAAACCGTCCAGGGCACCATTTATGAAAATTACTATGAACAGGTGGAAAATGGAACATATTATGATTACTATAACAAAGTCAGCCGCAAAATCTACCGCTATGTCCACCGAAAAAAAGTAGTCAAAACTTTTACAGAACAAACGGACGCGGCAGGGAAAATCACCTATCCCTATTCGCTTAGGGACAAAAAAGACAGATGGTATTCCGCCGACCTCACCATAGCGGACGGCGCAGGGAAACAACTCACACAAAGCGTCTATCTGCGGACCAAAGAAACGCCGATTCCTTGGTATCGTCAGCCGGACGGAGATTACTACCATTTGGAACAACAGGACGAGCGCGAAAATTTCCAAGCCGGCGACGAAATTGACTTTTTGCTGAAAAACAATCAGGAGGCTTTGAAAAAGGGAAGTTTCCTGTTTATGGCGGCGCAAAACGGTATCCGCGATTATCAGGTGCAAAATAACAGCGCGTTTACTTATACCTTTGCGGAGCAGGATATTCCCTGCGCCTATGTCAAAGGCGTCTGGTTTGACGGCGTGACCTATCACAGCACCTATGAAAAGCGTTTGACTTTTGATTTTTCCACGCGCAGTCTTGACTTGACCGTGCAGGCGGATAGGGAAACCTACTGTCCCGGCGATAGCTGCACTTTGACCGTGCAGGCAAAACGGCCGGACGGCGCGCCCGCGGCAAACGCGGCAGTGAACCTCAGTTTAGTGGACGAAGCGCTGTTTGCATTGCAAGACCAAGAGACCGATATTCTAAACAATCTCTACACCGTTTATATCCCCTCCGGTCTTTCCGGCGAGCGTTATACCCACTACTTTTCCGCCGCTGTTTCTGATGACCTGAAGGTCGAAAGCGAAAACGCCGCTCCCTCCGCCACGCCAGCACCGGGCGGCTCCAGACCAAGCGGCGGCGGTGGCGGTGGAAGTGTCGCTGACGCCATGCAATCGCTTGAACAAATACGCAGTGACTTCAAGGACACCGCCGCCTTCCGCCAAATTTGGCTGGACGAAAACGGCAGCGGCACTTGTACTCTCCGGCTGCCGGACAACATCACTACTTGGCGGCTCACAGCGTCCGCGATTACACCAAACCGCTATGCTGCAACAGTAACGCTGCCCGTGCGTGTATCGCTGCCCTTCTTTATCAATTGTTCTCTCGGCGACACCTTTTTGACCGGCGACACGCCGCAGGTAGGTTTAAGCGCTTATGGCGAAGGATTGCAGGAAAATGAATCCGTGACCTATACGGTTTGGAGCAAAAACGACCCGCAGCGGCGCGCTTCGGGGACGGCTTTGGCATATGAGCGTCTCTATTTGCCGCTCTGGACGCTTGCAGAAGGGGACGACGTCCTTGTCATTCAGGCTTCTACGCCGCGCGGCAACAGCGATTCTCTGGAACATCCGCTTCATGTCGTCAGCACCTATTATGAAGCTGAAAAAACAGTACGCGCCCCGCTCGCTGCCGGAATGACGTTTGCGCATGGCGAAAAAGGCAGCACGCACCTCATTTTCACCGACCGCAGCCGCGGCGCACTGCTCAGTGATATCTACTATCTATTATATCAGCGCGCCGGCGACCGTCTGGAACAACGGCTGTCTTCGCAAGTTGCGTACCAACTCATTCAGATCTATGGCGACGACAATATGAAAAAACGTGCCGAACGTTATATAAAAGATCAGCCGGAGTTCAAAGCTTCGGAATATCAAACGGCAAACGGCGGCGGTTTGAGTCTTTTCACCTACAGCAGCTGTGATTTGGACTACACGGCAAAATTGCTGCCGCTGGTGAAAGACGATATTGACAAAACAAAAATGGTGGACTATCTCTATACACAGTCCGGCGTGAAAACAGAAAATGCGGCGATAAACGCCAAAGCGCTCTATGGTCTCGCGGTGTATCAGGAACCGATTTTGCTTTATCTGGACGAACTTTCCCGCGTGGAAAACCTGTCACCGCTGGACGCTGTTTATTGTGCGCTGGCATATCTGCAAGTGGGCGGACAGGCGCAGGCACAGGCACTATATGACCGCGTTATTCTGCCGCTGACAGAAGAAGCTGCTCCCTATTGCCGTGTGAACACGGGACGCGACCAAGCGGATATTTTGGAAACCACCGCTTTGGCGGCATGTCTAGCATCACAGCTTGCCGCGCCGCAGCGGGAAGGCTTTTATCAATATGCACTGCATAACTATTCCGAAGATTATCTGGTCAATATTGAAAAGCTGATGTATGTCAGCAGTGAAATAGAACGTCGCACCACCGAATCCGGCGTCGTTACCTACCGGCTTTGGGGCGCGGAATATACCAAAACTTTAGAAAACGGCGCGTGCCACAGCATTGAACTGGCTTCCGGAAGCATGGACGCACTAGAAATTCTTTCTGTGACAGGTGATATGGAATGTATTTCCTGTTTCACCGCGCCCATGGAAAACGAATTTCCGCAAAGTGAGGACATCTCCATCCAGCGTAAATTCTTCCTGTATGGAACGGACAAGGAAACAACGGTGTTCCACGCCAACGACATCATTCAGGTGGTTGTGACGGTGCAATACGGCGAAAAAGCAGTGAACGGGTCTTATGAGGTGACAGATTTGCTGCCTTCCGGTCTGAAATTCCTCAACAACACCTCTTCTCTTCCGCAGCAGCCCCTTGATTACAACCGCATTTGCTACGGGCGGATTGCCGGACAGAAAGTGCAGTTTTACAGTAGCAAGTATCAACGCTACGACAGCTATACTTATTTGGCGCGGGTACAAAGTCCCGGCACCTATACCGCCGCCGGCACGCTCGTGCAAAGCACTGCCGCAGACGGTATCATGCGGCTGGGCGCGGAGCAGCAAATCACCGTACTGCCGGAATAAAACGATTCGAGCCAAAATACTCAAATAGCCCCTCCCAATATGGGAGGGGCTATTTAGTATTATTTTTTGCATTCTACAATGCTCTCTGTATAAATTCCCTCTTGACTGTGCAAAGACACATTCCAGCCGAAACGATCCGCGATTTCTTTCACAATCGAAAGTCCTAATCCCACGCCGCCGAGTTTTTTGGAGCGGGATACGTCAACGCAGTAAAACGCGTCCCAGATATTTTTGAGTTCCGGTTCGGGAATACCCATTCCGCTGTCCCTGATACTCACCTTGCACCCCTCTTCTATCTTGGACGCTGCTATCGTGATACGCCCGTTTTGCTTGTTATACTTAAAAGCGTTTTCAATCAAATTGCAAAATAGGCGGCGCACCAGCGTTGCGGGTTGCAAAACAAAAATATCGTCTTCCAAACGATATGTTATTTCTATCTCTTTCTCTGCATATTGAAGCAATAAATCCTCTGTAATTTCAGTAATCACATCATTGATTGACACTTTCTCACAAGGCAGATTTGTCCTGCTTGTCAGCGTGAGCAAATCGTCTATAATATCGGCAAGTCGGTTTACATTACGCTTCACAACTGTAAATATTTCTTTGTAGTCGTCAACTGTGATGTTGTCGTCAAGTTCCACTACCTGCATTCCTGTTTTCATAACCGCAATGGGTGTTTTCAGTTCGTGTGCGGCATTTGCAGAAAAGCGTTTTTGATTTTCAAATGCATCGTTTAATCGGTCAAGCATTGCATTGAACGAATCTGTAAGACTGCTGATTTCATCATTTGTATTTCGGGCAGGTAAACGCGTGTTCAAATCATTTTCCGTTATGTTTGCCGCGGTTTCATCAAGTTCTTTTATCGGTTTGAGCGACTTACCTGCGAGAATATACGCAAAAAGCATTCCAAGCGCACCGATAACAACCATCGCAATGATACTCGTTATATTAAAGCGGCGAGTTGCCGTTTGCGCCGTCGTTACCGTATAGTGCTCTACATAATCTGCAAACGGTTCGGCATTCTTTACAGTGGCAGATGATACAGCGGCAGACGGCATGGTTTCGTTTTGCGTATCAGGTGTGTCAATACTGTAGTTTACGTCATTTTGCATATCTTCTGCACCTATGGCGGGCGTCTCTGTGGATATTATTAGATTTATCTGTTCGCGTGCATTATACATGGAAATTATCGTAAGAGATACTGCGGTAATTGCCACAATGATTCCTGTAAATATCGTAATGCGCATTTTAAAGGAAAGCTTTTTCATTGATTCTCCTCCGATAAAATATATCCTTGACCCCGAACATTTTTAATATAGGTTGTGTCCAGTTTCTTTTTCAGCGAATATATGTGATATTTTAATGAATTGGAAAACAAATCCGTATCGCTGTCCCAGACGTGTTCCATCAGCGTTTCAGCGCTTACAATGCTATTCTTATGCCGAAACAGATATTCCAGTATGGAATATTCTTTTTTGGTAAGCGGAACGATATTTCCGGATACCGCCACTTCTTTTGACAGCAAATTGATTCTGATATTGCCGCAGTCCAAAACCGACGGGGACTGCAAAAAATCAATCCGTAAAAGCGCGTTTATCCGTGCATCAAGTTCCAGAAAATCAAACGGCTTTACCATATAATCATTGGCGCCGAGATTGAGACCCTCCACCCGTTCCGCAATGCTCCCGCGGGCGGAAAGAATCAATATCTTCGTGCGGACATCGCTAAGCCGTATTTGTTTTAACACTGCAAGACCGTCAACAACAGGAATGTTGAGGTCAAGAATAATTAAATCGTATTCATTTATCTCATACATATATAATGCTTCCTCGCCGTCATATGCCGCATCAACCGCATACCCCCGTTTATGCAGTCCCTTTTGCAGCATTGCCGATAAATCTTCTTCATCTTCAATCAAAAGCAATTTCATCGTTTTTCTCCGTTTGTTATGGGTATAGGCATAAATGCCTATACCCATTTTTTATAAACCCTACACTGACTTTTCCGTTTGTGTTTCAACTTCCAGTTCTATCCATGTTGCGCCGTTATCCGCACTTGCCAGCGTTTTGCCGTTTTCCGTCTTAATGATATACTCAATATATTCGTCCTGCGTATTATCCTCTCTGCTGTAGACAATATCGGTATCTTTTGCGGCAGTTCCCTCAACCGTTACGTAATATACATCGGTTTCACTTTGCTCCCGCCTCTCGGCTGCGTCACTACCTGTTACATATTTTGTCGTTATGGCATTGTCTCCATCATCTGCTACCGTGAAGGTTATCATATCGTTACCGCCGTCTTTGGCACGTATTACAAAATTTTTCGCCACATTCAGCACGTAAGTGAAAATACTTTCCGCACCTATTTTTGTTTCAATAGGCTGCGCAGCAGGGGGTTCCAACTCCGCCGCCGACACGGCGCCTATGCTTACCGCGATAGCTGCGGCGGTAAGTGTTGTGATTACTTTCTTTGTCTTTTTCATTCTTTTATCCTCCTGTCATTTTATTCAGAATTGCAACTCTGTTAAAATGATAGCATATAAAAGGTTAGATGTCGGTTAGTTTTTTCGCAAATATAACTTATCTGCACAAAAAAGTTCCGCAAGACTGTCTCTCCGCTTGCGGAACTTTCGTTCTTTATTCACCGCCGACTCATGCGCGGCGTCTCTTTTATGCTGCAACATGCCCTGCAGAACCGTCTCGCAAAAAACACATCGCCCATTTATCCAAGTTCCGCTTCCAGTTTTGCAATGGCGGCTTTCACACGCCCGATACTTTCCTCTTTGCCCAGCACGTCGCACAGCTCAATACCGCCGCCCGGCGTGAACGCTTTTCCGCTCAGCGCCACACGCAGCGGCCACAGCAGCAATCCGTTCTTCACGCCCAGTTCCTGAATCTTCGCAAACACTGCGTCATGCACATTTTCCATTGTCCAGTCGCCGACCGCTTCCAGCACCGGCAGCACCTGTTTCAGACTGTCCAGCGAATTTTCCGGATTGGTTTTCATCTTTTTATGCGTATAGAGGTCACTTTCATAGTCCGGCACACTGTCCACAAAATCAACCTGTCCCGGAATGTCGGACAGCAATTCCACACGCGTGTGCAGCAGACGCGTCAGCTTCATCAAATCCACATCTCTGGTAATGACCTGTTTGTAGTAGGGCAGTGCCAGCGCGTGGAAATCTTCCTCGCTCATGCGGCGGATATATTCCCCATTCATCCAGTTCAGTTTCTGCGTGTCAAAGATTGCCGGCGATTTACTGATGCCGGACGGGTCAAATGCTTCAATCAAGCCTTGCATATCAAAAATTTCGTTTTCGCCGCCGGGACTCCACCCCAGCAGCGCGATATAGTTCAGCACCGCTTCTTTCAGATATCCTTTTGCAATAATGTCCTCATAGGACGCATCGCCGTTTCGTTTGGAAAGTTTGGTATGCGCGTCCTTCATCACGGGCGGGCAGTGCACATAGATTGGTTTCTCCCAGCCAAACGATTCATAGAGCAAATTATATTTCGGCGTGGAGGACAGATACTCGCTGCCGCGAATAACATGAGTAATGCCCATTAAATGGTCGTCAATGACGTTGGCAAAGTTATACGTCGGCAGTCCGTCGGATTTGAGCAAAACATTGTCATCCAACGTGCTGTTGTCTACCTTAATGGTGCCGAAAATCACATCGTCAAAAGACGTGGTGCCTGTTGTCGGCATTTTCTGACGAATCACATAGGGAATGCCCGCCGCTTTCTTTTCTTCAATTTCTTCTTTGGACAGATTCCGGCAATAGCCGTCATATTTGGTGGGCATTTTGGACGCTTCCTGTACGGCGCGCAAATTGTCCAGCCGCTCTTTATCGCAGAAACAATAATAAGCGCCGCCCAATTCCACTAATTTTTCCGCATATTCTTGATAGATACCGCGCCGCTCGCTCTGGATATAAGGGCCATAGTCGCCGCCAAGGTCGGGGCCTTCATCGTGAACCAGTCCCGTTTCCGCCAGCGTACGGTAAATCAAATCCACTGCACCTTCCACATAGCGTTCTTGGTCGGTATCCTCAATACGCAGGATAAAATCGCCGCCATGTTTTTTCGCAATCAAATACGCATAGAGCGCTGTGCGCAGATTCCCAATATGCATATATCCCGTCGGACTGGGGGCAAATCTTGTTCTTACTCGTTTTTCCATTGTGTCAAAACCTCTTTCATGTGGGACTGGTTTTGTCCCATTCTTCTTTCTTCTATTATATCTGCCCTATGCGACCTCTGTCAATACCTTTTTTGCAGCAAATGCATAAATTTCAAATTTTTCTCATAAGAAACGCTAACTACTGCTACTTTCCTCCGCACAAAATCTACTGCCAAAATAAAAAACTCCCGAAATATGGGCTTGCGGAAAGCCCGCTTCGGGAGTTTTTTGCAATACTTTTTTAAAATAATCTCTTTTGTTCTCATTCCTGTTTTATTCCACTTTTTTGATATCCGCGCCAAGCAGGCTCAAATTTTGCTCCAATTTTTCATAGCCGCGTTCCATATGTCCGATTTCCTCAATTTCCGAAATACCCTGCGCCCCCAATGCCGCCAGCACCAATCCCGCGCCGCCGCGCAAATCCGGCGCTGTGACATTCGCGCCCTGCAAGGTTTTTGTGCCGCGCACCACTGCCACGCGTTCATTCACAGAAATATCCGCACCCATTTTCACAAACTCGCCCGCCACACGGAACCGGTTTTCAAAAATCTTTTCCTGAATAATGCTGGTACCTTTGGCATATGCCAGTACCGCCATAAGCTGTGACTGTGCGTCCGTTGGAAATCCAGGGTATGGCATGGTTTGAATATTGTCGATAGAAAGCGGTCGTTCCCGCATGGTCACGCGCAGGCTTCTGCCGTCCACATCCACCAGCGCGCCCATTTCTTTTGCCGCGGAAACAATGCTTTCCATGTGCCCGACGTCAACATTGTCCAGTACAACATCTCCCGTTGTGATAATCGGTGCAAACAGATAAGTTGCCGCTGCAATGCGGTCAAACATGACGGTTTTTTCCGTATCGTGAAACGTTCCCACGCCTTCAATGACGATAATACTGCTGCCTGCGCCATGAATTCTTGCACCCATTTGATTCAGAAAATCCTGTAAATCTATGATTTCTGGCTCTCGCGCCGCATTGACAATGGTAGTCGTCCCGCGGGACAGCGCCGCTACCAGCATGATGTTTTCCGTCGCGCCTACCGATGGAAAATCTAACTGGATTTTGTTCGGTACAAAGTTTTTGCGCTTACAAATAATATATCCGTGCGTCTCCCGCACGTCAATCCCCATCTGCCGGAACGCCTTCAAATGTAAATTGATAGGGCGTGCGCCTAGTTCACAGCCGCCCGGATAACTGCATTTCGCCTTGCCGCAGCGCGCCAGAATCGCCCCTAAAAAAATAACGGACGAACGCATTTTTTTCATTAACTCCTGCGGTATGTAACAATTAGAAATAACGCTGGCATCAATGGTGACAGCATTTCCCTCCCGTTTCACTTTGCATCCCAAAAAACGCAATATTTGAATGGTGATATCCACGTCTGCAATGTTAGGACAATCCTCAATGGTTACTGTTCCGCAATTCATTATACTTGCTGCAAGAATGGGCAGGACTGAATTTTTCGCGCCTTGCATACGAATCCTCCCCTCTAGGGGGTTGCCGCCCGTTACTATGTATCTTGCCATGCCTACACCTCCAAAAGATTTTCATGAACCCGCTGCCCATGCGTTTTTGTTCTAGTTCATCATATGCAGCAGTGAAAAGAGGTGTTACCTTAAGCATAGGGACGCTGCACTCTTTTGTACGGTTTCATGTCCCTTTCGCCGATACAAAAAAAGAAATCCGACGCATACCGCATCGGATTTCATCATTCATGCTATTCTTTATAACAATTTTTGGTCTATCATATTCTGGACTGCAACCAATACGCCTGTTTTGCCGCATTCATAGGTTAAACTGCCCTGCATATATGCCACATAGGGCGGTTTTACCGGCGCGTCCGCGCTGAGTTCCGTGGTCGCGCCCTGTGTGAACGCGCCCGCCGCCATAATCACCTGACAATCATAGCCCGGCATGTCCCACGGCTCCGGCTGTACGAATGAATCAATCGGCGCGCCCTTTTGAATCCCTTGGCAAAACGCTATCAACGCTTCTTTGTTACCAAAACGCACCGCCTGAATGATGTCGCCGCGTTGGCTATCCCAACGCGGACAGACGTCATAGCCCAGTTCCTCAAACACGCCGGCGCAAAATACTGCTGCCTTCAGCGCTTCACACGTCACGTGCGGTGCCATGAAAAATCCTTGCAAAATTTCACGGTTGAAGCCAAACGTCGGACCAATTTCTTTTCCTTGTCCAACGCAATTCAGTTTATATGCCGCTAAATCGATATAGTTCTTTTTACCGGCAAGATATGCCCCGCCGCGCGCTAAACCGCCGCCGGGATTTTTAATCAGACTGCCCGCCATCAAATCCGCGCCCACTGCCGTCGGTTCCGCCTCTTCCGTGAACTCTCCATAGCAGTTATCCACAATACAAACGGTCTGCGGGTTCGCTTCTTTGACCGCGCGGATAATTTCTCCAATTTGTGCCACAGACAGCGTTTCCCGCCAATCATAGCCCTTGGAACGCTGAATGAGCGCCGCTTTTACCTCCGGCGTGATTGCCCGGCGGATACCGTCCAAATCCGGCGTTCCGTCCGGCAGCAGCGGCACTTTGTCATAGGACACGCCGAAATCTTTAAGACTCCCCTGTCCTTCGGCGGAAATGACTCCTGCCAATGTATCATAGGGATTGCCTGTCACGGAAACCAATTTATCGCCCGGGCGCAGTACGCCAAACAGGCACAGCGACAATGCATGAGTGCCGGAGACAATGTTCATGCGCACCAGCGCGTCCTCCGCACCAAACACATCTGCAAACAGTGCGTCAATCGCTTCCCGCCCCAAATCGTCATATCCATAGCCTGTGGTGCCTAAAAAATGCTGTTCCCGAATCGCATTTTTCCGAAATCCGTTCAAAACGCGAATCTGGTGAAATTCCCGCACCGCTTCCAGTTCCCGCAGCCGCGGCGCAATTTTTTCCGTCACGCGCCGTTCGATGTCCAGCACACGCTGAGACAGCCCAAACTCGCGCTTTAGATATTGTCCTACTTCCATCATAGTCCATACACCGTTTCCGGATCTACCACTGTTACATGATTTTGCTGCAACAACGCCGCCGCCTTTTCTGTATCGTCACATTTGAGCGTAACCAGCGCGCCCTGCTGCTGTTTACCCAAAAAGGCATACATATATTCAATCGTAATCTCCGCGTCACGAATCATACGCAGCACATTTGCCAGCGCACCCGCTTCATCCGGAATTTCAATTGCCAGCACCTCGGTGATTTTCATGGTATACTGTTCTTTTTTCAGCAAATCCGCCGCTTTCTGCGGGTCGTTCACAATCAAGCGTAAAATCCCATAGTCCGCCGTATCCGCCAGCGACATTGCGCGAATATTAATGCCGCCGTTTCCCAGCAGTTCCACAATCCCTGTCAGCCGACCACATTTGTTCTCCACAAAAACGGATAACTGTTTTAACATGCCAAACGCCTCCTTTTTATATTTCACAGGATCCTTTTCCTGTTCTGTTCTCAATAAGCAGCGGTATATCCCGCTTCAAACGCCGCAAGGTTGAGTTCCAAAAATTTTGCCGGAACCGTGCTGCGCACGGCTTCCACCCATTTTTCCTTTGCAATGTTGCTGTGTTTTGCCAGCACGCCCAGCAGCACCACATTGACTGCTTTTGCATTGCCCAATCCTTCCGCAATGGTCAGCGCGTCCACCGCCGTGACGTTAATGTTGCGCATTTCCAGTTGTTCCAAAATTTCTTTCGGATATTTCTCCGCACCGGTAATCACCGGCATGGGGTCAATTTCCTGCGTGTTGACAATCATTTGACCGCCGTCTTTTAAATAGTGCGACCAGCGCAGCGCTTCCAGACTTTCAAACGCCAGAACAATATCCGCTTCTCCCTCCGCCACAATCGGAGAATATACCTTGTCGCCATATTTCACATATGTCACAACGCTTCCGCCGCGCTGACTCATACCGTGCACTTCCGATACTTTCACATCATATCCTTCCGCAGTGACTGCGTTTCCAATCACGCGGCTCGCCAGTAGCGTTCCTTGTCCGCCGACGCCTACTATCATAATTTTTGTTACCATCTTTTTCTCTCCCATCCGCCGCCTTTGTTTTCGTGCGGCATGTTCACCCTGCCATTACTGCCCTTTTTTGATTGCGCCAAATTTACAAATATTCATGCAAAGTCCGCAGCCGTTGCACTGCGTCGGGTCAATCTTCGCTTTACCGTCCGCAAACGTAATGGCGGGACATCCAATTTTCATGCACATTTTGCAGCCCTTACAAGCGTCTGTATCAATTTCACACGGTTTGCCGTAGTCTACAAATTTCAGCAACGCACAGGGACGGCGTGCAATGATAACAGAAGGTTCGTCCGCCTCTGTTTCCTCCCGCACAACCTTTTCCACTTCCTCCACGTCAAACGGGTCTACCACACGGACACGTTCCACGCCAATTGCTTTTGCCAGCAGTTCCATATCCACACGGCGGGTTTCTTCGCCGCGAATGGTATATCCCGTTGTCGGATTGGGCTGGTGTCCTGTCATACCTGTGATAGCGTTGTCCAAAATCATCACGGTAGACGCGCCTTTGTTATACACAATGTCAATCAATCCAGTGATACCGGAGTGCATAAACGTAGAATCCCCAATAACCGCAACCGCTTTTTTGCCAAAGCCGCGTCCGTTTGCTTTTTCCATGCCGTGCAGTCCGCTGATACTTGCGCCCATGCAGACGCAAACGTCAATCGCCTTCAGCGGCGCCGCCGCGCCCAGCGTATAACACCCAATGTCGCCGCTGACATGCAGATTCAATTTGTTCAATACATAGAAAATACCGCGGTGCGGACAGCCGGGACACATGACCGGCGGACGCACAGGTACTTTTGCCGCTTCAAACTGCCGCGGCGCGCGGTTTTCCATTCCGGCGCGAATCAGTTCCGGCGTATATTCGCCCAGCAATGTGAATTTTTCTTTTCCAATCACTTCCACGCCAATGGAACGACAGAACTCCTCCAAAAACGGGTCAAGTTCTTCAATGACATACACCTGTTCCACGTTTTGCGCAAATTCCTGAATTTTCTTCTCCGGCAGCGGATACACCATGCCGAGTTTCAAAAACGACGCGTCCGGCGCCGCTTCTTTGGCATATTGATAGGCAATACCGGAGGTGATGATACCGATTTTTTTGCTGTTATATTCTATTTTATTCAGTTCACTTGTTTCTGCATAGGCTGCTATATCCTTCATGCGCTGTTCCACAAACACATGACGGCCCTTTGCCATCGCGGGCATCATGACGTTTTTTGCAATATTTTTGCTATAGTCCCGCACGCCCACTTCTGTGCGCGCTTCTTCCTCCACTAAACTCTGAGAATGCGCTACGCGGGTCGTCAGACGTATGATAACCGGCGTGTCAAACCGTTCGCTGAGCTCGTACGCCGTTTTCACAAATACCTTACATTCCCCGCTGTCTGCCGGTTCCAGCATGGGCAGTTTGGACGCTTTTGCATAATTGCGGCTGTCCTGTTCATTCTGAGAACTATGCATACCAGGGTCGTCTGCCACCACAATCACCAAACCGCCGTTCACACCGGTATACGATGCAGTGAACATGGGGTCTGCCGCCACATTCATACCGACGTGTTTCATCGCAGACAGCGCACGCGCGCCGGTAATTGCCGCACCGGTTGCCACTTCCACTGCCACTTTTTCATTGGTCGCCCATTCGCAGTATATTTCCTCATATTTGGACGCAAATTCCGTAATTTCTGTGCTGGGTGTACCAGGGTAAGAAGATACCACCGTCACACCAGCTTCATATGCGCCGCGGGCAATTGCGGCGTTTCCCAACATCAATTTTTTCATTGTTTCCCGTTCATTCCTTTCCACCGCCGCTGTTCCAGGCGGCAGGTCTCTCTATTTCAACCATATGGCGTTCTACGCCATATATGACATTTTCTCACATTTGCCAGCCGGATATTTTCCATACCCCTCTGCCGGTTTTAGCGCAAATCTATCACGCGTTTTGCCTTGCCGGTGAACCGTTCCAGACTTTTGGGTTCCACCAGTGAAATTTTAGCGTCAATTCCTAAAACGCTGTGCAGCCGTTCTTTGATACGTTTGTTTGTCTTTTCCAGTTCTCCATAGGATTCCAGCAAAGAACCGTCCGTCAATTCCACTTTGATTTCCAGCGCATCGGTAAATCCTTTTTTCGTCACAATCAACTGATAGTGCGGCCCGATATGTTCCATACCGAGAATCACGCTTTCCACCTGCGACGGGAACACGTTCACGCCTTTGATAATCAGCATGTCGTCGCTGCGTCCCTGAATTTTGCTCATGCGCATGGTTTCCCTGCCGCAAGCGCACCGCTCCCGCCGGAGACTGGTAATGTCGCGCGTTCTGTAACGAAAAATCGGCAGCGCTTCCTTGGAAATCGTCGTCAACACCAATTCTCCCGTTTCACCTTCCGGCAGTACCTCGCCCGTTTCCGGATTGATGATTTCCGCAATGAAATGGTCTTCGTTGATATGCATACCACATTTGTGCGTACATTCGCCCGCCACACCGGGGCCCATGACCTCACTGAGCCCATAGTTTTCCGTTGCAATGATGCCAAAACGCCGTTCAATTTCCGCGCGCATTTCTTCCGTGGAACCTTCCCCGCCAAACAATCCATATTTCAATTTGATGGTACTGCGGTCAACGCCTAATTCGTCCATCACTTCCGCAATATATAGTGCATAAGACGGCGTTCCTACCAATACGGTAGATTCAAAATCCTGCATAAGCATAATCTGTTTTCTGGTGTTTCCCGACGACATCGGCACCACCGTTGCGCCGATTTTTTCCAGCCCATAGTGCAGACCAAATGCGCCGGTAAACAGTCCGTATCCAAACGCAATCTGCGCCGTATCCTCCGCACTCGCGCCGCCCATGGTCGCAATGCGCGCAATACATTCCGACCAGTTTTCCAAATCGCCTCTGGTATAGCCTACCACCGTTGGCTTGCCGGTGGTTCCGCTGGACGCGTGAATCCGCACGACGTCGCGCCGCGGCACTGCAAACATGCCGAAGGGATAGTTGTCGCGCAAATCATCTTTCATGGTAAACGGAAGTTTCTGCAAATCCTCCAGCGACTTGATGTTATCCGCATGGACGCCCGCTTTTTGCAGACGTTCTTTATGAAACGGATGGTTTTCCACCCTGCGTACTGTCTCTTTGAACCGTTCGAGTTGGATTTTCTGCATACCCGCCCTGTCCATGGTTTCTATTTCTTCATTCCAAATCATTTTTCCTTTGCCTCCTGTACTTGATATGGCATGACGTTTCTAATGTGAGCGTCATCAAATTTTTTCGTAAACAAACTAACTACCAGCGTCAAAACCACAGAAGCTACCATGGCATACATACCGAATTCCGGCGCGCGTGCTGCATTAAAACCACTGCCAATCATGAGCACCAACAACGTACCGACGCCGCCCAGCATACCGCTCCATGCACCCGCTTTGGTGGTTCCTTTATACAAAATCCCGCAGGTATATGGTCCCAAAAACGCACCTGCAATCGCGCCCCATGAAAAAGACATCAGCGTTAAAATTGGAGTCGGGAAATAGGCAATCACAAAAGACAGCACCACAAACAACACGCACAAAACGCGCATGGTAATCACAACATTTTTTTGGCGCATATCCTTTTTCAATTGTCCTTGAATCAAGTCAATTGTCACCGTGGAACTAGAGGACAGCACCACAGAGGACAGCGTTGACATGGACGCTGAGAGCACCAGCAGCAAAATCAGCGCCATTACAAATTGCGGCAGCGCCGATTGTAGCAGCAGCGGCATAATGTTGTCATAATTCTCGTTCGGCACTTTATCAAAAAACAGCCGTCCGAATGCACCGGAAAAATATGCACCTGCGCCAATCAACACACTGAATGTAGTGGAAATGACCGTCGCGCTGCGAATGGCTTTTGCATCGCGTATCGCATAAAATTTATGCACCATTTGCGGCAGCGCCAATGCGCCGACACTGGACAAAAACATCAGGCAAAACAGTCCGTACCAGCCTTTGCCTCCCACAAAGCTAACCAGTTGGCTGTCAATTTCCGAAAGCCGCTGTGCCCCTGTATTCAAACCACCTACAGGGTCGCTGTTCACCACAAAGAGCACCATCAAAACCACACCGGCAATCATAATAATTCCCTGCACAAAATCCGTGATAGAACTGGTGAAATAGCCGCCCATTCCCAAATACAGCGCCGTCATCACTGCCATGAACAACATACAGTATACATATTTAATCCCCAGCACTGTTTCAAACAGAAAGCTCAGTCCCATATATACCGAAGCGGCATATGGAATCAAAAATATAAAAATAATGATAGCGGAAACAATTTTCATTTTTTCGCTATCATACCGTTTCGCAAAATAGTCCGGCATGGTTTTGGCATCCAGTTTTTGCGTTGCCATACGTGTCTTTTTGGCAAACAGCAGCCACGCCAACAGGCAGCCTACCATAGCGTTGCCAATCCCAATCCAAACGGCGGATAATCCGTAAATCCAGCCGGATTTTCCGGCATAGCCAATGAACATAACCGCTGAAAAATACGCCGTTCCATAAGAAAAGGCTGAAATCCACGGTCCAACATTTTTTCCCCCAAACAAAAATCCATCCAGCGACTGGGATTTTTTCATGCCTACGATACCAATGCTGAGCAAGATGACAACAAATATACCCAGCAGGATATAACTCCAGACCATACCTACCAATCCTTCCTTTTGTCAATCTAAAATAGACATAAAAGAATTGAATCTTATGCCTACACTCGTCCCACTATATAACATGATACTATAAAATTCACAAAAAAGAAAGACCTTTTTACAACTTTTTTCGCAAAACCGGCATTCTATTCAAAAAAACATACAAAAAAGGACGGGTTATACCCGTCCTACAACATTACGATTGACCTGTGAGCAAACAACTTCCACTGCCGGCAAATTGCTTCGGCACCAATCCGCTAAAATCTGCATTGCATATTTTTCCGTTTCATAATGCGGCGCAACAATTACGTTCAGCCCCATATTATAAGCGTCCCGCGCGCCGGAATACTTCACGTCTCCGGTGATATATACATCGCAAAGTTTCCGCAATTCTGGCGAAATAAACGAACCGCCGCCGCCGCTGCAAATCGCCACTTTACGGACAATCCTGTCTGCATTGCCAATCAATTCCACACTATCCAGCCCCAATTTCTTTGCCACAGATTTCGCCAAATCCCCAAGCCGCTGCGGCTGGATTTCACCAATGCGTCCCAAATTTTCTTCTCCCGCAAGACCGATTGGGCGCACCCGCTGCAATTCATATAGCTTTGCCAAATAATCATTGGTGCCGCCCTCTGCAGCGTCCAAATTGGTATGCGCAGAAAAAATGGCAATGCCATAACGCGCTGCTGACAAAATGCAGCGTCCTGCATATGTATCGTTTGTCACTGTTTTCATTGGTGAAAAAATCAGCGGGTGATGTGAAACAATCATGTCCGCGCCGCATTTAACTGCTTCCGCAACCACCCATTCGTCCACATCCAGCGCCGTTAAAATCTTCGTGACCTTCGCACTCCTATCTCCCACCATAAGCCCCACATTATCCCATTCCTGCGCTAAACTGCGCGGCGCCAATTTTTCCAAGCAGTTTATTACATTCTGCACTGTTTCCATTGTTCCCGTCTCTCCTCATAACATGTTTTTATTGTTTCAAAATGTTTGATAACCTCTTCCCTGCCGGATCCTTCCAGTTGTTCCAATGCATGCTCCGCCTGCGATATTTTCAAATTCATATATGCGCCAAACTGTTCGTCCTCCAGCAGCAGCGGCGAAATCAAATAGTCCTGTTCGCTCCAATAGGGACATGCGCCGCGCCGCGCTTTCATCACAATATAAAATTTATTGTCCTCGCGCGCAATTTTTTCTTGTACCAGCGTAAATCCGATTTTATGTACTTTTTTCCGTACGTCCTCAAGGTCTGTCATAGGCTGTAACACCAGCGTTTTCACACTCTTTGGCGCGCGCTCCAAAATCCGGCAAATTAGTTCGCCGCCCATACCTGCAATCACCGCAGTATCCACTTCGTCCTGCCCCAGACCTTCCATGCCGTCCGCTCTGCATAGACGCATATTTTCTCCTACGCCGTATTTCAGCGTATTTTCACGCGCTTTGTCCAGCGGTCCAATATGTACGTCGGACGCTACGGCATAGCGGATTTTCCCCAGCGTCAATAAATAAATGGGAATAAACCCGTGGTCTGTGCCAATATCCGCCAGCCTGCATCCCTTGTCCACCATATTTGCAATGGTGCGCAGCCGCTCTGTCAGCATGATTCCCATAGTTGCTGCTCCTCTCACTGTCATTTTCAACAGTAGACCCCGCCTCTTTTGTTTGTGCAAAGAAGACGGGGGTCATTTTTATTATAAATAATCTTTCAGTTTTTTGCTGCGGCTGGGATGCCGCAATTTTCTAAGCGCTTTTGCTTCAATTTGACGGATACGTTCCCGGGTGACATTGAACTCTTTACCGACTTCCTCCAGCGTTCTTGCCCGTCCATCCTCCAGCCCAAACCGCAGGCGCAGCACTCTCGCTTCCCGCGCCGTCAATGTTTCCAGCACATCTTTGAGCTGTTCTTTCAGCAGCATATACGACGCTGCCTCCGCCGGCGCCGGTGCTTCGTCGTCCGGAATAAAGTCGCCCAGATGACTGTCCTCCTCCTCGCCAATCGGTGTTTCCAGCGACACCGGTTCCTGTGCGATTTTCATGATTTCACGCACTTTGTCATAGGACATGTTAAGTTCTTTTGCCAGTTCGTCCGGTTTGGGTTCCCGCCCCAATTCCTGCAACAGGCGGCGACTTTCCCGAATCAGTTTGTTAATGGTTTCCACCATATGCACAGGAATACGAATTGTTCTCGCTTGGTCGGCAATTGCCCTTGTGATTGCCTGGCGAATCCACCATGTTGCATAGGTAGAAAACTTAAACCCTTTGTCATAGTCAAACTTTTCCACAGCTTTAATCAGTCCCAGATTTCCCTCCTGAATCAAATCCAGAAACATCATGCCACGCCCCACATAGCGTTTGGCAATGCTGACCACTAGGCGCAGGTTTGCTTCCGCCAGTTTGCGTTTGGCGTCCATATCTCCTTCACTCATACGCCGGGCAAGCGCGTTTTCTTCCTCCGCTGTGAGCAGGGGGACCTTTCCAATTTCTTTGAGATACATACGGACAGGGTCATCAATGCTGATTCCCTCCGGCAGTGTCAAATCAATTTTTTCCTCACCGCTGGACTGAATCTCTTCCAGTTCCTTGTCCAAGTCCTTTACCACTTCAATTCCTGCCGATTCCAGATTTTCATAGACTGCTTCAATCTGGGCAGGCGTCAATTCCAGTTCGCATAGGCCTACGGCAATATCCTTATAAGATAATACGCCCTTTTTCTTGCCCATTTCGACCAGTTCTGCCACTTTTTGCTGTAACAGGTTTTTCTCCATATAGATCCTCCTAAAATTCCCGCCCGGGTATGTATCAAAATATCTTTTTATGTGAATGGTTATTTTTTTAACGATTTGAGTAGGTTATCCAGTTCTTCTGCACTTCCTATTTGCGCCGCCTGTGCATTCTTGCGTCTTCCCTCAATGGTTTGGAGAATATCCTCTGCCGCTTTGACATTATCCGCATAGGGCAGTTCACGCGACGCTGCCACCGATATTTCCCGCGCCTGCTCCGCTTCCATCTGCCCCAAAATCAACGGCATATCCGGAACTTGCCCGCTGTCCCACTGCTGATAGACCTTTTGCATAAAACTGCGCGCCGCAGGACTTTTAAAAAAGTCTGTCTCTGCCCGCTCCCGCACAGCAAGATATACCTGCTTGTCCGTACAAATCAAATTTGCCAGCATTCCTTCATATAACTCTGTCTGAATATCCTTATGCTGCACCCTGTTTTGGACAAGCTGCCTGTTTTTGGCTCTTTCAATCTCATTATTTCTATTTTTTTCAATATTATACTGATTTTCTCGAATCTGCGCAAATATCGCGTCCTCGCTCACGCCGGACTCCGCCGCCGCTTCACGCACCAATATCTCCCGTTCAATGGGATTGCTTATTTTGGCAAAAAGCTTTGCCAATTCATTTAAGAACTCAATTTTTTCTTCCAGATTTCCCAAATCATATTGCTTTTTCAATTCTCCCACTTGGTACATCATGCTATTTTCCGATTTCCCGAGCAACCTTGCAAATCCCTGTGCGCCCTTCTTTTTGATAAATTCGTCCGGGTCTTTGGCGTCCGTCACATGCAATACCTTCGTGCGGATATTCACGCGCTGCAACAATTCCAGCGCCCGTTCCGTCGCCTTTCGCCCCGCGTCATCGCTGTCATAGCAAAGCACCACTTCTTTGGTATACCGTGCCAGCATACCCACATGGTTGCTGGTGATTGCCGTGCCCAGCGTTGCCACCGCGTTTTGAAAGCCTGCACGGTGCAGAGCAATGACGTCCATATATCCCTCTGCCACAATGATTTGCTCACTGCAATACCGTTTGGCAAAGTTGAACGCAAACAGGGTTTTGTTTTTGTTGAAAATCGGCGTATCCGGCGAGTTGAGATACTTTGGCTGTCCATCGTCCAAAATCCGTCCGCCAAATGCAATGACGTTACCGCGGATATCAATAATAGGCACCATCAGTCTGCCGCGAAAAAAATCATAATACTTTCCGTTTTTCCCTTGGCGCGCCAATCCCGCTTCCTCTATCAATGCTTCGTCATATCCCTTTCCCTTTAAAAAGCGCACACATTCATCAAATTTATCCGGCGCATAACCCAAACCAAAATGCTTGGCAGTCTTAACGTCCAGCCCGCGCTGCACCAAATAATCCCGTCCGGGTTTGCCCGCCTCACCATATAAGATGTCCACATAGAATCTTGCAGTATGGCGATACATCTCCAGCATTTTTTTCTTTTTGGCATAAAACACGCTGTCATCTGCTTTTTCATTGCCCTCCGGCAACTGAATGCCCGCCCGCTGCGCCAAAAACTGAATGGTTTCCACAAAATCCAGATTTTCAATTTTTTCAATGAACTGAATCACGCTGCCGCCTTCGCCGCAGCCAAAACAATGATACAGCTGTTTTTCCTGCGACACGGTAAACGACGGCGTTTTTTCATTGTGAAACGGACACAGTCCTTTATAGCTTCTGCCCGCCTTTTTTAGCTGCACGTAACCGGCGATTACATCTACCAAATCGTTCGCCATGATGATTTCATTGATTAATTCTTCTGGATAATACGATGCCACGATTCTCTTCTCTCCTCTAACGGACTGCTTCTTCATTTCAAAAAGCTTGTCCCACTTGGCACATTTTACTTAGGCATAAGGGAGTCGAATCTCATGCGGTCCCTGAGAAGCAGATTTTCCCGTATGCTGTGTTAAAAATACCCTCATACATTAGTATTCCTGCGTATTTTTGCCTTGCCTACAGAAAAATCTGCTCCTAGGGACTTCGCAGAACCAGACGTGAGAAAATTTTTTGTAAGGCAAGGAAAAGGTTCCTTTGTATACTGGACGTACGTGTGCCCCAGAGGGTACGCGTGCCACGGAGTGGTATGGAAAGCGGTTCGCGGGCGCGCATTTACGAAAAATTTTCCCTGCATGGCGCAAGCATATTCAATTCTCTTATGCCTATATTCGACAAACAATGCGAAAACCCTTTTTATTTTTGTCAGAATTTATATTCTTGTTTAAAATCACGGCGCTTTCCTATGAAAGTACCATTTCAATTAGAAATTGTATACAAATTTTTCTATTAAAATACCGTCCAGGCTTTGGGCACAAAAATCTCCTCAAATTTATGCACTGCATAGCTGTCCGACATGCCTGCGATATAATCACATACCACGCGGCTGATACCAAAGCGCTCAATTTGCTTTTGTTCATCCTCCGGTAATTTTTCGCGGTGTGCACAAAAATAGGTATATAGCGTTTCCACAATATGTTCCGCTTTGCCTTCTTCCGTTTTCGCAACGGAACCGATATAAACCGTATTGCGCATATAGCTGCGAAGCGCATAAACGGCGTCCGCCACCTCCGACGTCATAGCAACCTTTCCATTTACAAATCCGGTATAAATCACATCTTTCACCAACGTATCAATGCGGTCGCTGCACGACTGTCCCAACACTTTACGGCAATGCGTAGGAATATCCTGCTCTTTGAGAATACCGGCACGCAGTGCATCATCGATATCGTGGTTGATATAGGCGAATTTATCGGAAAAACGCACCACCTGTCCCTCCATGGTCATGGGTAGGTCTTTGGACCGGTGGTTGAGTATTCCATCTTTAACTTCATAACACAAATTCAGCCCTTTTCCGTTTTCCGTTTCCACCACACGAATGCTCTGCCGGTTGTGTTCAAAGCCGCCTTCATGCACACGGTCGAGCGCCCGCTCTCCCGCATGTCCAAACGGCGTATGTCCCAAATCATGTCCCAACGCAATGGCTTCCGTCAAATCCTCATTCAGCCGCAAGCCGCGCGCAATGCTACGGGCAATCTGCGACACCTCCAGCGTATGCGTCAAACGCGTCCGGTAATGGTCGCCCTCCGGCGTGATGAACACCTGTGTTTTATGTTTCAGGCGGCGGAACGCTTTAGAATGCAGGATTCTGTCCCTGTCCCTCTGAAACGGCGTACGGACTTCACATTCCGCTTCCTGCCGCTGGCGCCCATGCGTGTTTTCCGAAAGCATTGCTTCACTGCAAAGCGTCAGCCGCTCTATTTCCTGTGTCCGCTGTCGAATTGTCATTGTTCTTCCACTCTTTTCCACACATTTCCGCCCTAATTTAAGGATGCGGCATATTGCAGTTCTCTGCAAAACAGCCTCCTGTTTTATCATATACGACATACAAAGCCGAAAATCCTCTTTTTTGCGGCAAAAAAACAAAGCTGCGCACATATTTTTGTACGCAGCCTTCTGTTCTTATTTTAATTATGCTTCTTCGCCGTCTTCCGCAGCCGGCACTTCTTCTACAGTTTCTTCCGCGACCGGTTCCGCTGTTTCAGCAGCTTCTTCCGGCATTGCAGCAGTTTCTCCATCCTCCAACAGCGCGCGGATGCTTAAAGATACTTTTCCGGTTTCTTCTTTAATTTCAATAATCTTTGCTTCCACTTCCTGCCCGATGCTGAGCGCTTCTGCAACGTTCGCGATACGGCGGTTTGCAATCTGAGAAATGTGAATCAATCCGTCCACACCTTCCAAAATTTCTGCAAATGCGCCAAAGGACACCATTCTAACGACTTTACAAGTCACAACATCGCCTTCGCTGTATTTGCTCTTGAAAATTTCCCACGGATTGTCCTCTACGCGTTTATAGCCCAGAGACAGTTTCTGTTTTTCCACATCAATGTCCTTGATGTTGCATTCAATCACTTGTCCTTCACTTAAAATTTCAGACGGATGATTGATGCGTTTCCAGGACAGTTCGGAAATGTGAATCAGTCCGTCCACGCCGTCAATGTCAACAAATGCGCCAAACGGCACCAGACGCACAACGGTTCCGTTTACAATGTCACCAACCTTATGGTTGGATCCAAAGTTCAGCCACGGATTGTCTTCGTCTTTTCTGTGACCCAGAGAAATTTTACGGTTTTCTTCATCCAGCGCTTTAATGAACACGTCGATTTCATCGCCGACTTTCACCACTTCGGACGGATGATGGATTTTCTTCCAAGACATTTCAGATACATGCAACAGACCGTCTACGCCGCCGATATCCACAAATGCACCGAAATCCGTGATAGATTTCACGGTGCCGTGATATTCTTTGCCAACTGCCGCGTCAGCCCAAAATGCATCCTGTTTCTTCTGGGATTCTTCTTTCAGAACGCTCTTAATGGAACCGACTACACGGTGACGGCGTTCGTTGATGTCAATAATGCGAAACGGGAATTCCTGTCCTTTCAATTCTGACAAATCAGCCATATAGCGTTCGCTTGCCTGAGACGCCGGAATGAAAATACGCATACCTTCCGCAAAGACAGATACGCCTTTTTCCATCACTTCCACAACGCGGCCGGTTAAAATTTCATTGTTTTCCTGCGCCGCTACGATTTTTTCCCAGTTCTTTTTCTGTTCCACTTTCTTTTTGGAGAGCAGAACTTGTCCTTCCATGTCATTGACACGGACAACAAATACTTCGATGTCATCGCCAACTTTTACAAGGGTAGCCGGATCCGCTGTCGGGTCGTCCGACAGTTCGGACAGCGGGATAATGCCGTCGGATTTAAAGCCGAGGTCAACCAATACTTCAGTGGGGCGAATTTCCATTACCGTACCGCGTACCGTCTCTCCTGTATTTAAAGTTTTCAAGGATTCTTCAAAAAGCTGAGCGAACTCATTTCCCTGCTCTGCAACGTTTTTGATGTTTTCCTCCATAGTGTGAATAACCTCCTTTATTATATGGCCCGGCGTTGAAGCGCCTGCCGTGATACCAATGTTACCGCTGCACCCGCAGCCTTGTTCCAATTCCGCCGCGCTCTCAATCATGCGCGTATTGGCGCAATATACGCTGCACACTTCATACAGCTTGCGCGTATTGGAACTTTTTTTGCCGCCTATGACAATCATTTCCTCCACTTGTTTCGCGAGTTCCGCCGCCGCCTGCTGCCGCTGTGCAGTGGCGCTACAAATGGTGTTGCACACCACCACGTCACCGTTTAGCTTTTTCAACTGCCGCACTGCACCGTCAAACACTGCCTGTTTGATGGTCGTCTGCGCAACCACGCAAATTTTTCTGTCATAGGTTCTCGCCTCTGTTTCATCCCCGATTACTGCGCTGTTTCCGTCGCACCAGCCACGAATTCCACGCACCTCCGGATGAAGCCTATCTCCTATTATAACAATTTTATACCCCTTTTGGCAATACTTTTCTGCAATATTGTGAATTTTTTTTACAAATGGACAAGTTAAATCTACCACGCCACCGAAATTTTGCCGCAGAATTTCTTCCTCTCTGCGCCCGATTCCATGCGCTCTGATGATGATTTTTTCGGTATGTTTTTCCCCAATTTCCTCCAGCGGAATAATACCGCGCGCCCGAAGGCGGTTGGTTTCCTGCGGATTGTGAATCAATTCCCCATAGGTATAAATTTTGCCACAGCGTTCCGCCTCCTGTTCGGCAAGTTCCACCGCCCGCCGGACGCCAAAACAAAATCCACAGCAATCCGCCACTTTGATATTACTTTGCAAGATTGCCGTCACCTTCCATCAACGCCGCCATGCGCTCATAGAGCAAATGCCGCAACGCCTCCATTTTATCGGTTACCGTCTCATTTTCCGTGATGCGGCGCACTTCTTCCTGCGTGATACATTTTCCGATTTTCACTTTCATGCGTGAAAACGGACGGTATTTCCCACAAATCGCAACCGGCACAATCGGTACATTGCTGCGCTGTGCAATCACAAGCGCGCCCGGTTTCACATCTTTTTCCCGCAACGTCTCGCGCCGTGTTCCCTGCGGGAACATCAGCAGATTTTCACCGCCGCGCAGAATACGGATACAGGTTTTCACCGCACTCACATCTGCGCCGCCGCGTGTGATGGGCGTTGCGCCCAAATGACGAATCAGCCATGCAAAAGGCTTGCTGTGAAACAACTCCTCTTTTGCCAAAAACCGAAGTTTCCGCGGCACCATCACTGCCACGGTCGGCGGATCCAGATTGCTCAAATGGTTGCTGCAAAACAGCATACCGTCGCCTTCCGGCAAATTTTCTTTTCCTTCCAGACGAATCCAGAATATCAATTTATATAACGCCCATACAATGGCTCTGATCATCATATAGATTGTTTTATTCAAGCCAACACATCCTTATGCGGTCTATTCTCCGCCCAATTTTTGGCTGACTGTCTCCAGCAGCGCTGCACATGCCTGCTGCAAACTTAGTCCCGTTGTGTCCAGTTCCACAGCGTCCTCTGCCTTTTTCAGCGGCGCAAACGCGCGGCTGCTGTCGTTTTTATCCCGTTTTATAATATCTTGTAAAACCTCGTCATACGTGGTGGAAACACCTTTTTCCAAAAGCTCCTGATAACGCCGCTGCGCACGTTCCTGCGGACTGGCAGTTAGAAAAATTTTCACATTGCTCTCCGGCAGAACATAAGTCCCAATATCCCGACCGTCCATCACCACATTCTGCTGCCGCGCAATCTCCCGCTGCAATTCCACCAATTTCAATCGGACTGCCGGAATCTTGGAGACATCGGACGCCGCCATGGAAACCTCCGGCGTACGGATTTTTTCGCTGACGTCTGTTCCGCAGACTGATACGCGCTGCACGCCTGCGCCGTCATGGGTGATATTCATTTCTATTTCAGGCAGGAGCCGTTTCACACCTTCTTCATCTTTCGGGTCTGTGCCGTGTGACAACGCCCACCAGCCTACCGCCCGGTACATTGCCCCTGTATCAATATATATAAACCGATATTTTTCTGCTAGATACTTTGCAAGGGTACTTTTCCCTGCTCCCGATGGTCCGTCAATTGCAACGCTTATCAATCTTCCGGTCCTCGCTTTCCTAAATTATATCACGCGGTGCCCCAACCCGATTGCCACCTCGTTGAGATGCAAAAGTCCAATGGTGCAAAACACGCAGACGCAAATATTATCCTGATACCGCGCCACCGCGACCTTGCCGCCAATGTTCATACCAACCGCTTTGGCGGTGATTTGCGAAATCGCTTCCCGCGCCGCGCCGGCAACCGCGCCTTCCTCCGCATGGGTCTGTCCAATCATGCCGCAGCGTTTCGCTCCCGATACAGCCCGTTCCACAATTTTGATAATGGAATGCTCGAATTCGCCGCCGTAGTCCATTGCCACTGCGCAAATCCCCTGTCTCAAAAGCTGTTCCATATACGCTTTTTCTTCTTCATGCGTCAGTGTCAGTGCAAGCGAAATCGCCGCAGACGCCGCTTTTTTACTGCCATATTCATCCATATTTTCAGACCCTCTGTTTTTGCCCTTCATCCTATTTTTCATTTGCGTCACACGCACATATAAATGTATTATATAATTTTTTGACAAAAAATACAAGAGTATTTTCAAAAAAATTTAAAAAACTGTGAACTTTTTTGTCTTCTATTTTTGTCTTCGGTGTTGTAATCTTGCCAAAAAAATGTTATAATGAAGGGACTTGGCAATTTACTGCCATATTATAATGAAAAAACACGGCTGTGCAGTTTTCGTTTCGCGCAGCCTGAAATACTACATATATCGGAGTTGGAGCTATGGCATCTTTGAAGCACTATCTACAGCCAAATCCGGCGTTTGTGAAGCAGCTTACGTTTTTAGCGCTTCCCATTGCGCTACAATATCTCATCATTTCTCTGCTCAACATATTAGACGTTGTTTTGATTGAAGGGCTGGGCGACAACGCTATTGCGGCGGTCTCTCTCGCCAATCAGGTCAATTTTGTAACGACCATGCTGGGCTTCGGCGTTTCCAGCGCAGCGGGCGCGTTTATTTCACAGTATATTGGCGCGGGCAGCAGCGAAGGGGTACGCAAAACAACTGCGTTGTCATTTTTAACCATTGGCAGCGCTGCCGTTTTGGTTGCCGCCGTCACGCTGTCCTTTCCCAAAATGATGATGCATATTTTCACCTCGGACGAAACGCTGGTGCAGCTTGGCAGCCGGTATCTGCCCATTGTTGCCCCCACCTATCTGATGACAGGCGTCACAACGCTGCTGTCCACACTTTTGCGCTGCACAGGACGTCCCAAACTGCCGCTTGTCGCCAGTCTGGTGGCGCTTTCCTGCAACAGTTTGCTGAACTACTTGCTGATTTACGGCATTGGTATTTTCCCGCGTCTGGAAATCGCCGGCGCGGCAGTGGCAACGCTGATTTCCCGCTGCATTGAAATTATGATGATTCTTCTGTTTGTCTACCGTGTCTGCCAAAAGCAATACCGCCCACATCTGCGTGATGTGAGAGCGTTAGACCGCGCTTTCGCAGGACATTTTTACCGTAAAGCGGTGCCGGTCATTTTAAATGAAACCGTATGGGGCGTTGGCATGGCGGGCTACAACATGATATATGGACGCATGGGCGCGGCGGTTGTCGCAGCGGTCAACATAGCGTCCACGCTGGAACAGCTTTTCACCGTGGCATTCCAGGGGCTTTCCAATGCGACGCTGGTCATTCTGGGGCGGGAACTGGGCGCAGGAAGTTTCAGCCGCGCCAAACTGCACGCGCGTCAAATTTGTCTTTGGATTTGGATTATCGGCGCGTTGGTAGGGCTTGGTATGTGGTCGCTTTCCGGTATCTTTGTCGGTACTTTGTTCCGCAACGTAACGCCGGAAACCGCGGCGCTCGCGCGCTACGTCATCACGGTTTTAGCTATTTATGCGCCGTTTAAGGCATTTAACTTTATTAATATCGTGGGTGTGCTGCGCAGCGGCGGCGACACATTCTTTGGTTTTATGCTGGACACCACTTCCATCTATTGTGTTGGACTGCCGCTGTGCTTTCTGTTTGGCATTGTGCTGAAACTGCCGCTCTACGTGGTATCGCCCTGTGTCTATTTGGAAGAAGCGCTCAAAAGTATTTTCGGACTGCGCCGCATGTTGACAGACCGCTGGGCGCGCAAATTTGTAAAGGAGGGAGCTTATGCTGATTAACCGCAGTATTCTTTTGCCGGATCGCATGTTTTTGCGGCAAGCGCTGCATATTGCACTGCCTATGACCGTTCAATATGGTATTGTCTCCCTGCTCAACATTATGGACGTTGTTCTAGTGCAGGGACTTGGCGACCAAGCGATTGCCGCCGTCTCCCTCGCCAATCAAGTCAATTTCATCATTTCGCTGGTGGTTTTCGGTATCACCAGCGGCGCGACGACGTTTATGGCACAATATTTCGGACAGGGCAGCGACGAGGGCGTGCGCAAATCCATGGCATTGTCGTTTGCGCTTGTGTTTGGACTGACCTTTTTCTACAGCGCATTAGTAATGGCGGCGCCAAGAGCCGCTATGCGCGTTTTTACCGGCGACATGCAATTGGTGGAACTGGGCGCGCAATATCTGCCTGTTGTCGCGCCGACCTATCTGCTTTCCGGTGTGACGCTGACCTATTCGTCCATCATGCGCTGCACAGGGCGCGCCAAACTGCCCATGTTCGCCAGCATTATTGCGCTCAGCCTTAACACATTGATGAACTACCTGCTGATTTACGGCGTTGGCGGATTTCCTAAACTGGGTATTATGGGCGCGGCAGTGGCGACGCTGCTGTCCCGCGCCATTGAAACCGCAATCATTCTGTTGTTCGACTATGTGCCGCAAAACCGTTTTAAGGTGAAATGGCGGGACTTCCGTCACATTGATAAACCGTTTACCATACAGTTTTTTCAAAAAACAACGCCTGTGATTCTCAATGAAACCATCTGGGGCGTTGGCACCGCCGGATACAGCATGATTTTCGGGCGAATCGGCACCACCGCTGTGGCGGCAATGAATATTGCCTCCACCATGGACCAATTGTTTTCCGTCCTGTTCCGCGGTATGGCAAACGCCGCGCTCGTCATGCTGGGCAATGAACTTGGTGCGGGCAAAATTATGCGGGCAAAACTGGACGCAGGACGTTTTTGCGTGTGGGGATTCATTTCAGGAATCCTTATCGGCGTTATCATGTCGCTGCTGTCTCACCGTTTTGTGCATTTGCTCTTTGGCGGCGTAACGCCGGAAACCGCCACGCTGTCGGTACACATTATCTATATTATCTCCGCCTATATACCGCTGCGCGCCTTTATGAGCATTGTTATCGTGGGCGTACTCCGCAGCGGCGGCGACACCATGTATGCCTTCATGCTGGACACTTTGCCGATTTATCTGATTAGTCTGCCGGCGGGTATTCTTTTCGGTATCATTCTTGGAAAACCGATGGAATTTGTGCTGTCTGTGATGTATTCCTATTGTATCATTCAAAGTATTTTTGGTATACGCCGGACACTGTCGTACCGTTGGGCGAAAAAAATTGTACATCAATAGAGGGAGGACACAATTATGCGAAAACCACTCCGCCGCGCTGCGGCGTTATTGCTCGGAAGTTTCCTGCTGCTTAGCGGCTGCACCGTTTCCGACGTATTACAATCCTATCAAATCGACCCGCCGCCGGCGCAAGTACAGCAGACCGGCAGTGCGTCTGTCCATTACATTGACGTGGGACAGGGTGACGCAACGCTGATTCAAACCGCCGGAAAAAACATTCTGATTGACAGCGGCACCCGCGCCAGCAGCGACATTTTGTTAAATTATCTAAAGGCACAGGGCGTGACGGAATTGGAACTTTGCGTGGCAACCCACCCGCATGAAGACCATATCGGCGGTATGCCTGATGTGATAAACGAATTCACGGTAAAAGAACTGTATATGCCCACCAAAACCACCACGACAAAAATTTTCCAGTCCATGGTGGAAACAGCGCAGCAGCGCAGCGTCACCATAACGCCGGCGAAAGTAGGCGATACGTTTACGATTGGCGATGCAAGTTTGCAGGTTTTGTTTCCTGACCGTGAATATAAAGATTTGAACAACAATTCTGTCACTATCCAGTTGTCACTGGGCGGAAAAACGTTTTTGTTCACAGGCGACAACGAAAAAGAAAGCGAATCCGCTATTGTGTCGAACTTTGGAAATGCGCTGAAAAGCGATGTATTTCAGGCAGGGCATCATGGCTCGGATACCTCCAACACCGCCGGATTTTTGCAATTGGTGTCCCCCTCCATCATTGTGATTAGCTGCGGAGAAGGCAACAGTTACGGACATCCGCACGAGAAAGTGCTGCAGCGGTTCGATCAACTTGGCGCCGCCGTTTACCGCACCGACCTTGACGGCACGATTGTAATTACCATTGATAACGGTACGCTCAGCGTACAAAAGGGGGCATAAACTCATGTATATTATTGACCGGTTTGAGGGAGACATTGCTGTTGTGGAAGCCGACGAAACCATGATGAACATTCCGCGCGCACAGCTTCCGTCCGAGGCGCAGGAGGGTGATGTGCTGCAAAAAAACGGAGAGGTTTATGTAGTTGACCATGCCGCAACAGAAAAACGAAAAGAAGAAATCAACCGCCTGATGAAAGGCATTTGGGGATAAAATAGAAGGAAGTGGTTCTTTGTATTTCAAAGCACTGGAAGCGCAGGGGTTCAAATCCTTTGCTGATAAAGTTAAGCTGGAATTTAAGCCGGGTATCACCGCCGTTGTAGGGCCAAACGGCAGCGGCAAAAGCAACATTTCCGACGCACTCCGCTGGGTGATGGGGGAAATGAGTGCAAAAACATTGCGCGGCTCTAAAATGGAGGACGTTATTTTCTCCGGCACGCAAACGCGTAAACCTGTTGGATTCGCGGAGGTCACAATTGTCATGGACAACAGCGACCGTTCCATGCCGCTGGATTTCGAGGAAATCAGCGTCACGCGCCGCGTCTACCGCTCCGGCGAAAGTGAATATCTCATTAACAAGTCTCCCTGCCGATTGAAAGATATCTATGAACTTTTCATGGATACCGGTCTGGGACGGGATGGCTATTCCAACGTGGGGCAGGGAAAGATTGACGAAATCATCAGCGCCAAATCAACTGACCGCCGCCACATTTTTGACGAAGCCGCCGGTATTACCAAATACCGTTACAAAAAAGACGAAGCGGTGAAAAAACTGGGGCAGTCGGAGGACAACATTCTGCGCGTCAGCGATATTTTGGCAGAAATCGAAGGGCGTATTGGCCCGCTGAAAGCGCAGAGTGAAAAGGCAAAAAAATATCTGGCGCTGCGCGAAAACCAAAAAGAACTGGAAGTCAATGTATGGCTGCATGATATTGACAAAACGGAATCTTCGCTGAAACAAGTGGCAGAAAAAATCGCCATTGTCGAAGGGCAAATGCAGGAAAGCACTAACAAAAATCAAGCGGCGGAAACGCAGGCGGAACAAATCAAGCAGCAGCTTCGCGAACTGGACGCGGAGATGGACAGTCACCGCGCCGCTGCCTACAGCGCGGGCAACGAAGCCGTTCGTTTGGAAGGCGAAATCAATGTTCTGCGCACCAACATTGAAAATCATAAAAACACCATTGCAAGGCGCAGTGCAGAAAAAAGCATACAGTTGGAACGGATATCCGCCCTGACGCAGACGCTTCAAGAACGCAGCGTCCAGTTGGATACGCACACTGCCGCGCTGACGGAAGGCGAGGCGCAGCTTGCGGCATTGGAGGCGCAGCTTGCGGCAGATACTGCGTCGCTGCACGAATTAGAAACGCAGCTGGAAACCGTTCGCAGTTCCATTTTGGAGAAGAAGGAACAACGTTCCGCGAATCTTGCACAAATCACCGGAAGCACGGAACTATCCAACACGCTGAAAGAGCGTCTGGAGGAACTGCAATCCCAAAAAACAGACGCTGAAAATGCATTGGCGCAGGGCCGGCAAACCTTGCTGGCATTAGAAGAAGCCTATCAAAAATTGCAGCAGGAACAGCAGGACGCGGCGGCGGCATATCAAGAAAAAGAGATAAGCAGCCGTCAGGCACAGACCGCCCATACACAGCTATTGCGTCAGCGGGAAACTGCGCAGACGGAATACAACACCCTCTCCAACAAAAAACATGTCTTGGAGGAATTGGAAAAAGACTATGACGGCTATTCCCGCAGCGTAAAAGCCGTCATGACGGAATATAAACGCGGCAGTCTGCAAAAGCGGCAGATTTACGGTCCCGTTTCCAGTCTGATTGAAACAGACGCGAAAACCACCGTTGCCATTGAAACCGCGCTGGGCGGCGCCATGAACCACATTATTGTGGACTCGCCGCAAGACGCAAAAGCGGCAATTGCCTATTTGAAACAGTCCGGCAAAGGTCGCGTCACGTTTTTACCGGTCAGTGAAATGAAACCGTTGACGCTACAAAACGCCGGACAGGCGCAGAGCGCGGAAGGGTATATCGGTATCGCTGCCGATTTGGTGAAAACGCAAGACCGGTTCAACGGCATTATCCGCAACCTGTTGGGACGCACGGTTGTGATGGACACCATTGACCACGCCATTGCGCTGGCAAAGGCAACCGGACACCGTATGAAAATCGTGACGCTGCAAGGCGATTTACTCAACCCGGGCGGGTCTATGACGGGCGGCAGCGTGAACCGCGTCAGCGGCGCATTGTCCCGCAGCGCGGGAATCAAAGAATTGGAACAATCCATCGCCGTATTATCCGAGCAACTCTTACAGTATGACAAACAGCTTCCCGTGTTAAAATCACAGGCGGAAGCAGCGGCGGCGGCGGCGGCGGAAAGTCAGCGGACGTTTTTTGAAAGCAAAAACCGCTGTACCACCGGCGAAATGGAATGTACACACGCGCAGCAGCAGCTTCGGCAACTGGAAACGGCGTGTCAAAATTTGGAATCTGAATGGAGTGCCATTGTCACGCGCACCGGACGCGCCGACCAAACGGCGGACGCGTTGGCGCAGCAAAACGATACGCTGGCGGCTGAACTGGAAACATTGGAACAACAAAGCGCTGCTCTTGTGCTGAAACAGACGGAATGCACAGACGCTTGCAGCAAACAGCAGGACGCCATCAACGAACAAAAGCTGCACTTGAACAGTTTGCAGCACGACCGTCAGCTTTGTCTGGAGCGAAAACAGGACACCGAAGCAGAGCTATCCTCCCTGCAATCCGGCATACAAAGCGGCGAAGCGGAAACCGCGCAGCTATCGGCGGAAATGGAGAAATTCTCTCAGACGATTTCTCAAAATGAGCAGGAAATGCAGCGGCTGAGTGAAAACAAAACAAAAACAGAGGCTGCGCTGGAGGAACTGTCGCAAAAACGCAGCGCTATTGATACCAAACTGGATGAAATTGATGTACAGGTACGGGAATATCATGAGGAACAACTGAAGCTGCAAGCGGAACTGCTTCGTGTGCAGGGACAACAGGAAAAACTACTTTCCACCAAAGACGATATTTTGGCGAAACTTTGGGATTCTTATGAGTTGACCTATTCCACCGCTGTACCGCTGCGGCGGGACGTGGAAGATTTTTCCGCCTACCGCAAACAACTTTTGGACGTACGGCAGCAAATCAAACTGCTCGGTCCTATTAATGTAGACGCCATTGAAGAATATACGCAGGTCAAAGAACGCTATGAATTCATGAGCAAGCAATTGGAGGATTTAGTAGAAGCGAAACGCAGTCTGGAAGCGTTGATTGAAGAAATGACGCAGACCATGACGGAACTGTTTGAAGAACATTTCAGCAAACTGTGCGTCACATTCCAAAAAACGTTCCGCGACCTGTTCGGCGGCGGTCACGCGCAGCTTCGACTCAGCGACCCCGAGGACGTTTTGGGCAGCGGCATTGAAATTGACGTGCAGCCGCCCGGCAAAAAACTGCAAAGCATCACGTTGCTCTCCGGCGGCGAAAAAGCGTTTACGGCAATCGCCCTCATCTTTTCGATTCTGCAAATCCGTCCGACTTATTTTTGCATTTTCGATGAAATCGAAGCAGCGCTTGACGATGTAAACGTGTTCCGGTTTGCAGATTATTTGAAAAACTTTTCCAAGCACACGCAGTTTATCGTTATCACGCACCGAAAAGGCACCATGGAAGCCGCCGACACGCTCTATGGGGTCACCATGCAGGAAAAAGGCGTAACCAGCCTGCTTTCCATTGATATCAGTGATAAACTCGCGGCAGCGCAATAACTATAAAGCAGGAAAGGAAGCACGAAGTCATGGGATTTTTTAATAAACTCAAGGAAGGACTCACCAAAACAAAACAAGTGTTCACCGAGCGCGTTGAACAGGTGTTTCACCAGTTCAAAAAAGTGGACGACGAACTGTTTGACGAATTGGAAGAAGCGCTCATTATCGCCGACGTCGGCGCGGAAACGGCAATGGACATCATTGACCGCTTACGTGACGCAGCAAAAGAGAAAAAAATTACCGAAGGTGCAGATTTGAAAACAGAATTGCAGGCTATTATCACCGAATTTTTGGTAGAACATGCACCGGAGGAATCCGAATCCGCTTCCCCGCTGACCATTTATCTGATTATCGGCGTCAACGGCGTGGGCAAAACCACCAGCATTGGAAAACTGGCGGCAAAATTCAAAGCAGACGGTAAAAATGTGTTGCTGGCGGCAGCGGATACCTTCCGCGCAGCAGCAACGGAACAACTCAAAATCTGGGGAGAACGCGCAGGCGTGGAGGTAATTTCCCACGGCGAAGGCAGCGATCCCGCGGCGGTTGTGTTTGACGCGGTAAATGCGGCAAAATCCCGCGGCTCCGACATTCTGATTGTGGACACGGCAGGGCGTCTGCACAACAAAAAGAATCTCATGGCGGAACTGCAAAAAATTCTGAAAGTGGCAGACCGCGAGGCACCGGACGCAAAAAAAGAAACGCTGCTTGTTCTGGACGCAACTACCGGACAAAATGCTCTTTCACAGGCGAAAACGTTCGGTGAGATTGCGGAGATTACCGGACTGATTTTAACCAAATTAGACGGCAGCGCCAAAGGCGGTGTTGTCATTGCCATCAGCCATGAACAGCATTTGCCTGTGAAATTCATCGGCGTGGGCGAAGGGATTGACCATTTGCAGAAATTCAATCCGCAAGAATTTGCTGCCGCATTGTTTGAAGCTGCGCTGACAGAAGAATCCCCTGCGCAGGAGCAGCCCGAAGAGGGTGAACCCGCGGAATAAAGTCCCGCGGCGAATAGAAAGGAAGGATTTATTTGGCTTCCAAAGCAAAAAAAATTACCATTGGCGCGGCGGCGGGAATCGCTGTGATTCTGCTCGGCATTTGGGTTGCTGCGTTTTATCTGAACTATCTGGATATTTACGAAGTAGGCACGCAGTATACCAAAGTATTCTGGGTGAATTTCTCCATTAGCTTGCTGGCGCGTGTCAGCGCGTTTGCCGCAATTTTTATTCTGGCAGTCATCACCAACATGGTGCTGCGCCGCAACTTGCTCAAATGGGAGCAAACCAGCGGTTTTTTAACCAAACGGTCGCATTTCATCATTATGAGTCTGCTGATTGCTATTGTCGGAGCATCGTTTATCGACCAGAATATTTACACAACCGTTCTCACAGCGTTTAACCCCTCTTGGTTTGCGGAAAACGACCCCATTTTGCATAAAAACATCGGATACTATGTTTTTCAGCGTCCTCTGTTTATGCAGCTCACACAGACATTGCTGGGACTTTCCATTTTTCTGGCGGTATATGTTTTTGCCATTGTCCTGCTCTACTATGTGCGCAACGGCATCAAACATCCTTCGGAACTGCTGAAACAAAAAGGCATTATCATTGAACTGACTGTCCATGTGCTGCTTTGTTTTTTGATTTCCGCCTATAACTTCCATTTTCAGGCGGAGGAACTATTGTTTAAGCCTAATGGCGATATGATAGGCGGCGGCTATACTGACATGGTGGTGTGGCTGAATTTCTACCGTATCATGCCCTATGCGCTGATTGTGATTGTAGTCGGTTGTATTTGGTTTTTGCTACGCGGGCAATTCAAACGTTTACTGGTCTGCGCCGCATGTTATCCTGCGGCATGGGTGCTTATCGGCGCTATCTCCATCTGTGTGCAAAATTTTGCCGTGTTCCCCAACGAAGCGGCAATGGAACGCCCCTATATCCGGCACAACATTGATGCTACGCTACAGGCATATAACCTCACAGATACACAGGATTTGGAATATCCTCTGTCCGATACATTAGACCCTGAAAGCATTTCGCAGGATACGCTGGACAATATTCGTATTGCAGACTATCAGGCGACGCTTACCGCGTATAACCAATTGCAGGGTATTCGCAGCTACTACCAATTCAAAGATGTGGACGTCATTCCCTATCAGACAACGGACGGCAAACGCAAGTCCGCATTCATTTCCGTCCGCGAAATGCAGCCGACCACCTCGACCAGCAAAATGACCTATGTCAACGAAAAAATGCGTTTCACGCATGGTTATGGGCTTGTGATGAGTCCCACCAACCACGTCACTGCGGAAGGACAGCCGGATTTTCTGGTGAAAGATATTCCCGTGCAGCTCACAACAGACGAACTGCCGGCTATCACGGAACCGCGTATCTATTTCGGTGAAATCAACAGCGATTCCTATACGCTCGTGAATACGGCGCAAAAAGAACTGGATTTTGCAGAAGGACAAACGGAAAACGAATATAGCTACCAAGGACCTGCCGGTATTGAAATGACCGCGCTCAACCGTCTGCTTTTTGCCATCAAATATATGGATATGAACTTGGTGACTTCACAGTATATCAACGCGGACAGCCGTATGCTGCTCAACCGCAATGTGGTAGACCGCGTGCGCAACGTGGTTCCGTTTATTTCCTTTGATGATGACGTGCATATCACCGTTACCAACGACGGACGGCTGAAATGGGTAGTGGACGGCTATACCTCCACGGAATATTATCCCTATTCCCAAATGACGGACGGGCGCAACTATATCCGCAATTCCGTCAAAGCGCTGGTGGACGCCTACAACGGCACGGTGGATATCTACATCATCGACCACAGCGACCCCATTATGCAGACCTATAATAAAGTCTATCCGGGTACGTTTAAAACAGAACCGCTCCCCTATGATGTAGCGCTGCAAATCAAATATCCCGAAAAACTGTTTCAGGTGCAGGCAAATATCTATAAAAAATATCATACCACCGACCCTGCAACGTTTTATGCGCAGTCGGACGTATGGGAAATTGCCCGCGAAAAATATGGCAGCAAAAGCGAAATTCAGGCAATTGCGCCCTATTATAATTTTGTGGATATCAATGGATCTGCGGAATTTATGCTAATGGTACCCTATACGCTGAACAACAAGGATACCAATTTGGTGGGCTGGATTGGCGTGATGTCGGACGGCTTGAATTATGGAAAAATGGTGTCCTATAAATTCCCCAAAGGCAAGCATGTCTATGGAACGCTGCAAATTGAAAATAAAATTGACAACGACCCTAACATTTCCAGAGAACTGACGCTCTGGGGACAGGGCGGTTCCAATGTCATGCGCGGCAATTTGCTGGTGATTCCCATTAAGGATTCCATTGTCTATGTAGAGCCTGTGTATATCACGTCGCAAAACAGCGCAGGACTGCCGGAGGTCAAACGCGTTATTCTGGCATATGGAGACACTGTTGTGATGGAGCCAACACTGGAAGCCGCATTTGAAGCCATGTTTAATGCGAATCCGCAAATGCCTGAAACCAATGAAGAAACACCGCCGGAACAAGTGCAGCCGGTCAATGAAGATTTATATTCCCTGTCGCAGAAGCTGACGGAAAAATATAATCAAGCAAAACAGTTCATGAGCGAAAACGATTGGGAGAACTATGGAAAAACCATGAAGGAAGTGGACGCGATTGTCAAAGATATGCAGCGTCTGAACGAGGAAATCGCCCAGCAACAGCCGACTGTAACGCCGCCTGCACAAAGCGATTCACCAATCGACGCTCCCACACCTTCACCCACGCCAGAGGAACCGGCTATGACTTGGTAAATCTAATTTGTGTGAATCAAACCTATTCGAGTATAATACCATGTTAGGCAATCGGTACAGCGAATCGTGCTGTCGGCGCATTATACTCACATAGGGTAGATATAAAGCAACCATTGGCACTATTCGTCAAAAGATACCCATTCTTAACGGACAATTCATTTTAGCAAAAAAGGTAGTTTGAACTGCGCTTAGCAGTTCAAACTACCTTTTTTATCATTCTTTATTCCTTCTATTTACGGTCTGGGGCTGCCGCATTCGCTGCAGAATTTCCCTTTGTTTTCTGCGCCGCACGCACACGTCCAGCCTTCCTCCGGACGTGGTTTACCGCATTCACTACAGAATTTTCCTGCATTCTTTGTACCGCACGCGCACACCCATTCCGTTTCCGTCTTGGGTTTTTCCAGTCCGCATTCACTACAGAACTTTCCTGCATTTTCCGCACCACACGCGCATTTCCATGTATCCGCTTCCTTCTGCGCCGTTTCAGGCTGCGGTGTGGCAGACTGCGGCGCCGCTTGCGGCGTTTGCTGCTGCATCATTTGTCCCATCTGATTCATTGCCTGCACGCCAAACGCCATGCCCATCATATCCATTCCGCTTGTACCGGCGGACTGTTTGCCCATGTTTTCAAATGCGGTTGCCTGTGCGCTCGTCATGCGTCCCTGCATTGCCGCCTGATTACCGCCCAACATGGTCGCGTTGTCGAACTGTTCAATCCGTTCTCTGGATTTATCGTCGGGCGTGATTTTGTTGATACCCACCGAAATAATTTCCAGTCCGCGCAGCTGCCGCCATGATTCGTCCAGCGCTTCGTTCATATAATTGGCAAGCTCCATCTGTTTGGAGGGCAGCATACTAAATTTCACGCCGTCTGCCGCCAATTTGGACATCGCCGTATCCAGCGCGCCATAGAACTCTGTATCGCTTTGTTCCTGCAATTGACCGGCGCGGTATTCTTTTTCCACATTTCCGGCGACCGCCGTATAGAGACGCAGCGGGTCGGTCACTTTGAAACTGTATACGCCGAAATAGCGGACGTATAACACAGTTTTATAGTACGGGTCGTCATAGGGCATAGGCTGCGCCGACCCAAATTTGTTGCCGACAATTTCCTTGAGATTCACATAATATACCCGCTGGTCTTTTCCGGTTTCTCCGCCAAGCGCAAACCGTTTCCCAACCTCCTGAAAGGTTCTGGTCAGCGCATTGCCGAAACTGCCGGAAAACAGCGACGGTTCCGTTTTGAAATCATAACGGTATCCGCCCGGTTCGCAGGTAAAATCAACGATTTTACCGTTCTCCACCACCAGCATAGCCTGTCCTTCATTGACCGCAATCATAGACCCTTCCGAAATGACGTTGTCGCTTGCTTTGGTGTTGCTGCTTTTGAACTGTGTTGTTCCTGTTCTCTTTGCACCTTTGCAAAGAAGCGTACTTGTTCCCATGCTGTCACAATAAAAATACTCTTTCCACTGGTCTGCCAGTTCTGAACGAACCGCCCCACTGAATGCTTTAATCAATCCCATGATTACCCTTCCTTTCATCAACTATAAATTTCTATATAAAATGGATTTATAACACTTTGCCATGCATCTGATTCAGCAGCCACTGACTGCTTTTTCCCATGCGCTGACCTTCTTCCACATTTGTCATAATAATGGATTTACAATAGGGACATTTTGTTTGACTCCCCACTTTCAGCGGCGCGCCGCAATGCGGGCAAAAGGTTTCCCGCACGCCTTCCGGTAATTTTCTGTTTTCTCTGCGGATATATTCCATTTGATATTCATACTTATACAGTCCCAATAAATCTCCTTCCAAAATTGCGCCCGTCTTTTTGTCCTCCACATAGTGGTTCATGGTCACATGCACCGTGACCTCCAGCACATCGCTGTTTTTCCTTTCCTGATAATCGGTAACGACAGCATTGTTGACCATAATGCGGTCCCAAACTTCTTTTCTGTTCAAATTTTGATATTCCAACAGCTTTTTCCCGAGCGTATCGTACATTTTTCCGGTGACATGCGGTCGAAGTTCCTTGATATCCTTACGTTTCAGCGCGCCGATAACGCTAAAAAACAGTTCTCTTGCGTCGGACGCAAACCTATCAGTAGAAAACTTCGGTTCTTTTACCATCAACCGCGTCAAATCTGCCCTTTGCACTTGCTGATGGTCATAGATAGTGTTTTTTCTCTTTCGCGGTCTCCTGAACACTGTCCACGGTTCACGTCTTTCGGCGCCCTCCGTTTCATCTGTATAATAACCCAGTAAAAGATAGCCAATAATCACTATCACGCCTACAATTGCTGCAAGACCCTCGGACACCTTGCTGCCCCCCTTTTATTATCGCATTATCTTTCATCTGCGAAATAATCACTCTACTCATACCGCTTCTCTGTACATTTGCCTAGCAGCCAATTACAGTTTTCCGTCTTAGGTTCAAATATCAATTTTTCTCTGCAATAACTACACCGTTCCTGCCTGTCGTTTTCTACCGGTGCGCCGCAATGCGGACAGCATCCCCCGCGCACCATATCCGGCATATCTCCGGCGGTCTGCCGCATAAATTCCAGTTCATATTTCATGTGCCGCGACGTACTGCGTTTTCCGTCAACTCTTCTGCCTGTTCTCACATCTATCATAGCAAAAGTGATGTAGACCTGCAATGCCATGGCAAGATATTCCTGCTGATTTTGCACGCGGTAGCCGGTAATGGCAATATTTTGTTCTATGCGTTGTTCATAAACAATTTTCACGCCGCGTTTTTGCAAATCTTGGCATCTGTTTTGACAGCTTCGGTAAAATCCTTCCGTGAGATACGGTCGAATTGGTTCTATCTCCCACTCCTCTGACGCGTTGGCAAACTGCCAAAACAGTTCTCTGCCCCATTTGATAAAACGCCCTGAAGAAAATTCCGGCTCTTTCTTGCGCAGTTCCGATAAATTCACCGCGTGCAGCGGCGGAAACCCCACTTGCGGAATTTCTTCCGGCGCGCCCTCCTGCATTTCATATTCAAGGTCGCCGTTTCTGCCGGACATGAGTTTATTGATGCAAAAACCAAGTATCACGCAAAGTATGCAAAATATGCAAAACAAAACGCCTAGCAACTTCCACGCCCCCTATCCGCATTTTCCTTTTATCCCCAAATACTATCCGATTCGCAGCGTCCGCCGCTGATATCGTTCAGCAGCCACTTCCATCTCTGTTTCCCCTGTCCGCTTTGGGATCCCTGCATGGTCACAATAGATTTACAATACGGGCATTTTACCTGCCCCTGCACGACAATCGTCGCGCCGCAGTGCGGGCAATGTATTCTCCGTTTTTTCGGCATCTGCTCTATTTCACGGCAAACAAATTCCATTTGATATTGAAATCGCTCCAACCGTTTTGAATGTTTCCATCTCAATTTTCCTGTATCACAATTTATAACATAATGCACCATCAATATTTGCAGCGTCACTTCCAGATAATCGCTATACTGTTTTTCCTCATAATCCGTGATGACGGCATTGCTGATTGTCATGCGTTTGTAAACAGGCTTTTCATGAGACTTTTTATAGTCCCGCAGCCGTTTTTGAAGACGCCCATACAAACTTGTTGTGATATAGGGCTGAATGCTGTTTAAATCATTGTTCTCCTCCGCCTGCGTCACACGCAAAAACAATTGTTCCACATCGTCAACAAACCGCTCCGGCGAAAAATTTGAATCTTTCACTATCAGACGCGCTAAATCGGTTTCTTCTACTTTAGGATATGACGGTCTCGTCCACTGAATCCAAAGCGGTTCGTCTCCGCCGCTGTATCCGTCCAGCTTTTCAAATTCATTCCACATGATCCGCATTAAAAAATTTTCCAAATATCCCATCATGTACCACCATCATTTTTCATTCTTCCGCTGCCCCACACTTTGTCAATCCCCTCCGGCGCAGTGCCTCTGCTACCACTCTATCTTGGCGCAGCAGCATAGCCTCCAACTACGATTTCTGTTGCCGCTCACTGCCACTGCAAGTTTGGATTTGCAATAGTCGCACTGTCCTTGTCCCTTCTTTTCTATCGGTGCGCCGCAGTGCGGACAGTATTCCGCCCGCGGGACAGCTTTCTTCTGCTGCGCATGGTAGCGCACAAACGCCAATTCATATTGAAACCGAGCGGTTGTATCGGCGTTTCCGCTTATGATACGGTTTGTTTTCATATCCATTTTATAACAAATGGTTGTAAATTGCAATGTAACAATCAGTTGTTCCTGCTGTTCTTGCACGCGGCAGCCGGTAATAACGGCATTTCTAACCTCAATCCACTTATAAACCTCTCTCTCGCCCTGTTTTTCTAATGCTATGAGCCGATTCCGGCAGCTTTCATAAAATTCATCTGTCATGCAGGGGCGAATCGGTTCCAGTTCTTCCACCCGATATGCTATTGCCAGCTGTCGAAACAATTCCCCTGTCCATCTGGTAAAGTGAAATGCCGAAAACCGCGGTTCTTTTCTTTTCAGCGCCGAAATGTCCGCCTGCTTTAGCGGCGGGAATGTCTTTACCATTTGGCTGTTTTTCGCTTTTTGTTTATCATAATAAATACAAATAAGTGTAATAACGCCGCCTATCAATATGCACATAAATTCAAATAAAAGGATAATATCCGATTCATGCATCATGCACCACCCCCATAATAGGATATTTTCTCCTGTTTATCCAAGCGCAGGTTCGCTTCATGTTTCTGTTATTACAGATTTCTTCCGGTATAGCTGCACAGCACCCAGTTATATTTGCCTGTTGTGATAACAGATTTACAATATTCACACTGTCCCTGCGACGTTACTTCTGTCGGCGCACCGCAGTTCGGGCAGTTCACCGTTGCAAGTCCTTCCATGTTGCCCGCCGTTTTCACGCCGCGGCTGCGCATAAATTTCAGCGTGTATTCCATATCCCAAAGCGTTGTCTTGTCGCCCGCCGTCACTTTTCCGGTCGCGTCCTCCACAACATAATCTATCATATTGGTCAGCATGGTAACCTCCAGATATTCATTCTGACTGTCCTCATAGTAATTGGTAATCACAGCGTCTTTGACAGCAACACGGTCCAATACATTGGTTTTTCCGCCGTTGATGTAATCCTCCAGCAATTGACTGTGTTCTTTGAACAATGCGTCTGACTCAAACGGACGGATTTTAGACCAATCCTTAGCAGTCCACGCCTGATTTAGTGTGACAAACACTTCTTTTGTCCAGCTAATAAACTGGTCGGCAGAAAATTCCGGATCCAATGCCTCCAGCGGCGTCAAATCTGCCGGCATTTTCGGCTGATATACCGGCGCCTGACCTACATTTCCCATATTGCCCGCATTGCCGCTGTTTTTCTTTTTGTTCCACAAAATCGCCAGCACAATCAAAACGATAATCACCGCACCCGACCCAATCGGATGTGTGGACATGAATAACAATAACCATGCCAGCGATTCGCCGTCACTGCTGCTTCCGCTCCGATAGGAACCGGAATAGGAAGACCTGGAACGCGAACTGCTTCCGCCGCTGGAACGGTAGCTGTTTTGATTACCAACCCCCACCGGTATCAATTCATATGCCGCTGCATTTGTCATATGGTTCTGTATACCAACACCCGTTACCATACCAAATTGCAGTATCAGCGCCAGCAGCGCCGCCACTATCACTTTACTTCGTTTCATAAAAATCTCCATTCCGCCGCCCTGCATCGGCACAAATAAAAATTAAATTTCTCTTATCGGCAGGGCAAGGAATGATAAGAGATTTTTTTGCGCATGTGCGTTTGCGAGCCGAAGGTGAGCAAAATTTCGCACGCGCCTTTTATTCCGCCGAAGGCTAACGTGAAAGGAACTTTCACGTTACAGCTCCCCTTTTCGCAGGCATGTATCATTTTTGTTACTAGAACTTTCCCGCATTGTTTTCTCTCCTTTAGAATACCACAAATCTCGTCACATTTCAACATTTTTTTATTATAAATGTGTTTTGATAATTGTAGGCATACGAGACTCATTTTATATTCGATTCTCTTTCCTATGCTTTATCCTATGATATTCCCTCTTAACAAATGCAAATAAGGTTTTTCAGAATATTGATAAAACAGGTTGACTTCTTTTCTGAATTGTTCTATAATAAAAATTGCAAAATAATCATTCATGTTTGCAGTTTGGAAGGTGGCTAAATATGGATTCCAAAAAAAACAAACAATTAATTGCACCCATTACAATTACCTGTATCAGTGTTCTATTTTTACTTTCCTACATTGTCGCTATTTTGCTGGTGGATTTGCCGCTTGGCTTCAGTTTGCTGTTGCTTCTGATTCCGCTTGCATTGGCGGGCGTATGTATCTTCGTATTGATAGAACGCATTAAAGAGATAAGGAGTGGAGAAGAAGATGATCTTAGTCAATACTGAAACAATCCCCGGGAAAGAATTAAACCTGTTGGGTCTGGTCAAAGGCAGCACAATTCAAACCAAAAATTTCGGTCGCGATATTACGCAAAGCTTCAAAACGCTGGTTGGCGGAGAACTGAAGGCTTATAATCAAATGATGAACGATGCACGGGCACTTGCTACCAAACGCATGGTGGAAGAAGCAGAAGCGCTGGGTGCAGATGCTATTGTGAATATTCGCTATGCCTCAGCTTCTGTGATGCAGGGCGCAGCGGAAGTTTTGGCTTATGGGACAGCAGTAAAATTTGTATAAATCCTATTTTTTGAAATTGTTGCAATTTAAAAAACGGTGTTGCAAAAAATGATGTAAAAAGAGGGCTCTAAAAGAGCCCTCTTTTTACATCATTTTTCGTTGTAGTCTACCCAGTCTTTTGCTTCCTTGACGTCCTCTTCCGGTGGGATTGTTACCTTGCTGTCCGCATCGACCTGCCCCACATTTGCTAATGCATAGGTCTGATAGACTTCATTGATATTGGCATATTTACCATATGGTGTTTGTGGATGTTTTGGCATTTTGGCAAGACTCCTTTGCCGCCATTTCCTATTTGGCATTTTTTCTTTGCGGGCGCAAAACAACAGAACGTTCCATATCAGAATCAGTTCTCTTCTTTTGCGCTGGCTTTAGTCTGCCACCGATTCCCGCCGCTATACTAACAAAACTTGCCGCTTCTACCGTTTCAGGAATCTGTCATATGCCGCCTGCTGTATTTCAATTGCCCGTTCCATTCCCATATTTTTTAGCTTTTCAAAATAGTCTTCCATATCGTCCACCGGCACCGCACCTGCGATATACCGATATAATTGCTCTTGCCGATATGGATTAATTTTGTTCATAATATTGGAAAATTCCGTATTTTCTTCCAATGTCAGCGTCAAAAGCGGCAGTTGATACTTTGCTGCATCTGTATCTGCCCAAAGCCGAATCGCTTCTTTTTGTTCGTCAAATTTACAATATTGTTCCATGTAGCGGACGTCTTGAATACACGGCGCACTACTGCTGCTGCGCGTATACTGCCCCAACATCTGTGTCAACGGTTTCCCGCCGTTCACTTGTTCGTCCATGATATAAGGCGTATAGGTCGGATATCCATCTACTATCCGGTAGGATTCTCCTTCAATGCCAAAATTATAGAGCGTACTGCCTTCTTCTGAGTATGCATAGTCCAAAAGCCGCGCTGCCATTTCCACATCTTTGCACTGGGTTGAAATTGCCGCGCCTTTTCCTTCCAGTTCCAATGTTTTATGCCCATATTTCGCGCGCTGTCCCTTCCTTGCAGAGGGATATTTTACGGGCGCTAACACCGCATCCGGAATGCTTTGAGAAACCACGGGAATCCAACTTCCCATATTGCCGCCCGCCGTTGCAAATGCCGCGCCTAATTCCCCATTAGCAAATTGCTGTTCATACCGCGCCGAAGATGTACTATCAAACTGCCGGTCCACCAGTCCTTCCTCATACCATTGGTTCATTTTCTTTACAAACAGTGCAAAATTGCGTTCATAGGGACCAAATTTCACCACACCATTTTCCTGATAAAATCCGCCGCAGATGCCAAATGCTCCCAAAAACGGTCCCACCGTGTCTACCATATCATTGGTAAAACCAATGGTGATTGGGATTTCGATACCGGCGCTTTTCAATGTACGCAACGCAAGTTCCCATTCTTCTATCGTTTCCGGCATCGCTACGCCTGCATTATCCAAAACATCTTTGCGTATCACCGCGCCGCGGAATGTTGTCAGCATTTCCCCATCACGTACAAACGGGTAGAACCCATATTGTCCTGTATCTGTCCGCAAATTTTTTTCAATTTCCGGATTCTTTTCCAAAAATGTCTTTAAGTTAGGGGATATATTTTCTAATAATGGTTTTAAATTAATGATTGCATTATCCTGAATCGCTTTTTCGACACCACCGGCATATTGTTTCCAGTCATATTCAATAATATCCGGCAAATCATTAGAGGCAATCATAAGCGAAAAATTTTGTTTCTCCTGATCCCATGGCGGATGGACATATTTCACGCGGATTCCCGTCTGTTTTTCCAATTCTCTTTTAAATGGCGTACTGTTCATTGTATAGGATTCCATACGGACACCTGCTGGATTATCTACCCAATAGACCAGTTCTACATCCGTCTCCTGCGGATAGTCGTCTGTACTGTTCAGGCGCACGTCGCCGCTCCTGCCGCAGGCACAAAGCTGCGTTGCCGCTGCAATCGCCGCCGCCACACAAAGAAATTTTTTCCCTTTCAAGCAAGTCCCTCCTTCCGCCTGTTCTTACCGGCTCAGCATATATTTTTTATATTCGCCTGCCGTGATACCCTCCATCTTTTTAAACGTTCTGTTAAACGTTGAAATATTGTTAAATCCTGTTTGACCCGCAATTTTTTCCAGCGTTAAATCCGTCTCCAGCAACAGTTTTTTCACATGATGTATTCGCACCATATTAATGTAATCCAAAATGCCAATCTGTTCACTTTCTTTAAAACATTTGGAGATATACGTTGGCACAAATTCAAACACATCTGCAATCATAGAAACATTTAAGTTGGAATCATGATAATTTTCTTCAATATATTGTTTGATTGCTGCACTCAGTTTTTCTCTTCTGGTCTTACTCTGATCCGTTGTTTCACTCTTTTCCTCCCAATTTGCCACAATCTGTTCTACCAGCTGCCGGAGCAATTGTTTCACTTGTTCAACATCTTGTCTTGTTGCAATTTTGGTGCGGAATAACGCTTTGACAACCGCATCGTCTTCATCAATATATTGTTTAAATTCACTCAGCATCTGTCCTGTTATGTCATATATCAAATAGCGGAAAAAGCGCGGCGAGAATTCCTGCTGCGTATGACAATCATCAATCAGAACCGCAATTTTATCATATGCCTCCGCCGCCTTCTTTTGTTTCATCAGCCGAACAACTTCTCCATACACGCCGGGCGGCATGGTATATTGGTCATATTCCGCCCGCTCAATATTTTTATATTGCACAAAATAGGTTTCGTCCATCATCATCAGGTATTCCACGCCTGTCATCGCTTCTGTATAGGCGGCGTTCAATTCTTCCACCGAAGCTACCACATTACTCAGTGCACTGGCATAATGCACCTGAAAATATTTCAAAATATTTTCTGCTGTTTTTTGTACAATGCTGCTTGCCGCCGTCTCTGCCTCCGCTTCCTGCGGCAGATTCAAAACGCATGCCAGCGTATTGCTTTGGCTTGTAAAATATACTTTTGCACTATATTCATTTGCAATTTCCGTAAAAATATTAATGATGATGGTTTTCATCATATCATAGCGTTCATATTCCGTGATGGATTCATCTTCTTCAAACAAATATAAATAATCGCTCAGATGAAAGGCGGCAACCGCAAAATATGGATATGGAAACGCAATATCCAGCGTTTGCATATATTCTTTGGACATGTTTTCTTTCATCACCAGTCCACTGAGCAAATTCCCAATGAAACGCGAACGCATCAGTTCCTTTTGCGCATATGCCGCGCCATGTGCCTGCCTCTTGGCGTCGCCCAGTTCGCGCACAATCTGTTCTAACGCGGCATATTCATTCCCTTCACTGTCCACATTTGCCATGTTCATAATTTTTTTGATTGGCATATATTGTTTTTTAACGGACTGTGCAATCAACAGCAGTTCTATGATAATGCTGACCAAAAGCGTACCATACAAAATATATTTGATGGTATTTGTACTTTTCATATATACGCTTTTCGGTGTGACATAGACATATTTCCAATTGTTCAGCGGCGATGTTGTATAGGTCACCATATAAGATTTTCCGCCTATACGCCGGTGCAGCGTCCCCTCGTTTTCCGTAAGGCGTCCCAATTTTTCCAGATAGGGCGCCGCGTCTGCATTTGCCGCTACAATTTGTCCGTTATCGTTAAGCACCAAAAAATAGCTTTCTGCAAAAAAAGGAGCTTCGGCTGCCATTTTTCCAATCGCGCTGTCCTCCACGACCGAAATAAAACTTGACGGCTGCACTGCGGCATAATCAATGATATATTTAAAAAAGATATACCGTTTCCCTTCCTGCTTTCCGTTTACCAAAATATAATCCTCATTGCTCACCGATTGCATCCAATGCAGCCACACGTCATAGGACATATCAAAAGAGGAAAAATTTTCCTGAAAATAGTCCTGCGCGCCTTGAAACCCCTGCACAGAAACCACACCGGTCACATTATTCAAAAAATAATAACTCCGGTATGTATCGCGCAGCGCCGTATCCATATCCGCAAACATTTTCGCCGTACTTTCCAGCATACCGCTATCCAGCATCTGCTGCTGCGATGGTCTAGATAGTGCAAGCGCAGAAGCGTCTAAATATAAGTCCAGACTTGCCTGTTCCAGAGAACAAATCATGGTATCCACCTTGCTCTGTATCTGCTTATAAAACGAACGGTTGGTCTGTGCCATTTGTTCCTCCCATTCGTTCATAGACAAGGTATATGCCACAATGTTTAACAACACTGCTATAATCATAATCAACAAAAATGCCCGCATCCATTGAAACCGTATGCTATGTTGTTTCTTCGGCAAATGCAACTTTTTCATACCGTGTTTCCTCCATGCTATATTTATTTTTATTCTACCATAGCTTTTGCTAAATTACAACTAATTTTTGCGCGGCGCTCATGAATGGAACATTTTGTATACGCTTTGACCGGTATGCCATGTACTGAAACTTCCGCTTGATTTCACGACTGCGGAATACCAAACGATTGTCTGGTCGTAATACAATATTTCTTCCTCACATAACAAGCGCCTCCTATGGGTTCATTTCACCATAGGAGGCGCTTGTTTTCAGTCAAATTTTATTGTACCGATGTATAGATATGGAACTGCGGCGTACCGCTGAATTCTCTGTGTGGACGCATCAGTTCCTTACAGCCGTCTGTCCCGACATCAAGCGCTGGGTCCTCCTGCAAAAAGATATACGTCTTTCCATCTCTTTTTTCTATATGGTCAATTTCAAACATCTCTGACAAATCTGTCTGTTCTTTGATGATTTCTGTATTTTTCGTTTGATATTTGCCAAACTGCACGCTCATCCATCTTCCATATAATGCCATACCCTCCGGCAAATCCGCTTCTGTGACAAAATAGTTTCCGTTGTCTCCTGCCATCTTACTTCCTGCATCAAGCAGCGTACCGCGATAGGCGGCAGTTTCGCCGGTCAATGCCTGCTCCGGCGTTTGGAGCTTGGTTCCGGCAATCATTTTTGCAAAACCGCTTGTGCTATAGACGCCGGCACGTCCCTCTAACATAAATTGTCCATCTGCTGTGCGAACCGGTTCGCTGTCGTCTTTTCCGGTGATAACAGGATTGTTCAGGTTCAGTAATACAACATCTTCCCGCCCGCCTTGGAAGGTAATACGGATAGCGATATGATTGGGGTCGTCTCCCTCCATGTCTAAATAGTCCACCGTTTGAATGCCATCTGTTTCATGGAAAGGTTCTATCACGGCAAGAAATACCGTTTTTAAATTTTCTCCCTCTCTGCGCAGCATCATAAACGGACTATAGCTATCATAGAAATGTCCCTCTGCCGGACGGCTGGTTCGGTAGGACGCGGGGCTTTCTCCCAAATAAAGCGTTGTTCCTTCATTTCCTTTCAGAAACATATGAACGCCGCTGCTGCCATCGGTTTGCCGGAAAGTTACTTTCACCGGCTGCTGTGCATCTGCTGTTTCCACGTTTCGGAAAATGCCGTAATAATTTTCTTTGCTGTCCCACATGCTGGAAAACTCTGTCCACGGTTCTCCCTCTTGCATCGGATGCTGCGGGTCTTTGCCTATCAATTTTTTCGTCTCTCTATCCGCGCTGTAACTGGAATCAAATTGCGTGGAACCGTGCAGCATATATTCCTGCCGCTCTCCACCTTCCACCACAAACGCATCAATGACATAGGGCGTTTCTCCGGTCGTATTTGCCAGATTTACCCGCTGGTATCTGTCCGTTTCCCCATAATAGGCATAATTATTAAACACTTCCGTCATGGACACACCATCCAATTTATTTTCAAACAATGTTAGGTTGCCGCCGTTAAACACATGTCCGTCGTTTCCATATACCTGCTCTTTGCTCACATTTAAATTTTGATTTTTGCCGTTCACAATAACCGTATTATGGGCAAAAACGCTATTATTATAGACGCGTCCTGGTGTTCTGGTATACTTTACATCGCCTATTAACTCTTTGCCAAAAGCAAATAGCTGAATGGAATTGCGGTCTTGCTGCAAATGGTTAGCAGAATCAATAAAGCCAACATTAAACGCCAGCTGATGCTCTGAAATCCCGCCGCCCAACTGCGCAACGCCGTATGCCGGCAAAAGCGAAGGCATGGTAATATTTCTCTTCAGCGCAATCCCTTTGTCACAGTCGCCATACGGTGCGACATTCCCTGCCGGATCCGCCACAACATCTACTACGCGCAGCGCTTTTTGCAGAAAAGCCAGCTGACCTGCTAATTTATCATAGACTGCTTGATGCTCCGCTATCTCTTCCGGATAAAATTCAAAATAGGTACGAATGGTATTCAGTAGCTTGATGTTATCCTGCACATAATAATAATGATAGGTAAACGATTCCGGATACATCGCATCCCGTTTAAAATTCCGACTGATGGTTAATTCCATAAACTCGCCCAGCCAGCCGATTAAATCTGCACGGTGGAATAAAATCGCCAGTTGTGCGGCACGTTGATATGTACCGGGCAGATTGGAAGATACCGCCACCTCAAGCGGAATCACCTCTTTAAGATAATCCAGCTTCTGCATATAAAAATCGTTTGTAATGTGCTCTAATACATCATAGTCTTTTTCCGCAGAAATGCTGGCAAAACTGGTACTTTTCTGAATTTTATCATACAGCGCGACTTGTGCCGCCGTAATTTCATTCGTGAACCCATTACTGTCACTGGACCATTCCACTTTATAGCCTGCTTTGTCCGCAATTTCGTCCGGAGAGAGCGGATGCTGCAAATTCCATCCCTTGGTAATAAAATAATCCGGCAAGTAATCTGCCCAGCGATCCAAAGAAAGAATAATCCGTCTGGCATATTTCTCATCATGTGTCAAATAATAGGCATTGGCAAGCACCGACAGCTTTGTTTCTAAAAAATTCATTTTTGCATAGTCAATGCGTGCCTCAACTGGTGCATATCCCGGGTCGTCCCACATATCAATAACCGGCAAATACGGGACGCTGACCTTTTTGCCGCTGCGAACAGTTACTTCTTTATATTGATATGGATATTTTTCATTTGGATAGGTCACACCGCTGACCGCTTCCAAAATTTCTTCCGGTCGCGCTGGATCCCACTGCCAATCTGCTGTATAACCGAACTCCGCCATCGGTTGCTGGACATTGCTGCGCGGCGACTGTTTCGGCACAAAATGTTCCAGCCAATATGTCTCGTCCGGCCATTGTGTCAATATTTCCTCTGCCTGCGCCACAGCATTTTCCAGTTCTTTTTCTGTCGGCGCAAATATTGGTACCGATTTTTCCTGCTGCACATTTATTTTTTGACGGACAGCTGCCATATCAATGGTTGCCGGTAAATTTTCACCGATAATAATCAAATCCGGTTCCTCCCAAAAAACACGTTTATCCAAGATAGATTCCGCTACCGCACGAAGCGGTAACATTGTCCGGTCTTCTATCACCTGCACCGGAACGTCCATGTAAAACGGTTTTGGCTGCCGGTTTAGTTTGAATTGGGTATTGCCCACCACCATTTCAGCTAACGTGTCCCCATAGGATATCGTCACCGTTTCTTTTTCACCGTCCCACCAAACCTGCGCGCCAAACGCCCGCGCCACAAACGCTGCCGGAACTAAAGTGCGGTCTTGCATTGTGATCGGCACAACGCGTTCATTTTGTACATCAATCTGCGTTTTTTCGCCTTTTACCAGCGATGTTGGGTTCCCCAACTGCATCACAACCACTTTGCTGTAGTCTATTGCCTCTTGCGTCTGTGCAGCAGCCACGAACACACTGCACAGCAGACTCATGATGAGCAGCAAACTGTACACTGTTTTTTGTCTCATACGGTTCTCCTCCTAATATGCATTTTTCTTTTATTTTAATATAGAAATCTCGTGAAATCAATCGGCAATATCTGTTCTTCTCTAGGCATTTTTTATTTCTACCATACGTTTGGGAACATTTACAAGCAAATTTTAAGAATTCTCAGAGAAAAAGTGATATAAACTCTTGACAAGCGGATAAAATAATGATAAAATATTTTCTGTTGCAAATGAATTTATGGCCCGGTAGTTCAGCTGGTTAGAACGCTAGCCTGTCACGCTAGAGGTCAAGGGTTCGAGTCCCTTTCGGGTCGCCATTTTTTCTTTGTATTTGCTGCCCTAGCTCAGTAGGCAGAGCACTTCCTTGGTAAGGAAGAGGTCGGCGGTTCGAATCCGCTGGGCAGCTCCATCACATGTGCCATTAGCTCAGTTGGTAGAGCACCTGACTCTTAATCAGGGTGTCTAGGGTTCGACCCCCTAATGGCGCACCACTCAAAAACCGCTTG
>JAAWTG010000069.1 GCA_022801925.1 Clostridia bacterium | reverse complement strand
CGGACCGTCCGCTCTCTGTTAATTTCATGTACTCATGTCTCAACTCCCACGTATAGTAATTCTTGGCGGAGGCTTCGCCGGCCTGAATGTAGCCAAGAGCCGCGAAAGCGGACAACGTAGCCCTGCCGTTCCAACTGCGCTAAATCGCGACGCAGCGTCATGCTGGAGACATCGGGCAGCAGTTCTTCAAGCTGCGACAGTTTCACTTCGCGGTGCCGCGCAATATATTGTTTGATAGATTCTAATCTGCGGTTCATCATAATGCTTTAAAACCTCCGGCGGTTTGTCCCTTATTTCTCTTAGTATATCATATTCTAATGTATGATTCAACTAAAAACAGAAAAAAACGGAAAAATGCTGCCCCCAAAAAGAACAGGAAAATATTGTTTGCACTTTGTGCCATACTATGGTAAAATAGATATCATAAAATTTTTTATGCAGGGGAGAGAGTTGTTTTGAAAAAGAGGGAGAATTTTTCATCTCGTCTGGGATTTTTATTTCTTTCGGCGGGATGTGCCATTGGTCTGGGAAATGTTTGGCGGTTTCCATACATCACAGGACAGTATGGCGGCGCGGCGTTTGTGCTGGTCTATCTGTTTTTCCTGATTGCACTGGGACTGCCGGTTATGGTGATGGAATTTGCTGTGGGACGGGCAAGCCGGCAAAGTGTGGCGCGTTCTTTTTTGGTGCTGGAACCGAAGGGGAAGAAATGGCATTGGTACGGTTATGTGGCAATGGCGGGCAACTATTTGCTGATGATGTTCTACACAACGATTGGCGGCTGGATGTTGGCATATTTCGTGAAAATGGCGCGCGGAGAATTTGTAGGAATGGACGCGGCGCAGGTGGAAGGCATATTTAACAACCTGACGGCACAGCCCGGCGTGATGGTTTTTTGGATGGTGGTTGCTGTGCTGCTTGGTTTTGGCATTTGTTCTCTTGGGCTGCAAAAAGGCGTGGAGAAAATCACTAAAATCATGATGTCGTCTTTGTTTGTCATTATGATTGCGCTTGCTGTTCGGGCGGTAACGCTGCCGGGTGCATCGGAAGGACTGCAATTTTATTTGAAACCTGATTTTCATAAGTTTGCAGAAAACGGTATCGCAGACGGAATTTATGCGGCAATGGGGCAAGCTTTTTTCACGCTTAGCATCGGCATGGGGTCGCTGGCGATTTTTGGCAGTTATATTGGAAAAGAACGGTCGCTGACAGGCGAATCTATCAATATTTTGCTGCTGGATACGGCGGTGGCGCTCATATCGGGACTGATTATTTTCCCAAGCTGTTTTTCATTTGGTGTGAATCCCGGAAGCGGTCCCGGCTTGGTGTTTATTACGCTGCCGAACATTTTTGGTACGCTGCCGGGCGGACGGTTGTGGGGAAGCTGCTTTTTCGTCTTTATGTCTTTTGCGGCGCTGTCTACCATTGTAGCTGTTTTTGAAAACATTCTTTCTTTTGCAATGGATTTATGGGGCTGGTCTAGGAAAAAGGCAGTGCTTGTGAATATTGTGCTTGTGACACTGCTGTCGCTGCCCTGCGTGTTCGGATTTAATTTGCTCAGCGGATTCCAGCCGCTGGGCACAGGCAGCAATATTTTAGATTTGGAAGATTTTATCGTCAGCAATAATGTGCTGCCATTGGGTTCGCTGGTATACCTGCTGTTTTGCGTCAGCAAAATGGGCTGGGGCTGGGACAATTTTATTGCAGAAGCCAATGCGGGCAAAGGCATAAAGTTCCCGAAATGGCTGCGGTACTATGTCTCCATTGTTTTGCCGCTTGTGGTAGTATATATCTTTATTCAGGGATATATCAGCAAATTTTTTGCAGGATAATTGTATTTTTGGAAAAAACACGCCCTTCCGTGCTTTAGCGGAGGGGCGTGTTTGCTTAAGTATAGTGAAACATTTTGCCGTAAGTTGGCGGTTTTTTTACAGGATTTTGTTTGTCTTGGGACGGCGCATGTCCGATACAGCGTTTATACATGCGCGTGAAATAGGAAAGGTTTTCAAATCCGCAGGAAAGCGCCGCCTCACTGACAGACCAACCGGAAAACAGCAGCTTTTGCGCGTTGTTGCAGCGCAGCATGTTCAGATATTTGGAAATGGAATAGCCTGTCACTTCGCGGAAGGTATGGCAGAGGTAATAATGGCTAAAGCCTGTTCTTGCAGCGAGGTCGGGCAGGGAAAGCGGCTGGCGGTATTCCTCCTGCAAAAGTGCAACCACTTGTTTTACCATAGCGGTTTTGGAATCGGATAGTTTCTCCTGCGTTTCACTGCCGGAGGCGTGATAGCGCATCAGATGAATGAGCAGCGCAGCAACTTCTAATTTAATCGCGTTTTTGTAATGTGTCTGTTGATGTTGAAATTCCCGGCCGATATGTTCTATTTTAACAGCCGCTGCGCGGTCGTGGATATGAGGCGATATCTGCAGCTGTTCAGGCTGGAAACCTGTCAGTTCACACAGAGAGGGTTCCAAAATGAGACAGATATATTTTGTGTTTGCTTCGATTTCCTGCATACTATGCATACTACCAAAGCCAGAAACCACTAAATCACCTGATTTGACGCGGAACGAGGCGCCGTCAATAAACGCAGTTCCGCTGCCGCTGATAAAATAGAGAAGTTCCATTGCTTCGTGCCAATGCGGAATGAACCCGCCGTTTTCCTGCGCAAATGTAGTGTGATGGAAAATAACAGGAAATGATGGGTCGGGATGCTGTAGATATTCATAATAACCGCGGTACATAAGGATTCCTCCAAAACGCAATATTGTGTTAAAACAAGACAATTTTCTACCTTTACTTTTTCTATGTCTCAGTATACAATAAAGCTAGAAAAAACGCAATAGATTCCGATAAAAAAGGAGTGGTTCAAATGAAACAATTTCCGATTGGCGTTATGCTGGAATCCTTCCGGCTGGGAACAAAAGAAGCAGTGGAAAAAGCGGCGCAGCTTGGCGCACAGGGGCTCCAAATGTATGCGACACGCGGCGAACACGCGCCGGAGAACATGACGGCGGCAGCGCGGCGGGAACTGCTGGACATGGTGAAGTCCTACGGACTGGAATTTTCCGCAATTTGTGGCGATTTCGGACATGGATTCGGAAATCCCGAAAAGAATCCGGAACTGATTGAGAAGTCCAAACGGGTGATGGAGTTAGCGCGAGATTTGGAAACCAATATTGTGACAACACATATTGGGGTTGTTCCCGCTGACCCGACACATCCGCGCTATGCGATTATGCAGGAAGCGTGCGGCATTTTAAGCGAATATGCGGATTCCATGCAGGCGCATTTTGCCATTGAAACAGGGCCGGAAACCGCAAGTGTTTTAAAACCGTTTTTGGACGGGCTGCACTCAAAAGGCGTGGCGGTGAACCTAGACCCTGCGAATTTGGTGATGGTGACGGGAGACGACCCCGTGCAGGCAGTACATACGTTAGGGGATTACATTGTCCATACCCATGCCAAAGACGGACGCAAACTGCTGGACAAAGACCCGGAAATTATTTACGGGCTGGTGGAAGAGGAAATTCAAACGGGGCAGGCGTTTATTGAACTGCCGCTGGGCGAAGGCGATGTACCGTTTAAGAATTATCTGGCGGCGCTGGAGGAAATCGGTTATCAGGGCTACCTCACCATTGAACGTGAGGTCGGCGACCGACCAGAGGCGGATATCCGTACAGCGGTGAATTATTTGAAGCAACTCATGGCGAAATAATGAGGGGGAAGAAACATGGAAAAAATAAAAGTAGGTATTATCGGTGTGGGAAACATTTCCGGTATGCACATTCAGGCATATCAGCAGAATCCCAACGTAGAACTGTATGCATTTTGTGATATTAATGAAGAACAGCTAAACAAACGGGCAAAAGAATTCGGTATTAGCCGCACATTCACCAATAAAGAGGATATGCTGGCGCTGCCGGAATTGGACGCAGTCAGTGTCTGCACATGGAACAGTGCGCATGCGGAATGTGCAATTGCGGCGCTGGAAGCAGGAAAACATGTGTTGTGTGAAAAACCAATGGCAACAAACGCTGAGGATGCGCGGCGCATGAAGGAAGCGGCGGAAAAAAGCGGGAAACTGTTGATGATTGGTTTTGTACGGCGGTTTGGCAATGATTGCGCTGTTTTACAGGACTTTTTGAACACAGGATTTTTCGGCGATTTATATTATGCAAAAGCGACGTATCTGCGGCGCAACGGCTGTCCGGGCGGCTGGTTCGGGGAAAAGGCGCGCTCCGGCGGCGGACCGCTGATTGATTTGGGCGTTCATGTGATTGATTTGGTGCGGTATCTCATGGGCAATCCCAAACCGGTATCCGTCTATGGCGCGACCTATCAAAAGCTGTTTGACCGGCGGGATTTAAAGGATAAAAAAGAATATGTGGCGACAAGCAAAACAGACCATGATATCTACGATGTGGAAGACTTGGCGTCTGCAATGATTCGGTTTGACAATGGAGCGACATTGGCGGTGGAAGCGTCGTTCAGCCTGAATTTGAAAGAAGATAAAGGCGATATTGAACTGTTCGGCACCAAGGCAGGTGCAAAACTCAGTCCGGAACTGGAAATTTTCACGGAAACCAATGGTTATATGACCAATGTGACATTGGAGAAACCAACGGCGTTGAGTTTTGAAGGACTGTTTGAAGGAGAAATTGACCATTTTGTGGACTGCATACAAAACGGAACAGACTGTCAGGCGCCGGCGGAGGACGGTATCCAGCTTATGCGTATTTTGGATGCTATTTATGAATCAGCGCGCACAGGACATGAAGTGGTTCTTTGAGAAAAGATGAGAATTTGATACAATAGCCAAAAGGGACGGAGAATTTTTCTCCGTCCTTTTTGTATGTATATGTAAAAGATAATCACTTATGAAACAAACAGGGGACAGGCGGCAACATTACCATGCGGAGCGTATTTCGGACGGCACGCTATAAAATGCGTTTGATGTTTTCACTCATTTTATTCAGCCGACCAAAACTAAACAGACCGTTTCCATATTCCACGTCACGTCCGAATCCGCCCAAGTCTTCTGTGTAAATACTGAGCACCAGACGCATTTCTTCAGGTGTTAAACAGCGCTGCATACGGTTATAGGCTTTTTTATGCAGCAGTGCGGCGGCGCCCGAAATGATGGGGGTTGCCATGGACGTTCCGCTCAGGCGGGCAAACTTGCCGCCGGGATAGCAAGATAAAATATTGGTACCCGCCGCCGCAATATCGGCGCGCCGTCCGCGGGAACTATATTTTGCATGTTGTTTGGTCACATCAACTGCTGTGACAGAGATACATTCTTCAAATTTGGCTGGGAATCCAATGGTGTCGCCGGGCAGGGCGCCACTGTTGCCAGCGGCACAGACCAAAGTGATACCTGCTTGATAGGCTTCTTTGATTTGTTTGTGATAAGACGGGTCATATTCTTTAGAAGCAAACGACATATTAATGACGTGGACTTGTTCTTCTGTCAGCCATATCAGGGCATTCCTGATAGCATCACTGTCAGCATTGCCGTCGGGGAGAAATGCCTTGGCGATATATAAATCGCAGGCGGGCGCAACGCCGACCACACCAAAATTATTCAGCGATGCAGCGACAATACCTGCCACATGGGTACCGTGTCCATTTTCATCGCACATGGATTCCGGGTCAGGGTCAACAAAATTTCGCATTTTCACAATTCTGTTTTTCAAATCCGGATGTTTGCAGTCGATGCCGGTATCAATAATGCCGACTTTAATCGTTTCCCCTTTTGTCTCGCCCCATTCCAGCGGCGCACCCACCATTTTCACGCCGTAGTCAATGATTTCGCCTGTGACGGAATCTGTCTTTTTTTGTAATTTAAAATCAGATATTTTAAATGGGTACTGTCCCAAAAAATCACCTCCAATACCAGTTCCTCATTGTAGTATATGATATAGCTGTAAATAGCGTTCTGCCGGTATGAATTAAAAATTTCCGGTAATACTAACGATATCAAAATAGGAGGTGCAGACAGTGAAGCAAAAGCCTAAATATACACAGACGGAAGATGTGACTTTGTTCAGTGAGGAACAAGGGCAGTCTATGCGCCTCTGTGCGGAGCAGATAAAAAAGTTTTTTGAAAAAAGCGGCGATGTCGTGGTGCGAACGGTTATGGTGGGCAAGCTGCAAGCAGCCGTTTTTTGCGTGGATGGTCTGATTGATTCGATGGCGGTTGGCGAACAAATTTTCAAGCCTTTGGCGATAGACGAAAAACTTCAGCAGGCAGAAGACGAAACGCAGGCGGTGGAGCTGTTGCTCGCCGGCGCGGCGCAGTTTCCGTTTGTCACGAAAGAAACGGACGTCAATCAGGTGATAACGGCGGTGCTGAATGGATTGACTGCCATTTTGTTCAGCAAGATTGAAACCGCAGTTTTAATTGACGCACGCGGGTTTGAAAAACGCTCCATTGGCGAACCGACAGATGAAAATGTCATCAAAGGCGCAAAGGATTGTTTTGTGGAAGTGATTCGGGTGAACACAGCCACGATTCGGCGCAAAATCAAAACGCCCAATTTGGTCATTGAGGAAAGCGTGACCGGAAAAATGTCGCTGACGAATGTAGCGCTGGTATATATCAACGGAACCACAAACCGTCATATATTGAAAGAAGTGCGCCGCCGTTTGCAAAAAATGAACATTGACGGCATTATGACGAGCGGATATGTGGAGGAGAGCTTGGCAGAAAAACCGTTTTCTGTTTTTCCACAGCTTCTCTACACAGAGCGACCCGATAAATTTTGCTCCCACATCATGGAAGGCAGGGTCGGACTGCTGATTGACGGACTGCCTATCGCCTATATTTTGCCGGCAAGCGTGACCATGTTCATGCAAGCACCGGAGGATTACTCCAACAACTATATTTTCAGTTCCGCCATTCGGCTGCTGCGTTATTTTTGTCTGGCAATTTCCTTGCTGCTGCCAGGATTTTATATCGCAATTACGACCTTTCACCAAGAAATGATTCCAACAGAACTTGCGTTTTCCATTCAAAAGGCAAAAATGAACGTTCCGTTTCCGGCGTTTGTGGAAATTCTCGGTATGCTGATTGCATTTGAAATATTAATGGAAGCGGGACTGAAACTGCCCAAAACAATCGGACAGGCGGTGTCAATTGTGGGCGCGCTGGTGGTAGGACAAGCGGCGGTAGAAGCAAAAATTATTTCGCCGGCGGTTGTGATAGTCATTGCGTTTACGGGCGTTTGCGGATTTACCATGCCCAATCAGGATTTTAGCAATGCGGTGCGGCTGTGGCGGTTTTTGTTCACTTTGGCAGGCAGTTTGGCGGGACTGTTCGGCGTAATGATTGCACTCATTTTTTTATTGCTGGAACTATGCGATATCCAAAATTTGGGTGCGCCTTATATAGAACCGCTTTCGGACAGTTTGAGTTCCCATATTAAAGATACCTTGATTCGACCGCCGTTTCGATATTTAAACTGGCGACCGTTTTCTGTGCGCCCTGTGAATATACGGCGGCAGAAATAATAGAAAGGCGGGAATGAAGTGAACAGATGGAAACGGATATTAGCAGTGTTTCTGCTTTTATGTCTTATGGTTTGCTTTGCAGGCTGCAAACGCAATGATAACAACCGGCGGGAAATCAATTCCATTGATTTTGTGCGTATGGTAGCGATTGACGCGGCGCAGGACGAGCCGGAAAGAATGGAAGTGACGCTGGAACTGCAAGGCGAGGACGGCGGCAATGATAACGGAGAGGATAGCGGCGGCGGACAAACGGGCGAACAATCAAAATTGATTTCCGCCACGGGTGAATCTTTTTCAGAAGCGTTTTTACAGCTGCAAACAGAACATGGGAAACTGCTCAATCTTGCCCACAGCGACTATTTTCTAATAGGCGAAGAAGCGGCGGGACGCGGACTGACACCATATGTGGATTTCATATCCAGAAACAATCAAATTCAGTTTTCTGCTGATGTTTTCATTGTGAAAGGAATGCGTGCGGCGGATTTTATGAGCCGGTTTGGCGAGGCGAATGGTATGGTGAGCAGTCAACTGAAAAACATGGCTGAAAAAACGCGCGATTTATCCTATATAACAAATACCTCTGTGATACAGGTGATGGGAATGCTGGACAATGCAAGTCATGGCATGAAGATTCCGTATCTAGAATTAAAGGAAAAAGGTGAAAAACAAGTAGACATGGAAATGAGCGGATATGCCCTGTTCCGAGACACTGCGTTGGTAGACTATGCAGACACGGAGGCGTCGCGCGGCATGAACTTTTTTTCCGGCGAGGTATATTCCGGTTTGATTCCGGTGCAGGATACAGAGGGAGAAGCAGTTGTGACGCGCATCAGCGACGCGAAAACAAAGGTGAAAGTTCGCTATGAGCAAAACGAATTGCGGGTGCAGGTGAAAGCGGAGATTCACACAACGCTGGAGGAAACGCATTCCAAGAAAAATTTGTTTTTGCCGGAAGAATATGATGTTTTGATGGGGCAACAGAATCAATATGTGGAAAATTTAATACTGCGCGCCGTGCAGGAGTCGAAAGAAAACCAGATAGATGCGCTGTCGCTGGCGGACAGTTTCCGTATGCAGCATCCTGTTATTTGGGAAGACATCAAAGAAAATTGGACACAGCGGCTGACGGGCGCGCGGTTTGAAGTGAATGTATCCTCCAAAATGGACCGGTCTTACGACTATGAAGAAGCAAACCGGTATGGACAATCGTAAAAAAGGAGCAAAGCAAAATGATGTTTTGGATTGCAGTGGTAGCTATTGTGGGAATCATAGATATCAGGACGGCGGTTCGTCACAAGAATTATAAAGAAATTGCAGCGTTTTTGGTATTTGCGGCAGGCGCAGTTTCACTTGTGCTCTATATGCAGCAGCATCCGGCACAGATGAGTCTGGCACAGATAACAATGCAGTTGCTTCACATTCGGTAGAAGGAGAGGAGAATATGGAAAAAAAGATATCGCTGCGCGAAGCAGTTACATTATATCTGCTGATTACCGTATCGCCTACTATTATGGCTTCTACCAATTATGCGGCGCAGCAGGCAAATCAGGCGGCGTGGCTGACGCCGCTGGTAGCTGTCCTGCCGGGACTGTTTTTGGTTTGGGTGATGAACAGGCTGTTTCAGAAATATCCATCGTCGTCCTTTGACGAAATGCTCTATGACATTTGCGGCGTCTGTGTGGGAAAAATCATTTTGGTGTTATATGGTATTTGGTTTTTGATGTTATCCGCCGTTTATCTGCGTTTTTATGCAGAACGGATTCAAAGTTCCTTGCTGACGGAAACCGGAATTGATGTGCTGCTGATTGTCATGTTTATACTCATTTGGTTTTCGCTGCGCAAAGGACTGAAAACGGTAAGCGGATTTGCGGATTTGACGCTGCCGGTGATTTTGTTTTTGCTGGCGTTTTTGGTCGTCTTTGCATTGCCGAAAATACGTATAAAGGAACTGTATCCGGTGACCTATTTAGACGCTGTCCCGGTTTTGAAAGGCGGCTTGGCGCCTGTTTCTGTGACAGGATATTTGATATGCCTGCTGTTTTTGGGAAATAAAATCAAAAACAAATCCCAAATGAAAAAACAGGGAACGATTGGCATTTTATTGCTGGCGGGAATTTCTGTTTTGATTATCGGCATTTCCATTGGAACCTGCGGCGTTTCAGTGACAAAACGCTCGCCCATTCCCTTTTTCTTGGCGGTGAAACAAATTCAGATTTTGGGGATTTTGGAGCGGTTTGAACCCATATTAATCGGCGTTTGGATTATTTCCGATTTTCTGCTTCTTTTTTTATTTATTTATTGTTTTCTGGATATTTCAAAATCCGTCTGCAATTTGCAAAGCAGCCGCATTTTGGTCTTACCGCTGCTGTTGTTTTTACTGCCGCTGACAAAAATGATTGCGTCATCGCGGTTTGAACTGGAACTGTTTACAAAGAACGTGGTTGGCGCCGTGGGAATGGTGTTTAAATATATTATTCCGGCGGGCGTTATTTTGCTTGGCAAAATGAGAAAAAAGTGTTAGTGAATGAATCTCCATTTGTTCCGGCAAAGAAGCCCCGCTCTGAAACCAAACATTAAATTTTTATAAACATTTCCTTACCAGCATTGACACAGGTATTTTGTCATTCTATAATAAAGTATAGACTAGCCTGGCGCTTCCAATTTGAACACCGATTTTGAAAGGCAAATTTTCCGCAATACTGCGTTGAAATGCTCGCTAATAAAACAATTATTAGCTCCGCTTTCGCCTTGTCTTGCATAAAAA
>JAAWTG010000068.1 GCA_022801925.1 Clostridia bacterium | reverse complement strand
AATTTCGTGCATCTTCGTCAGTTGCCGACTTTTATGGTCGGCGAGACAAAGGCACTTTTCAAATCCGTATAATATACGCTTTGCGTATATTATACCATAATTGCGGAGCAGATTGGTATAATTTCGTGCATCTTCGTCGGTTGCCGACTTTTATGGTCGGCGAGACGAAGGCACTTTTCAAATCCGTATAATATACGCTTTGCGTATATTATACCATATCTGCGGAGCAGATTGGTATAATTTTGCGCATCGCCGGTTTCGAGCAAAGCGATGAAACAATTCGACGGTGTTTTGTGATTCTATAATAGTCACTTTGTGACTATTATACTTTAAAACGGTATCCCGCGCCCCAAACGGTTTCAATATAAGTTGGTTTTGACGGATTTTCCTCTGTTTTTTCACGAATCCGCGCAATATGCACTGTTACGGTAGACGCATCTGACATTGCATCATATCCCCATACACGTTCAAACAAAGTCTCCTTATCATAGACGCGATTGGGGTTTTTCATTAAAAACAGAAGTAAGTCAAATTCTTTTTGTTTTAAAGTCACTTCTTTTTCATTGACATAAACACGCCTGTCCTGTTCATCAATACATAGTCCGCGGACACGTATTTTATGATCCTTTTGTTCGTTATTTCCCTTTTGTTTCAGCTTCTCATAGTTCTTTAAATGGCTGTTCACACGCGCCACCAATTCTCCCATACTAAAGGGCTTTGTGATATAGTCGTCTGCACCAAGATTCAGCCCTTTAATTTTATAGAGTTCTTCGTCTCTCGCCGAAACGATTAATACCGGAATATCCTTTTCCTTTGTAAATTCCTGCAAAATTTCAAAACCGGTTTTGCCCGGTAGCATCAAATCCAGCAACACCAAGTCAAACGAATCATTTTGCAGATATTTCAGCCCTTGTGCGCCGTCCGAGACCTGTATAATTTCATGACCGCTCATTTCCAAATAATCTTTTTGCAGTTCCGCAATACTCGGATCGTCCTCTATAATTAAAATACGGCTCATTGTTGCTCCTCCTGCCCTTGTTTTAGTTCTGAAACGACTTTTAGAGAAATCAAAATGCTGGTTCCTTTTCCATAAACACTGGTTGCCCAAATACGACCGTCCAGCCCTTCTACAATTTGCTTCGCAATTGCCAGCCCCAGTCCGCTGGAACCGCGGATTTTTCGGGCGCTGTCCGCCCTGTAGAACCGGTCAAAAATATGCGGCAGTTCTTCTTCTTTAATACCAACACCATTGTCGTGAATTTCCAGAATCACATTATGCAGTTTCCGCCGCAACGTAACATCCACTCTGCCGCTGTCCCGTGCAATATTCTTTTTGGCATTATCCAATATATTTTGAATCACTCGTCCAAATCGATTCATGTCAATCATAACGCCAATCGGTTCATGCAATTCATTATGAAACAGAATCTGCTTTTCTTCCTTTTGGAATCCAAAACGTTGATCGTCCAGACAGGACTCTATATATTCGCCTACCGAAACCAACGAGCGTTCAAAGGTAATCTGGTCTAAATCCAATTTGGAATATAGCAGCAAGTCATCAATCATTGTTCGGATTAAATCCGTTTTTTGCAGCGCTTCTTTCAGATACTTTGTACGTTTTTCCTCCGTTGCCGCAACACCGTCTAAAATCCCTTCAATGTATCCCCGAATCGCAGTGACCGGCGTTTTGAGGTCATGCGAAATGCTGGAAACAAGAAATTGCCTGTTTTCATCAAATTTCCGTTCGTAATACACACTGTCTTTCAATCTCACGCGCAAACGTTCAATCGCCACATGCAATTCATAGACCTCACCATCGCCTTCCTCCGGCAATTCAATATCCAAATCGCCATCTGTCAACTTTTCGGTGGCTTCTTTTAAATGTACAATCGGTTCTATGATTTGTGTTCGATTCTCCTGCTGTACAAAAAAGCTGGAAATCAAAAATGCAAGCAAAAAAACACAAATCACAAACAGAATCATTGTCCGATATCCTTCTGCAATATTCACAATGGGATTCACTTTAATGACGCTATACGCCGTCCCATTGGCTACGCGAAACGTTTCGGTATCCATGCCAAAAAGTTTTCCGTCAATCGTAACCTTGTCATGTCCCATCTCCAAATGCATCCGGATTTCCTGCACCAAAGTAGCGCTATAATCTTCGCTCGCATAAATGACTTCGCTTTCTTTGAGCACAATCAAATTTGTTTGAGTGCTGTTATTTCCCACCGGCATATGGTTAATTTTACTATAAAAATAACCAAATATCAAGCTAATACACGCTGTAACCAGCACCGTACTCATCAGCACCGTAAAACTTTGCATTAATAGCCGTTTTCTTAGTTTCATAACCGCACTCCCACTTCAAATGTAACATTATAAATTTTTTCTGTCAAACAGATATGACCCTATACCAAAAAACATCAGTCCAAGTCCCGCCAAAATCATAAACATCCGGAAAATTTTATGAAAATTGATATAACTTCCTAAAAATAGTGTATACCAATTAAACGCCGTTGTAAACAGAAAACTTTGCAGCTGGCTAAAAAACAATCCCAAGACATTGCACAGCAAAAAGCACAGAATCGACAAGAAAAATGCGCTTCCGGTTCCTCTGAAAACAGTAGAAATAATCATGGTAAAGAGTGCAAACACAAATAAGGGGAAAAAGGACGCAACATATGCTATAAAAATTCTGCCAATTCCCGCCAATGTTCCTTTGATAAACAAAGAAATAATTAAGGATGTTACCATGATAAATAATAGATTTACAATGATAAAAGTTGCTGCCGCCATGGCTTTTGACAAATATACTTTTATCCTTGAAACAGGGCGCGTCAACACCATTTTCATGGTTTGATTGCTAAATTCGCCGCCCACCATATCAATGCAAATAAAGATAGTGAACAATGGAATCAGTGTATAATTCAGCACAGACAACACCAGAATGGAAAATTCAGATTCTCCTGTGATACGGATACCCATGAAATTATTGGCAACGCCTACAATCAAAGCCGCTACCAGAACGGCAGCCACCGACAAAACACAGGACACCATCAGCTTTTTCCGTTTAGACAATTTATAAATTTCATTGATATAGGCTGCTCTAAGACTTGACACTTAAATCCACCTCACTCAAATAGTAATTTTCCAAAGAAGCATATTCCTTCAAAATATCCTCCGTAGAACGCACATCCAACAATTTCCCTTCATATAAAATTCCAATTTTGTTGCAAGTTAATTCCACATCGTGAATCAGATGACTGGAAATGAAAAAGGTGGTGCCGCGTTCTTTGGCAAGCCGCAAAATCAAATTCCGCATTTCCACCATACCTTCTACATCCAGTCCATTGAGCGGTTCATCTAAGACCAAAATTTCAGGGTCCGAAACCATTGCCATGGCAAGCCCCATTCGTTGTTTCATACCCAGCGAATAGTTTCTGGTTTTCTCTTTTTTATATGGCAACAAACCTGTGCTCTCCAAACACCAGTCGATTTGCTTATCTTCAATATTCCGGTAAAACCGTGCGCACATTTTCATATTTTCTTCCGCTGTCAGATACGGTACCGGCGCTACGCTTTCAATAATACAGCCCACTTGCTGCATTGCCTTTTCATAATCTTCCAGAATACTAAATCCGCCAATGCGTACATCTCCGTGGTCAGGCTGCATCAGTCCGGTCATAATTTTCATTGCTGTGGTTTTTCCGGCGCCGTTTGGCCCCAAAAATCCAAAAATATCGCCCTTGTCGACCTCCAGACAGATATCATCAATCCCTCTGTTATTTTTATAGCGTTTGCTTAAATGTTCAATTACAATCGTCTTATCCAATGATTCACACCTCTTTCCCCTTCTCATGAAAACAGCAAGAAGCAAAGGCAGGGCCTATGCCCGCCTCTGCCTCGCTGTTTGTGCATTTTTGGTTTAGTCGAATACTCTGATGAATGTGTTGGAACGGAAATCAAAATCGGAACTAATGCTATATCCGCTGCTTTCCTCTGCAAATTCTACGCCGAAATTCACACGCACATCACCATTGTTAGGCATCATGGCACCATGTGCCTGATTACCGTTTTCATCCGTGTAATCCATCACATACTCATACTGTTTATCGCTGTAATAACCACTAATGGAATAGTTACGTACAACCTCCGGCGCATAGCCGTCTTTATATTGTTCTGCATAGGTTGCTGTGAAGTTTTTGCCATCAATTGAGGTGATTTCAAACACGCGCTCACCGATTTTCACAAATTGATCCTCTTGCGTATCAATGATATCAATTTTATATTTACCGACATAACGCTGTCCGAGTTCTCCTCTTTTTTCATCTCTTGCTGTAGCTGCAACATATTCCACATCTTTTCCGTCCAGATTGGGTTCTGTGACGACTGTCTGATGGATATCGCGCAGCGTCAGCGCACATTCGCCGGAAACAGTATGTTCCACGCCGTTTTCATCTTTTCCAACCAGCGTTCCCATGATAACGGCATTTTCCAAAATACCACTTTCATTTTCAACCGCTTTTCCGGAAACTTCTTTCACATAAATATCAGTTTCCAATGCCGGAAGTCCCATTTCATGATTATACCGGTCATCAAATATGGAATATTTTAGCATAAAGGACAGCGCCGCATTGGCAACCGTTGGAATCTGTGCATCAGATACATTACCGATATACATTTTTTTGCCATCTTTTTCTTCCACCTGCACCAAGTCTTTCAGGTTTCCGACAAATGCATCCATCAGTTTTTCTGCATCTTCCGCGATTTCTTCTTCAAAGATATCCTCCGGCATAAAGTTTCTGCCGTCTTCCGGTATTCTTTCATAGACCACATATTTGTTTTCATTCGTCCGGTAAATGGATTTATCATCGGCATTATACGTATAAGACTCCTCTGTTCCTTCTTTTGCAGAAGTCACAGAACCAACGCTTTCCATTTTTTTACCTACTGCGTCAACTTTTACTGTCCCTGAAGCATTTACAATTTCAGCGCCGTCTGCACGCACCGATACCACCGCATCCAGTGTGAAATTATCCATATCCTTTGTCAGTGTTTTTGACGTCTGTTTCACTGCATCCTTTAAACTGTAGTATCCGGAACCAATCACCACGTCTGCCAGCGCCGACGTTGTAAAGATTGCGGCTCCTGCAACTACCGCACAAAATGCAGTTGCTTTTTTGCCAAGTTTCATTGTGTTATCCTCCCATCCGCCGCTTTCGCCGGCATATTTCTTGCACCATGTTCATTCATCGCAAAATCGTATCTATCCGCTTTTGCAATGGAATAAGATAAACGTTTATCTGGTACATTACTTATCATACCCGAGGAGACTTGAATATCTATAAATTAACTATTAACTTTTTATTAAATCTTGTAAACCTTTTCTTGACAGACAGATTTTCCCACAAAATCATCTATCATAACCATTTTTTTGACACGATATTTTAAGCAACCGGCTGTCCGTTTCCGTCCAACAATGCCGTCCTGCAAACAGACTGCACCTCGAGTGCGCTGCCTTGTATATATTGTTCCAGCGCTTGCAGCAGCAGTTCCGGTTTCAAGCTGGGCTGTCCGGCTTTGAGTACCGCTTTAAGTACGGTCGCATTCTCCCACGGCACAAGTTCCAGACTTTGTATCATGGGGCGGATATTAACCTGTTTCTCCCCTTTTTTGGAACGTTTCAGCATGAGAATTTCTTCCTGCTTCATGAAATCCTCTAATCGTTTCTGTGATATCGCTGTTGTAATACATATCTCATAAGCCGCCCATTCTAATGCAGCAAACGGAGATTTCTTCTCATTTTCACAGTAGTTTAAAATCCCAAAGCCCTCCGGCATGGACTGGGAAAACCGTTCCTGCTCCCCTACGCAAAGCGGGCGGTCAAAGGCAATTTCCACCAATTCGCTCTTGCTGGAAATCCCCACGCCGAGCGGCTGCGCAAAGGTAATGAGCGGATGCGGATGAAATCCCTGACTATAGGATGCAGGCAGTTTTGCACGCCGCATAGCGCGTTCAAATACGCGCAGTGTATCCAAATGGGACACATACTGTACACGCCGGTTTTTGCTGAATGTATAGATATATTTCACTGTTTTTTCCTCCATTCCATGCAGTCCAGCTGCTGCGCACCGCAGCCGCTGCACGCTTCGCGGCAGTTCGGCGTCACCTGTTCCGCATAGGCTCGTTCACATTCCCGCCGCAAAAATGCCGTCGTCACACCGCAGTCAATATGCGCCCATGGAAGCGCTTCTTCAAAAGAACGCTTGCGCGCCGTATACCACATAGGGTCTACGCCCGCTTTTTCAAACGCTTCCATCCAACGCCCATAGACAAAAAATTCGTCCCAGCCATCATATTTACAGCCTAATTGATGTGCCTGTTCCAATACACGGCACAATTTTCTGTCTCCGCGCGCAAATACGCCCTCCAAATGACTGACGTAGGACTCATGATAGTTGTAGATAATGTGGCGCGAATGAATCGCGTCTTTCAGCAGTTTCTGTTTCTCTTTGAGCGTCCGAATAGTGTCCTGCGCTTCCCATTGGAACGGCGTAAACGCCTTGGGAACAAAAGAGGATACGCTTACCGTAACATTCACAAATTTTGCCCGTTTACTTTTATCGACAGCGTAAAAAGTGTCTACGACTTTCTGTGCCAAATCCGCAATGCCTAAAATATCTTCTTCTGTTTCTGTCGGCAATCCAATCATGAAATATAATTTGATATGCGACCAGCCGCCCTCAAATGCAAGCCGTGCGCCGCGCATAAGATCTTCTTCCGTAATTCCTTTATTAATCACATCGCGCAGCCGCTGTGTTCCTGCTTCCGGCGCAAAAGTCAGTCCGCTTTTACGCACCTTCTGCACTTTTTCCATCAAATCCAGCGAAAAATTGTCAATGCGCAGCGATGGCAAAGATAAACTCACATGCTCTTTTTCCGAAAACGGCAGCAACCCTTCCATCAAATCCGGCAATTGTGTGTAATCGCTGGTACTCAGGGACGCCAAGGAAATTTCGTCGTAGCCCGTTGCGCTAATAAGTTTTTCGGCATAGTTACACAATGTCGTGCTGTCTTTCTCCCGCACCGGACGGTAAATCATACCCGCCTGACAGAACCGGCAGCCACGGATACAGCCGCGGAACACCTCCAGCATAACGCGATCATGCACAATTTCCATGTAGGGCACCACCAACTTGTCCGGAAAATAGACATGGTCTAAATCTCGAATAATTCGTTTTTGGACGGTTTCCGGCACGCCTGGCCGGTTGGGCGTCAGTCCTGCAAAATTCCCCTGTTCGTCCCACTGTACATCATAAAACGCCGGAATATAAATGCCCTGCACGCCGGCAATTTGTTCCAAAAACGCCTGCCGCGGTGCGCCGGACGCTTTCCACTGCGCAAATATATCCAGCACCTCCGGCCAAATTTCTTCTCCTTCTCCCAATAAGAAGAAATCCACAAAATCCGCCAGCGGCTCGGGATTGAACGCACACGGTCCACCCGCGCACACAAATGGCATTCCCTCGTTCCTTTCTTCGCTGCGCAGTGGAATATCTGCTAATTCCAGCATGTTTAGGATATTGCTGTAACTCATTTCATATTGCAGCGTAAATCCGACAAAATCAAATTCCGATACAGCATCTCTGCTTTCCAGTGCAAACAGCGGAACGCCCGCCCGGCGCATTTCTGTTTCCATGTCCTCCCACGGCGCAAAGACGCGTTCCACCCAAGTATCGTCTCGTTCATTGAGCAAATGGTATAAAATTTTCATGCCCAAATGCGACATACCAATTTCATATACATCGGGAAAGCAAAACGCAAACCGGGTCGTAACCTGTGCCGCGTCCTTCATGACGCTGTTTAATTCGTCGCCTGTATAGCGCGCCGCTTTTTGTACTTTATGTAGTAGTGGTTCTATTTTGGTCATCTTCAACGCTCCATTGTCATAGATTTGTTCTCTCCTACTATCATACCTGAAAATTGCTCATCATGCAAGTATTTTCATAAAAAAAGCCTCCGGCTTTTCGCCGGAAGCTCTCACCTGAGGCATTCTTTTACCAGAATGCCGCCTCCATACTGTTCCATTTTATGGTAGAGTCCGCTTGCTGTAACAAATCCCTGTACTTCTCCTTTTCCGTCAATCACGATACCAACAGCCGTTGCAGGCAGATACCCTGCCGCCTCAACCGCTTTGGTTTTTTCACTGATAATATAAGAAGAAGTGCGCTGCATATCACTGTTTTTGACCAAGCCTGCTTCCATGACAGGATTGATAACATCTTTTCTTGCCGTATACAGTATAAAAATTGCAATCAGCAGCAGCGTAAAATTAAATTTTGTGACAAGCAAGACATATCCGCCCGCCAACGCAAGCAGACCTCCAACAATGACTCCCATCACCTTGAGAATGCGTTTCGCCCGTTTCCGCCCCTGTCGCATGGACAAAACAGAATAGAAAATTTGTCCCCCATCCAACGGAAAAACCGGCAGCAGATTCATGACCGCCAATGCGATATTGGGCGCTACCCAGATGTCCCAGCCATAGTACCAAGCTGCAATACCAAGCAGCAGATTCACCAGAGGTCCACTCGCCGCAATGGGAATCATTTGCCGCGGCGGAAACAGACCGTGCTTACCGGTTTCAATTTTCACACCAAAGGTATGGATAATCACACTTTTGGGGATTTCTCCTACTAATTTCAGCGCCACGCAGTGTGCAAGTTCATGGATAAATACGCTTGCCAAAATAGCAACACCCGCTATACCAGGCTGCAAGCAGGCGAAAGCGCCGACTGCAAATAATATGGAATAGTGTACAAAAATAGATTTATAGATTTTGATAATAACTACCATCCCCTTCGCTGATTTGAACCGTAGAGGACGCCCGTATCAATCTATGGTGTCGCTGCGGGCGGCGCCTGTTCAGACGTTGGAGATGGTTCAGCGGTCGTTTCCGGCGCAGGCGTTGCCGCGGGAGTTTCGTTTGGCGTGGAAGTCGTCTCTTGTGCCGGCGACGTATCCGGCTGCACAGAGGCAGAAACAGGAGCTGTCTCTGTGCCGCTCTCTGGCAACAGACGTTTCGCATCTACAAACTGTTTCACATATTGTACTGTTTCTTTCAAATTTGTGGTTTCCGATAGGTTCGCTTTGACATAATCACGGACTGTCTTATCGTCATGCACCACCATGCCCTGTGTAAATACAAACGCAATGACAATCATAATGCAGACCAAAAGCTGAATGATAATTTTATATTCTTTCCAAACAGAAACCTCTTTTTCGTTTTCCCGCCGCCGGCGCATACGTTCTCTGTCCCTTGTTCTTTTCACTGCCATCTTTCTTCCTCCCCATCGTCTTTTGGATATTTTCTTACCAACAACCACCTCTTTCTTTCGCGCAGGTGGTATATATTCTATAAATATTGGAGAGGTGCACCATTTATGCCGATTCCGGCAGATTCTGTTTCGGGAAAACAAAATTCTATCTATTTATGTATAACTGCGGCAGGTACCATCACAAAACGACTGCCTTCACTGTCCATCTAAATATTCCTCAAGACAGATGCCCCTTTGGTATAGTTCAGCCGCTGCCGTCTCTCCGACATAGCGAAAATGCCAAGGCTCTGAACTGATACCGGTAATATCTGTTTTATCTTCCGGATAGCGCAGAATAAAACCGTAGCGATAACTGTTTTTACGCAGCCATTCCCATACAACGGCAGGCTCCTGCGCCTCTTTGTCGGCGCTTGTAATGTCAAGGGCAAGTCCTATCTGATGTTCGCTGGTGCCCGGACGCGCTACCCATGTCTCCGCAATTTTTTTCGCCTCCCGACTAGAATATCCTTCCTGCCGGTATTTGTTTATTTCATCTTCCATCAGCTGTTGTTGTTTTTGCGTTGTCCGATAGGACGAATATATCATGGGAAGAATCCCTTCCGCGCGGGCAGTGTCAAACATTTTTTGCAAATCCGGATAAATCCGTTCATCAACTTGATGTCCGCCCGAAAGCGTTACCAGCTTAACATCAAATCCGGCCGGAATCGGATTCCAGCGGTTTACCAAAAGCAACTGCCAATCCGTGTCGGCATTTTTTCCGAAAACAATACCTTTCATACTGTTCCAAGAGACCAAAAACTTGTCCGTCATGTCTTCCAAAAAGGGACTGTGTGCTATCTTCACGACTGCTGTTCCCATCGCCAAAACCAAAAATATCCCTAATACTGTTCTTCCCGAATGCTTCTTTTTCCTATTTGGACGTTCTTGTACCATCTGATATTGCACCGCCTTTTTCATTTGAATCGTTCTCCTTAAAACAAATTGAGTCCTCATCTTATCTTTATACTAACAGACAAGGACTAAATTTACTTTAATATTTAATTAAAAATTTCCTGCAAAATGATTAAATAATCATTGTTTTTACTTGGCGTTAAACTTTTTCTAAGGTATTATTCATGAGGATTTTTCAAACAATTCCGCCCTATACAGATATCTTCCATCAAAAAAAGACCTGCATATGCAGGTC
>JAAWTG010000015.1 GCA_022801925.1 Clostridia bacterium | reverse complement strand
ACAAAGGTAAATACGGTTTTTCCGGCGAAAATCCTGCAAATGATTGCGTCATCCTCATTCGCGGGCACTAGCCCTGCTCTTTCGTCTTCCTTATCCTTCGCAGGATTTTCGTCGGAAAAACTCCATAGGATCTGACCGAAAACAGAAGGGGTAAAAATGAGGGGCTGACAAGGCTGCGGACGCAGGCTTGCTTTCGCAAGCCAAGGACGAAAACGCAGTCAGCTGCCATTTTTATTTTGGTCAGACGTGTTTACTCTTGTCAAGTGATGGTATGCATTTAAAAAACACGGATTTTATAAATCCCGATAGGATTTCGGCGAAACGCCCGCATATTTTTTAAACAGTCTCGAAAAATAGTAACTGTCTTCTATCCCCACCTGTCTTGCAATCTCCGCCACCGGATTGCTGCTTTGTTTCAGCAGTTCTTTTGCTTTTTCTATACGCAGTTTGTTCACATATTTCATTGGTGAATCGCCAAAATTTTTCTTGAAATATTTGATAAAATAGTTGGGCTGCAAATGAATCAGTGACGCCAACTCTTCCAATTTTATATTCCGGTCATAGTGCGTGTCAATGTAATCCATCACACAAGAAAATTCTTCGCTGTATACCGAAGAACGCACCGCTATCTCGTCACACGCTGAAAAATATTCATATAACAACTCAAGCAGCAGCGATTGTTGCTTCAATACGCCAAGTGGTTCTCCCGATTCATAGTGAAAAATCAATTGCTGAAACAGCTTTTCCACCCGTTCTCTATCAGAAACAGAAACAATCACCGGCGTGGTAATCACCTCCGACATCTGCCGCTCTCCTATCGCTGCACTAAAATGGCACCAATATTTTTTCATTTGCTGGCTGTCCGATAAATAATAAGACTGCTCCACCCCCGCTGGAAGCAGACACAAATCTCCCGCCACCGCATGATAGGTTCGCCCTTCTACTTCCAGATAACAATCGCCGTCTGTCAAATAATAAAACTTATAGAAATCCGGTATGAATCCATATTCTTCCCACCACGGTTCACTTTCAAAATAACTTGCGATAATCAGTTCTACATCGATTTGCTCCAGATAATTTTCCAAATGGTTGTGCCGCATTATGATTCCTTCTTCATATCACAGATTTGTTTCTTTTCCGCGCTTTTTCCTGTTCCTGACGCCGCCAATCATTCGTTGCAAGCTCAATCATCAGCCTGTTTACAAATTGGACGATTTCTTCTTTCGTAGCGCTACCCATCTCTGTATAAATCCGCCGTATGTAGTAAATTGTCATTTCTTTCGCCATTTTTTCATTGCCCTGTCGAATCTCCAAACACACGCCATAAATATAATCGTAAAATTTATAATACACCCACAAAAATCGATATTTATTCACATTTCACATCTCCTATGATTGCCCGATATTTGCAATAGCAGATAAAAAAACAGACAAACCACTCATCTTTGTCTGTATTACATCTAAGCACATTTGTTCTTATTAGGATTTTAACACAATCCCCAAATAATGTCAATACCTGCTATAGAAACAAAAACCATGGGGTATCATTACCCCATGGTTTTTGTCTGATTCGTATCCCCTATTTTTCAGCGTCCTATTTGTTGCATCGCCAGATAGACTATTTTGGCAATCTCAGCCCGCGAAATGCTCTCTTCGGGATTGACGCAGTTTGTTTCATCCCCGCCGACAATACCAAGACCTTTCAGCAAATAAATGCTGTCGCGCGCATAATCCGCAATAGCGCCGTCGTCTGCAAAAGGCTGTGCCGCACTCGCCTGAATGCCGTTTAATTTCAGCACCCGCGCAAGCTGGCACATGGCGTCCTGACGCGTAATCTCCAGTCCGGTACCAAACAGTCCATTTCCGATACCGTTTGAAATACCTACGCTGCAAACTGCGCCGACATAATCATCATACCAAAATCCGGTTTCCACATCTGCATAGGAAGCAGCCGGCACTTTTTCCAGCCCAAACGCCTCTGTCAAAAGTTTTGCAAATTCCTCCCGTTTCAGCCGGTCGTCCGGCGCATAAATGCCTGCCGCTTTGCCGCTTACAACGCCGCGTTCCGCCAGCGCAACAATATATCCTGCCGCCCATGGCACAGTTTCTAAATCACTAAAATATCCTGTATTTTTTTCGGCTCCGGCAGATGAACCGTTCTGTGTTATATCGGGATTCGATACCGGCGGAAGGACAACTTGGTTTGTCACGCTTCCGATCCCATTTCCAGCGCCGCCTCCGCCACCGCCGCCGGCGTTTCCTGCACCCGCAGCCCTTTTCACAACCACCTGAAACAGGCGTGTTTCTGCCGAAGTCCGCCCTGTCAAGGTGACTGTGATATCCTGCGCCGCGCGGGTGACAATTGCCTTTTCTCCTTCGATACGTATCGCTGCCGTGTTACCGGACGACCAGCGAATTTCTTCGCCGCCGACGCGCTGTGGCAATGTGAAATTATTTGTAACTGCGCTTGGCAAAACGATTGTATCTAGCGTTTCTACAGCCGATGCGCCGCCTTCCGCATAGCCGCAAAGCATACGGATTCCGTAACCACCCGCCGGGAAGGTAAACCGTAAATACCTGCCATAAGCAGGCGTTTCCAATGCAACGCCGCCCACTTGATTCTCCCGAAAGGTTCCGCCTGCATATATTTGCTTCCAGCTATGTCCGTCTGTCGAAACCTCCGCTTTCAAGCCGGAAAATCCGCTTCCCGCCGGAATGACCGTAAATGCCGCAAGCGCTTTGGGTGTACTCAAATCAAGCGTCAACGTTTGCCCGCCCGCAAATTCCCAAACGGTTGCCGGATTGTCGTCCAGCGCTTTTGCCGCGCCTTTATCTGCGCTGGTAACACGGCTGCCGTAAAGCACATCATTTTTCGGGTCGCGCAAAATCACAAAAGAATAATCTCTGGTACCGACTGTTCCCTGATAGGAAATTTCTCCTGTTAATGTCGTTACAAGGTCTTTGCTTTTGGGACGTTTGATGCGCAGCATATCGCCGTCCGGCATCATCTCATAGGTATCGGCAGAACGCCATGTAATCTCCGTTCCGCTAACTGTCGGAAGTGCAATATCGCCTGTTAGCACAGACAGCGGGAACGTGACTTGGTCAAACAACCATTCAATATATTGTTCCGGCGTTTCCTGCCCGCACACAGTCACCTGAAATGTCTTTGTTTGAGACACGCTTCCGCTGCTCACTGTCGCTGTCAGTGTCACAGGCGTATTCTCTGCCGGTCTTGTCAGCGTTCCGTCCGGCGCAACAATACCTGCCGGCGCAGCATTCCAAACAATATTTGTCTCATAACGCCCTTCCTGCGGAAGCGTCAAATCTCCGCGTATATAGGCTGGCTTCTCTGTTGTGATGGTCTCTAGTGTCAACGCTTCCAGCGCCGCTTTCACTGCGTCCTGCTCATTTACAACAATCAGCATCGGTTTTAAATCACTGCTTGCCGCCGTTCCATGCAGCGTATATTGTCCACCTTCCGTTTCAATACGGAATGCCGCTGTCCTGCTTCCCGCTTCCAGTTGCCCGCGAATATAGTTTATCAAATTCTCTGAATCCACATAGGTATTTGCCGCAAGCGCGCCGTCATACTCGCTTAACAGCGTTCCATTTAAAAGCCCCTTTTGCTCCGCCAATTCATAGTTTAGCGTCGCTCCCGTCCAGTCTGTGTCAATTCCATAAATGCGAACCGGTCCGGTATGCATGCCGCCGTCTGGCATCATGCGCAAATACAGCGCACCTGCATTTTGTACCAATGCAAGGGAATCAGTAAAATCCACTTTAACAAAAGCCGTTTTCCGTACACTATTTGCGTCTCCCACAATCAAATGCTCCGCTGAAGCGGTCTCACCTGCAGCATCGCTGCGCACATAAGTACTGTCACAAGCCGGAATATTCTTTCCTGCAAAAATCGGGTCTGTACGGTCTGCCAACACCGTGACGGTAAATGCAACGGTCTTTTCCGCTTCCCCATGGGATACGGTTGCTTTCAGCGTCACAGTATTGTCCGGTTCTCCATAGGCAGGTCGTGTCACTGCGCCCGTTTCTGCATGAATTGTTCCACCCTCTGCACTCCACCGAATTGTTGACCCATTTTCGCCTGTTGTCGGCAAATGCAATGCTTTTGAAACGCTGTCCTGCCGCTCCGGTGACAACTTATCAAATGTGAGCGCTTCGGCGTCACATTGTGCATAATAAGCGTCCATATCAAAATAGGTAATATTCAGTGCCGGACGTTGTGTGTCATTCCCATTGATTCCATAACAAATACTCAGATTCTCCCCGCCTGCCAACTCATACATCAGTGTCACCACCGTATCCTGCGGATGGTTTTTCAAATGTTCTTTGATTCCCTCCAGCAAGTTACCCGATTCGATGGTAAGTTCTGCCGCGAGTGTTACCGTTCCTGCCGCCAAACACTGGTCTTTATTGCCCGGCATTCCATAGTCTTTTGCCGTTGTCCAGGTTTTTACGATGGGGTTCCCCTGTTCGTCCGTCGCCGTCCACCATTCTTCCGCCTCCTGCGGCATTAAATAAACGCCAAAGGTTCTTGCACCTGTATGATACTCTACCCCTTTTGTTGTCAGGCACAGGGTAATTCGTTCTATGTCATCCAGTTTATCCATATAATCCGCTAAATCAAAACGCAGATAGGGCACACGCGTCTGCCCGTTTGACTCAGCGTATCCCGGTCTGATGTCATTTATCAAATCCGAACCGATATATTCTTTGTCCAGATAGGCACCGCCGCGGATATAAACTCCTTCTGCTGCCGGAAGCGTCTCTGTCACACGTGGTATATCAGACGTGTCAGGCTCTTCCTCTAAAATAGTGAGTGCAAAGGTAACCTCCTGCGTTGCGCCGCCATAAGATACCACTGCTTTCAGCGTCACCGCCGCGTTTCCCTCTCCATAGGCAGGACGCGTCACCGCCCCTGTTTCCGTGTCAATTCTGCCGCTTTCTTCCGTCCAGCTAATTGTCGAACCAAATTCGCCCGTTTGGGGCAGCGTCAAATTTTTTGTTATGTGGTCTGCCGTCTCCGTTGAGATTTTCTCAAATGTAAGCGCTGCCGCGTCTTTTAATACATTTCCAGCATTTTCATCGCGATAGGTAATCGAAATAGTAGGTTTTACTGTATCAGCAGCATCCAGTCCGTTACAAATACTGAGATTGCTGGCGCCCGACAGTTCATATACCAAAGTTACCGCTGTTTCCATCGGATTCGCCGCAAGATATGCTTTGATACCCGCCAACAAATTACCGGATTCATAGGTTGTGTTGTTTGCAAGCGTGACAGGTGTTTCTGCCAGCAAATTGCTCGGCTGATTCGTCAGTCCCTGCTCCGCCGCGGTCGTCCACGTCTTTTTCACATTAGCGTCCGTCAGCCATGTTTCCGCTGTCTGCGGCATCAAATAAATGCGGTAGTTTGTCTTTCCTGTATTGATACCGCCGCCGGCATCTGAATCTTTTGTGGTTGTCACACGAAGCGTTATCTCCTCTAGTTTCTCCAGCTTATCCATGTAGTCTGTTAAATCAAAACGCAAATAGGGTATGCGTCCCCAACCGGTCGAATCGTTGGTATATCCTTTTCTCAGGTCATTAATCAGTGAACTCCCAATGTATTCTTTATCAACATGCGCACCTGCACGAACATATAGCGCATTCGTCGCCGCAAGCGTTTTTGTCACACGCGGTATGCCATCGTCTGCCAAAATAGTGAGTGCAAAAGAGACTTCCTTTGTTGCGCTCCCATAGGATACCCGCGCTTTCAGCGTCACTGCCGCGTTTCCCTCTCCATAGGCAGGACGCGTCACCGCCCCTGTTTCCGTGTCAATTCTGCCGCTTTCTTCCGTCCAGCTAATTGTTGAACCGTTTTCACCCGTTTGCGGCAGTGTTAATTTTTTTGTTATACTGCTTGCTGTCTCCGCCGAAAGCTTCTCAAATGTGAGCGCCTTCGCATCCAGCTGTGCAATTTCCGCATCAGATATGCGATAAGTAAACGTTAGCGCCGGCTTTAAATCATCTGCCGCGTCCAATCCATTACAAATGCTAAGGTTGTATGTGCCCGACAGTTCATACATCATCGTCACCGCCGTTTCAGACGGATTTGCCGCCAGATATGTTTTGATGCCCGCCAGAATATCGCCTGATTCAATGGCGGTGTTTGCTGCAAGCGTCACAGTGGTATCCGTCAGCAATGTATCTGTATTGCATGACAAACCGGCTGTCTCCGCCGTTGTCCACGTCTTTTTGGCGGAATCCGACCACCACTGTTCCGCCGCCTGCGGCATCAGATAAATTTTAAAATTCCGTTCCCCAAGATTCGTTCCATTTTTGGTCTCCATATCCTTTGTAGTCGATAAGCGAAGCGTTATTTTCTCCAGTTCTTCCAGCTTATCCATAACATCTGTCAAATCAAAACGCAGATAGGGTATGCGCCCCCAACCGTTGGAATCATTGGTATATCCTTTTCTCAAATCGTTCACTAACGTTTTTCCGCTATATTCTGTATCAACATACGACCCAGTCCGAATATAGAGCGCGTTTGTCGGCGCAAGCGTCTCTGTTGTTCCGCCCACCGCTTGTACCGGCAGTATCCCGCCCAGCAGCATAGCGGCGGCAGCCGCCAGCGCAATCCATCGTTTTTTCATTGTTTACACCTCCCGCTCAAGTAAATCCAATAACCTACACAGTACAACAGCCGCCTGTGCACGCGTTGTACCGGACAGCGGCGCAAACGTGCCGTCATCCATTCCTTGCATGAGTCCAAATCCGGTGGTCGCCTGCACCGCTTCCGCTGCCCATGGTTCAATTTGCTGCCAATCTGAAAAACTGCGGATATCTTTCAAATCTTCATAAAGCCCCTGTGCCGCACAGACGCTGCGCAGCAGCTTCGCCATTTCCTGCCGTGAAATTTCCCTGTCCGGCTGAAAACTTCCGTCCCCATAGCCATCTATCATCTGCGCATTTTTCGCAGCGGCGACATAAGGCGCAAACCAATCGCCGTCAGACACATCTGCGAATCCGCCGTTGCCTGTTCCGGCGGGCAATTTCAACGCTTTCACCAACATGACCGCAAACTGTGCACGCGTTACGCCGCTGTCCGGCTGGAACACACCCGGTTCCACACCATTGACAGCGCCGCACGCCGCCATACGTTCAATCTGTTCCTTTGCCCAGTGTCCTTCTATATCCGAAAATTCCGGCACTGACGGCTGCACCGTGTCCGGCGTTGGGCTCGGGATTACCGGAACTTGGTCTCCCGGTCTCCCCGCTGCTCCTCCGGTGCCGCCACCGCCGCCGGAAGGCGGCGTTGTTCCGCCTGGTTTCTCCGGCTCCGGCACTTTTCCTGTCTGCACCATATTATTTTCTACTGTGAACGGAATTGTTTTTCCGTTGAGTGTTACCTTTGATACACTGCTGGGTGCAGCAATGCGCACGCCTGTATCCGGCAGTTTTGCAGAAGAAAACAATGCAAGCGTTGTGCCGTTCCACTGCGCGCCAAAATCAGAAAGAGGTTCTGCGCTTTCAATGACCGCGTTTCCGTTCTCCCGCAACAATTTCCCTCCGGAAAGCGCGGCAACCGTCCTTCTGCCGCGATAATCTTTTTCCGTATAGGCAAGCTGTCCGTCCGTTTCATATGTGCCAAAAGTACGTTCCCGCGGCTGCTGCTCATGCGAAACATAATAGTATCCGGTATCAGAACCCATTGTAATTTCCAGTGCTGAGGCGGTGTTGGTCGGCACATTCAGCGCCACCCGTTCTACTGCAACCTCTGTTGTTTCTCCTGTTTTGTTGGGATAGAGCACGGTATCAAACGTCTGCGGTCCTGTCACATCGGTGCGGTAATACTGCAAGTAATCTGCGTTCACCTCAACCCCTGCATACATATAGTTTTGATAAATGCCATAGGACAGTGTTTCGGGGTCTGCCGGCACAATTTGAATGTTTGCCTTATGCCCGAAATTTGTCCGTGCCGCCAGCGTTTCTTTATCCACACTAAGTCCGTTATAAGCGTCCGGATGCCACGCTTGTCGGTAAGTATGCGCCCCCTCCGGCGCGTCAATCTGGTCTGATACAATCCAATAGGAATTATGTAAAAACAACACCTTTCTGTTGACGGAAAATCCATCGTATATCTGGTCTGACCCTGCGTCCACAAAATCAAACAGTCGGTTCGTTTTCAGCTCCAGTTTCTGCGGTATATTTTCTTTTGCATATGCCTGATCTCTTCCGTCAATTTCAATGGTATTGTGTGAAATCGTCTTTTTCCGCGTCGCGCTCATGAGAGAGCCTGCGCTGTAGGACGAATTTCCTGCATCAATCAAGAGCGGCGTACCATAGGCATATACGTCCAGCGCTAAATCGTCATAGTGACAGTGGTTGCCGCCGAAATCAGCGTTAATTGTCGCACTGAACCCTTCCCTGTGCCAGTCACTGCGCAGAAACGCAATCGCCTTCTCAGGATATAAAATCGACGTATAATCCGGCTCCGTCCCGCGTTCTCCCGCGGTTGCAAAAAATTCAAACTGCGGATTGGGTAAAAACAGATTTGCATCCTTGCTAAACGTAATAATATCCGCTCTGCCGCCGTCGCCATACGGCGTTGTACTTCCATAGTTCATTGCCATGTCAAAATAATATTTTGTCAATAGCTGATATCGCTCCAAGATATACTGATAATAGGGATCCTCCGGTCCATCAATAGCACTGATTAACTCCAGCGCCAGCTGAAATTCATCAATGGTTCCGCTGATATAGGAAGAGGTCGATTCCATATAGCTGCCGTCGTCGTTGAGCATTTTGCTGGAATACAAATCCTGTAACGCCTGTTTTGCGCTTTCCCACCATTCTTCCTGCATCATTTCCGGCAAATACGCAAATATGCGCGTATATCCCACTCGAATCGCACTCATCCAGTTAGACGCCCATGTTCCGGTATCATTTCGCAAATCCATCGTATGCTGGTAGGCATATTTCAAAAGCGCTGTGAATACCTCCGGCGTCATGGAACTGCTTTTCAGCGCACCGAAAATCAAATCCGTCAGATATTCTGTGCGCCAGCCGCCCTCCAACACGCGCGGATAAATACCGGATTGCTGCTGCTCATAAAGCGACAGGACAAGTTCAATCGCCCGGTAAGCATATAGTTCGTTGCCTGTTGCAAGATAGCGCGGAATCAGCCAGCTCACCTGATACATTCTGCTGCAATAGTGGAGCCATTCATATTCCACGCCCCACGTTCCCTCACAATAATTTTGCGTGTGCCAAAGATATCCTGTCTCTTTGAAGTTGAATGCCTGCGGATAGTGTTTGCTCCAAACCAGTTCTTTTTCATCAAATGCATTTTCATTGGACGTGTCAAATACAAACAGCTTTTTATTTCCCGCGGTGCTGCGGGCATAAAACTTCAGTTGTACCGACGTGATGTTGCCTGCGAGTACACCCACATTAAAGCGGAAATACGGGCGCGCCGTGTTGGTTCCAAAAGGAATATCCGCATTTCCGGCAGCTTCACGCGCATAGAGAATCGGTTCTTCTCCGTAGTTTCGGTTTTTGTGGTCGCCGGCGCTGATATAGGTATCTGCCACCACAGGATACGTCCGTTTCACGCCGTCCATTTCAATCTCCAATACCGGCGGGTGCATATCCGGATGTTCTTTGCTCATAATTTCAACAGTGGAACCATCCATGTCCGCGTCCAGCAAAAAATAGGTATCGCGCGCTTTGGGCTCCAAATCCGCTACATAATAATTCCATTCCGGCCCGACTGTCACCATTCCCATGGCTTCGTCCATTTGCAGAAACGAAAAGATTTTTTCGTTCATTGCTTCTGCGGAAAGATTGTAATCATAATTTGCTTTCACAACATAATCCGTTTTGGTTTTCCGCGTGCGGTAATAATCCAGCAATGCGCTTTTCGCCTGCTCATACTGCCCTTCTCTCGCATAGGCGCATACCGCCGACAAATCATCATAGCGTTCATAGCACAAAACCGGTTTTGTTGTCCAAGTTTCTTTTTCTGCATTCCAAACACCAAAAAATGTTTCATCTGACATATGATTGGGGTCGTGCAGTTCAGCAAACGCGTCCGCGCCGCCGCCTTCACGTTTTAATACATTGACAAAGAAAATGCGCTCTGCCTGCATACCGCCCTCCTCTATTACAGCAGCGAGTTCTACAGTTACATTCGATTCATTTGCAAAGGGGCGTTCCACCCTGCCGCTGTCGGACAGCACCGACGGGTCGGACGAACTCCACTGAACCGGTTTTCCGCGAACCGTTCGCGGAAGCGAAAGATTGTCCGTCACCGCACCGGTGTCGCCTAAATCCAGTTCGTCAAGCGCCTGTACCAGCGCAAGCTGTTGTGCGCCGATACCCGCAAGCACAATGGTTTCATCAGAAGTTTTGAGATTCCCTGTAATATAGCATTCTATTTCGCCGTCAATCATGCCGGTCACATTTAGTTTCGTGGTTTCTCTTTTCCGAGACGGTTGAAATGGTATGGTTTGTCCGTCAGGCATATGCAAACGATATTGCATACCGACCGTAAAATAGCAATTGGGAAGTTCCAGCAGATATCCGGCTGTTTCCGCAGCGGAATTGTCCGGCGACAACACCAGCCGCAGCGTTCCATCTGCACTTTCCTGTTTTTTTACCGCAGCGCTCCCTGCCTTCAAAACACGCAGCGCATAGGTATAGGTCTGCGTATATCCGTCTTCTTGCATTTCTACCTCCAACTGTGCTTCCGAATCTGTTTCCCCAAAAGCCGGTCGCGCTAAAATTTTGCCATCCTCTGAAAGAATCTCCGGTGTTTTGCTCCGCCAAGTAAGTCTAACGTCGTCCAGTTGTTCCGGTAAATCCAAGTCCTCCGAAACGGCTGTTCCAATTTGGGCGGACAACGTACGGTTTGCCGCTGCAAAATGGTCATAGGCTTCTGCGGTTTCCAAAACCAATGCGGGACGCACGCCCTCCGGTGCTTCCGTCCCATGAATCACATAGCCCGCCCCTGCCGTGGAACCGATGCGCAGCGCTATCACAGCATCTTCGGTATTTTCCTGCAAATGCCGTTTGATTTGTTCCGCGATATTATCGGACAGATAGCCGTTTGCCGCCGTCATACCTGTGGGAGATGTATAGATTAACTCTCCCGTCTCAAACAGTCCTTCCTGTACCGCATACCCATGGCTGAGCTGCGTGATATCATAGTGTTCTTTCTCCTGCGGCAGCAGTGTCACTGTAAAATTGTCCGCACTGCCAATGCTGGAAGGCGTCAACCGGAACTGTACCGCCGTCAGTGATTCCGCTTCCACGCCGGACAAGTCAAAGCGTACAAACACGCTGCGCGGCGCAGTCGCTCTGGAATCAATCTGAAAAGTCGATTTAGTCGGCAGGACAACCTGATAGTTTGTCGTATTACCATATGTATAAATGCCGTCTTGCGGATACAAAACGCTTTCTGAAGCTAGTACAGACGGACAGGCTGCAAGCGGAACGCATAGCAGTGCGACCAGCAAAAGCGCTGTTAATTTTTTTATATGCATGAAAAAGTCCTCCTCCTAATCCTTCACAATCACAACAAACTGTACGTCTGATTTGCTCCGCTGAACGTATACCATAGACGGTTCAATACTGTAGTTTTCATAGCTGACAATATCGTCAACAGACGCCTGCCGCACCTCCTTCTGCGACCGGTCATATATATAATAGTCCGCAAACACACTCTTTTTATCTTTTGCATTTTCCGTATGCGCAAACATACGCATCAGCGTCATGCCGCTGTAAGAAGCCAATTCGCTCACATTCATTTCATGATACAGATATTTGGAGTAGTTGGTCAAAACGTTCTTTTGCAGTGTCATAACCGTACCGAAAAAGCGTTCGTCCACACTGTCTCTGCCGATATGGAACGGCTCGCGCGTCTCAGCAAGAGAGACAAGACACTCCGCTTTTACGATTTCCCCAAACATATTCTTGTTATATCGTATCACATCTCCGACACGCAGCGAACGAAACACCTGATGTACCTCGCTGTTTTGCGCCGCGCAAATCCGAATTTTTTCACCCTCCGAATAGCCTTCCAACACATAGGAAGTGCCATTATTTCCATCTGAGACCTGGAAAATTTTGCTGACAATTCCCACTTTGGAACGGTAGTTCAGTGTGCTGGCGGCGTCCTTTTCAGTGTCCACGATTAAAACTGCCGCTTTCACAATGCCGGAATCGCTGTCATAGTCAAATGCCTGTGTCCAGTAGAGGTCATTATCCTCCAGTTCCAGGTCAATGCCGAATTCGTCTTTATTGCCGTTGTTCGGAACCATGAAAAACGCCGTACTTTCATCAAACCGGAAGGGCTGAAGCCGTTTGTTCTTGTCGTCATTAAATCCTGATACATATTCGCAATACATGCGTTCTCCGGCTTCTCCATAGGCTTCGGCAGGCGTTATCTTTGTCACCAGCCCATCGCTGTTGCGCTGCAATGTCACAACGGCACGTTCCGGAATCGCCTCGTAATCTTTGCCCAGCGATTCCGTCAGCAGGTATTCTTTTACGCCTGTTTGCCGGTCGAATACCTGAATCTCTTTTTGGGTAGAAAGCTGAGAGCCAGAACGTCCTTTTTTTATCAGATAGACATATTCCGTGCGGTCATTTTCAAAATAGAAAATCTCGCCAAACTCGTTACGGTAAAAATATCCTGCGTCGCCTACCGATACATCGCTGAGTTGTTCGCTTCTATTGTAGCGGATTCCATCAATGGTAATACTTTCTCCTTCCACAATTTCGCTCACGCGCCCTTTGACAGGTTCCTCCAGCAAAACAATCTCCAAATAGTCCATATCCTTTGACGCAATAACAGAAATGGCGTCTTTTGTCTTCAATGTTTTCCAATCTATTTCGTTGCCTTTTACATCATGCACTGATAAAACCCTGCCGCTTTCCTCCGTCATATATAGTGCATTTTGTCCGCGAAAACTGCCACTTTCCAAAAAAATCACTTCACTGGATACATTCACTTTGCTGACCGTAAAACTTTCGGAATGCGTCAGTTTCACCACTTCATACAAATCGTCGTTATCATTATCAATTAACTCTGCGTGGCTCAAATCCAATTCACTTTCCTGATAAGAAACAAGCGGTTTTCGGTTATACCAAACTGCCGCGTTTTCATCCAGCGTAAGTTTTTCATACCGTTTTGTTTCCAAATCATAGTATGTAACAGTGCGTCCGCTGCAATATGCCTCGTTTTCCCACGACAAAAATTCTACAATATTTTTATCCAAAATCCGCCAGCCCAGCAATGTCTGTTTGCCCGCCTCCGGGTCAACCGATACATATTGCACGCGATAGCCCAGACGTTCTTTCAGCGCTTCGTCTACGCCAGAGAGTTTCACGCCGCCAATCAACACTTCATCTTTTAACAGTGTCTGCATCCCTGCCGCTCTGCTGACTTCCGTCCCTTGGACAATTCCTTCGCCAATTGTCCAGCCTTTCCGCTCCAGATATTGTTTTTCCATGGTATCGCCTGCGCGGCTTTCGTATGTTAAACCGTTTCCGACCCCCGCCGCGCTGAGCAGTTCCGCGTCAAACGCACGGCAGAGCATTTTCGCAAATTCTATGCGGGTGATTGGCGCGTTTTGCGACATAGTAACGTCGCGCGAGAGCCGAAATTGCTGGGCGTAGTACAGATATCCCGCCGGATACCCGCCATGGTATTCCGCCAAGGTGCCGTATCCCAGCGCCGCCACCATCATCTTTGCCGCCTGAATGGCTGTGATGGTTTCATCCCAGCTTTGCGCCAGTCCGTCTCCCGCCAGAATACCGCGGCTGACTGCATATGCCGCCATATCGGCGTAGGGACGTCCTGCAAGTTCCTCCGGTACCGCCATCAACCGCGCTGTATCCGTTTCGCTCAGCGATTTCACAAGCAATGCCGCCGCTTCCCCTTTTGTGAGCGGCGTTTCTCCTGTGAATACCGCGCGTTCGTCCGCAATCCGCATCATCATCAAATAATCGGCCGCTTTTGTCCCGCTGTCCGTTTCTGAGTAGTCCTCCGTGCGCGCCAATGCGTGCACACCGCTGAGCATCAAACAAAACGCCATGATTGCCGCGCTGCATTTCCTCCAAATTTTCATTTCCAGCTCACTCTCCATTCCGATTGATTACTTGTTTCATGTCCCTATATTTTCCCGGCGTGATACCAACTTGTTTTTTAAAAGATCGTATCAGCGCGTGGGAATCGATATAGCCGACCCGTTTGGCTATTTTTTGCAAATTCCATTCTGTTTCCGTCAGAAGCTGTTTGGCTTCATCAATCCGTATTTTATTTAAATAGTGCAGCAGTGTCTCGCCCGTTTGCAGCCGGAACGCGCCGGAAAGATAGCTGCTGGTGATTCCCATTTCTCCCGCCAACACATTGAGATTCAAATTTGCGTCGCTGTAGTTCCGGCTGATATATTCCTTCACAGTGTTGCTGATACGGTTTGCACCGCTCTGTTCCCGCTGTTTTTGCCTGTCTTCCGCCACCTGTTTGCAGGTTGCCAGCAGGAGAGCGTTCAACTTTTCCCTATAGTGGTGAATATCATTTGTACTGCTAAACAAATCTATGGCAGCTAGCTCATCGAGTTGTCCGTCCGAAGCGCGAATAACCGTATTCACAATGCTCAGCAGCAGTAAACGCGCCGCGCCCGGTTTTAAACTGCGTTCCTGTAAATTGGTGTCCAGCACACGGTCTGCCACTATTTTGGCTTGTATATAATCGCCCAGTTTGATTTGATTCATGAGCAATTGCTCGTCCTCAATGGAATAGTCAAATCCGCTCCGGTCATAGTGCAAGTCATCATAGCAAATAATAGCGTCCTTCTCCTGCACAAATTTTCTGTCCAGCGCCTCGGACGCCTCCTGATATGCCGGACTGAGACCGGCAAGCGCACGGTGCACACGGCTTACGCCTGCCGTGAAGCGAATATAGATATTTTCCTCCAGTATGCCATATGCCTTTTCCAAAATCGCCGTCATTTGCTCTATCTGCCCGTCCGCTTCTTCGCAGTTTAAAATACCAACCAACAAATCGTCTGTTCGTGCAAATTCCATATCACCTGCTTCTTCCGACAATTCCTCCATGACATTTTGAATCATGAGAAACGCCAAATCCATCTGCGCTTCCGTTGCCATCTCCGAGCCTTCAAACAAATCTTCAAATTCCTCCAGATAAAACACAACGACCACAAAATGATCATATTGAAAATCAATGTCATAGGCAAATAAACTGTCCGGCTGCAAATCGCTGTTGACGCGTCCGTGCAAAAGTCTTTCCAGAAAATTGTTTTTGATATAGTGTTTTTGCTTCTCCAAACTGTTTTCCAGCTTTTTCTTCTCTTTCACCGTGCGGCTGATAGAGGAATGAAGCAAATCAAATTCATTGGTATGTTTTTCGTCTCCTTCCGCTTCTGTTAGTTCCATCAGTTCTTTGAGCGGTTTATAGTTCCGTTTGACAAAATACGAGATTAACAAAGTGCCCGATACAAATGCCAGAATCAAAATGCCTATCGTGATATACCGCAGGGTGCTGAGCGGTTTGTTATACACTTTCTTGGGTACCAGACTCACATATTTTAAATCTCCCAGAGCAGAATCCGCCACACTCATGATATATTTTTCTCCGCCCGAACGAACCGTTGTCCGCCTTTCCGCCAGTTCAGACGGTTCCAGCTCGGGCAGCGGAATATCCGTATTGGAAAACACCGGCTGCTGATTGCCGTTGAGATAGTAGACCATGCTGCCTTCGCTTTGCTCCAGCCCTTCCATGTAGCTGCGCAGCATTTGCGTATCCGCCTGAAAAACAAAGGTTGCTTTGGGCGAACTGATGTTATCAATCGGCAGAGACTGTGCCATTGCCATGGTTGCTCTGTTTTGCTCCTTGTTCAATATCAGAGACCGGTAATTACGCTGGTGTTTTTGATTGAGATATTCCATCCATTCATCATAACTCCACCGCGCATTTGGGTATAAAATCCGGTATGCTGTTTCCGTATCCGCACAAAAATTCGTATATATGATATAATCATAATCTTTGAGATAAATATAGAAATTGCCAATAGAACGGTAAACATATCTGCTGTTATTCAGTTTGGTCATTGCGGACATGCTTTCTATTGCAAGTTCCTCTTTGGTGAGCGGACGCTTATACAGCCGGTTGATATCGGTTTCCAAATCCAGCTCGACCAACAATTTCTGCATTGTGCCGAGGTAATCATCCATGCCGTTTCTGAGCTGTAACATAATACCGTTGTTTGTGCGTGTGACCGCTTCTTCTACCGCATGTACCACTGCCCAATAAATCCCTGCTGCCGCTAACATCGTCTGTGCCAGAATGACTGCGTAGGATACAAACCAGACGGTAAACGCTTTCTGTTTTTTCAAAAAGGCTTTGTGTTTCATCTTGTTCCCATCACATCCCTTCTGCACGCCGGACCGCCTGTTCCACAATCTTTACAGCATCGCCCAATCCCATGGAATAGAGTTCCGTAACATATTCCTGAAATTCCGACAGCGGTCTTTTTCCCAAAACAAACTGTAGTTCCTGTGTTCTGATATACTCAAACACCGGTATCATGATTTCGTTATATCTGCTTTGTTCTTCTGAGGTCAGCGTATACTGCGGCATTTTATATTTTGTACCGTCTGTGTTTGACGTCCAAACTTCAAGCGCCTCTTGCTGCTGTGGACGGTACATATATTGTTCCATATAACCGATGTTTTGGATAAACGGTCCGCTATGGGTACTGCGTACATACAGATTCAGAATTTCGCTCATGCTTTTCCCCTCTGGATTTTGGCGTACCATATCCGTATAAATCGGTTTTCCGTTTTCAAACACAAAACTTTCGTTTTCAATGCCGAAATTATAGAGTAAAATCCCATCTTCCCCATATCCGTAATCAAGCACTTCCACCGCTTTTTCAGGATTTCGGCAATGCGTTGAAACAGAAGCAAACGGCGCACATTCCGGCATATTATGGCTGAATTTCACGTGGCTCTGTCCGTCCAGCGTCGGATAGGGCGCCGCCACAAAATCAAACGATTTCTCTTTTGCTTTTTGCAAATATGTACCAATACCGCCGCCCGCTCTGCAAATGGTTGCGCCAACCTTGCCAGTACTGATTTTTTCCGTAATCACTTCATGGCTGGATGTTGCAAAATCCGGCGCCAACAGCCCCATACTATACCAGCGGTTCCAAAGCGTCCAAAACTGCCGGCAGCTGGCTTCTGCCGGTGAAAAATGTACCTTGCCGTCTTCATAATAAAACGCTTCCTGCACCCCCTTTGCTCCATAAGCGCTCATGAATGCGGAACTGGCTTTCATAACACTTTCTTCATAGGCAAACGGATATTCCACACCCGGTATTTCTTTGAATTTTAATAATACATTTTCCCACTCCGCGATACTTTTCGGTACCTCTAACTGTAATTTTTCAAGCCAGTCTTTCCGCAATGCTGGTCCGATATAGGTGCACAGTTTCGGATTGTTGCGAATCATTGGAAAGGTATAATAAAGTCCGTCTTCGGTGCGCACTTCACGTTCCCACGCAGGATGTGCGGCAAGCTGTGCCGACAGGTTAGGGGCATGTTCCGCCATCAAATCATTCAGCGGCAAAATCACTTCATCTGTGATGGCTTTCCGCGCGCCGCCGGGATAACCTGACAGGTTATATTCAATAATGTCCGGATAACTGCCTGATGAGAGCATAATGCTAAACTGCTGCGATGTTTCCGCCGCGTCAATATCAATAATATCCAGATGAACGCCAAGCCGCTTTTCCAGTTCTGTATAGAGTGGAATGTCTGCGCGGTAGGCGCTTACCCGTGTGCGGATATCCGACCAATAGGTAAGCGTGACAGGTTCTTCCTGCACTTCCCTGCTGCACCCTGTTTGCAGTGTCAGACAGCCGGCTATCACCAGCATAAAAGCTTTTTCCCAATGTCTCATCCAACATGCCCCCTTCAATTACATTGCTCTGTTCGTTTTTTGTCTTATGTTCATTATATAGCAATCTCAAAGCAATGTAAATTGCAATCCTTTCCAAGTTTTCTGCTGCCGGAATTCCGTTGTTTTGCCGTCCTTATTTGAGATAGCGTTTCCGCTTTAAATAGCTATCATATGCCGACTGCTGAATGTCAATGGCTTCTTCAATACCAAGGCGCTTTAGCTGTGCATAGTAAGCGTCAAGATAGCCCGTTTCCACTTTCCCCGAAACAAAATTTTCAAGCGTTTCTGTCAGATAGGTATTGACTTGCGCCATGATGTCTGCATATCGTTTTTGTTCTGCTTCCGGTATATTTAAGCTGACCGGCAAACGGTAATCAAGCGTATCGGAATCGCAAAGTTCCATTGCCTGTTTCTGTTCCTCCCGCTGATAATATTGCTCTATATAATTTACGTCTTGCACAAACGGACCGCCGTAGCAAGCGCGGACATATTTTGCCATTCCCTGTTCAGCCGTTAAACCGCCGTTTTGATTCGGCTGAATCACCGCGCCGGTATAGACAGGTACGCCGCCGTTTATTTCATAGGAAACGCCTTCTTTCCCAAAGTTATAGAGCATATGTCCCTGCTTGGAATATCCGAAATCTAAAAAACGCGCGGCAATCTCTTTGTTTTTGGAACTGCCCGAAATACCTGCGCAGTCGTGCACCGGCCAATCTTTCTGCGCAATCATAGCGATATCGCCGGCAGTCCGCACCGGAATTTTTGCAGCGACATATTGAATTGTACTCTCCTCCGGAATCATATTCAGATACGTTCCAAATTCGCCGCCAATAGTCGCGTCAACAGCACCGTTTTTGCCATTCACCACCAGCGCGGCGCGACGCTTAGAATCTTCATTCGCAAATTCTTTGTCCAGTATTCCATCTTCATACCATCTGCGCAAAAGTTTCATATAGTCGGCAAATTCCGGCTCATATGGTCCATATTTTACGGTTCCGCCCACCTGATAGAACGCGGAACCAATGCCAAACACCCCTGTAAACGGCGAAAATTTCGCAAATTGATAAGATCCCAGCCGCAGCGAAAGCGGCGCTTCAATTCCCATATCCCGAAATGCATATAATGCTGTTTCCCATTCCTCCAGCGTTTCCGGCACCGCCAGTCCCGCCTTGTCCAGTAAATCCTTGCGAATGATATAGGTCATGCACGCCGTCAGTTTTTCGTCCGGTCTGATAAACGGATATTCAAAATATTTTCCTTTATCCGTCATCATTTGAAGCGCCCAGTCCGGATTTTCCTTCAGCAGGTTTTTCAAGTTCGGCGAAACATGTTCTATGTATGGCGTCAAATCTGCAAGTACACCGTCGCTGATTAATTTTTCTGCTCCGCCGGGCATGTCCGACCATGTACGTTCCATGATGTCCGGCATGTCGTTTGAACTTCGCAGCAGATGAAACGCTGCGTCCGCCTGTCCGGCTGCCGGATGTTCATATTTCACATGAATGCCGGTGGCTTCCTCCAGATATGCCACTAATTCCGTTGCGTTAAAACTGGTGTTGTTGGCAGAAACCTGCGGACTGAGTTCCAGCCAATAGCGCAGGGTAACGTTCGTTTCAATCGGATAGGTATCTGGTGTATGAAATTGCAACAGTTCCTCTGTTCCTCTCTGTATACAGCCGGCAGTCAATACAATACCTATGCTGACTGCCGCCAGCTGCACCATTTGTTTTTTCATTTTGTTCTCTCCCCCTTTCAGGCAAAATTTTGCTTTACTGTCAATCCGATTCAATTACCATGAGCCGACAGTATTTTCCTTAATTTTAGTATACGGAAATGCGTTATAAAAGTAAATGTTGAGATTTTCATAACCAATGTACACTTTTTACGATTCCGTGATACCATGCGATTAGCGTACAAAAAAAGAGACAATTTCAAAACAGAAACCGTCTCTTTCTAATATGCAATTTAGGATTTTGTGCATTATATACCAACGGCAGGTATACCGCCGCTAAGCTTGTCAACCACTCCTTTTAACGCTGCTACAGCCGTTTTCTCATCGCTGCTTCCAGCCTGTCTGCAATCTGCGCCACGCCAAAAATATTGGGATGCACTTCGTCCGCCGATATCAGCGACATATCTCCCAGCAACTCCAGTCCGCTTATATATGTCACATTTGCAAAGTTTTCTTTTTGCACCACCTCTGCAATCAATCTGCGCCATTTTTCCGCCCTGCCCTGCTGCGCATAATCGTCCATGCAATAAAAAGGCGATATGACAAAAACAGGTTTACCTGCATTTCTTCCCGCTACCTGACGAATCATGTTCGACACTCTGTCTATAATTTTGCCTTCCTCCCAGTCTAGCACGTTAATCCCCAGTTCCAGCGTTGCCACGTCCCAATGTCCCAGTTCCCCTTCTTTCGCAATATATTCCGCAATTGCAGGTTCCATCATGCAGCTTCCCGCCATGCCGAGATTGCGCGCGTCCATGCGCAAACGGTGTGCCAATACCGATACCCATGTATGGGAAGCGTCAATTGCATTGGAACCATGCGTGATAGAAGAACCGTAGGATAAAAGCGTTTTTTCCGGCAACTGTGTTTTTTCCGGCGGCGCAATATCGCCGATCACGTCCAGCAATGTGTAAGTACCCCTGTCAAAAATCACGCGCACTACTTCCGGCGCAAACGGTTGACGAAATTCCTCTGTGATACGGTGCAGAACAGGCAAATTGCCCGATTTTTGTATCACAAAATCGTGCACTTCTTCCGTCACATATTGTTTCAGTTCATGATCTTCCCAGCCGCCCTGAATGCTCCCGCGAAAAACGTGAAATACGCCTGTTCCCTCGTTCACCTTCATACGCAGCGTCACGGTATCGCTTTTCATGACAAAACGCAGTTCCACGCCCGTCGCGCCGCGGCACAATCTTTTTCCGCTATCCGATTCCATTTTGTCATAAACATTTTGCGGCACGCGCAGCCAGCGGACGCCTTCCCCATTATCGCAGGGAATCAATTCTCCGATATTATGTATTTCCATGTTCTGATAAACCATTGTGAAACCTCCCTTATACCTCTCCCTTTTTTAATTGACATTATACACCAACCACCGGATATGTCAATATACAATTTTTTAGCATGGAGGTCGCATTTTATCAAAAAAGGCGTCCCGTGCCATGTCAGCCGGACGCCCTTTTCTTTTCTTTCTGCGTAAATTCTGTTCCTTCTCCTCGTTTCTCTTCTGCCATAGGTACATTCTCGTTTTGAAGGGTTCGTTTTCTTGTTTTCAAAGCAAAGATAAGCTGCAATACCAAACAGACAGCGCTCCCTGCAAATCCAATCGCCGCAATCGTATTACATACACCTATGACCCAATCGCTGTGAAACTGACCGAAGAAAACATATAACGGTCCGATATCGCCACCGTCAGGCAGACAAAGATATGCCGCCATATAAAAAACATAGGACAACACAGCGAAACTACTCAGCGCACGTGATTTCTTTACATACGCCGCTGCAAAATGGTTCACAAAGAAAAATAGGATAGCATGGATAAACGGTATCGCCGTCAGCGTCATAATGAATCAAATCCACCCGAAATTCAACAGCCATGAAGCCGCCGCCACCAAGACGCAGACAATCGAAATGACGTCATACCGCACTCTCATGCGGTTCCCGCTCTTTTTAGCTTTGACCATTGCTATCACAGCGCCGACAATTGCCGCCAGAATAAGCAATGCCGCCAATATTACCACTGCTATTGCTGTCAATTGCATCAACCCTGTTATGACATCATATGCCATGCCGCCACCCCCGTTTATGCCTTATTGTAGCACAAAATCGGCAGTACGTCAACTGCGCGGCAGTTTCTTCCTCTTATCGTAGCTTTAACAGCCGGCAGGCATTTTCATACATGATGTTTTCCACGTCTCCGTCCGTCAAATGCAATTCCGTGGCACAGCGTTTCAGCGCCCGCAATTGTTCATAAATCATCAGTGTTACATCAGTTTCATCCGTCTCCCGCATGTGTGGGTCGCTGGAGACATCGCCGTATAGTCCTCTTGGCACGATGTTATAATAAACGCCGCCTTCCGTCACCCGATACATCCGCATAGAGGCAATGGGCAAATCGGAACCAAACATCAGTCGCCGCGTTCCAACAGCTTTTATGCATTCTTTGATAGCATCGTCACACAGGTTTGCCGTAAAATCAAACAGCATATTTTCCGTGCGCCCCAGCACCTCAAAAGCGTCTCCAATGTCCTCTATGGAATAGGCTCTGCCGATATGCGCCACAATCAGCCGTACGTTCGGATACCTTCGTTCAATCTCCATCAACTGCGCGACATTCATCGGGTCGCGCAGTCTCATTGCCCGCGGAATATGCAGCATGACAATCCAACCGTTTCTGTCCGCCGCTTCCAGATGTTCCTGCGGCAAAAAATCAAAAATCCGAAGTTCCGCAAGCGGCACATAGGGCGGACAATTGGTCAAATATGGTTTCAGACCCAAGCACCCATTTTTCTTTACTTGCGCCTCTACCTCCGCCGCACTCATAGAATAATCTGTCCGCAGAAGCATCGGAAATCCATATTTCTCCGCACTTTCCCGCACATAATCATTGCATTGTCTCACATCATGGTCAACACCGCCGAACACCAACGGAATCACTTTGTTTTGCGGAAACAGTTCTGCCAGTCCCTCCACCAAATTTTCCGCCGTCTGTTCGTCTGCCACCATTTTCGTCCAGGTAGACCCGCCATTGGCACTGCCATATGGCTGAAATGTGTTTTTCCAGATATGCGTATGAATATCAATGAAGGTTTCCGGCAGAAAATCTTTCAGTTCCGTTTCATACACTTTCCGGTCATAGTCCGTTAATTTTAATTCATACATGCACAATGCCTCCTCATTGTTGCCGCAGCCCCTCATATGCCGCCATTTCATTTTCATATAATCCAACTGCCGACGCCGCGACAATTGCCGCGCCCATGGCGCCTGTGTATGCGCCCTGCGCCGCACGCACCGTCAGTCCTGTCATTTGGGAAATGACCTCCGCCCACAGGGGACATTCCGATGGGCCGCCTACCATAACGGCTTCTTTGGCGCAGATTCCCTGCTGCTCCAGAAGGTCTGTTTTTTCTTTCAGCAAACGAACCGTGCCTTCCATAATGGCGCGCGCAATGTCTTTTTTGGGAAACTGTTTGATTTCCGCTTCCTTCGGTTGTTCCAAAAGGTGAATCTCCAGTCCTCCCGCACCGAACTCACTTTCTGCGGCATAGGCCGCAAACTGTTCAAACATATCATCGCCGTCCGCCACATATTTTTTGATATAACATTCAATGCGCTCCGCCACAGATGGGACGGAAGCCATAGCGCCCCAACAGCCCTCCGGCGTACGGAATGGGTCCATCAACATTTGACAACGAATCGCTTTTTCCCTGTCCTCTACAGGATAGAACCCTACCCATGACGTACCGCAGGACAGCAGCATTTGTCCTTCCTGTAACACGCCCGCGCCGCGCGCCGCGCTTGGGTGGTCAAAGGCGCCCAATATCAGCGGCGTTCCTTCCGGCAGACCGGACAATGCCGCGCCCTCTTTTGTCACACTGCCCGCAATTCCCCCTGTTTTTCCGGGCGGCGGCAGCACATTTTCTTGTAGTTCCAAAGCCTTCAACAACGTTTGATGATACCGCCCTGTTCGTTGATCCAGCAAATAAAAGGGCGTTCCCGCCGAGTTGCTCAGTCCCCATGCGCCGCTCAGTCGCCAATATAAATATTCTGTACTCATGCAGATTTTTCCGCAGTTTTTCAGCGTTTCGGGACTGTGGCATTTCAAATAGCAAAGCTGCGCAAGCGGAAACGTCTGATAATCAAACGGCCAGCCGACCGCTTCATAGATTTCTTCGGCAGAGATATTCTGCAATATTTGTTTTGCTTCATCTTGCACGCGCGTATCCTGCCAGTTATAAACAGGCGTGGCGGGCTTACCCTGTCGGTCTAAAATCAACAGGTTTCCGCTTGCCGATGCCGCACAGGCCGCCGCAATTTCTCCGCCTTCGGCGGCAGCTAAACGCCGTAATAATCGGCAACAGGTAGCAAGATATTGTTCCGCGTCAATCTCCACCTGACCGTTTTCGCCGCGGCGATATGTAAACCCTTCTTTTCCTGTGGTTCGCTTCTCTCCGTTTTCACTGATTCTGATTCCTTTGACGGACGACGTCCCAATGTCCAGCCCAATGATATCTTTCAACATATGCACCTTCTGTTCCTGCCGTTTTAAAATTCTTCTCTCAGCCGTTCAACTCCACCGTTTCCAGTCCTAACAATCTGCCGAAATAAATCAATTCTTCCGTTTTTGCGCCATAGACAAAAACGCTGTGATGTGTCGCGCCGTTTTCGCTAAGCCCTTCCAAAAACCGCGCCGTACGCATCTGCGGTTTCATCCAGCCGCGCATACTGGCGGTGAAATTATCCCGCTGCGGTTCTATCATTTCCGCCGCCGCAAGTGTCAGCTTATAGTCCTGCTGTCCGCGGCTGATATTGACATATACGCCCTGTCCTGCTTTCATACGCGTATAACCCATATAGGGATACGGCCCCGGCGTATAGTTCACGCCCGCCCGGCACACCTGCGGTTTCGTTGCCGCCACACGATAATTGACTTCCCCCATATGGCTTAAAAACAGCAAATTGTTTTGCCAGTCCGGACAAAAAATTTCCACAAAATTGGTGTCCTGCCAACCCTGCATAAGCGCGCCTGTCAACGCCGCTGTCAACGCATCGCCTTCTCCGGCATAACCGATACCACGCTCCATTGCCTTGCAGCATTCTATAAACGGCATGGTATCCAAGCCGGACGCTTCGCCCACTTGCGTAAAATTGACGGAAAATGCGTTCAGTTTTTCCTGTTCCAAACAACGCCGCATGGTCAAACACGCCAGCACGGACTGCCGGTATTCCTCCCAATCGACATTGCCGTCAAAATCAAATTGTTCCCTATCCCGCGCTAATTCCGCTTCCATCTGCGCTTCTGTTACGCTGCTTCGGCACTGCTGCAAAATTTCTCTGCTCTGCGGCAGCACCTGAATCCCAAACCGCTGCGCCAATTCTTCAAAAGAAACCGCAAAATCTCCCATGCCTTCAAATGCGCCGCCTACCATACCTACCCGCATTCCCTGTAATGCCCGCGCCGCCTTCGCCGCACGCACATAGCCGCACACGCGCGCGATACAGTCTGATTCCAAATAGTGTCCGGCAGCAATGGCATAGCATTTACCCCTGCGCGTCAGCATACTGCACATGTCCATCACGCCATGAATCCCATGGCAATAACTGATTTCATCAGGATTCTGTTCTCCTGTAAATTCCAGTGTCTGCGTTGTATCCAATACCACAATGGGAAGCGCCGTTTCCGCTAACGCGTCAATGGACTCCAGCGACGGCGAATATGCCATATGCAGCGTTACCACCGCATCTACATTTTGGGTTTCAAATTCTTGTACCGCCTGCCCGAATTCCGCTTTCAACCGGCAGAACGGCGCACGCACGACCTGAATCTTCTGGCTTTCAAACTGCTCTGCAATTTCTCCATAAAACCCTTCCAGCCGCTCCCGCATTTGTGGTAGTACCTTGTCATATAGCTTGACATAAAGAGGCAGCAATCCGATTTTCATGTTCCACCGCTCCTCTCTATTCTCCCAGAATCATCACCTGTACCGTACGTGTTCTGGCTCTGGTGTGGTCAAAATCAATAAAATAAATGAACCCAAATTCCCCCAAATCCAATTCTCCGTTGTCAACGACAATGGTCTCACTGCGTCCGACAATAGAAGAACGCAAATGGGCGTCCGTATTGTGACAGCCGCGCGCGTCCTCTCCGTGTTCCTCCGCAAATTTCAGCGCTTTGGGACCCGGGTGCAGATACATGCCTTCTTTTCGGCAAGTGGGTATGGTGTTTTCAAAAACCTCCACCAAATCCTGCTGCAACGTTTCCAGACCTGTCATGGATATATCAAATGCGCACTCCTGCGTAATCACGCAGCAGGTCGTGTGATGGGAATATACCACCAAAATACCGTTCTTAATACCGGAGCGTTCCAGAATTTCTTTCGCCTGTTTGGTCACATTATGAAAGGTGCACATTTTATCATTGGACTGCACCTGAAAAGATTCTTTATATACCATTTTGCATCTCTATCCTTTCTTTTTCAAATCGTCCGCCGCGCGGCGGGTAGCGGCAATCATTTCGTCAATCATAGCAATGGGGTCTTTGGCATTCACAATGCCGGACGCCGCGCCCGCAGCCTCCGAGCCTGCCATGATAAAATCATATACCTGTTTTCCGCTGGTAATTCCCGCCGCCTGTTCCACCAAAATATCCGGATAAATCTCTTTAATCGCGCGAATGGATTCTTTCACGAATCCCATATCGCTGACGCCGCCTCCGGTACCGCCAATCAGTTCTGACGGCTCCGGATTGATGATGTCAGGGTGTAACTGTGCAATTGCTTTTGCCTCCGCAATGGTATCCGCACAGGCAAACACCAGCATATCCAGTTCCCGCGCACGTTCTATGGTCTCACGAATCGCCGGAACAGACATGGGCTTTTCGCAGTGGTTCACCACCACGCCCTGCGCGCCGGCAGCTTTGAGCGCCTCCGGCAAAATATCCGCCATGCCCCGCCCCGGGCGCAATGTATCCATATAAGGCGCCAGCACAATCAAATGTTTGGTGTTTTCCACCACCCGTCGGATTTCCACCGCCGGCGTGATAAACAGTACGTCAATATCATATTTTTCCGCCGCCGCGTCCGCTGCTTTTGCATATTCCAGCACAGTGTCGCCATATATGTAGTTTTTGGTTCCGATTTCAAAATATGGAGTTCTGATTGTTTTTTTCATCGCACACCCTTATCTTTCCTGCTGCAATGTGTAGTGCACATCAAACGCTTTTTCTTCTTCTGTATATTTCCGCAGCGTATCAATCGTTTCGCCGCCGTTCCATTTGCGGTCGCCCACGTCTTCTGTGGTTCCCATCACCGTGACATTCAACTGTCTGTGACGTGCGCGCACATGATCCCAGTCGATAAAATAAATATGGGCAAATTCGCCGCCGTCCAGTTCTCCGTCTTTAATGGTCATGGTCTCGCTGCGTCCGAAAAACACGCTGCGCAAATGCCCGTCCGTGTTCATGCTGGTATAGTCGCCTGGCTCGTTCACATAACGTCCGAACTGCGCATGAATCGGCCCCGGGTGGCGGTATTGATGTTCCTCCGCAAAATCAGGAATCATTTTCCGCATGATGTCCAACAGGTCATGCTGCAAATATTCCAAATCAAAAGAATCAATGTCGTGCGAGCACTCCTGAATCATTACGCTGCAAGTGGTATGATGGGACGCAATGCAGCATGTACCGTTTTTGACGCCGGACGCTTTTACAATTTCCAGCACCTCTTTTGATACGTCATGAAACGTGGGAATCCACCCTCTGGACTGCAATTCCAATTCTTTTTGATACACTTTAAATTCCATTCTTTTTTCCTCCTTTATTCTCTTGCGCTTCCTCTGTTTGCAAAAACAGTTGTCATTTTTGTCTCTCCGCTTCTCTGCATACATATCCTGTCCCGATAAATCCGGCTTGTTTAAAGTCTTTCATGTTGTGACGTATGATGTAATCAATGTAAGATGCAACCAGCTTTGCCGTCACAATATAGCCGCAGGGGTTCATGTGGTTCGACAAATAAAAATTTTGTTTGAACGCTTCGTCATACTCCGGCGCATATTTTTCAAAATCCAATACATAGATGTTTTCAAACAATTCCGCAAGCTCATATAAAAGCCGTGTCACCGCTTCCGCATAAACCTTCTTTTGTCCAGTGCGTCCGTCTCTCGGCATTGACATCAGAAAAAATTTTGCTCTGGGCTGTATCAGCTTCAACCGCTGCAAAATCTGTGCATAGTAACCTGCAAAATTCGGTTTGTTTTTACTGTAATCTTCCGCGCAAACGTCCTGCGCACTGCCAACCTCTCCGCCGTACAAATCCTCTAGATGCGCGATATCATTGACGCCCAAAGCAATGATATATGCCTGACATGCCTTGTCCGTATCCCAGAATCCGTTTTCTGCCGCAAATGTATCACAATATTCTTTCGCCGTCATGCCGCCGCGCGAAAAATTTCTCACCTGACAGCCCGCCATACGCGCAAGATATTGCCCCCAGGAGTAGTCATACATGTCAATATAAGCGGTTGTACCGTCCAGTCTTGTTGCCTCAAATTCTCCCGAAGAAAGGCTGTCTCCCACACAGCCTATTGTTCTGAAAATGCCGCAGAATCCACCGTCATTCACCAGCCGTTCCAGCGGCTGTTCCGTTCTACTGCCCATGATTTCATCTATGATACTCATTGTCCAGTCTCTCCCCCTTTTCGGTTCAGTCTCTCGCCCACAGCGCCGCCCGGGTGAATGCGTGCAAACTGTTCATTAGAAAACCCTATTTCTTCCATCAACGCAGTTTGCAGTGTGTGAAAAATCACGCATAATGCCGTAGACGAAGTCGTCCCCTGCGCATTATACCGGTCTGTCTCCCGATTCACATATTGTTTCAAAACAACATCTGCCTGCATTGCCAGCGGCGATTCTATATTTTCGGTAATTGTGATGATATGCACCCCTTTTGCTTTACAGATATCCACGATTGGCAGCAGTTCTTTTGTTTTGCCGCCTCTTGAGGCAAAGACCATCACGTCGCCTTTCTGCAAAAATCCGGTCGCGCCATGCACCGCTTCTGCCGGCGATATAAAACGGGCGGGCTGCTCCACGCAGCAAAGCAAATGCACAAAATGGCGGCACATAATGCCCGAGTGCCCGCAGCCGCTCGTACCAATCCGCTCCGCTTCTTTTAAAAGCGACACTGCCTTGCAAAAGGATTCTTCGTCAAAATAGTCCGCCATTTTTGCAATACACTGCTGCTCGATTTCATAGACCTGCCGTGCCATACGCAGGGATTCTTCCTTCATGGGTTCTCCCTCCCTATAGTTCCAGAATGGTCTGCTCACCATATGCTGCCTGCCAATCCTTTTGGAATCCTGCCACAGCCACGTCTGTCATAGGGTGCGTGATAATTGCTTTTAAAATATCCGCCGAAACTGTCACGCTTTGACAGCCTGCCATGGCACATTTATGTACCTGCTGTGCATTTTTAAAGCTTGCCGCCAGCACCTTGCAGTCCAGCCGATGCGCTTCCAGTACCTGAACAATTTCTGCTACCACTCGGCTTCCGTCACCGATAATGTTGTCCAGACGGTTCACATAGGGCGCCACAAAATCCGCTCCGGCTTTTGCCGCAATCAGTGCCTGTGCCGGCGTGAAAATAGCCGTCATGGTCACGCCGATTCCCAGCTTTTGCAATTCCATTGTGGCTTTCAATCCTTCTTCGCCAATGGGAATTTTGATATATAGGTTCCCGCCAATGCGCTCTTTAATAATCTGCGCTTCCTCCACCATTTTTTCCGCCGTCGTTTGCACAGTCTGTACATGCAGCATTTTTTCTGCTCCAATGACGCTGCGAATGTCTTTCACCAAATTCCAAAAATCCGTTTTTTCCCGCGCAATGATGGAAGGATTGGTGGTCACGCCCGCCAACGGATAAAACGCCTTGCAATGGCGGATATCTTTTAAATTCCCTGTGTCCAGTATATACAGCATTCCGCTTCCTCCCTTATTTCTCGTCTTTCTTCACCCAGTCTTTCCACATGTCACCATATTCTCTCTTGGCTGTTTTCTGTGCAATTTGCGCTTCCTGCTCTGCCGCTTTTTTATCCCACAGACGTTTCATATTTTCATATACCACGTCAGGAATATCGGGATTTCCTTTAGAGAATACCGGAATCAGCATATCTCCCGCTACCTTGGGGTCTGTGCACATAGTATCCTCTCTATATTGGTCTCTCACCGTCTTGTCCCGCAGATTCGGCACCTCAAGCGGTACGCCGCCCTGCAACACGCTACGGTAGGCAAACATGCCGGGCAGGAACATATCCATTGCTTCATATACATCAATGATGTCCGCCTCTTTGTTTCCACGGATTTTTTCTACAAAGTGATACATAGAATAAAAATCAGAACCGCCGTGTCCGAATGCTTTTCCCTTTTCGCTGAGTTCATCTGTCGGCTGATAGGTCTTGACATTTAATTCTCCATATTCGCCGGAGTAGCTGTCCGCATTGACATGAATTGTGGATACGCCCTCTTTGTCCTCGTCTTCCCTGCGGCTTTCCAATCTGCCCTTTGCACCGTACACACTATACCAGATAGAATCCCGATAGAGACCGCCGTGAATACTTTTGATAATACCGCCGTTTTCCAGTTCAATCATCTCAATGCCAAAGCTGCCGCTTTTAGCGCCTGTGCGCAAATTCCGTTCGATTTTTGTACCTTCAAATCCGGTTACTTTCACCGGACGCAGCCCTGTTATATGAATGAGGGGACCGATAGAATGCGTGCAATAGAAATTTGCATACATATTGTTTCTCCAGTGGTCCGGTTCTCCATAGGTAATTTGCGGCCAAATCGGTTCACAGTTGTGGACATATTCGCCTTCACCGTATTCAAATTCACCGATAACGCCTTCCCGATATAATTTTCTCATCTCTCTGGGCGCCGGCATGTAGCAATAATTTTCTCCGTAAGCATAAATCTTTCCGGTGCGTTCCACCGCTTCAACCAACTGCACTGCTTCTTTCATTGTCTGCATGGGCAGCACCTCGCTGAATACATGCTTGCCCGCCTCCATACACCGCACGGCAAAAGGTGCATGCTCATTTGCATAGTTTGCCAGAACCACCGCGTCCATATCATGCTTTAAAAATTCATCAAAAGAAGTGTAGTAGGTCACGGAATCCAGTCCCATCTCCTCTTTTGTGTTGTTCAGCCAAGTTTCATTTTTGTCGCAAATTGCCACAACCTCCGCATTCTCCGCACATGCACAATACCGAATCATACTCTTTCCGCGAAATACGCCCAGCACACCGATTTTTACTTTTTTCATGTCGCTCGCTCCCTTACTTTTTTAGATTTCTCTGTCAAAGTCTCCTTTATTCTTTACGTTCATTATAATCTATCCGCCTTATTCTGTAAATGGAAAATATCCATTTAATTATGGAATTATTCCATTCTTTTTCTTGACAAATTCCCCTGCTGCGTTATAATAGAATTATACTTGATGCCTACTTATCAGGAGGGCTACACTATGACCAAAAACATTTGCCGGTTTGTTCCGGTGAAAAATAACTATGACCAAATCAATGCCATCAATTTTGTCTATGAAACAGAAATTCCCGATCGGAATCAGTTTATCACAAAATCCACTTACATCATGTATTTGGTTACTTCCGGCAGCGGAACATTGTGCTATACACAAAGAAGCTATGCCCTAAAACAAGGCGACATCTTTTTCACATTTCCGGCTTCTCCTTTTGCCATTGAGGTAGACGCCGACGGTCTGGAATATATTTATATCTCTTTTTTGGGAATCCGCGCTGGAAAAATTCTGGACGAACTTGGAATCAATTCCGGAAACTGTATACTGGAAGACTATGGTTTTCTGGAATCCTTCTGGCGGCAGGCACTCGGCATTGCAACCCAAAACAATCTGGATATGCTTTCTGAATCTGTACTGCTCTATACCTTGTCTGTCATCAGCCACAGAGGTCAGCAGGAGGAAAAACTCTCCGGCGCAGCGGATAATCTGTTGAAAATCAAAAAATATATTGACGATAATTTTACCATGCTGGATTTGTCACTGGAAAAAATTTGTACGGTCTTTCCGTATAATAAAAAATATCTTTCCGGCGCATTACGGGAATTGCTGCATGTGGGATTTTCCGAATATCTGCGCACACTGCGCCTTCAGCACGCCCATATGCTAATGAACGAAGGACTTTCAAATGTGAAGGATATTGCCCTACTCTCCGGTTTCAAAGACCCTTTATATTTCTCTAAAGTATTTAAAAATGCTATGCGCCTGTCTCCCAAAGAATATATCGCTTCTATCAAAGATGATAGACATACGCGTTAGAAATTTATTTTTAGGCGCTGCTATTTACCTATTCCCCCGCCCAATATAAACCGGTTCAATGTAATGTTGAATCGGTCTTTTTTTATGGAAATAAAACTGTTTTGCTGTGATATAAATGTAATCTGTCATTTTTGGGGTTGACAAGCAAACGGAAGGCAACATCATCATAGATATAGAACAAAGGAGGGAAACTCTATGGCGGAAAAACAACAAAGAAAACCGGAAATTACCTGTTTTTATCGCGAGGATGGCGAAGAACTTCAGACGGTTTTAAAGCAAAGTTTTAGAAAAGTGATATTAAATAGGCTCAAAGAGCAGCAAACCGGTGGTGAGCAATAATGGTGCGGGAAGAAAAAACAATTGGCGGTGTGCCAGGTGCAGCTTTGTACTTACGGTTATCCAAAGAGGATGGAGAAACAGGAGAGTCCTCCAGCATCGGTAATCAACGAAGTTTGCTGCGAAAATATGCGGCGGAAAATCAAATTTCAATTTATCAGGAATATGTAGACGACGGATATTCCGGAATGCATTTTGACCGTCCAGCATTTCAAAAAATGCTTCAGGATATTGAGGACAGACGCGTTCATACCGTAATAACAAAAGATTTATCCAGATTGGGACGGGACTATATTCAAACCGGATATTATTTGGAAAAATATTTTCCGGAACATCGCGTGCGTTATATATCCCTACTAGATCGGATTGACTCCGGAGAAGAAGATTCCTATGGGAGCGATGTGACGCCGTTTCGGGCAGTTGTCAATGACATGTATGCAAAAGATATTTCCAAGAAAATTAAAAGCGTTAAACGGGATAAGCAGCAAAAAGGGCTGTTTATTGGCGGCAAAGCGCCCTATGGATATCAAAAATCGAAAGAAGAAAAAAATAAGATTATCATAGATGAACCCGCGGCAAATATTGTACGGCAAATATTTGCACTTGCAGCGGAAGGAAAAACATGTAGCGAAATTGCAAGATGGCTCAATAGCAGGGGAATTCCATCGCCGCTGATATATGCAGGACTACAGCCTGCGGCAACGTGGGAATGCTATGACGGAAGATGGCGGGCAGAGCGCGTTTCTTTTCTTTTGAAAAATGAAGTATATATTGGAAATATGGTACAAGGGCGCGTACAAAAAGCCAGTTATAAATCAAAAAAAATTTTGAAAAAACCGGTGGAACAGTGGACTGTGGTGGAAGGAACCCATGAGGCGATTGTAGATACAGAAACCTTTTATACCGTGCAGCATCTATTACAGCAGCGCAGCAAAACACGCGTTAGAAAATATGACTATTTGTTCAAAGGATTGATGGTTTGTCAAAACTGCGGCATGGGACTTAGTGCAGTTCCAAGACAGCTTAAAACTGGGGTTACACTTTATTTGGGTTGTCGGTCTCATCACAAAAGAGAAGGTGTCGCACCGTGTTCTCATCATATGATACGGGAAGAAGTGGTTCGGGACGCGGTCATAGAACAAATACGAAAACTGGCGGAGCAATGTTTTGATTGGGAAGATTATGCACGGCAAATACTTCAAACAGAAATAAATCGTCAAAGCGGAAGCCGAGAACGGCAAATTACAATACAATTACAACAGTTAGAAATTTTTTTGAAACAACTCTACGCAGACAGAGTAGCCGGAATTCTTGAAACAGAAGATTTTAAGCAGATGTATCGGGAGAAAAAAGAAGAAAAAATCCAATTGGAGAGACGACTTGCAGACGATGAAAAAGCCAAAAAACAATGGACGCCACAAGAACTTGTTCATTATTTCTGGGAAAATGCGCAAACAGAAAAAGGGATTTGGAGTTTGCTCATTGACCGGATTGAAGTGACACCGGAGCAACATATACAGATTGATTTCCGTTTTTCGAGACCACATTTTTGTTCTTAACCGCGTTCTGATGTATCGCGAATTGAAAAAAAAGCACTGGAAAAATTAAACAAATCCATGCAGAGCGACGTGCGTGGTGTTTAAATAAAAAAGGTATCTTGATATGTAGATAGGTCTATACATCAAGATACCTTTCATTTTATGTGAAATACTTACGTTTCTTTTAGTCTGTCAGCTTGTTGATTGCGCTGAGCAGCGCATAGATGGAAGCTGTAATAATGTCATTATGGATACCCACGCCCCAAGTAATCTTTTTATCGGCGCCGGTCACACCCACATAAGCAACCGCCTGAGAACTGGAACCGATAGACAATGCATGTTCTTTATAGACTAAGTCGGAATAGGAAATATGCAGACTTTCCTGAAGGGCATTGCTAACCGCATCTAAACGTCCATTCCCAAGCGCCTCAATTTGGAAGGTTTGACCATTTTTTTCAATTTCAAGCTGAACACGCATCATATCATTGTCTGCATGTTCAAAACGGTGGTGAATGAGTTGAACAGGCGCTGTAAGATTGACATATTCCTGTACAAAAATATCTTTGATTTCATCTGGCATGAGTTCTTTATGCTGATGGTCGGACACGCCTTTGACCACATATCCAAAATCTTCGCGCATTTTGGGCGGCAGGTCAAACCCGAAGTTTTGTTCCATCAAATAGCCAATGCCGCCTTTGCCGGACTGACTGTTGATACGAATAACATCGCTTTCGTATTCACGTCCGATATCCTGCGGGTCAATCATCAAATAAGGAACCGTCCAGTGCTGGCAATCTTTTTCCTGACGCCATTTCATTCCTTTTGCAATCGCGTCTTGGTGTGAACCTGAAAATGCAGCAAAGACAAGTTTTCCACCATAGGGCTGACGTTCATAGACTTTCATGCCTGTCAGTTTTTCATACATTTGTGTCACTTCCGGTATATTTTCAAAGTCAAGTTGCGGGTCAACACCATGAGAAAACATATTCAGCGCCAATGTGATAATATCCACATTACCGGTTCGTTCACCATTACCGAACAGCGTGCCTTCAATACGGTCTGCACCTGCCAGCAGTCCCAGTTCAGAATCAGCTACACCGCAGCCGCGGTCATTGTGCGGATGCAGCGATACAATAACATTTTCCCGGTAGTTTAAATGTTTGCACATGAATTCTACTTGACTGGCATAGACATGCGGCATGGAAAGCTGAACAGTGACAGGCAGATTGATAATTACTTTGTTGTCAGCTGTTGGTTTCCAGATATCTAAGACACGGTTACAGATTTCCAGTGCAAATTCCATTTCTGTTCCGGTGAAGCTTTCGGGAGAATATTCAAAACGGAAATCCCCTTCCGTTTCCGCAGCAATTTCTTTCAGCAATTTTGCACCAAACACGGCGATATCAATAATTTCTTCTTTGGATTTGCGAAACACCTGTTCCCGCTGTGCAACAGAAGTGGAATTATATAAATGTACTACCGCTTTTTTTGCACCTTTGAGCGCTTCAAACGTTTTACGAATAATATGTTCACGGGACTGTGTCAACACCTGAATGGTGACATCGTCCGGAATTAAATCCTGCTCAATCAATGTTCTCAAAAACAGATATTCTGTTTCGGAAGCAGCCGGGAATCCCACTTCGATTTCTTTGAAACCTAGTTTCACCAGAAATTGAAAGAATTCCAATTTTTCTTCCAGTGTCATGGGGACAACCAGCGCTTGGTTTCCATCACGCAAATCAACGCTGCACCACACAGGCGCTTTATCGATATAGGTTTTGTTTACCCAGTCATTACAGGGTTCCGGCGGCATAAAATAGCCACGAGTATATTTTTCTGTGTTTTTCATAAGACCATTCATCCTTTCTCTTGTCATTTTAGCAATAAAAAAAGCCCTTCACCTCTTTTTAGAGACGAAAGACAAGACGCTTACGCGGTACCACTCTAATTCATATCAGCAAACAAAAACTTGCTGAAAATGCGCTCTGCAGATACGGGCTAAAAGCCTTATATCCTCCTTGTGATAACGGTCAGGTGCCGGCGACGCCTACTTTTCTTTCAGCTTGCTACTCCAAGGCCAGTTCATATCCGTTCCGCAACTGTTTCACACCTGCCAACAGCTCTCTGAATTGCTTCCAGAACACTACTCTTCCTCTTCATCGTATTTTAAAAACTTATGAAATTGTTATTATTATATTATATTTTTATCAATTATGCAATCGGCATAATAAACAAAATAAAAGTGATTTTTTAGAGAGAATTTTTAGTTTTTGGATATATCATATGATAAATCTAATTCTATATAACGTTTGTATTGCTAACAGCATATCATATTATTGTATGAAGTGTCATACAATAAGCTTTTGACTGAAAGGATGAATTTCTATATGCAAGAAATTGTAAATGACATGACACCAGCAGTGAATATGCGATTAGCATATACCTATGTGCTTCCGCAGACATTTGAAAATCTATATTCACCGGAAGAGGCACTTCAAAACGGGACATTGTTCCGGGCGCTGCATATTCCGATGGAAGTATATGGTCCAATGGGAAACTAAGAAATAATAATGGAGGAATGGAAGGTGACGATTCATATGGCAGGCAGAGACGAACTGATGAAACAGCTTATGACCTATGATTTTGTAGAAAAAGAACTGAACTTATTTTTAGATACACATCCAATGGATATGAAAGCACTGGAAATGCATAAAAGTGTTGCAGAAAAAGCAATGGAACTGCGTGCGGAATTTGTGCAGAAATATGGTCCGATTTCGCCAAACGAATGTCGGTCTTTAGAAAAATGGTGCTGGATTGAAGGTCCATGGCCGTGGGAGAATTAAAATCTATTAAATTTGAGCGCATAGCGCAATAGGAGGTACCCATTATTTATGTGGCAATATGAAAAGAAATTACAGTTTCCAATTAATATTAAACATGCAAACCCCAAATTAGCACAGCTTATCATCAGTCAATACGGCGGGCCAAACGGTGAACTGGGCGCGTCGCTGCGGTATTTGTCCCAGCGTTTTTCCATGACGGATAACGTTTGTAAAGGGATTTTAACGGACATAGGAACTGAAGAATTAGCACATTTGGAAATGGTTAGCACATTGGTGCATCAATTAACCAAAAATGCGACAACAAAAGAGATTGAAAACAGTCCGTTTGCACAATATTATATTGACCATGGTAAAGGCGTTTATCCGGTTACATCTGCCGGACAGACATTTGATGCCGCAACCTTTCAGGTAACAGGCGACCCAATTGCAGATTTGGTGGAGGATTTGGCTGCAGAGCAAAAGGCAAGAGCAACTTATGATAACATCCTGCGCCTATCAGATGACCCGGATGTGAACAATGTTATTAAATATTTGCGTCAGCGGGAAATTGTTCACTTCCAGCGGTTTGGTGAAGCGATTTTGACTGTTTCAAACAGATTTTTGATAGAAAAAATAATTGTAATAAAGTGGATAACCGGAGCTTGTCCCGCGCACGGGGCAAGCTCTGGTTTTATCGTTTACATAAATATTCTGTAACTTTTTTCAAGAAAGTTTCGGCATTATCAATTTGTGCTTGCGCCTCGTCTTTTGATACAACATAAAAATCTTCGTAATCAGATTCCTGACGAATGCTAAAAGCATTTTTCAAAATATACGAACACTCCTTATCAAAAGCGCCCGTTTTTACATAGTTTTCTTGAAAATATGAAATAACGCCGGAGTGCTTTTTCCTGTCCGCGCCATCAATGGCAAGCACCGCTCTTGTCGCGTGAAATATAGAATAATAAGCGCGATTTACAGCTTCGGCATATCCTCCGTTATCCATTAGAATTTTTGCGTATTTCAAGCTCTCTTGTGCTTTCTCCAGTCTGTATTTTGAAAGCGCGGCTTTATACTCATTTTCATTAGGCATACAATACACCGTCCTTTATTACATTCTGATAAAAAGGAAGTGTATTTTTCCATTCATTAAAAAATGAAACACTTTGTAATTTAGGAGATAAAAACACATTATTTTCCAAATCCAAATCGGCACAGAAATCACTCATAAGTTTGCGGTACTTATAAAGCTCATCTCTTGACATATCAACCATAATCATTATGTCAATATCAGATTCCTCATCATAATCGCCGCGCGCGTAGGAACCGTAAAGAATTACATTTTTGAATTTATCACCAAACAATTCTTTTGCATAATCAGTAATTTTTCTCAATATTATATCAAGTTGATTTTTAGTACACATACGATACACCTCCGAATCCTTGTATCATTTATAATAATATTATTATACCATACTCTTCATATAAAAACAATAGCTTTAACTATATATTCCACACGACCTCACAAGAGCCGTCCTCGTCTATAAATATTTTATGTATCAGCACATTACAAACCGCCTTGCGTTCCTCGGTATTTGCAGTTTTCCACTTTTTAGACAGATTTATAACGCTGATGATTTCATTTTCCTCATTTTCAAGCGCTTCAATCTGCTGGGTAAGTTCCTGCCGTTCCTCAGATAGCTTTTTAGCCTTGTCGTTCAAAAGAGCAACCATATCCTTGTCAAATTCGTCGTTCAGGAGCATATTAACCAGTTTGTCCTGCGACAGTTTAATTTCACTGATACGGTTTTTCAGCAAATTGATTTTGTTTGAATTATCAGTTGAAACTCTTTTGCGTGACCCTTTGAGTGTTTCGAGCTTTTCGGAAATCAAGTTATAAACCATATCCTCCAAGCTATCGGCATATAGTGTGACCTTTGTCCCTTTGCATACGCGATTATGAGATTTGCCGGTACAGTTAAAATACCGCGTCTGCGTGCCGTCTTTATGCTTTCCGCCGCGTGTGACGGTCATTGTTCTGCCGCATTTTTTGCAGACAATTTTACCGCCAATCCAGCTTGTGGCATTGCTCATGGAATTACCAATCTGCTTGTTGCGCTCAATTTTTTTCTGACATTTAAGCCACACATCAGAGCCTACAACACCCTCATGAGCCATAACAACGACCTTTATATCCGACATATCATCAGCCGTATGCTTTGTTTTGCCGTATATCTGCAAACCGTGTATGCCATCAAATGCGTTTATATCGCTTATAATGTTTGCATTGTTATTCGCATAATATTCGTATATATCATTATCCGCTTTCGCATAGATTGGGTTTTTTATGATATTAGAGAGCTTTGCAGTAGACCAACTTCCCTCAGTAGGCAAAATGCCATTTTGAATTAAGTTATCCATAAGTCTACGGAGGGTTACATTTGGTACTGCGTAATTTTCAAAGATGTATTTTATCTGCTCAACTTCCTCCAAAACAGGTTCATACATTTTCGTTTTGATATTGTGTATAACGGTATCTTTCAGATTAAAGCCGTAAGGACGGCGACCGCCCATATATAAGCCAATTTCGCTTCTGTGCGCATACGCTTGCGTAACGCGCTCAATAATGCTCTGCCGTTCAAATTCTGCGAACACCATAAGTATTTTAACTACCATTTCACCGTATGGGCTTGATGTGTCAAATGATTCCTGCGAGGAAACAAATTGCACATTGTATTTTTTCAGCGTTTCAAGAATCCCCACAAAGTCGTATAAACTTCTGCTGATACGGTCAAGGCGGTAAACAATAATCTTTGTTATTTCCCCCTTTTCCACTTGACGCATCATCTTCTGAAATCCGTCGCGGTCAATATTGCCGCCGGAGTAACCGTTGTCAACAAAGGTAATGACCTTTTCTTTGCGCTCGTCGGGCTTAATTACCGATTTGCAGTATTCAAGCTGCGTTTCGCAAGAAATACTGCCTTCCCGTTCAATGGATTTTCTTGCATACAGGGCAATCGCCATCCTGAACACTTCCTTCCTTTCAGTATTTTTTTATAATTATCGCTTATCAAAAATGCAGTACAATGCCTCAATGATTTCCTCTTTACTCTGCACCACTTGCGGATTACCTGCAAGCGAACTTTGTTTGATTTGATATGTGTGGTTTTTTACGTCGGTATATTCTGACATAATCATAAACTCCTTTCATAAATCTATATCTACTATTTTATGCAAATATGACTTGTCTAAATACTGCCGCAAATCGGCAGTAAAGTATTATCAAAACCAAAGGTATCCTCTGTGATGATAACGTCTGTAAAATCGCAGTTAAGCTCGTTATTAACGATTCTGCGTATATTGTCAAGGCTGAAATCAAAGGTAATGCTTGTCAACCCTGATGGTGATATGTAGGCATTGTTGCGCTTATACTGGCGGTCATAATAATGACAGTCAGTAATAATTCCGTTGTTACCGTTGCGGCTGATTTCAAGATAGATAGACCTGTGAACACGATTTTTCAATCTTGTTTTATATGAATCGCCGCTGTTTATCAGAATCAAGAACTTATATTTTGGCTTATCCGCGCTTTTGAATCTGATGTATTCATCAGCGGATACGTCGTTTTCAGTTTCAGAAAACTCAATGTCAAAAAATCTTTTGTCAAGCTCGTCAGCCAATACATCAAGTAAATTTTCGCGCGCACAGCGTGATGTTTTAAATCTGTGCGGAACGGCTTTGGTACCGTTCCTTTCTGGTCTGTCTATGTAAAAACAATTCGTGATTAAAACCTCGTTATTCCTATAATTCAGACAGAGGTATATCCTCCGTCCGTGATTGTTTCTGAAAACCGTATGGTAGCGGTTTCTGGAAATTCTATCCATTTTCAAAATGCTTTTTTGCATTGCAATTCCTCCTTTCTATTTTTTCAAAATCACACGTGCTTGAAAATAATGGCGAGATATGGTAGAATATATTCGCTCTTGTTTAGCGCTGTTTTTAGTGTAACGGATGGCAATGCGATTTGCCAAGGTACAGCAATGGGACAGAGGGGGTACAGCAAGGGGACAAACGAATTAACGAGGGGATGAAGATATGACATTTACTGACTTTTTTAAAACAATAAATGATACTAAAATTTTTGATTGCACCCGTGAAGGTCTTGTGATTAACATTTGTCAAGCTGCCGGAAGTGTAGATGGAATCAGCCCAGAAGTTGTAAAGCAATGGTTTAAAAGAAAGAACATGGCACAGCCCACAACTTACTTCCCGCAATACAAAGTTGACAAAGCCGGTTTTATTAAATATTTTAAAGATAATACTGCTGATACATGGCAGATACTTTTAGAAGCATTCCGAAAATTGGAAGATACTGGGGTCGTAGACTGTAACCCCGCAGATGATTTAGCGTTTTATTTAAGTTTACTAAAACAATTCTATGAAATTCTTGGTTTTCCATGGATAGAGTCACCCAAAGAACGTATGCTTGGAATATTCAATCAAGCGGTTAAAAACCATAATATTTTAGATTTTTTGCAAAACGATTCAATATCTCGTATTTTAATGGATTTAGTTGATGATGTTTGTGCGTTTGTATCCGAAATAAAGACTAAACTGTATGAATTTCGAGACAGCAATGAACCTGTATTAGGCAAAATAATAGATTTCACGATACTTATAGATGAATACAACGAGTTTTTGGGACAGTATATGCTGCCAAGGGATGACAGTGAGTTTTACTTCCTCTTACCTCAAACGAACAGACTGGTGTTTCAGGAAGAAATCACATCAAGAGTTCAAAATTTGGAAGTTTTATATAACGAAATACAGTCCATGCAACAAGAGTAATTTTTGTGGTATATAATTTCGCTACGCTACGCTACGCAAAGAATAAGCGGAGAGGGTAGCGCTTACCCTCTCACTCTCCTATAAAAATTTGTCTTACTCATACCCAAACGTTTCATAGCTTCGGCGGCGGTGATTTTTCCGTTGCGCCACAGCCCGACAATCTTATCAAAATCGGGGTATTCCTTTCGTGCGCGCCCCTTATACTTTCCCTCGGACTTCGCAATCGCAATGCCCTCTTTTTGCCGCTGTAAAATATATTCGCGTTCCAGTTCTGCGACCGCCCCGAATATTGTCAGCATAAATTTCCCTGTGGGCGTGGTTGTGTCAATCGCTTCTTTTTTAGATACAAATTCCACTTCTTTCTTGGTAAGAATTTCCACAAGCTCCAAAAGGTCTTTTGTATTTCTGGCAAAACGGCTGATAGATTCCACTATGACGGTATCGCCTTTACGGACGTATTCAAGCATAGTATATAATTGCGCTCTGTTGTCCTTGCTTTTGCCGCTTGCCTTATCTATGTAGACTTCATCAACGCCAAGCTCTTTCATCAGCACTTCCTGACGCGCTGTGTTCTGGTCGATGGTGCTGACACGAATATAACCTATTTTCATAACCTTCTCTCCTTTCCCGTACCAATGGGGTGTACTCTAACGGAACATCCGAAAACCGTGCCAATAGAGTTGGTTTTCGGTTTATGGGACGTTCCGTTTGTACGCTGTACCCTATTGGGACATATCAATTCCATAAAAGACTTCTTCGATTTCATCAAGCGTGTATCCCTCTGCTAACAGGCAATCTACATCTTCCGGCGAATAACCGAATGTCCCTGCCATTTCGCGGACTGTCTGTAAATGTTCATTATCCGGATAATCGCAATCTGGATAATCATAAAAGGAACACCGATACGGTCTGAAATAATACTGCAAAGAGGATAACGCGCGGGTATCAAACCTTGATGTCGCTATATTCCCGCCGGTATCAATGCGGATAATATCACCGCAATGACTGGGGACTACCTTATGCGCTTTTTTATTCAGCCGCAGTCGTTTCAGCGCATTATCCAGAATCTCTTTTGTTGAAGCGTATATGTAAAATCCCGCGCTGACAAAGTGATAAATACATAGCGGATTATCGCCCTTCACAAAATACAGATTGTCGCCATTATCCAGAACGGTGAAAGTAAAAGAACCGTCTACCGTTTCCGCCATTTTCGCAAGGCTTTGAAAGGTTAATGCGCGCTCCTGCTCCAAAAGCTGAACGGCAATATAGCTGTCCGTCCGGATTTTGGTATTGGGTAATTTTTTGTCCTTTCTTATAAGTTCATCATTATAGAGAATACCGTTATGGGCGAAAGCAAATAAAGTATTACCCGCTTGTCCCGCAAACGGATGATTATTGTAATTCCGTTTTCTGCTCCCCTGTGTAGCCATACGGGTGTGTCCCATAATGACTTTTGCAAACTCCGGCGTTTGGTATTTTATTTTGTGAGCCGGAAGCGGACGCTTGAATATATTAAGCTTGCCGTTTGCGTTATAGGCAATCCCCGTAGCGTCTGTGCCTCTTGCTTCACATTCCGTTGAAAGTACGGAAAGTATGATATTTCTCTGCTTTTTATTGAAATAATTATTGTAATCATAAATGCCGAATAAACAACACATTATTCATCCTCCTCACTATTAACCGCCTCGTTGATATACAGCCGCCGCTCTTTGAGATAAGTTATCAATTCCGAATGTCTTTCGGGGTCAAGCCTTTCAGCAAAATCACACCAAGACAACGCCCCGACTTCTTCATCAGACATGAAAAAAGCCACATCACAAATCTCGTTTACGAGCTGCAATGTGGCAATCAAAGTATTGTATTTTAACGTCCCACGGAACAATCGAAATTCTATGGTGTTCCAGTTTGTAATATTGACAGCGGCATACCGACCGCGCTCTCCTTTTTTTGCATGGTCTAAAATTTCTGATGGATTTTCCTTGTAGCCGTATCGGTTCGCCCATTGCCTTATCTGGTTTTCCGTTCTCCGCGAAAACCTCAGAAGCTCCGACCAAAACCGCTCTACAATAAACAATATGCGCCCCACGCATTCGTCCTGTTCTTTTACGTTTTCACCTAAGCTGTCGCGGTTGACATGAATATGAAGTCCGCAGGTGGTAGCCTTGTGCGATTGATACCTCAATCTGACAGCCGTATGTAAAATATCCTGCCACGGCATTTTCGACATATGATATTGAATCGTCATAGGGTGTGTAACAATTTCTAAGCCGTCGTCTAAGCTGCCGTCTGTTTTGATATAAATATTATCGCCCGATTGATTCGCAAGTTTAGTTATGGTTTTGGCGTTCCCGTTTTCCTTACCGCCCTTGTCGATTTCAAGCTCCACACCAAAATACCGCTTGCCTTCGCCGTAGAATATCGGCGAGGGTTTATAACCGTAATCGTGCAGATACCGCCCTTCGCCGTTATAGTTATAACAGGAATCGCAATAGGGACACTCGCTGTCCTCGTCGTCCTCCTCATAATTCGCCTCGTCTCGCCTGATAACGCTGTTACAGCCCTCGCAACGGGTATAGTATTCCTCGTAGCACGCTTCACATAGCGGCGTGTCGCAATCCCCGTATTGGTTGTCGTTCCAATGCCTTTCATTGCAGCAGGCGCATACAAAGGTATTGTTGTCCAGACAATCTGTGCATAGACGCTCGCCGTCAAACTCGGTCAACTCTCCTTGCTCAAAGTCGTTTCCGCATTCGGAACAGGCTTCCAATAGTATAGCTTCTAATATTTCAAACATTTTTTTATTTTACCTCCCAAACATATTTTTTCTCATTGAAAAGATTTATCCGGAGCGGGATACGCTCCGGATATAGGCTATCTGTTTTTTCCGATTTCAAACAGTATCACCGTTGCCAGCCCAACCACGGCAACCAGCGCTTTTGCTACATCACCGGTCGCTCTCGCTACTTCTCCGACAGCTCTTGCCTTATTTCCCATTGTAAAATCACCTCCCTTCGCATTTTTGGGCATAAAAAATACACCCTCCCGATATGGGAAGGTGTAAAATCATTTTATTCCAATTAAGCTCTATTTCCTGATATTATTCGTACTGTTTCGCAATCTTGAACAATATCCTCGCTCTTTTACTTATTGTATTCAATTCTTACTATTTTGGCGTTTTCATCCAAGGTAAAGGTTGCACCGCAAGCCTCTGCTATAGCCTGTACAGCTTGCAGGGAAATCCTTTGGAAAGTAACTCGGTCGATATAGTCGTATTCTTCTTCATAACCCTCTTTCGAACCTGTGGGATACATAGCAAGATATAATTCATAAGGCATCCCAGTGTCCTTAAACGAGCGATGATGTCTAACCACCTCACTCTGAAATGTCCTAATTCCGGTCTCTAACGGAATCCGTGTATTGTCTATTATGACCTCATTCTTTTCGCCCTGCATAGTTATCCAATGGGAACCATTTGTCAGCTGCCAAATTGAGGTATCATCATATAAATCACCCATAGCGGTCGTTTCAACTGTCAACCCAAACGGCTCGGCTATATGCAGTATTTTGAAAAAATACGTCCCGTCTCTTTTTAGCACTTCCAATTGTCCCATTGATACCCCGTTCATTTCCATTGTAAAAGAAACGTACTCTGAATCTTGAACCAGTTCCGATAACGCTTTATTTGTGGTCACATTCGTTTGCTCGGTGGTTGTATTTGTTTGCTTAGTGGTCGAAATTACATTGTGCAGACGCAGCATTGTAATAATGCTCTGCTCGCGTGTATAAAGCCCCTGCGGCTCAAACATATTATCGCCGACACCGCTCATAATGCCTGCTGCCTGAACTTTTCCGACTGCTTCAGCCGCCCATGATGATATACTACCCATATCTGCAAAATCTGTTGTTTGGTTTGTGAGCGGACAGCCAATCACTTCCGACAACCGGGACAGCATGGTCGCCGCCTGTTCGCGGGTTAATTGACCGTCAGGCTCAAACATATTGTTGCCTACGCCCGACACAACACCAATTGCCGCTGCCTTTTCCACATTTTCATCCTTTGTATCATTAAAAGTCGTTCGTTTTGTAATGGTATTTCCCGTCTTGGTTTCGTATAACGCTACAGCCAATGAACAAAATTCCGCGCGTGTTGTTGCCTGTACAAATTTGCTTTGTAATTCCTGTGGGACAAAACCAAGTGTTATTGCATTTGAAATGTCAGCTTCCGCCCATGATGACGGCGCGTCCGGTTGTTCGCCGGGCGATACCTCGGTTGGAACTGATACATCATCCGCTTCGGTGGATAACATAATATCATCCATAAGCTGTTCTCCTCTCCATGACCAGAGAGTACCATCACTTTTAACTGCAATTGCATCATCATAAACACCGGGGTCAATAAGTACCACATAATCCATCAGCTTATCGGGAGCATAAGCCTTGTAAACATCCGCCTTGTACTTAGGATTGACGTTAGATGGTCTAATCGCTATACTGCCCCAAGTCCAAAGACTTCCGTCATTTTTTACCGCCAAGCTGTAAGCGTATCCTGCTCCGACCGCCTTTACATCATCCATCACTTTAACCGGTGTTGTTCGGTCGTTATTCGCTTCTGTCAGATAACCTTCCTCAACCTCGCTCAGTATAACATCAAACCATCCAGCTTCAACAAATTTAACGGTAGCAGTGCCATCACCAAGCAATCCGCATTCGTTGCTACCCCATGCCCACAGACTTCCGTCATTTTTAATTGCAAAGCTATGTACACGACCTGCGCTTATTGTTCGCACATTGTCCATAATTTTGACCGGCGCTGTTCTGTTTTCTGTTGTGCCGTCTCCCAGTTGACCGTACTCATTGTTACCCCAAGTCCAAAGGCTTCCATCATTCTTAATTGCCATATAATAACCGGTGCCGGCGCTGACTGCTTTTACATCATCCATGATTTTTTCCTCGGTTCCTTCACCAAACACGCCATAATCGTTTGCGCTCCAAAGCCAAAGACTATTATCATATTTAACAGCTAATACACTGTTTTGGTTGGCGCCAATTACTTTCACGTTGTCCATAATCTTTACCGGTGTCCACAGCTTTGTTTCGTCTGATTCAATATTATGTTTCCCAATCCATAAGCTGCCGTCCTTTTGAATCATAAAAACATTTATACCTGCGGCGCTAACAGCCTTTACGCCATCCATAATCTTGATTGTTTGTTTTTTCCACCTCTCTGTTATTTTTTCGGGACCATAAAACCACAAATTTTCATCCCTTTTAATGGCAAAAACACCATAATCACTCACGCTGATTGTGGGGAAATCTCCCGTTTGCGTGACATCAATTTTTTCACTGGTAATTTCATTTGCGGCTAATACGGTCAGCGAAGCACTCGCAATAGTCATAAGCATTGACAATGCCAATACTAAGGACAATAATTGTTTTTTCATTTTTTTACCTCCTCGTCTTGCTATTTTCCTCTTCTTCGTTTTCTTTCCTTCGTTTACTCAACATTCCTTCAATGACTTTGGCTGAATACCCTCCAGCTCTTGCAATTTTTGCCCGTTCGCGGCGGTCAGTCACAGGCTTTGCAAGGTCTGCGATAAACTCCGGACGATACAGCCTCATAGGGCAGTCAATTTTATCGCCGTGAAAATGCCGAAATATTTTTAACATTGCCTCCTTTCCGAGAAGTTCAAACAGTTCCAGATAAATATCGCTTAAAGCCTCTGACTCTTTCCCTTCCACACCAAATGCCTCATAAATCATCTCGTCATTTATATTGTCGAAATCAATGTCAATCACCGTTCATCCCCCCTTTCCACAGGAATTTCGACAATCCCAGAAAATTATAACAACCGCAAATGCCATAATTCAAATCCCAAACATATCTTTTTTGCTATCCGTAAAACTATCCTTTTTTATATCCGTAAAAAGTACCGTTTTCTGGATATAAAAATACCCACCGCTGAACCTCAGCGGCGGGTGATTGCTTTTATGTACTAATGTATAATATGTTATTTCAGTTCGTCCGGATACGGACAAGTTTTTCGTAATCGCCGACAGCGCCGAGTGTATCAAAAATATTTTTAAGCAATCCGCTGTCGTACCATCTGCGGAATCTCTCGTTTACCGTTTTATAAGAGCCGTATTCTTCCGGAAGCTCCGACCATTTTGTTCCAACACGCGCACGCCACAAGATTGCGTCAATCATCAGCCTATGGCTTTTCGGCGGCTTTCCTTTCTGTCCGGTACGTTGCGGCGGCAAAAGCGGTTCAACTTGTTTCCATTCTTCGTCCGTCAGCTTGTAAGAGTGGTTGGCATTATCATTAGCGGAAGTGACAAAAAGCGCTTTTTGCTCAAGACGTTTGAAAAAGAACGGAATTTTCTCCAGCCGGAATACACCGTCCGGCATTAGCGCAATGATAAAATTCAAAGTTGCAAGCTGCTCGGGGTAAATTAGGGGGTCACGGTTTCTACTGATATTGGCATTCACCGACAGCGGGAAAGACCAGCCAACGCTGGGATTCCATGTGTACTTTCCACCAATTAAACAGCTAAAATATTCTTGACTTGTTGCGTCAGTGACCGCAAATATCGCAATATATGAGCAATTATCAACAATGACTCTCCTTGTTGGCTCGCCGTAAATCAAGTCGATTTGAGCCAGACTTTGCACAACCGCGCATATTGTAATTTTCTTACTTCGCAAAGTCGCAAACGCATTGACGATTCCTTCAATTTTCCCCAACCGTGCAAATTCGTCCAACATAAAAAGAATGGGGGTTTCTGTTAAATCCGGACGTTTTTCAAAGTTTCGCATGAATTGACTTGTCATCAGAGTTAGTAAGCTTCGCCATTGCTCCAAACGGTATTCCGGAACGCATATGTAAATATCGTGTCCGTTTTCTAAATCGTCGGGGCTTATCCGCTTTTCCTGCGAAAGGCAATTTACTATATCCTTGTCCGTCACAAATCGCGCAATATGGCGGCTGAGTTCCGTGTAGATACTCGACATAGGCTTATCGTCTAATCCAACAAATGCTGATATATACTTCCTCGCTTCTTCTGATTTTGTGTTTTCGTAGATGTCCTCGATTAGCCTTGCAAACGGCGGCACGCGGATGGGTTTAAAATCACTTTTAGGGGCGGCGGGTGTTAAAATTGCTTTGATTGTTTCCAAAAAGGTTTTTCCTTCCCTGTGGAAATGCAAAATACATCCGGTAAGTAAATTTCGCGCACTATCCAACCAGAAACGCTCTCTCACATCTGGTGACATTGGGATGAGCGCCGCCGCGATTGCTTCCGCTTCCGGCGCTTTGTTTTTTGTTTTACTTAATGCCTCGAACGGGTCAAATCCATAGGTTGACTCACTGAGCGGGTCAAAAACCTTTATATTGGTTCTTTGTTTTTGGGTATGCTCATAAAGCTCTCCTTTAATATCTATACAAAAAACACGCCCCGACCATCTTCTCAGCGCCGGAATTACAAAACAGGATGTTTTACCGCTATTTGTTGAACCAACAGCCAGAATATGACCGTCCTTTGTTTTGGGCATTGCGTCAACGGTTTTTCCAAGACTGCTCGATTGGGTTAGGGGTTTTCTACCCCAGAAAATTTTTTCGATATTGTTAAGCGACCGTTGTTTTTGATTTGATAAATCTATATTCACTCTCATATCTTTCATCCTTTCCTTTTATAATGAGGGAACGAAATCCCGCGAATGGGTGCGGGTATATTTCCGTTGGTATTGTCGGTAACTTCGCGTGTACTGGGGAAGTTTCGGTTTCTCGTATTCCGGATTGAGGAATGCCAATGACAATTCGCCGCAAATAGTTAGCGCTTTCTCCGGGCTTTCCTGTGATATTTGTTTTTTGAAATATTGAATCATTTCCTTAAATTTTTCCATCAATATCTGAAATGTTTTGCTTACCATGTCGGAAATTAGTTTCATATTTTGTAAATGAATACTCCGATTCACGTCGCCCGTTTTTGTCCGCAAACCTTTCCGCTCCATAGCCGTAGACGCAGAGCCACAGTGTTGGGTAGGGAGAAGCTCACACCCTTGTCGTTGATAACTTTTATGAGTTATGCGTTTGCGTAATCCTAAACGTTCAAATTCTTTGTTGCAGACCGCCGCCCATTTTTCCCGCCATAGCTCGACGTTTGTAGAGTTGTCCCAATCATTAGTTTTTTGGATAGTGCATTTATATTGTTTTTTGGTACGGTCATATATTTTTTGACCGTTATTGTCGAACTCGTAAATCTTTCTTTGCTTCGCAATCCAGTTCCCGTCCTTATCCATAGAGCGCATAGTCAAAATTATATGAGCGTGGGGGTTCCCTGTGCCGTTATCATGTAGATTGATGTCAGCGCACATCCCCCGAGTGACAAAAGCCTCCTGCACAAAATTACAGACCACCCGCTTCTGTGTATCAGCTGAAAATTCGGATGGTAAAGCGATAACAAGTGTCCGCGCCAGCTGTGCGTTTTTATTTTTTTCAACTTTTTCGACCTCGTTCCACAAAATTTTGCGGTCGTTATATCTTCGGGGTGCATTTTTCGGCAGCATAATTTTGGAAAAAATTATATCTTTCCGCTTCGACCAGTTATAAAGACGAGCGTCACGTTCGTCGCGTAACCTCGTTCCGGCACAGTAGGCAGCATATCCCACAACGGAACGGTGCGCCCCTTTTCCGCGACTAAGAATTTCCATTCTAAAATGTATGACGGGCTTAACATTTGCCCCGCTCCCGCTTACCTCATTGATTTTATTTATCGTTTCAATAAAATTCAAACTAAGTCACTCCTTTTTCCAAATCTCGGCACAAAACAAAATGCCCTAAAACCCTGATAAAATCAAGGATTCCGGCAATCTGTTTGAAATGGAAAAATCGGTGAAGCGCTTGACCGGTTGCAAAGTCAGAAAAAAAGATAAACGTGTAACCCAAGCACTCATTTAGGGGTATGATTAAAGTTTTAAATATAATAACAATCCTCTCCACATCATTATCGGGAGAGGATTGTTTGCTGTTATTTCCTATCTTCTCATTCTGCCTCCTGCGGTCGTGGCACCGCCGCTGGTATAACGTCTTGGACGCTGTCCGGGCAGATAGAATGTCACAAATTTGATGGAAAAAATATCACAGACAACATAGTTTCGATTGAGTTCCTCATATAAAACAATAAAACTTCTACCAACGGAATATAAAACGCCTTCTTTTACGGTTAACGTTGGTCCTGTCCCAATAATAAATTCACAGACGACAAACTGTCCAATATTATCTGACAAAATCTGCTGCATAGACCCTTGAAATGCTTCCGTGTTAAACTCGCCCTCCGGCGGCGTCACAATAGAATTTTCTCCCTGGTCTATCGGTGGATTCATGGGCGACGGCGCAACCCCGCCTGTCTCCGGCGGCGTGTAAGGCGGTCTGATAGTCCCGTCCGGATTTCTAACAATAGGTGTGTTATCAGGCGTCACCAAATTTCCATCCGCATCTCTTGGACAACAATCAAACCCAGAATTTTTAAATTCAAATTCGTTCATAGTATAGACCTCCTTTAAGTATTTGCATAAGCCTCCGTTGGATTATAAAAACAATGGTCACCAATGCGTATTACAAAATATCCCACTTCTGACGGAAAATACTGCCGGCAATTGGGATTGAATGGATTAAAATACCATAGGGCAAAGCCCAAGTTTGGCAACCGGTTTCCGGCAATTGCCCAGTTCGCGATATCATAATGAATTTGTTCTGCCGGTATATTGTAGATATTCTGTGGGTTATATTGCCCATACAGCGTTTCTCTCGTACAATCAAACTGATAAGGTTGATACAACACTTCACGTATAGATCCGCCCAGACGCGCATATTCTCCATATTGTACATTCACTCTGTTCATGACAACACAGGCAACCGCTTTCATGCCGTCCATTCCTTCTCCGCCGGCTTCACAGCGTAAAATACGTGCAAACAGTTCTATATCCGTCAAACCACCACCCCCTTGCCATTCAAAACATTTCTCTTTATCATTATATGCTGTGCCAACTTATTTCATGACCTCTCTTTCACATAGAAAAAGGCTTTCCTGGAAATAGGAAAGCCTTTTTTTCATATTTTGTTATTGCTGTGCTTTATGCAGCATTCTGCTGATAACAGTCGCTGCTTCTGCCCTGGTCGCGCTTCCATGCGGTCTGAAGGAACCGTCCTCCATGCCGGACATCAAACCGGCATAGCTGACAAACCGTACATAGTCATTTGCCCATTCACTAATCATATTGATATCTGAGAAATTTGCCTGATAATCTTCCGGCAGTTCACCTGCAATATTCAGTTTTTTCGCTATCACTGCGACAACTTTACTCATTTCCTCCCGCGTAATCTGGTCATCAGGACGAAATTCTGTTGCCTTAGAAATAATACCTGCTTCCAGCGCTGTCTGAATTTCACTTGCATACCAATCCTCTGCGGATACATCCGTAAATTCACCTTGATAATTCTTCTTTTCCAGTTCCAGCGTCCGCACCATCATCGCAACCAATTCCGCACGCGTCACCGTATCATCCGGACAAAAGCTGTCATTTTCCTTTCCTTTTATAACACCTTTTGCAGTCACATCTTCAATCGCCGACTGTGCCCAGTGACCGGTAATGTCTTTAAATTCTGTCTGCGGTCCCGTTGGCGTTGGTGTGGTTTGCGGTCCATCGCTTGGAGTGGGTGTTGGCGTTGACGGTACAACTGCACCTCCTCCGCCACCGCCGCCAAATCCATTGCCCGGATGCGCGTCATTTACCGGTTTGTCTTGCTTTGGTTGGTCGGTCAAAGTTACTTTCGTCCCCTCTTGTTTAAACGCCACACTCTTTCCATCTACTTTAACGGTACCTAGCGCATTCTTTGTATTCAAGGTCAATGTTTCCAGATTCATTTTCTGACCGCCCGTATACATCAATTCATCTCCAGAGGAATTGATCTCTGCAACATTTCCCTTATAACTAACAGCTGTACCCTTCAGCACTGTGTCAGACGCAATGAGCTTCGTACCATCCAGCGTCGTCACATTTGTACCGCCGGTCAAATAAATATCTTTTACTTCTCCTTTTGCATTTTCCACAATCGTGGCAGACTTTCCACACACTTTATAATTTCCGATTGTTTTTTCCTGTAACGGATTGTTCGTGTAGTCCATCACATAGTAGTTGACAGTGGTTTCATTTCCATTCGTCACAGTAAATTTCATTGCTGTCACTTCATAGGTCGGTACACCCATATCAATCCGTTCCACTTTAATGTCGCCTTTCCCAACATTTTTATACGGGAACAAAACGGTATCATATGTTGCTTTTCCTGTCACGCCTTTTTTCTCATAATAGGCAAACGGCGCATCTGTAAGCTGTTGATAACTATAATCATAATATCCATCTTCCTCTGTCAAAATCGCATCTTTGTCCGCAGAGGCAACAATAATATTCGCACCGCTGTTATAGTTGGAACGCATTGTCATCTCTGTTTTATCCACAGTAATTCCCGCTGCCGGCGGCATATGCCAAATTTGTTTATAATCGTTCGCTTTGTTCATATCCTGTGGCGTCATCAAATCGGAAACAATCCAAAAGCCCGATTTAACAAACGTAATCGTTCTCTGGTGGTCATAACCCGGTGTGCTAATTGTACTCTGGCTCAGGAAATCATAACTATCATTGGTACGGAATTCATGAACTGTTCCGCGGTTTTCCAATGCCGGCGCCGCACCAATTGTCTGGGTTGTATTGTTGATTTCCACCGTATTATGCGCCCGTGATGATTTTCCCCAGATACGATATGGATCCGTATTCGTATAGGTAAAAATTCCGGCATCGTTTAGCAATGTTCTGCCATATGCCATTGCGATAATAGCATTGTCATCCGAGTGTCCGTGCTGACCTCCGCCGCGCACATTGGTAAACAAATACAGGGCATTTTTTGTCCAGTCAGACCGCAGATAGGATGTCCGCGACTCCATAAACAACCGCGAAGACCACTCCGGCATGGTTCCTTTCGACCCGCGCGAATCAATATATTCAATTTCATGATCACCATACCATGTCACAAGTTCCGGATACCGGTTTGTATTATAAGAACCTGCACGTTCATCACCATATTGCAGCTTAGTGCCATCCGGTCCTGCCATCAACAGATTATAGTAGGCAAGTTCCTGCAGCCGTTTATCATATTCTGCGGTGACTTCGTGACCGTTTTCCGCCATAATCTTTTTATAATTCAAAAAGTTCGTATAAGCATCCTGACTATATCCACCTGTTGCTTCAATATAGGAACCATCATCAAAGGAGTTTACAAAAAGCAAATCCTCTAATTTCTCCTGCGCTCCGGAAATCCAGTCTTCTGCCGCAACAAATTCCGGGAAGAATAGCGCGCCTTGCAAATCACACATATTTTCTGTCTGTACCCAGTTTCCCTGCGTTACTTTAGATTTTGGAAGATTATTGCACATCTCCCACATTCCTTTGAGAATCGCACTGCAGCAATCCGGCGACATATAGGGACTCTTCACCAAAGCATTCCATGCACCGAGCCAACCCTCCAAACGCGATGCTGTATCCAGCGTGCGCGGATAGCCCATACCAATCAAGACTCCTTTGGGCCATTGTCCGCTTCCATTATAGTCTACCGGCTTTCCTCTGTCCCAAATGAAGTCCATCATGTCGCGTATCATGAAATAGGCATATTTTTCATCACCTGTATAGTTATATTCTGATGCCATACCACGCCATGACAAAAAGCGCGGCGCCTGATAGGTGTACTCTACGTCACAGCCCGGGATTGCATCCCAGAAGTTTCCGCCCGGAATACCGTTCATGTTATAGACATATCCCGACAAAGTATTCCATACAACACTTTCCCGTTTCCATGTATTGGTCGGTTCATAGTTGACAATCAGACTCTTCATATCCACAAAATCCGGCTGCACTTTCGCATGAAGTACCAGTCTTGCCGATGATACCGTATCAGCATCGGAAAGGTCGCTGAAATTAAATTTAATTAAGGTACGATAGGTCTCATCACCCAAGAATTCCCCAAAAATTTTAACCTTTAGTTCTTCTTCTGCACCATAGTTGGTGTCCATATAATTTCCTGCACGAATCATGGCGGCGTCTACTGCATCGTAAGTACGTGTCTGCCCATTGACCACCACTTCAATTTTGGGTCGAAGCGCTGCATCCGGATAATTCACGCCGGCAATAACAGCCTCACTCATTTCATTATATCGTGCAATGATACTATAGGTACTGGTTCCACCTTTTGAAATATGAGATTTCCCAATATCAAGGTTCACTGATTGATAATCATGCGATGCTATCATGCCATCGCCTTCATAATATGTACCACCCTGCAGGTTGTAAACGCCTGCCAGACACATATTCGCCCATCCTGAATTTCTGGAGGCTGTATTGACCGTCGGCGCTTGGTTTCTGATTTTCATATATGCCAGCAATTCCTCTTTTGCCTTTACATAATCCCCCTCTTTTACCGCCGCTTCCACGCCTGCCAGACCGCTGATGGAATAATCAAATTTACCTGTGGTCGTCCACCTTCTGCCGTTCCACACCCCAAAAAAATCTTCATCCGAAATCCACCCCGGGTCTGTATATTCTTCGTCTTTTAAAACAGTGAGTTCAAAAGACTTTTCTGTTTTCGCGCTGCCTGCTGTAATTGTCGCTGTCATCGTCACTGTTTCATTTTGTTTGTCACTTCTCGGACGAATGACGCGTCCGCTGTTTGTAATGACATTTTGGTTACTGCTTACCCAAGAAATCTTGGTTCCATAAAGTCCGTTTGTTCTTAAGTCCAAACTGGTAATCACCGCATCTGTCGGTTCACCATACCACGGAAGCGCCTCCAATGCTTCCGCTTCCGCTTCCACACTCTCCTGATCATTTGATATATTACGTAAAATTCTAAAGCGGAATTCCTTATCCACGCTCAAGCCTCCAATAGATAAATGTGCTGTTACCGTAACTTCCGGATTGTTTGCATTTGCCGGTCGATTTACCACTCCGACCAAATTTCCGTCTTCGCCCTGTTCAATCCGAATCAACTCAGAATCGCTCGTTTCCCATGTAATATCGCTGTTATAGGCGCCTTTTGTCGGCAGTGACAAATTATGCATAATGATGTTCTCCGAAACATATGCGCCTGTCATAATTCTTGCGTCCGTCAGCCATTCCTGATCCATTGCAATTGCATCTTCCGCCGGAGGCTGTGCATAATAAATTTTAAAATCGTCCACTGTCAGGGTATTCAAATGATTACCTTCCAAATACAAACGAACATACGTCAGTTTATTTGCTCCTGCTGCTCTGGAATATACATCTTTCAATACCAGTTCGTCATTCAGCCATAACGAAAACTTAGATGTGGAAGTATCCATATACGCTTTTACCTTCATAGTATTATTATCATTAAATGATACTGAATATCCTTTTCCGTCTACACCATATGTATCCGAATGAATACTGGATACCGATTTATTTGCCGCCCATGTCAGCGCTATATAGTCGCTTGACCCTGTCATACGCAGACGCTGCTGTACCGTTTTAGATGCATTGCTGCGGTGCAATGTATATTCCACGCCAATCAGTCCTGACACAGCAGTATGGTCTTCCATTGCATAAATATCGGCAATCGTAGTTCCACTATTTGTACTGCGGACAATGTTCAATTTTCCATCGGCAATGTTAATAGAACCACCGTCCGTTGTAAATGTCATATTTTTATCAATTGTTGTATTTGTAAAATCATTTTCATAAATCATTTCCCGAATAGAAACGCCGCTGTTATCTTCTCCTGCTTTTACCGCTTCTCCAGACTCACTAAATTCCAGATTTGCCGCTTCATTCTTCACACTTTGCGTCTGCTCTGGTTCCTCTTCCGGCAAAGCACCGTTTTCTTGCAGTTCTGCCGGCAAAACCATCTCCGCCTGTTCTATATCCTGCGCTGCACACCCCAACAACATAGTCTGCGGCAAAAGCATAGCGGCTGCTAACAAAACAGATAGCCATCGTTTTCCTTTCATGCTTGTCGCCTCCTAATCTTCAATAATAATAATTACCGTTGCATCATTATCTTCCATTTGCGCATAAATTTTAGATGCCTTGCTGCCAACTTGACTATATGCAGTGATGTCATCTGCCGTTGCCGGATAGATATATCCGCTGGAACGTTCATATAAGTAAATCGGTTGACCGTCCTCATGATAAATACGGATTTTTTTGATTTCTTCCCCTTCACCAAAATAGAGTGCCAGCCGATCGATTTCCTGATTTGTCATATAATCATAAGTATCCAAATTAATATCGTAGGCTAACCCATACATTCCTTCGCCTGCGTCTGTATAAATTTCTCCATATTCGCTCAAGCCTTGCACAGACGCCAATTTTTTAATATTAATCACACGGTTAAAGCCATCTTTAGTATATTGAATTAAATCTCCTTTTCTCAGACCCGCTGCCACCGTATATCCATCACCGGACGCTTTTGTCACTTCTGTTATTCTTTTTTCTCCATTGAGCAGTTCCAGTTTATATACACTTGCGCCTTCATCGTCCATAATCGTTCCGACAGATGAAGTGACATTACCGACAATACAAATATCTGCGCCGCTTTGAATCGGCTGCGGACGTGATGCATCCATCGCGTCTTGAATAATCAATACATTCACCGGCTGTGCATTCAGTTGTTCTAACTCATCCGCCGGACTCAGTGCAGAAGAAACCGGCGCAGGAAATACGTTAACGCCAAACACTTTATTTCCTGTTGCGCCGTCTGCCAATTTCAGACGTACATAATAATCATCATCTTCGTCGGCAACATCCGGCACACAAATCACTTTCGTCTCACTGTTTGTCGCATAACCGCGAGACACGCTTGAGCCGCCGAAAGAAACTATTTTTCCATTAAAATTATAGCTTTTCGACAACGTAGGGATATCATAGGTAAGCATTTTTTTAATTTGACCGCCGGCGTCTGTCGAATAGGCAATGATTTTTCCTTTCAGAGACACTGCTTCTGCTGCACTCAAAGTTTTTGATACGCCGTTCCATTCCACTTTAGACGCACAGTCATACAACTGAATCATGTCATTCTGGAAATAGTAGGAAATCTTTTCATTTCCCGCTGTTGTTTTCACTTCTTTTTCCGGCGTCAATCCTGTTACAATGCGCAGCTGCGCATTGGTTGACATTGTTCCGCTCATTCCTGCGTCTACAATATATCCATAATTGTAACTTCTCTTTTTATCCCCATACATACCAATAATATTTCCGAACATATCCAGTACATAGGTTGCTTCATCACCCAAGTCAATATCAACACCGGTCAAATTCTCCGGATTATTTGCAACTTTATACGCTTGCCCTGCAACAGTAACCGTGTTTTCATCCAGAATTTCTTCCACTTTTCCCGTCACCTGCTGGCGGCTGATAACCACCTTAGCATAGGTTTCGTCTCTGGTTGCCATAATGGTAATGCCGTTGCCCGGCGCGACATCTTTCAATTCAATGGCGTCGCCGTCGGTATTGACCAGTTCATAAAGATTGCCTTTTTCTTCATAATCAAATTTAAAACCGTTTTTACCGCGGAACAATGCTTTATTTGCTAAATAAATGGTGTTGTTATCCGTATTCACACGTTCTACAATAAAGCTTTCGGAATTTTGGACAAACACCACGTCAATTGCCCCGTCTCCATTATTATCCAGCAACCGGTATTCTCCATAATTCGCTTGTTTTTCTTCTTCTGTCGGCATGGTTACATATCTGCCGTTATAGAGATACTGTACATTTGCGTCCAACGGATAGCGTTCTGTTCTGCCGTCTTTCACCTGTTCAATGGAGTTTGCAGAGATAACCGCGTCTTCACTGTCAATCACGGTTAATTCATTGCGGTTTTTGGCAGGACTGATTTTTACAATTTCATATAAATCATCTGCTGTATCCAGCCGCGTATACCCTTCCACATAATATCCCAGATATTCATTTAAGTTGACTTTGGTTTTATATTTTACATTGCCAATGACAATATAGCCGCTTTCCATGTCCGGTACAGGTTTGCGCAAACTGGAAAACTCCGTCTCCATCACAATACCGCTGATTCTCACGATGTCGCTGTGTTCCGTCAATAATTCATATAACGTTTTACCGGAGTCATTCCGAATCACTTCGTTCGTTCCATAGTTTCTCTCCAGCGGCACAATGTCCATTGCATTATAAATTACCTGTGCAATTTCACCGCGTGACAGTGTTTCTTCTTCCTGTTTTACCTGTTTATATAATCCCAAATTGCCCGCCAGCGCAATATATCCCTGTGGATATCCGCCCATCTGCTGCGCCGGTACATCATACCCCAAAATATGTATTAATATTTTCATCACTTCATTCAAACGAATGGGGTCTTCCGGAGAGAAATTGCCGTTACCGGTTCCACTAACAAGTCCCAAATCCGCAGCATATTTCACATATCCGCTTGCCCAGTGGTCTTGTGGCACATCAGCAAATGGTGTTTCCTGCTGCTGCGCGGAAGCGTCGTCAATCCGCAATAACCGTGTTGCTATTGTTGTGAATTCTGCTCTTGTAACAGTGTCTCCCCAATGAAAATCGCCTGTTTCATCCGCCCGCATTATACCCAGACCGGAAACACATAATTCCGCTTTTGTATCTGTCTGAGCAAACGCAACGTTTCCTATCAGCATCATAACTGCAATGAAAAAGCAAATTCTTTTTTTCATATTTTCCTCTCCTTTACTTTTGGTCTCCATATCCGTCTTTTTTTCTCTCTTTTTACCATCGCACGGATACTATAAAACCGTTACCATCACTTGACAAAGGTAAACGCGGTCAGCAGCCATTTTTATTTTGGTCAGACGTGTTTACTCTTGTCAAGTGATGGTATAATATTATTATAAATATAATCTATTTTTTTGTAAATGGACAGTTTTTAACATCAGGGGACACCTTCACATACCATCCCGTCAAACCCTTATATTATCACCATTTCACTGCTTGTCCATCCCATAAATTTCCTTCCTTATTTCTGTTTTTTCCAGACCTTTTCCACCAATTTTTCCTCCCCATATATTTTGTTCTTAAACGCGTTCTGATACATAGGAACGCGAGATACCCAAATCACTTGCAATTTCATTTTGTGTTTTTGCCTTTTGATTATTCAGTCCATAACGCCAGACTAAAATTTGCTGCTCCCGTTTTTGCAGAACGTCTTTCATCTTTCGGTACATTTTCCGAATCCGCAGCTTTACGTCCACTTCCTCAATCACATCTTCCGTCTCGTCCCAAACAACATCAAACAATGTAATGTCATTTCCTTCCTGGTCTGTTCCAACGCATTCATTTAGTGAAATCTCATTGTTATACCTTTTCTGTGAACGTAAATACATGAGTATTTCATTTGCACTGCATCCTTTGTGGAAACAATTGCAGCAAACATCTTGTAAAATCATGTTAGACTTGCTATAATATAAAAGAAAACAAATTTTGACTTCCTACATTATAGACGAGGTGATTATCATGTATGATACAATCAAGCAAGAAGCACACAGTGCAATGATCCAATTGCTGGACGCCGCCCATTTACAAGCAAAAGATTTGCTCGTTGTCGGCTGTTCCTCCAGCGAAATCGGCGGGCAAAAAATCGGTTCCAGTTCCAGTATCAATCTGGCAGAAGCCGTTTTTTCCGGTTTATATCCTGTTTTAAAAGACCGCGGGATTTTTCTTGCAGCCCAATGCTGCGAACATTTAAACCGTGCCTTAATTTTAGAAAAAGAAGCAGCGGCATATTATGGCTATCCGCTTGTGAATGTCGTGCCGCAGCCAAAAGCGGGTGGTTCCTTTGCCACGACAGCATATCATGCTTTTTCTGCCCCTGTCGCGGTGGAAAAAATTCAGGCGCAGGCTGGTATGGACATCGGCGATACACTGATTGGTATGCATCTTGCTCCGGTGGCTGTGCCTGTCCGACTGGACGTGAAAACCATTGGAGAAGCCCGTGCAGTCTGCGCCCGCGTACGTCCCAAATTCATCGGCGGCGAACGCGCTATGTATGATAATGCTTTACTGTAGGCAAAACTCTATTCTTTCCTCAAAATCCAAGACCCTCTATTGACGCACGGAACTCCACATACTGTTTAGCGCTTTTGCATAGCCTGACGCTTCCAATTTGAACCCGCCTAAAACGGCGATATTTTGGCATCTTTCGGATTGTCGTCTCCCGTAGGCGCCAGCCTATCTGCATCCTCCG
>JAAWTG010000067.1 GCA_022801925.1 Clostridia bacterium | reverse complement strand
GCCTAGCAGGAGGGCGGAGGATCGCCTATAACGAGGTAATTGCTGCGAAGCAGTTAATTATATGAATTTGCATACACACTCCTTTTGTTATGCAATGAATCACGGAAAGACCGAACGAGCCACACTCGTTCGGTCTTTTTGTATGGGGGAAACGGTGGAATTATTTTGGGGGAGGGGAAAACGGAAGGTCAGCTAAGGAAAAGTAGATTTGATAGGGAGTGCGCTTTTTTATACAAAGCGTATTTTTTGTTTCAAGAGCTAATTTGGTATAATGTAACACCGTTTGTATATTTTGTGTCTTTCCTTTTCTTTGGGTACAATGTATAATTATGACAAAGTTGATACATGTATTTTAAACAACAAAACCATTTAAATGAACCGGAAGAAAGGGGATAGCATTGTCAAACAGGGACGGAACAAAATGCATACATTTTGTACACAAAGAAAGCCATATGCAGAAAATGTGGCGAACTTACATCATTAAAAAAAGAAAGAGGGATTAGAATGAAAAAGCTTTTAACAGCGGCGATTGCTATTTGCATGGTCTTAGGGAGCATGTCAGCGTTTGCAGTATCAGACAAAGTGGTCTTTGACATTACATCGCTTGGCATTGTGACAGGAGATGAGCAGGGGAATTTATTGTTAAATGAAGAAATTACGCGGGCAGAGTTTGCCAAAATGATGATAAACCTGCGGGGATATGCTGAAATCAGTGAAATGAACAGTGGCAGCGAACTGTTCAGCGACATTCCGGAAGAACATTGGGCAAAGACTACCATCAATTTTGCGGCAAGCATTGGCATGTTTGAAGGATACCCTGATGGGAAATTTGGACCTGAGGACAAGGTGTTATTGCAGGACGCTATTAAGACAGTTGTGAAAGCACTGGGATATGATGTAGTGGCGCAGCAAAAGGGTGGATATCCAAATGGATATATCATGGTGGCGACAGAACAGCAATTGCTGAAAGACATTACAGCAAGCTACAGCGCTCCGGCTGTCCGCGGCGATGTAATGACGCTGCTGTATAATGCGCTGGACGTGGAACTTTTACAGGAAGCCACAAGCAATGGCAGAGTGGTTTATGAGGAAGCGGACGACACATTCCGCAGTCTGTTGACAGATAAGAATGATATGGTCATGATAAAAGGCGTTGTGACAACAAATCATGAAACATGGTTAGCAAATGAAATTACGGGACTGCGTGACGATGAAGTGGAAATTGACGGCATGATATTTGCGGTCGGTAAAACCGATGCAGCGGATTACATAGGACAAGAAGTGCAGATATACTGCTATGAGAACGAAGCAGAAAACCGCTGGGAAATTGTCAATGTTGCACCAACGAAAAAGAACAATGTTGTAACAATTGCGGCAGATGAATACATGAATTACAGCGGTTCCAGAATGGAATATGAACGCGAGGGCAGAAAAGAATATATTTCGGTAGCGCAGGACGCGGTATATTTGTACAATAACCGTGTGGTACCGGTTTTTGACGCAGGTTATATCAATGATAACAGCACCAGTATTTATGCAGTGGACAACAATGGTGATGAAATATATGACTATATTTTTGTCAATACCTATGTCAGCGTTGTTGTCGATAAGGCATATAGTAATGGAAATTTATATTTTAAAAATGAGTTTAGCTTAAATGGAAGAAACTTTTTAACGCTGGACGAAGAGGACGACGATCAGCATTTCACGATTGAAAACGCAGCAGGAGAAACAATGAAATATGCCGATATCAAAGCGAATGACGTTGTTTCTGTTTTCAGCAGTGAAGACGGAAAAGAACTCAAACTGATTGTATCGGATAAAAAGGTGCAGGGAAGTATTCGGGAATTGCGTTCGGAAGAAGGCGTTTATATTGACGATACCTACTATGAATTTGCAAACAGCGCGGTAGAAAGCAAATTGCGCATAGGCGATGTACGCGCGGTATACTTGAACCATGAGAATAAAGTCGTTTATGCGACGGACGAAGGCATGGAGGACGGAACGACTTTATATGGATATATACAGGAGATGGGTCAAGCGGACGGATTCGGCAATGTGCAGGCGAAAATCATTGACAGCGCGGTGATTCGCAATGAAGAGGAAGAAAACGAAAATAAAGATGACAAGAATGTGATTCCGGTATTGGTTTGTCAAAATGCCGGAATGAAAGTGATTGATTTAAATGGAAAAGTGAGTTATAACGGTGTGAGCATGAGTGCGGAAAAATTCATGGCTGACTTTGGCAGCGGGCCGGTGAAATATCAGCTTGACAGTACAGGAAAACTCAAAACCATTGATGACCCGGAACGCCGCGGCGGACAAAGCGGTATACAAATTAAATATAATGCGAAAGACAAAGTATTCGGCGGATATGTGGCATATGGCGGATTTCGGATTGACAACAATACGAAGGTAGTTTGCGTACCAACGAATCCGGATGCATCAGACGAGGACTATATGGTGCAACTGCGGATTGACAATAAGGACGCTAACAGACAATATTATGCGCAGGGCTATGAATATGATGAAAACAGCAAGGCAGTGAAATTTTTGGTCATTTCAGACCAAATGAAAGCGGATGATATTTTAAACATTGTGCCGCTGACAAGCAAAATCGGTTTGGTATCCGGTTCTACGCAGGTGACGGACGAGACAGGGGAAACTGTTTATCGGACGGAGCTATTATATGACGGCGAGTTGATAACGCTGATGTCGAACAACATTGTCCAGGGAAAGAACGATGCCATCACACGGCTTAAACGTGGCGATTTGATTTGGTTCTCCAAAAACAATAACGGACTGATGGACAATGCGCGTATCATCAAAAGTTTGAAAACAGATGATGAAAATATGCAGGAGAATAAGGACAGCGATGAAGAGACATTGTTTGGATACGTGAAAGAGTTGTCGTTTAACGATGTGGATGTGGCAAACAATCGAACGGTGCATACGGTAAAACTGATGATAGAGAATGAAAAGACGGAGGATATACTCATTCCGGCGAGAACACTGCCAAGTATTTATATTTATGACAGCGCGGCGAAAACGGTGAAAGTCGGCGGGCTGGAGGATATTCGTCCCTATACGGGCAGCGCGGCAACGTCAGATAAGGTGTTTGTCGTGAGACCACATCGGAATGTTCGGGTAGTGGTGATTGTGCGCTAAGCGATGCGCCAACACGAAAAGGATAGCACCAGAAACGGAATAGAGAGCTTGAATGAAGTGAAAGGAGAGAAAAAAGATGAAACGGATTTTAAGCGTGGCGATAGCGCTTTGTATGACGTTAAGTGTATGGTTGGCTTTGCCGGTGGCAGCGGATGAACTGTCGGAGAATGAGATGCTGATAAACACAGAAGAAGCGGCAGATATGGTAGACGATACGACATTGCCGGAGGACGGCGCGCTTGAGGCAGTGGATACAAGACAAGAAGAAATAGTGGTTAGCGAGGGGAGGGCGGAAGGTTGGGAGATGTGGAACGACATCACATTTGACAGTCTGGAAAACACACAATATACCCTCGGAACAAACGAAACCTTTACCAATAAAACAGATGACGGCGGACTGGCGGCGGAGAAAACTGCCGCAGGAGCCGGCACTTGGAGTTCTGCATGGGTTTTAGCGGATATGCCGGAGGATAAGCCAATCAGCGATGGGACTTATTATATGGAATTGGATTTTCAGACAAATGTTACCGGCAGTGGAAAGTTTTATATCAGTTGGTTGGGCGAAAAAGGTATTTTGCTCAACGCATCGCTGACAGCCGCTAAAATTGATTTTGCGGCGTCTGCGATAGAAGGCGTGGCGGGCGGCTGGCTCGGAAAAAATCCAACGGCATATGCGCAGGGGACACGGACAAAACTTGGTATCATCTATGATACAGCGGATTGTTCTATCATGTTTTGTAAAGACCGACAGATAACGGACAGCACAAAATACTATACACGCGGTGCAAATGTTGATTCGATGAATCAACTGAAAGTGGAAGTGCAGGGCGACCCTGCTGTGGGAGAATATGGACGCGTCTATAGTTTTAAGATTTGGAAAACAAACAGTGGTCTGATTGAAAATTTAAAACTGTCGGATTTGACGGACGATATCGCAAGTGCGATTACTAAAAATCTGACATTGCCGACGGAATTGGCGGACGGAAGCACAGTGACTTGGAGCAGTTCGGACGAGGCGTTAATTGAAACAGACGGAACAGTTCATCTTCCGGACGGAGAAATTGTTTGGAACAGAAACAGTAAAAAGCAGGGACAAACGGCAAAAAGCGGTGGACACTACAGAAACGTAAAATTGACAGCGAATATTAGTAATAGGGGGATTCAGCAGACAAAAACATTCAATCTATGGCTGATACCTGCCGCTAAAGCAAACTATTTATACCTTGACCGTGAGACTTTCGATAACGGAACTGCGGATTTAAACGGGTGGACATTGGATGATGAATGCGGTACATTTAGTGTGGGTACGGGAACATCAATCCATTCTTGGAGCGGTATTGGAATGGCAACCATTAAACATAAATCAAAAGCGGATATTCTTTATTGTACCCGAAATTTTGTCACAAAAAAAGACGGCAACAAATTCGGCGCAACAGGAAAAGTATTTTTGGAAGTACCCTATGAACTGGGCAGTGGTGTCCGTGAATATTCATTAGAAGTGCTGGATTCAGAAGGTGGTACTGCATGTGTTGTCAGAGTGAACGACTGGAATAATAAAGTAAAAGACCCAAGGTATTCGTTTGGTCACGGATTTTTGACAGTAGGTTGTTCCAACAACGCTGAAGGTATGAAAGATTTTGAGTTTATACAGACCGGAGAAGGATTTGTTTCTGATGATATGGTCTATGAACAATATGGTATGGTTTCCAGAGAAGATTTAACGCATGTACTGCGGTTTTATATCGACACGGAAACGCGCAGATTACAGATATACATAGATTATGATGCCAAAAGTGATAAGGCAAGCGCGAAATCTATATTGCTAGTAGATAAATATATCTATGCAGATGCAAAAGATATCGGTGCCGTCCGAATGTCACTCGGACCGGGACGGGCAGCAGCATGTACGACCTATTTTGACGATATCAGTCTGGCGGTGGAAAGCGACAACAGAGCGAAAACCAGACTAGAATTGGACAAAGCAAATTTTTTGACGTTTGACAACATCAAAGGGTCAAACGCCAACCGGCAGCGGGCAGTGGTGGAGGATTTGGATTTGGCGCATGTACCGTTCTATTTGGGAACGGAACTGGTTTCGTGGACATCTTCCGATGAGACGGTTGTTTCCTCTGAAACCGGCGCGGTGACGCGCAGCAGCGCGGATAAGCAGGTGACGCTGACAGCAACGCTGCGAAATGGTGATGAAACAATGGAAACGGAGATTCCTATTGTTGTCAAACGAGAATCTGCACAAAATATTGGTGATCCCAGTGATAACATTTTTACGGCAGGAAATGTGACGGTAAGTTCCGGCAGCGCTTCGCAAGGCAATGCCAATGACGGACAACTGGGTACAGCATGGACAGCGCTTATGGAAAATTCAAGTCTGCAAATTGCGCTTGCACAGCCGACGCAGCTTTCACGCGTTGTTTTGCACGAAAAGGAAGCGGACGCGGGTTATTTGGTGAAAGGGTTTGTGATAGAGGTATCGGACAATGGCTCAAGTTGGCGGACGGTTGCGGAGGGAACCACAGTTGGCGATGATAAAGTGATTGATTTCCAGCCGGTTGAGACGAAATATATCCGTTATCGCGTGACCGCGCAAGACGCCGGCTATACAGGGCTTTATGAAATAGAAGGATATTATGAACCGACAGATGAAAACCGTGTGAAAGCGGATATTGAATGGCTGAAAACACTGCACACAGGAACTACTGTTTCTGGCGCGCTGGATTTGCCGACGACAGGAAAATTTGGTTCCGTAGTTCAGTGGGAATCCTCCAACACAGCGGTGCTCTCAAATGACGGAAAGACGTTTACGAAACCGAAAGAAGATACGCAGTTTACATTGACGGCAACCGTTCAAAGCGGTTCTTATTCGCAGCAACAGGCGTTTCCGAAAAAAGCGACCGGTTCCGGCGGCAACGGTGGCAGTGGAAACGGCAGTAGTAGCGGCAACCGGTATCCGGACAAAAACAATATGGGTTCATCGGGCAGCGGCGGCGGACTGGTCAATGTTCTGCCGGGTCAAGGAACTGTACCAACGCCGACGCCTGTGCTGCAGAATGACACATTTCGAGATGTACCAAAGGGAAGCTGGTGCTATGAATATGTAGAAGAATTGGCGGGGAAAGGCATTGTTGGTGGATATAACGGCGCGTTTTATCCAACGGAAAGTGTAACGCGTGAGGAATTTGTTAAAATGTTGCTTGGGATGTTGGAAATTGAGCCGACAGAAACAGCAGCCGCTTTTGGCGATGTGAAAGAAAATGAATGGTATACCCCATATGTTGCAACGGCTGCAAAGCTGGGCATTGTCGACGGGATTGGCGGCGGTACATTTGGCATTGGACAGACCATTACCAGACAAGACATGGCAGTGATGGTACAGCGGGCGCTGGAGGCGACCGGAGGAAGCTTGACACAGACCGGGGCGGTAAAGCGTTTTACCGATGATGAAATTATCAGCGGTTATGCAAAAGAAGCGGTTGAGTCACTGGTGCGTGCTGGTGTCATCAGCGGCGATGAAAATGGTAGATTTAATCCCCAAGATAACTTAACCAGAGAACAAGCGGCGAAAATCATTTGCATATCAGGAGGGATTAAAAATGAAAAGTAAAAAGCTAATTTCCCTAATCTTATCAGCTGCAATGGTAGTCTCCTGTCTGCCCGTTTGGGCAGAAGGAGAACTGCCGCAGCAGCCGGAAGGTATGATAGAATCGCAGGAAAATCGTGAAGCGAGGGAACAAGTGGCGAAGTTGCTGGAGGAATTGGTGCCGCAGCAAAATGCAGAGGCGGAGCCCCCAGCACTTGATGCAGATATTGATATGGAACTTGCCACGCAGGAGGCACGTGAGGTGGTCAGCGTATCAAGTGGCGCTTTAAAACCGGCAGATGGTGGCTACTGGCACGAATCCATGGAACAATATCAAGCGTTTGACTATTCTGATCCAAACTGGATTTCAGACAAAAGTTTCTTTGGCGAATGGGACGGCGCGAAGTGGGTGAAAAGGCCGCAGATTGATTATTCCTATGGTGGCAGTAAGCTACTCGCCGGTGCAGAGGACGCGGTGAAAGACGGCGACTATGAACTTGCAAAGGAATTTGTATGTGAATATTATAAAAATAAATTCCAGAACCAGCCCCGTGTGCTTCAGGAAACGGCAGACCGCAGAATGGATCTTCAATCTGTGCTGCAATTTGACAACATGTTTTTCAATCAGGCAACAGGATTCATGCCGCAGGATATTGTCAGCGTACCCAAAGAGGACAAGTGGGTTTCGGCAAATGTTGTGGAGATAGCGCGAAACGCGGCAAATGATGTGAACAAAGAGCATTGCTTTATTGCTGTTGCATTAAAAAAAGACGGTTATCAGGCGATTTTTCACAGCATGGATACAGAAAATGAGAATTTGAGACCGTATGTGGAAGCAACGGTAAACGGCGTGAAAAAGAGATTCTATCCCACGCAGGACGTGATGATTTCGGCGGGTTCCAATAAAAAGGAAAACTATCAGGGACAAACAACTATTTCCGTGCAGGAAGCGGCAATCGGAGAAACGCAGCCGGTAAATTCCGACACGAAACGAATGTATATTAAGATTGATTTCACCGGCTTGGTAGCGGGCGACGACATCACAGAGGCGCGGCTCTATCTCTATGGGCATAACACCAAACCGGAGGGAAACAAGGACGTTGTACTGTTTTATACCAATGCAGCCGTATGGGACGAAGCAACCGTAAACTGGGACGGGTTGGAACATTTGATTTTTTCCTTTGACGGTGAATCCGGCCCGAAGTGGGAACAACCAAGTGGAGCAGGTTACCGGTTTGAAGAGGAAATGAACCGGTTTGAAAATTATGCTCGTGCCATTCGTATGCGTTACCGCTATACTAAAAATGAGGCATATGCATATCATGGACTGCGGACATGGCTGGACTATTATCGTAAGAAAGGCAATTTGGAAGGTTACCGGAAAAATTTGGACGTCGGTGTTCGTGCAAAGGAACTGCCGATTGACTTGGCATATTATGCCGACAGTGAATTTATGACCAAAGAAGTATTCACGCCGTTGCTGAAATTTGCATGGCAAATGGGCGGTGAACTCATCAGGCTTTGGAACACGCAGTCACTGACTACAAACTGGGGATCCTATGAAACGGGCGGACTGAGCAATCTGGCAATCAATTTCCCAGAATTCTATGACGCGGCAGCGCCGCTGCAAGAAGGCGCTACGCCGGAAATCGGCGGCAGAGGCGGTTGGATTGAGGTTGCCGGTTACCGCTATGTTGCCATGGCAGGAGAAACGTCATTTGAGGACGGAAGTTGTTCGGAATGTTCTGTTGAATATACCGTAGAAATCATTGAGAAAGCAATGGACATGAAAGGCTTGGCAGACGAAGCGGGCTGGACGGATTTTCAGTTGCCGAGCGCACTCGGAGAACTGCTGATTGGTTTGGCACACTATGTACTCAATGCGACAGGGCCCAATTTTGTGGATTTCCAGCAGGGAAATGCGGCGTCCTATCATGACAGCTTTATTCCGCGGCTGCTTGCACTGAATAATGCTGTGTCAGACCCATTTTTGAGATGGGCGGTTAGCGGTGGAAAAGATGGTAAAGCGCCGGAATATACCTCCATTTTGTATCCGGTTGGTGTCAAAGCGATTTTGCGTTCCGGGTGGAGTGTGGACGACACCTATATCCAAACAAATGCGGACGGCGGTGTGAAAAGCCACGGTCACCATGACGACATGGCGCTGAATATGTTTGCCTATGGACAATATTTGCTAGTTGACCCCAAATATATGAACTATGACAAAGATAATCCCCACCGTGCATGGCTCAATTCAAACCGTGCACATAATACAGTGGAAATTAACGATGTTTCAGCAAGAGCAAATACATGGAACTTCAGCAACGAGGTGACAGGACCAAGAGGGGAAACGTTGCGGTTCCCAAAACAAAACACCGGTAAACGAGGTAGTATCGTTGATTCAGAACTCAATGGCGGTTATGACTATCTTTATTTAAACAGCCCGAACTATAAGGATTTGTCGATTGGCGATGTGAAATATGCCGATGTGGATTATGACCGTTCCATTTTATTTATCAGACCCGGCTATGCAATCGTGACAGACTATTTGAAACCGCAGAGCGAGCAGGATACGAAAGTGAATAAATATTCCCAAGGCTGGCATTTCCTGCCAGACGCAAACCCGACGCTTGATGCGCAGACCGGTATCGTGCAAACGAATTTTGCCGGCGGTGCAAACATTCAAGTAGTTCCGGTGCAGCAAGACGGCGATATGGAAAAGAATCTGTTAGACGGCTGGTTTTCCTATGGTACCGGTAATGCAACACCTGCAAAATATGCGACTTATGTGAAAAATCAGGCGGGCGATACTACATTCAGCACATTGTTGCTGCCAATGAAAGCCGGACAAAAACTGGAAAGCGCTGCGCAAAACATACCATTGGATATCGCGCAAAACGCGGCAAATGCATTTCGTTTGACGTTCGATGATGATGCAACCAGCACAAAAACAGAGGGGACTTATTACATATTGCTGGACAAAGCGCAGCAAAAACAGCGGGCTGTGGGCGACTATGCAACCGATGGAACATTGGCATATGTGGAGCAGGAAAACGGGTACTACACCAGATTTATTTTGCGCGGCGGCACTAATGCCGTAAACGAAAAAAATAGTCAAAAATTGCTGCGCAGCAAAACGGCGCTGCAAGATATTAGCGTGAAATATACAGCGAATAATATTGAGATAAATTCCTCTAAAACTATTCCGTTGGAGGGACTGCAGCTTTATTCAGGCGGCAAAAAGATTGCGAGTGTGAAGCTGAATGGGGAAAATGTTAGCTTTAAGCAAGACGGCGCGGCAGGCGATATCTATTTTGCTGAAACAATGCCGTTTGACGGTAATAGCGGCAAAGACCCAAGTGTAACACCAACACCGACGCCTACGCCTACGCCGAGCAATCCGCCCCGCGTGACGCCAAATGGCAGTGGTTCCTCCGGTGGCAGTGGAAGTAGTTCGGTGAAAAACGGCGGCGGGTTGGTACAAGTGGTTGGAGAAGCAACGCCGCCATCCACAACGGAACCAATTGGAACACCAGAACCGGCAGCTCCCTATGAACAACAACTAAGCGGACATTGGGCGAAAACAGAAATCGGTGAAATGCTGAAAGAAGGTGTTATACAAGGAACTGATGTCGGCGATTTGGAACTGCAGAACCAAACAACGCGCGCTGAATTTGTGACGATGTTGGTGCGCGCGCTGGGCATGGAGATACAAAAATATGACGGCGAGTTTGCCGATGTGTCGGCGGACGATTGGTATGCGGACTACATGGCAACAGCCAAAAAAGAAGGCATTTTAGAGGGTGATGGTACGGGTGCGAATCCGGACGGGCTTATCACCAGAGAAGAAATGGCGAAAATTTTGGTGGAGACCTATGAGAAAGAACATGGAGAAATTACAGTGTCGCCCGATACCGGCGCATGGATGCAAGACGCAGCAGAGGGCAGCGACTGGGCGAGAACCTATATTCAAAAAGCGATTGGCGCAGAACTGATGAACGGCGTGGGCGGCGGCATATTTGCGCCGCGTGAAAACGCCTTGCGGGAACAGGCAATTGTTGTTATCTACCGCATGAAAACAGAGAAAAAGTAAATGATGTAAACGGAGCAGAAAATTTTCTGCT
>JAAWTG010000066.1 GCA_022801925.1 Clostridia bacterium | reverse complement strand
CTAATAAAATTTTATTAGAGAGCAGTCCGTTTATGGTCTGCTCTATGCTATGCATAGTCCGTTTCATATAATCTTCTATGCACTATCCCCAAAAATAAATTTTTATTGTTTGCTTTGCAGAAGATTACCTATCAATCCTAAGCACCTTGGTCTTAGGGTAAATCATAAGGAGGAACACAATATGAAAATGAATGCATTTACAACCGGTCTGGTAACTGGCGCAGTAATTGGAACCGCTGTCGGCGTAATTATGGATCCTATGAAAGACAAACATTCAAAAGCACTTAAATCCTATTCTAAAGGTATGTTTTCCAACATCGGGCATGTGATCGACAACTTAATGGATAGATAAATCCTAAAATTGTCTTACTATCTCAATTTTAGAAGGACAACAAAAAGGCGTATCGTATATGTTACGATACGCCTTTTTATTGTTGATATTTTTTTCAGTTTCGTTCATATAAAACAACGCTATAGTTCTGGTTTTTAGAGTACAAAATCATATCATTTATAGCACACTATGGAATACTTTGTTTCTATTTGCTCTGCCGGCGTCATTCTTTTAATTTTGTAACAGCGGTTCCAACGCATTATATACACTCATGGTAACGCCCGGAACATCTAACAAATCCTCTGCAGAGGCAAACGCTCCATTTTCGCTGCGGTAACTAACTATCTTTTCTGCTGTCTCGCGGCTCACGCCTTTCACCGCCGCCAACTCGTCCACACTTGCTGTATTGAGATTGATACTGAACTTTGCCGGTTCTGTGGGCTGCGGCGTCGGCTCCGGTTTCGTCGCCGTCTCCTTGGTTGTTTTCGCCGAAGTGGAAGAAGTTTTCTTCGTAGAGGAGGACTTTGAGGAGGACTTTGACGACGATTTGGAAGATGATTCCTCTTTCACAGCGGGTACATCTATCTTCTGTCCGTCTTTCACATAGGCAACACGGTTCACTTTATCACGGTCAGCTTTTTCTGTGAATCCGCCCGCCATCTCAATCACTTCTTCTGCCCGCATATCCAGTTCCGCTTCATAAATACCAGGATTCACTACTTCTCCCGCCACTTGGACTTGCACCTTGCTTTTCGTAATTTCCTCCGTTTGTCCATTCACTTTTTCCAATGAATCTTCTTTTCCTTGTTGTCCCACCTGCGTCATGGCAAACTGAATCCCAAATGCAGTGACGAAAATGAGAACAATCACCACAATATATTTCTGTACTTTTGTCAATTCTTTCTTCATGTCTTCATCCTCTTTCGACATAATTTGCACTTATCCGCAAAAAGAGAGACTGCCGGATTTTTCTGGCAATCTCCCAGCATACAATTTTATTTCACCACTGCATTCACAAGTTTTCCCGGTACGCCAATCAGTTTCACTATGGTTTTCCCCTCTGTCAGCGTATCCATGAGTCCTTGTTCCTGCACATAGGCTACCAGTTCTTCCCGTCCCAGATTCGCCGGCACCATAGCGCGGTCACGCACTTTACCATTGACTTGCAGCACAATTTCCACTTCATCATCCACGGTTTTCGTCGCGTCATATACCGGCCAATTCTGCTGCGCAATTTCTCCTGCAAATCCGTTCATTTGCCACATTTCTTCCGTCACATGCGGCGCAATGGGATTAAACAGCATCAAAAATGTTTTCAGTTCTTCTTTTGTGATTTTACCCAGCGCATTAAACTCATTCACCAGCGCCATCAACGTTGCAATTGCTGTGTTGAATTTCATGCGTTCAATATCTTCGCCCACCTTTTTAATGGCTTTATGCATGGATTTTTCCATCTCCGCAGAATATCCTTCGCCGTCAGTCAACAGGTTTTGTAAATTCCAAACACGTTCTATAAAACGGTAACACCCTTTCAGACCGTTCATCGACCACGGCGTTGACTGGTCAAACGCGCCAATAAACATTTCATAGGTACGGAACGTATCCGCGCCATATTGTTCCACGATTTCATCAGGATTGACTACATTGCCGCGCGATTTGGACATTTTTTCATTGTTCTCACCCAAAATCATACCATGAGACGTCCGCTTCTGATATGGCTCTTTATTGGGCACTACGCCAATATCATATAAGAATTTATACCAAAAGCGCGAATAGAGCAAATGCAGCGTTGTGTGTTCCATCCCACCGTTATACCAGTCTACCGGCAGCCAATAATTGATTTCCTCAGGGTCTGCAAGTACTTTATCATTGTGAGGGTCAATATATCGCAAAAAATACCAAGACGACCCTGCCCATTGCGGCATAGTATCTGTCTCTCTGCGCGCTGCACCGCCGCAGTGCGGACACGTGGTATTCACCCATTCTTCCATTTTTGCCAGCGGAGATTCTCCGGTATCAGTTGGTTCATAGTTATCCACTTCAGGTAGCGTCAGCGGAAGCTGGTTCTCCGGCACAGGTACCCATCCACATTTTTCACACCACACCAGCGGAATTGGTTCACCCCAATACCGTTGACGGCTGAACACCCAATCGCGCAGTTTATAATTAATTTTCCGTTTCCCAATTCCTTTTTCTTCCAGAAAATCAATCATTGCCGCTATTGCATCCTTCACGCGCATACCATCCAGAAAACCGGAATTAACCATTGTTCCGTCACTCACATCGGTATAAGCCTCTTCCTGCACATTTTCTCCACCGCTGACTACCTCAATAATAGGCAGTCCAAATTTTTTCGCAAAATCAAAATCACGACTATCGTGCGCCGGCACTGCCATGATAGCGCCTGTTCCATAAGTCGTCAATACATAATCGGAAATCCAAACAGGTACCTCTCGTCCGTTTACAGGATTAACTGCATATATTCCTTCCAGCGGAACACCTGTTTTGTCTTTGTTTAACTCTGTCCGTTCAAATTCTGATTTACGTGCCGCCTCCTGTACATAAGCGGCGACAGCGTCCTTATTCTGAATTTTATCTTGCAGTTCCTGCACCAGGCTATGTTCCGGTGACAACACCACATAGGTCGCGCCAAAAAGCGTATCCGGACGCGTTGTGTAAACACGAATGGATTTATCTGTGTCCTTCACTACAAAATCCACTTCCGCCCCTTCGGAGCGTCCAATCCAGTTTTTCTGCTGAATTTTCACTTTTTCAATATAATCTGTATCCGCTAAATCGTCAATCAAACGACCGGCATATTCTGTGATTTTCAGCATCCATTGACTTTTGTTGCGCTGTACCACTTCACTGCCGCAGCGTTCACAAACACCGTTTACCACTTCTTCATTCGCCAGACCCACCTTACAACTTGTACACCAGTTGATGGGCATTTCCTGTTTATATGCCAATCCTTTTTTGAAAAGCTGCAGAAAAATCCACTGCGTCCATTTATAGTATTCCGGGTCGGTGGTATTGATTTCTTTCGACCAGTCAAACGAGAATCCCAGACTTTGCAGCTGCCGTTTGAAGTTCGCAATATTGTCGCGCGTCACCTTTTTGGGGTGAATTTTGTTTTTAATCGCATAGTTTTCCGTCGGCAGACCAAACGCGTCCCAACCAATCGGATAGAGCACGTTATAGCCATCCATGCGTTTTTTACGCGCAACAATATCCAGCGCGGTATAACTGCGCGGATGCCCTACATGCAGTCCCTGTCCCGAAGGATATGGAAATTCCACCAGCACATAATATTTCGGCTTAGTTTTATCCTTTTCGCATTTGAAGGTCTCTTCTTGGTACCAATGCGCTTGCCATTTTTTTTCAATATCGTTAAACTTGTATTCCATAGAACCTCTAACCCCTTTTTGTATATAGTTTACGCTTCCTCGCCGCTGGGCAGCGCCACTTCCGGCGCATCCGACCATAGACGTTCCAGCGAATAAAAATCTTTGGCATCCGGCGTAAATACATGAACAATTACGCTGCCATAGTCCAGCAAAATCCATGACGCACTGGCATATCCTTCACTGTGATTCGGCAAAACGCCTTCCTGTTTTAATTGAAACTCTGCTTCATCTGCCAATGCCTTAATATGCGTAGATGACGTTCCGTTGCAAATGACGAAATAATCCCCCAATGTCGTCAGTTCACGAATATCCAAAACCTTTAAATTCATTGCTTTTTTCTTGTCGAGCACTGCTGCAATTTTAACAGCCAATTCTCTTGATTCCATGCTGTATCCTCCTGTTTTATAAGCATTTTTATGCAGCGTCCTGCTGCGAACCTCTCACCTCGCCAATTGTCTCACCGGTCTGCGCCGGCGTCTGGGTAGGCGGTTTTTCTGTCTGCGCAGGTTTTTCCGTTGGCTCTGGTTCTTCCGTATGCGCAGGTTTCTTTGTTGCCTCCGGCTCCTCTGTCGCTTTTGGCGTTGCCGTGTGTTTCGGTTTGTCTGACGCATCCGTTGCCTTGCTACCGGAAGACGATGTCGGCGCAGGCGTCCGCCTGATTGGTGTCGGACTGTTTTCCAAAGGCTCGTCCTCCTGCATAGGCACCTCTTTTTCCGGTGCTTTTCCTGTGACTGCAGGTTTTGCAGGCTTGGTCTTCATGCCATAAAAATATTGGTCAATTAACGGCTTTGCCTCGTCTATATCCGGCATAAAATACCACAAATGATTGAAATATTGACTCTCGCCCGGCAAAACATGGAAATGAATATTTTCCAAGCTCAAATTATTCATAAATTCCGTAGCATATGCCATCATTTCGCCTAATGTTAAATTGGTTTCCACATTTTCTTCCAGAATATCCAAAAACTCTGGAATCTTCATCACGTTTTTGAGCTGCATTGCTTTTGCTGCAACCGCCATCAAGAAATCTTTCTGTGCGTCCATTCGCCCGAGATCGCTTCCGCCATAAGGTCCTACGCTGCCGTCCGCATTTTTACGCCAACGTACAAACTGCTCCGCTTTATCTCCGTCCAAATGCTGCATTCCTTTTTTCAAATGAATATATAAATCCTGCGTTGGATCTTCATAGTTCATATCAAATGGCACATCAAAATCAACGCCGCCAATCGCATCCACCAATTTACGAAAACCGGCAGTATCCACTGTTACATATTTTTGCACCTCAATACCCAGCGCAAGGTTCACTTCATATTGCGTCTGCTCAAACCCGCTGAAATAAGCGGAATTGATTTTTTTGTCGTTTCGTCCGTTGCCCGGCACATAGGTATCCCGCGGAATCTGCATTGCATTCACCTGTTTGGTGTTCGTATCATAATTTGCCACCATCATAAAATCGCTGCGGTATCCATCTTTGTCAACGCCCATAAACAAAATATTGGTTTTCTCCGGTACCGACTGCGAAAACATGGTAAACAACCCAACATCTTCTCCGCCATTGGGAATTTTGGATTTTACATAATAATAGGCGCCAATCACAGCCGCGCCCAGCAGCAAAATGACTGCTAACACAATGCATAGTGCAAACCGTTTTTTATTTTTGATGCGCCATTTTTTCTTGCGCTTTTTGGTCGGCGCATAAATCGTCTCTTCCATGTTCCATTTATCCATCAAACATCTTCCTTCTCATCGTTTTTGTAACGCTCTGTTTCTCACTTCTACCGTCAGCGGATGGATGCATTTATGCTGTTCAATCAAAAAATGCATGGTTCTGTCGATAACACCGATAAGCGCCCCTTGCAAATCCTTTTTTGCAAGTTCCCTCATAGCGGGCGCCCATGGCAAATATGCATCGCGCCCTTCCTCCGTTAAGTCCGCTATGTAGATAATCTCACTCAAACGGTTCATATCAGGTTTTCCAACCGTGTGATAAAAGACTGCTTCATAGATTTCGTTATCGTCAATACCAAACTTTTCTCTACACAAAACTGCGCCTGCCGGTGCATGCCACAGACTACGCATACTCCTTGTCAGTGCATCCACCTGACTGCCCAAACTGTCCAGAATTCGCAACGTTTCCTTCTCGTCCAATTCCTTAGCACAGTCATGCAGCAACCCTGCAATTTCTGCTTTTTCCACATTGCAGCCATGGCGCTGCGCCAGTTCTTTCGACAGGTTCATCACGCCAATCGAATGCGCATACCGCTTTGGTGACAACATTTGCCGCAGTTCCTGTTTCATGCTCTCCAACAATTGTCACAGCCTCCGTCCGCTTTTGTTTTCGTATACTTCATGCTCTTTTAAATAAGTCCAAACCAACTTCGGGAGAAATTGCCGCACCGGTTCCCCTTTTCGGATGCGTTCCCGAATCATACTGGATGATATATCCGCCCGTTCATTGTGCAGCAAATGTATCACCGCCTGAAACTCCCGCTCCAATTTTAATTTTTTTGTTTCCATATCCTCGCCGCCGCGTCCTGCCGCCGCGATTTCCACCATGGAAAGAAGTGTTTTGCTGTCCACCCATTTGTCCACATAATCCAGTGAATCTGCTCCAACGATAAACACCAGCGTGTCCTTCGGATAGACCGATTTAAAATATTTCATGGATTCCACCGTATAAGACGGTTTCTCCTGCTTGATTTCAAAATCACTCATTGCAAATCCAAACTCTTTTGCCGCCTGACACGTCATTTCATAGCGTGTCCTTTTGTCTGCACCGTCCGTCTCCTTATGGTACGGCTGTCCCGCCGGCAATAGAATCAGTCGCTCTAACTCCAGTTCGCGAATCGCTTGCTGCGCAATCATGATATGTCCATTATGAATGGGGTCAAACGTGCCCCCAAGAATCCCTATGCGCACTCCAGAGCCATCCCTTCTGCATCTTGCTTTTTCTGCTTCTATTTCGGCAATTCTATCACTTTTTTCTTTTTTGATTCCCGATATAACACAAATTTTGAACCAATTGCTATCACCGGCTGCGCGTCGGTACGTCGCGCACAGGTTTCACAGGTTTCCCGTGGATCCAGCATGGAATTTTCCAACACTGTCACTTTAATCAGTTCTCGTTTTTCCAGTGCATCGTCTAGTTGCTGCACCAAATTATCGTTAATGCCGCCTTTTCCAATTTGGAAAATTGGCTGAATCTTGCTTGCCAGACCCTTCAGATACGCTCTCTGTTTACTTGTCATCTGTCTCCACCTATCTCATATATTCAAATTCAATTTCATAGAGCTGCACCAGTTCGCCTTCCTGCACACCTTGTCGCTCCAGTTCATCAATCACGCCGATTTTGCGCAGCATATTCTGGAAATATCCAAACGATTCATGGTCGTCAAAGTTTGTTGACATCACAAGACGCTCAATATACTCTCCTTCCACCAGAAACACACCGTCCTCACGGCTGACCGTGAACTGTGGTCCTTCCTGCACTTCTTCTTCAATTTCCTCTACCTGATGAATTTCTTCTTTCGGAATGGTTTGCAGCATACGATATGCCGCTTCCATCAACTCACGAACGCCCTGCCCCGTTGCAGCAGATATTTCAAACACCTGATACCCGCGCTGTTTCATCTTCTGCACAAACGCGTCTTTCTGCTCCAAATTCATTCCCAAGTCAATTTTATTCGCCGCAATAATTTGCTTCTTTTCCGCTAACACTGCACTGTAACGTTTCAATTCTTCGTGAATTGTTTCAAAATCCTCCAACGCATCGCGTCCTTCCACACCCGAAGCATCTACCACATGAATCAGCAGCCGCGTGCGCTCTACATGTCGCAAAAAGTCATGCCCCAATCCCACGCCTTCGCTGGCGCCTTCGATAATACCCGGTATGTCCGCCATGACAAAACTACGTTCATCATCCAGTTTCACAACCCCTAAATTGGGTTGCAAGGTCGTGAAATGATAGTTCGCAATTTTGGGCGCCGCTTTGCTGACGCTGGAAATCAACGTGGATTTTCCTACATTCGGAAATCCCAGCAATCCCACATCAGCAATCAGTTTCAGTTCTAGTTGAACTTCCCGCTGCACGCCTTTCATACCCGCTTTGGCGAATTTCGGCGTCTGCCGTGTCGGCGTTGCAAACCGTTTGTTACCAAAACCGCCATTTCCGCCGCGCGCTGCAATAAACCGCTGTCCGTCTTCCGTCAAATCCGCAATAATTTTACCGTGTTTCACATCTTTGATAATCGTGCCGCAGGGCACGCGAATCAAGGTGTCTTCTGCATTTTTTCCACGGCAATTGGCAGCTTTACCGTTTTCACCGTCCGCTGCTTTATATTTTTTTCGATATTTCAAATCCATCAATGTCGCAAGCTGGCTATCCGCCACAAAAACAATGTTACCACCGTTTCCGCCGTCACCGCCGTCAGGTCCGCCCGCCGCCACATATTTTTCTCTGTGAAACGACACTGCGCCATTTCCGCCGCTACCCGATTCCACAAGAAATTTTGCTGTATCTACAAACATATGCCACCTCTGTTATTTTCTCTGTGTCAAACAGCGCTGGCGCAAACCTTTTCGTCCGACAATACGGCGCCAATGCCACTTTTCTATTATGGTCGTTTTTTCGCCCGATTACACGCACAATGTCTTTCCCTACATCACGCTTTTAGGAAAAAATGCGCGTAATATGCAAAAACCCTCAGACCAACCGGTCTGAGGGTCCAAACTGCCTCTTACTGAGCGGCCGCATATACGCTGACCTGTTTTTTGTTCTTGCCAACTCTTTCAAATTTTACATGTCCTTCAACCAGCGCGAACAGCGTGTCATCTTTTCCTTTTCCAACGTTCACACCCGGATGAATTTTTGTTCCTCTTTGTCTAACTAGGATGTTTCCAGCAAGAACGAACTGACCATCGCCGCGTTTCACACCAAGTCGTTTTGACTCACTGTCACGACCATTTTTCGTACTACCCATCCCTTTTTTATGAGCAAAAAACTGAATATCAACTCTAAGCATTCGTCTCACTCCTTTCGGAATTCTTTCTTATCTTCCATATGAATATATGATTCATACTGTGACGCTAGTTCCTCCAAATACAACTTTAATGTATTTGTCAAAACAAACGCCCGCTGCTGCACCTCTTCCGGTAAACTCTCCGGCACACTGCAGCAAATTACGTTCTCTTGTTCTTCCACTTCAACAATATCACAAATTCCCAGCAACCGCTCCAGTCCCACGCCGGTCATCATAACCGCGGAGGAAACCGCCGCACAGACAATATCTTGTCCCCGCTGTGCATAGCCGCTGTGCCCCGATACCCGAAAGAACACCACGTTTCCTGATTTGTTTTGCGAAAATTGAATATGAATCATATCAAGTTACGCGTTGATTTTTGCGATTTTCACTTTCGTGAACGCTTGTCTATGACCTTGTTTCTTGTGGTAGCCTTTTTTGGGTTTGTATTTATAAACGATAATTTTCTTTGCTTTACCGTTTGCAACCACTTCAGCTTCCACGCTAGCACCCTCCACAACCGGAGTTCCTACTTTAGAATCGCCGCCGTTTACAATTGCAACGACTTTGTCAAAAGTATGCTTTGCGCCTTCTTCAAGACCCAGCTTTTCAACAAATATAACGTCGCCTTCGCTGACTTTATACTGTTTCCCGCCGGTTTCAATAACTGCGTACATCATTAGCACCTCCATCCACCATACTCGCTAATTTCAGGTGCGGAAACCCGCTTGAAAACCCGAATTATGCGGTCAATATTCACATTATACCATACCGACTAATCTTTGTCAAATATTTTTTTGCTTTTTTGCTCATTTTTTCTGCTTTACTTTTTTTCTATTTTTTGCTATAATAATGTTTGGTCAGCCGCAGCAGCTACGCTGCGGCTGCATGTATTTTTTTATATATTATAATAAATTATACTATATTGGAGGCTGTTTTCATGCACGAACAAAACAAACGATACATATTAGGCAGTTGTTTTTATGCCTTTTTCATCAACGGAATCACAGGATTGATTCTTGGTTCCTTGCTACCCTATCTCACTCAGACTTATGGACTTAGCTACCAGATCAGTGGTTTGCTGCTTTCTGCTCACTCTGTCGGCAACTTGGTAGCGGGTTTTATTGCAGGGGCACTGCCTGCACATCTAGGACGTAAACGCTCTATTCTATTGCTTTGCAGTGCTACTGCGCTAGGGTTTTTAGGCATGATGTTGTCCGGTAATCCGCTGCTTTTGCTGCTTTCCTTTCTGCTTACCGGAATCGGACGCGGCAGCGTAAGCAACTTTAATAACGTCATTGTGACGGAAACCTCGGACGGCAATCCAAAAGCGCTCAACATTTTGCACTCTTTCTTTGCTATCGGCGCTTTCATTGCTCCGTTTCTGGTTCTGGTATTCACGCAGCACAGCGCAGAATATTGGAAATTCACCAGTCTTTCGGTAACAATTCTCGCTTGCGTGATGGTGGCGTTGTTCAGCTTTATGAAAATGGATCGTGGCGAAAAGAAAACGACGGCAAAACAAGAAAAATCTTTCGCATTTCTAAAAAACGCAGGTTTCTGGATTTCCAGCGGTATTTTGTTTTTCTATCTCTGCGCGGAAACGGCCATCAACGGTTGGCTCGTAACCTATTTTAAAGACAGCGGTATCATGACGGACGGCTATGCACAGACATTGGCCTCTCTGCTCTGGCTGGTTATTTTGTTTGGACGGCTGACTTGCGCTTATCTGTCGCAAATTGTATCCAAACAGAAAATTTTGGTGGGAACGGCGGCGGGAACGATTGTCTTTTTCATTCTGCTTTTAGCAACACGCAATCTTGCAGTGATTACTGTTAGTATTGTGGGTCTTGGTTTTTGTATGGCGGGTATTTATCCCACAACCGTTTCCAATGTTGGCAGCGTAATTAAAAGCGCGCCAATGGCAATGGGTACCTTGCTTGCCATTGCAGGATTCGGCGGCATTATCATGCCTGCTGTCACAGGTGCCGTTGCAGACCATTTCGACATATTCGGCGGTATGGCAGTTATTTCCATTGCTGTTATTCTTAATTTCGTTTTTGCGCTAGTCAATGCCTTGCGCAAGCCCCATGAATCATAATAGCCCATAAAAATGCGGCGGCTTTGTTACCATACAAAGCCGCCGCATTTTTCTATCGCTAGATAGATGAAAACAAAATCTGGGGGAGATTTGCTTCCAAGATATTGAAAATGAGACACTCGTGAAAAAAGTGTTATCACGGGGTACAGCTATATCATACTAGTGTTTTGTGATAACTCTATGATAATTCTATGAAATTTTTAGCAAATCGCTCCCCCAAAATAATTCTACCGTTTTGCGTCTTATCCCCCCTATTTTCCTCATGCAAAAAACATGAAAAAAGAAAGACCGAACGAATGTGGAGCGTTCGGTCTTTCTCTTTGTTCATTGCATAACAAAAGGAGTGTGTATGCAAATTC
>JAAWTG010000065.1 GCA_022801925.1 Clostridia bacterium | reverse complement strand
ACTTTTCTTGGAAGAATACATTCTCCGCTCTTTGCCCCCGTTTTCTCCTCCTTTTACTTTTCTTGGGAGAAATATCCTCCGTTCTTTGCCCCCGTTTTCCCCTCCTCTTACTTTTCTTAGGGGAAATATCTTACACTCCTTGCCCCCATTTTCTCCTCCTCTTACTTTTTCTGAGGACGCGTGCCCCAGAGGGTAAAATACCCTTCGCTCTTCGCCCCCTTTGCAGCCGCGTTTGCTCGCGCGGCGTTCCTTACGAAACGCCCGCATCTGAGAGGTATGGAATGTCCGGCCCACGCGTGCCCCAGAGGGTATGTCCGGACATTCCATAATTTGAAAATAGTCCGTTTCCGGTTACTACCCGCAGAACGCTACCGTACATGTAACAAATTAATCCCCCGCAGGGAAAATCTTCCCACCCGCAGGCGGGTCGTCAGGGGTCTGGCGCAAATTAATATGGCTGCACCTTTCCTGTCAGGTCGCTCACCCGCTCTATTTGATATGCATCCATATAGTTTTTGATACCCTCCATCACGCGAACCGCCGCCATGGGGTCAACAAAATGGTGCGTTCCCACAGCCACGGCGTTTGCGCCCGCCAGCAAAAATTCCACTGCGTCCTCGCCGCCGGAGATGCCGCCCATGCCGATGATGGGAATGTTCACCGCCTGCCGCACCTGCCATACCATGCGCACCGCAACAGGTTTCACCGCCGGGCCGGAAAGTCCGCCAATGTTGTTGTGCAAAATGGGTCGGCGCGTGTGAATGTCAATCGCCATGCCCGTTAATGTGTTAATCAGCGAAACCGCGTCTGCACCGCCCGCTTCTGCCGCCCGCGCGGTTTCGGTGATGTCCGTCACGTTGGGCGACAGTTTCACAATCAGCGGTTTTTTGGCATATTGTCGCACCGCATGCGTGATTTCCTCCACCGTGGCGGGACACACGCCGAACGCCACGCCGCCCTCTTTCACGTTGGGGCAGGAGATATTCATTTCAATCATGTCCACGGCGCTGTCTGAAATTTTTTCCGCCATCCGGCAATATTCTTCAATGGTATTACCCGCAATGTTGGCAATCACCTTGGTTTTGAACTGTTTCAAAAAAGGCAGTTCATGTTCCAAAAAATAATCTACGCCGGGATTTTGCAGCCCGACGCTGTTCAAAATCCCCATAGGCGTTTCCGCAATACGCGGCGCATCGTTACCCTCTCTGGGTATCAGCGTCAGCCCTTTGACGCTGATACCGCCAATCTCATCTAATGAATAAAACTGTCCATATTCTCTGCCGAAGCCGTAGCTTCCCGACGCGGCGATGATGGGATTTTCAAATTCCACGCCCGCAATCTTCACTCGATAGTCCGCCATTTCTGCTGTCCCTCCTTCCTTAGTCAAATACAATGGTTTTGCCGTCAAACACCGGTCCGTCGCAGCAAACGTGCGACTGGTGCACCTGTCCGTCCGCGTCTTTGGTCTTGCAGGCACACACCAGACATGCGCCGATACCACAGCCCATACGTTCCTCCATGGAAAGCTGGCTGGGCACGCCAAATTGCGCCGCCAATGCCTGCACGGCTTTCAGCATGGGTTTGGGGCCGCAGGCGTATATCATGCTGCCGCCGTGTTGTTCTAAATGCGGTTTCACCAAATCCGTCACCAGTCCGTGGTGTCCATAGCTGCCGTCGTCCGTTGCCGCTTTTGTATTTGCAATGCGTTCAAACTCGTCCAGTAGCGTCAGGCGGTTTTTATCCCGAAATCCCAAAAAGACATTGGCGTCGTTCAGCTTTTTGGTCAGCAGCAGCAGCGGATACGTCCCGATACCGCCGCCAATGACCAGCGGTTTTTCGCCCGCGGTTTCAAGGTCAAATCCGTGTCCCAGCGGTCCTAAAAAATTAATAGATTGCCCCACCTGATACTTTGACAACAGCGTTGTCCCTTTGCCTTTCACTTCATAGACAATGCGCAGCAGATTCCCTTCCGCGTCGCAAACGCTGATGGGACGGCGCAAAAGCGCGTCTCCGCCTTCGCACAGAACGTTCACAAACTGTCCCGCCTGCGCCGCTTTCGCCGCTTCGCCGCAATCGATACCCATATCAAAAATGCCCGGCACAATCTCCCGATGGTAGGCAACCGTTCCAATCATGGTTTTCATAGTTGTTCACCTCATATTCTGTTAAAACATAGGGGCAAAGATACCTTCGCCCCTGTTCGTTTGTTCCGTTCAGACGCGCCACCCTATTGGGGCAAACAAAATCGAATCTTTAACGATTCCGTTTTTATTTGCCTGACGCGCCGTTTATAACTGTACAATATCAATCATGGTTTCGTCCTGTCCGCCGCGTTTCATGGTGCGAATCACCGCTGCTGCGGTATCCAGCGCCGTGAAACATGGAACGGAATGTTCCACTGCCGCCCGGCGGATTTTTGCGCCACCTTTGGCGGATTTCTTTTTGCGCGAAATGGTGTTGACAATCATGTCCAGCTTGCCGCTGTAAATCGCGTGCATGGCGTCATGCTCCGCGTCTCCCACGTTCGCCACCACGCTTGCTGCCACGCAGTTTCGGTTCAGCACATGCGCTGTGTTTGCTGTTGCGTAGAGATGGAATCCCAGCGATTCCAATTGTTCTGCCAGCGGAATCACCTCTTGTTTATCTCTGTCGCCGACGGAAATCAGGACGTTGCCGCCCTGTTTCAGGCGCAGACCCGTGGCTTTCAGCGCTTTGAGCAGCGCGCTGTCAAAGTCATGCGCAATACCAAGCACTTCACCTGTGGATTTCATTTCCGGTCCAAGGCTGGTATCCACGCCGTGCAGTTTTTCAAACGAGAACACCGGCGCTTTCACTGCCACATAGTCCCCTTCGGGGTGCACGCCCGTGCCGCAGCCCAGCGATTCCAGGGATTCGCCCAGCACCACGCGGGTTGCCAAATCCACCATGGGAATGCCCGTCACCTTACTGATATAGGGCACAGTACGGCTGGAGCGTGGATTCACTTCAATGACATAAACCTCGTCGTTACACAGTACAAACTGAATGTTGACTAGTCCCACCACATGCAGCGCTTTGGCAAGCGCCTCAGTGTAGCGCACAATGGTATCTTTATGCACCTGCGGAATGGTTTGCGTCGGATAGACGGAAATGCTGTCGCCGGAATGTACACCTGCACGCTCCAGATGTTCCATGATACCCGGAATCAACAGGTTTTCTCCATCGCAGATGGCGTCCACTTCCAGCTCTTTTCCCACCATATATTTATCCACCAAAATCGGGTGTTCCTGTTTCGTTCTGTTGATGATAGACATATATTCCGTAATGTCCTCGTCACTGTAGGCAATCTCCATGCCCTGTCCGCCCAGCACATAGGACGGGCGCACCAGCACAGGATAGCCCAATTTGTTTGCTGCCGCGAGCGCTTCTTCTTTCGTGAACACCGTGTCGCCTTCGGGACGCGGAATGCCGCACTGCTGCAAAATCTCGTCAAAACGTTCTCTGTCCTCCGCCGCGTCAATGTCCTCCTGCGCGGTACCCAGAATTTTCACGCCCATGTCCACCAGCGCTTTGGTCAGCTTGATTGCCGTCTGTCCGCCGAACTGTACAATCGCACCCATCGGTTTCTCTTTACGTACCACGTTTTCCACGTCTTCCGGCGTCAGCGGTTCAAAATAGAGTTTATCCGCCGTGTCAAAATCCGTGGAAACCGTTTCGGGGTTGTTGTTGATGATAATGGTTTCATAGCCCTGTTGTTTCAGCGCCCAGACGCAGTGCACGCTGCAATAGTCAAACTCAATCCCCTGTCCGATACGAATGGGACCGGAACCGAGCACCAGAATTTTTTTGCGCCCGCTGTCTATTGCTTCACATTCTTCCTCATAGGTGGAATAATAATACGGCGTTACTGCTTCAAATTCCGCCGCGCAGGTGTCCACCATTTTATAGGTCGCCGAAATAGCGTGTTGCTGCCGCATTTGTTTCACGTCCGCTTCGCTTTTGCCGCAGAACGCGGCAATGTCGCTGTCCAAGAATCCGTTTTGTTTCGCGCGCCGCAAAAGCTCCGGTGTGAGACTGCCCGCGCGCAGTTCTTGTTCCAGCAAAATCAGTTTTTCAAATTTTTTCAAAAACCACATGTCCATCATGGTTGCCGCGTGGATTTCCTCCAGCGGCATCGCGCCGCGCCGTATCAGTTCCGCCATGACAAACAGGCGGTCGTCCTCAATCGTATGCAGTTTTTCTTTGAGCGCCGCGTCGTCCATGGCTGCCGTCGGTTTGGAGGAAAGATAGGTATATCCCATTTCCAGCGAACGCACCGCTTTCATGAGCGCCGATTCAAAACTGTTTCCAATGGACATGACTTCCCCTGTTGCTTTCATCTGTGTCCCCAACGTCCGTTTCGCTTTCACGAATTTATCAAACGGCCAGCGCGGGAATTTCAGTACCACATAGTCCAGCGTGGGTTCATAGCAAGCATAGGTCTTTTTGGTGACGGCGTTTTCGATTTCGTCCAGCCCATAGCCAATAGCGATTTTGGTCGCCACTTTTGCAATGGGGTAGCCTGTTGCCTTGGACGCCAGCGCAGAGGAACGCGACAGACGCGGATTTACCTCAATCAACGCATATTCCATGGTGTCCGGATGCAGCGCAAACTGTACGTTGCAGCCGCCTTCAATGCCCAGCGCCGTGATGATGTTCAGCGCGGAATCCCGCAGCATGGCGCATTCTTTCGCGCCCAGCGTCTGCACCGGCGCCACCACGATACTGTCGCCGGTATGTACGCCCACCGGATCCACGTTTTCCATGTTACAAATAGCAATCGCATTGCCCTTGCTGTCCCGAATGACTTCATATTCAATTTCCTTCCAGCCGGAAATACATTTCTCTATCAACACCTGATGCACGCGGGAGAGGCGTAGTCCGTTCGGCGCGATTTCCTCCAAATCCGCTTCGTTGTAGGCGATACCGCCGCCCGTGCCGCCCAATGTATAAGCAGGGCGCACAATCACAGGGAAATCAATCTCTTTGGCAAACGCCAGCGCGTCCTCGTAGGTATCCACCACTTTGCTGGCAATGCACGGTTCGCCGATACGTTCCATGGTATCCTTAAATTCCTGCCGGTCTTCCGCCATTTGAATGGTTTCCACCGCCGTTCCCAGCAGCCGGATACCAAGTTCTTTCAAACAGCCGTCCTCCGCCAGTTCCACTGCCAGGTTCAGCCCCGTCTGTCCGCCCAGCGTGGGCAGAATGCTGTCGGGACGTTCAATTTCCAGAATTTTTTTCACACTTTCCAGATTCAGCGGCTCAATATAGATATGGTCCGCCATTTCAGGGTCTGTCATAATAGTTGCCGGATTGGAGTTCACCAGCACCACTTCAATGCCTTCTTCTTTCAGGGCGCGGCACGCCTGCGTGCCCGCATAGTCGAATTCCGCCGCCTGTCCAATGACAATCGGACCGGAACCTATCACCAATACTTTTTTAATACTCAAATCCTTTGGCATTACCGTTCCCCTCCCATCAAGTTTTGCATTTGCTGCCAAATATGTTTCGTGTCATGCGATAAATCGGGATAGAACTGTACCGCCCGCACCGGCAGGTCTTTCCATGCCAGTCCTTCCACGGCACCATCGCTCATGTTCACATGCGTGATTTCCATGACGTTTTTGTCGATAGAATCCTCCTGCACTGCGCACCCGCTGCCTTGCACCGCCACAAACGTGCGCTGCGTCGCCAAGTCCCGCACAGGGTGGGAACCGCGGTGTCCGTGCGCCAGATTACCGACCGCGCCGCCGAACGCCAGCGCCAAAAGCTGCATCCCAAAATTGATACCCAGCACCGGTTTTCCTGACTGCGCAAGCTGCCGCGCGGTTTCCACCAGTTCCGGATACGCGTTCGCGTCGCCTGCCGCGCCCGCAATCACAACGCCGTCTGCACCGCTTAGGATTTCGTCCGCCGCAGTGCCCGCCGGATAGAGATTCACCTGATAGCCCAGATTTTTCATTGCCGCAATGGTGCTGTTTTTCGCACCCAAATCCAGCAGTGCGATCTGTTTCCCGCTGCCGGAAATCACCTGTTTCTCCCGCGACATTTTCGCCAAATCTACTTGCCGCCGGTAGCTGTTCAGCCGGTCTTTATATTGATCAAAACTGAAATCCGGATCTGTTGTCACAACACCTGTCTGCGCGCCTTTGTCGCGCAAAATCTTCACCAGCTTGCGCGTGTCCAGTCCCGTGATTCCAATGATATTTTGTTGTTTCAAATAGGTATCCAAATCCATCTGCATACGGAAATTGTTCGGGAAGTCGCATACTTCCCGCACCACCAGTGCCCGCACCTGCGCCTTATCGCTTTCCGCATCCTCCGGATTCACGCCTGCGCCGCCCATAATGGGATATGCCATGGTCAAAATCTGTCCCGCAAAGGTGGGGTCTGTTAAATATTCCACTGCCCCCGCCATGCCGACTGTGAACACCACTTCACCAATATATGTTCCCTGGGCGCCCACGCTTTCGCCTTGCATCACTGTGCCGTCTTGCAGCGCCAAATATGCCTTCGTCATCTATCTATCCCCTTTCTATCTCTTTCAAATACACGCTGTGATTTCATCCCGCATACGGATTGCTTCCGCACGCGCCGCTTCCGCAAACGCTTCGCCGCTGAGCCCCTGTTTCTGGTAGGCGCACATGATACCACGGGAGGAATTGACAATCGCGCCCAAACCATCTTTGTTGAAACAGGGCACCACGTCTTTTGCGCCGCCGCCCTGCGCGCCGTAGCCCGGCACCAGAAAATAGGCGTGCGGCATGAGTTTGCGTGCCACTTCCGCTTGCTGCGGCCATGTTGCGCCCACCACACAGCCCACATGGCTGTATCCATATTTTCCGATATTGCCGCTGCCCCAGCCGTCCACCAGCTTCGCCATTTTTTCATAAACCGCTTCGCCGTCCGCTTTCAGGTCTTGCAACTCACCGGAGGATGGATTGGAGGTTTTCACCAGCACAAAAATATCTTTGTCAAACGCTTCGCAGTCCTTTACAAACGGCGCAACGCCGTCCGTGCCGAGATATCCGTTCACCGTCACGCAGTCGGGTGTGAACGCGCGCACTTTTTCGCCGCATACGTCCGTCTCGCCCAAATATGCCGCCGAATAGGCGCCGGCAGTAGAACCGATATCGTTTCGTTTCACGTCCAGAATCACATACATCCCTTTTTGCTGCGCATAGGAAATGGTCTCGTGCATGGCGGACAGACCCGGCAGCCCATAGGATTCATAGTAAGCGGACTGGGGTTTGACCGCCGGCACCACGCCCTCCAGCGCGTCAATCAGCCCTTTATTGAATTCCAAAATCGCGCCCGCCGCACCCTGTAAGGTCTTGCCGTGTTCTTTGATGTGCTTGTCCAAAATGTGCGCCGGAATGTAGTCCAGCTTGGGGTCTAACCCTGCCACGGACGGATTTTGTTTCTCTTTAATTTTTTCAATCAGCTTGTCCATTTTGTCCCTTCCCTTCTCTATTCAAATGTACTTTTTGCCGACAAAAAGTACCAAAAACTTTCTGGCGTTCCGCTTCGCACCGCACCCCCAATTTTCGCTACGGGTATATCCCTCGTGAAAAATGTCCTCCGTCGCCTGCGGCTCCTCCCCCTCTTACTTTTTCTGAGGGAAATACCCTCCGCTCTTTACCCCCCTTTTTGGTGCCTTGCAGGGGGCTTTAGTGCTTGTCGTTACTGTAGCGTCCTAAGGTAAGTAACCGGAACCGAACTACTTTTGGGTTCATTCAAAATCGGGACATGTGCCCGATTTTGAATACCTCTCAGCCGCGGGCGTTTCGATAGGAACGCTGTGAGAGCGTACGCGGCTGCCGAGGAGAAATCCAAAGAGGGGACGGCTTGACAGCCGAAGGCTGGAAATAGTCCCTTCTTTGAAAGCACAGCGCATTAAAGAATTCCTTCCCGCATGACGAGTTTTCCGTCCACAATGGTGTAGAGCACCTTTCCTGCCACCGGAAATCCGTCGAAGGGAGAGTTTTTGGATTTGGATTCAAAGGCGTTTACGTCAATTTCATATTCCGCTAGTGGGTCAATCACCACGATATCCGCCGGACGGTCCGGTTGGAGGCGTCCTTTGTTCAGCCCCAAAATTTCCGCCGGGCGCACTGTCATTTTTGCAATGAGCTGCGGCAGCGTCAAATGACCCGCTTTGACCAGATACGTCATGCCAAGCGCAAACGAGGTTTCCAGTCCCACGATACCGTTTGCCGCTTTGTCGAATTCCACGTTTTTTTCGTCCACATGGTGCGGCGCATGGTCGGTCACAATCGCGTCAATGGTGCCGTCCTTCAGCCCTTCAATCACCGCCTGCCGGTCTTCCTCCGTCCGCAGCGGCGGATTCATTTTGGCGTTGGTGTTGTAGCCCTTGACGCTTTCTTCCGTCAAGGTGAAATAGTGCGGACAGGTTTCGCAGGTCACGTTCACGCCGTTCTGTTTCGCCTGACGCACGATTTCCACGCTGCCTTTGGTGCTGACGTGCGCAATGTGCAGCGCCGCGCCGGTATAGCCCGCCAGCAAACAGTCCCGCGCCACCATGCATTCCTCCGCCGGCGCAGGAATTCCTTTCAGCCCCAGTTCCGTCGCCACCGCGCCTTCGTTCATGGAACCACCCTCAATCAAAGACAGTTCCTCGCAGTGGGAAATCACCAGCGTGTCAAACATGCTGGCATACATCATGGCTTTTTTCATCATACCCGCGTCCTGCACCGGACGGCCGTCGTCCGAAACGGCAACCACGCCCGCGAATTTCAGTTCGCCGATTTCCGCCATTTCTTCGCCCTTCAGCCCTTTGGTAATCGCGCCAATGGGATAGACGTTGACCAGTCCTTCCTCTTTCGCTTTTTGGAAGATGAAGCTCACCACAGATTCACTGTCAATCACCGGATTGGTGTTTGGCATGCAGGCAATTGTTGTGAAACCGCCTTTTGCCGCCGCACGCGTGCCCGTTGCAATCGTTTCTTTATATTCAAAGCCCGGTTCGCGCAGGTGTACATGCATGTCGATAAAGCCCGGGCACACTACCTTGCCGGATGCATCAATAATTTCCAAATCCTCCAAATCGTCTAATCCCAAATCCTGTCCGATTTCGTGAATCATGCCGTCCTTCACGAACACGTCCATCACATCGTCTATGTTTTGCGACGGGTCCAGTACCCGCCCGTTTTTAATTAAGATTTTCATGCTAATCCTCCTTCACCTGACGCGGATTTTTCACACCGCCCGTAAAGATATAGAGCAGCGCCATGCGTACCGCCACACCGTTTGTTACCTGTTCGTCAATGAAACTGCGTTCGTGGTCTGTCACGCCGGTCGTGAATTCCACGCCGCGGTTCACAGGACCCGGGTGCAAAATCAGCGCATCCGGCTTTGCATATTCCAGCCGCCGCTGGTCAATGCCGAAAAACCGTGAATATTCCCGCAAGGTTGGGAACAGTCCTGCCTTTTGCCGTTCCAGTTGAATGCGCAGTCCCATCACTACGTCCGCGTCTAAAATCGCTTCCTGCACGCTGGAGCAAACGTCCACGCCCATGGTTTCCATGCCCTTTGGCATGAGCGTTGCCGGTCCGCCGACACTGACCCGCGCGCCCAGTTTGGTGAGTCCATAGATGTTGCTGCGTGCCACGCGGCTATGTAAAACGTCTCCAACAATGGCGACTTTCAGTCCTTCAATCTGTCCTTTTTTCTCTAAAATCGTAAACATATCCAACAGCGCCTGCGTGGGGTGTTCATTCATGCCATCGCCCGCGTTAATCACAGACGCTTTCACGTTTTGCGCCACCAAATGCGGCGCGCCGCTGCTGCTGTGGCGCATGACAATGACATTTGCACCCATACGGTCAATGGTGCGCGCCGTGTCCAGCAAGTTTTCGCCTTTTGCCACGCTGCTGCCGGAAGCAGTGATGTTCGCCGTGTCCGCGCTGAGATATTTTCCGGCAAGCTCAAACGACAGACGGGTGCGGGTGCTGTTTTCATAGAACAGCGTCACCACGGATTTACCGCGCAAATGCGGTGTTTTTTTGTTGTTCTGCATGAGGATATGTTTCATGGTTTCGGCTTGTCCCAAAATATAGCGGATATCGTCCGCGGTCAGGTCTTTCAGACCCAGCAGGTCTTTTTTATCTCCTAGCATTCCTCTTCCATCCTTTCCATAATGCGGACTTCTTCTGCGCCATCAATCTCCTCTAGCATCACATGCACATTTTCTGTACCGGAGGTCGGCACATTTTTGCCGACAAAATCCGCCCTGATGGGCAATTCCCTGTGTCCGCGGTCAATCAGAATGGCAAGCTGAATGCACTGTGGACGCCCCAAATCCATCACCGCGTCAATCGCTGCACGGACCGTCCGCCCTGTGTAGAGTACATCGTCCACCAGCACAAGCTGGCTGTCGTCTACCATAAAATCGATTTCCGTATCGTTTAAGACCGGATGTTCGTTCAACATGCTGAGGTCGTCGCGGTAAAACGTGATGTCCAGCACGCCGACCGGCACTTCTACGCCTTCAATCTCTGCAATTTGCTGCGCAATGCGCTGCGCCAACGTCACGCCGCGCCGCTGAATGCCAATGAGACACAGCCGGCGGGTGCCGCGGTTCTTTTCAATGATTTCAAACGCGATACGCCGCACCGCGCGCGTGATGGCGATATCGTCCATGATTCTTGCTTTTTTAACATATTCCGCCATGTTTATATCCTCCCTTGTATCAGTCCTTTTCTTCCGCCGCGGACGCAGATGGTTTCAGGCAATAAAAAATACCTCTTACCGACCGGATAAGAGGTACAAAATAGTCACTTAGGTTTGCCAAAACGCCCCGCGGACTGCCTATAGCTGTCCCAGGGTATTTCCGGCGCGCCGCGCTCCCTATTGTGTATCACCTTATCAGTCTCTCTGTACCGATTTAAAAGTGAAAACTGGTTGCCGCGTCAAATGAAGTTTTATTTATTGTATCATAAAATCCTATTCTTGTCTATGGATATGGCAGAAATTTTTTTCGTGATTCTGCATAAAAATGCGGTGCGCCGTGAAATCTGTGCCTTCGCCGCTTTTGCTTGCGCACGCCGCGGCGCAGCCACTTGAATTTGGACGCTGTTTATGGTATACTTTTTCCAAGAAGGGATTCATTCCGGCGTTGCCGTCATTTCATCCCCCCCCCTTGGGGATTCCCCTGCCGCCGTTCTGCGCTCGCGCGTCGCGCCTCGCACCTCAGCACTCCGAACGGCGAGAGGTATGGAATGTCCGGCGCATGTCCGGACATTCCATGAATGAAAAGTAGTTCGATTCCGGTTACTTACCGTAGAACGCTACCGTAAAGACAAGCACTACAGCTCTCCGCAGGAGCGAAGGCGGCTGGGGGCAAAGGAGCGGAGGATATTTACCCCAAGAAAAGTAAGAGGGGGAGACTTTGTGCAAAGCACAAAGTCGGAGGACATTTTCAAGGGGTAAATAT
>JAAWTG010000064.1 GCA_022801925.1 Clostridia bacterium | reverse complement strand
TCTCGACCTTTTAATTATATCATCTCATTTTTGTTTGTCAACACTTTTTCTTACTTTTTTATCTTTTTATTCTTAAATTTCTAATACGATTAGAATAAAGCGCCTACTGCTGCGCTGTATTCCGATACTGTGCCGGCGTAATACCCGTCTGTTTTTTAAAACATCTGGTAAATGTTTTTGCGTTGGTATATCCCACTTCTGCCGCAATTTCATCCACAGTCAGCCGCTGACTGCGCTTCATCAGTTCTTTGGCTTTTTCCACTCGATAGGAATTGATATATTCTAAAATTCCTCCGCCATGCTGTTCCTTAAATGCACCGGATAGATAGGAATAATAAATCCCAAGCTGTTCAGCAATTACGCCCACACTAAGCTCCGGTTCCGTATAATGCTCCTGTACAAACGCAATTACACGCGAACGAATTCTTTGACTGCTTTTTGCACTATTATAGGCGCATAATACTGACGTCGCCTGTATCAAATTCTCCCGTGCGCCTGCCGCCGTTTCCATATTTACCAGTTTTTCTTTTATATGTTCAAACGCCTGCCGTGTTGTTTCATCTGTTCCATCTGCTAATTTAGCAAGCGTTGCTGTTACATCCATCACGACAAAACGCAGCATGTCTATAGAATTTGCCTGCGCTGCTTCCTCCATAATTTTCTGTACAAAACCGACTGCATCTGTTTCGTCGCCCGAATTGACATAGTTCATCAAACGCTGCTGACGTTCAAAGGAGAACAGATATCCTCCCTCCTGTGTCGGCTGCGCTTCTTCCGCTAAAATCACCATACCGCTTCCCAAAACTAATTTCAGTTCCATTGCCGAAAGCGCTTCTCTGTAGGCAATGGCAATCCCTTTATAGGAATGCTCCAATGTACTGACCGATGCAGAACACAGCACGCCGAATTCTTCTTTCATAAGTTCTACCGTATAACGGGCGAGCGCCTCAAAAGCTTGCTGCGATTCCGTTTCCTTGGACACAGATATCAAAAGCGCCGGCATTTGACCTGTATCTACCAAATATCCCCTATTATTTTCTGCCGCAAGTTCTTCTGTTACGTTTTGCAGCACAAACTGCACTGTCCGCCGCATTTCCTGTTCGTCTATATTTTCTTCTCCCGCAAACAGTGCGCTGCAATCCTCCAAATAGAACAAAATAACAACAAACAAATCGCCGGTAAAGGTAATTCCATAAGTATCCAGCGCTTCTTCTATGCTGCGTCCGATAGTATCTTCGCCCATGAGCAAACGGCGCAAAACATTGTTCTTTAGCTGCCGGTTTTGCCGCTGCACAATGGATTGATACTGCTCCTTTTCCACACGAATGTTTTGAATACCCCTATCAATAGAATCAAACTCATCTACCGCCGGCGCCCCGTTTCCCATTGCAGGCGCAAGCCGCGCCAAAATACGTTTAACGGGTGAATAATTATATTTCAAAATATAGTAAATCATCACGCCGCCCATTAAAATCATGAGCAGGGCAAGCAGCAGTGCACCAATGCGCAAAAGCTGCAAGGTTCCCCAAACTTCATCATAGGAAATCAGCGTTACATACTGTTTGCCCGTCTCATTTGATTGTTCCGTCAACACCATATACCGTCCCTCTGCCGTGTTGACTTCTCCTTGTTCTATCGCCTGCCGCAGCTCTCCTTGCAGCCGGAACCCTTGGGACGCAAAAATGACATTGTCATATTCATCTAAAATCGCATATTCTACGTGTAACCTGCTGCTGATATTCTGCTTGGCGAATCCGCCGGACACCTCTTTGCTTTTTACAATCACAGCGCCTGTCGGCTCTCCTGTCCCATCTCCTACCAAAACAGGAAGCATGTAGGCAAAATAGTGTATTCCGTTTTTTTCCGTCAACGATAACAGCGCAGGGGCAGGGCTTCCCTCTATCCAACGCCACAGACGGTCTGCCGTATTGCTGTCATATTTATAATTGATATATTCCTGTGTACCCATAACGCCGTCCGGCGTCAACATCATATCTAAATTTTTGTGATATACGATAATTTCTTCACAACTACGCAGTACAAGCGAATGCTTTTGAATTTCCTCTACCAGACCGCGCACCATCCGGTAGCCCTCCGCTTCCAACGGATAGGCAAGCGCCAAACTGCTGCCCAGCAGAGCGCTTTGCGACATCAAATTGGAAGATGTAATGCTTTCTTTGATAATACCGTCTGATTCCTCCATCACTTTTGCGACGTAAATCCGGCTGATATCCGCCGCCTGCCGCCGCACAATTGTCTGCGATTGGAAAAAGAATACCACCATTAACACAAGCGACAGCGCTATCACAGCGCAATAAGACAAAAACCATTTGAACAACACGCTTTTTCTCAGCATTTCCGTCTTACCTCCCCTGATATCGCTTCAGCGCAGCGCGATAGGTCTCCAACACCTGTTCCAATCCCGCCTCCTGCATTCTTTGCACGTAGACCTCAAACTGTTCCGGCGGCTGAACTCCGGTGATAATATCCACAGTCATTTCCGTCGCAATTTGAGAAATTTGCGCAATACTACCGGAAATTTGCACGCTTTCCTCTTTGGAAAATGTTACCATCGGCATTCGATAGCGTTCCACTTCCGTTTGCGACCAGATTCCCGGCGCACTGCGCTGTCCCGACAGACTGTAGTATTGATTCAAATATTCTTTCATTTGGATAAACGGCCCATAGGACTGCGCACGCACATAGGAAAACATCGCCGTCCCCATATCATATCCGTTGCTATTTTCTGTAATCAGCTTGGTATAACGCGGTACGCCGCCCACCATCTCATAGCTTTCATTCTGTACGCCAAAATTATAAAGCAGCATTCCTTCTTTGCTATACCCATAATCCAGAAAAGCCGCTGCTGCTTCCACATTTCGGCATACCGGTGTAATTGCTGCCGCACCATATGCATAATAAGACCAATCTTTTCTGCCAAACGAAGATTGCCGCCCCGGAACCAATGATGGATAAACCGCCGGGACTAAATCGAACCCATCTTTGCCCGCCGCGACCCATTTCCCCATGTTACCGCCCGCCGTGCCAAACGTTGCGCCGGAGCGTTCTGACAGCATATTAATTTCCACACCTTCTCTTCCTGTTGCGCCAAAAAACGGGTCAATCAGCCCCTCCGCATACCACTTTGCCATTTCCTCCAAAAACGCTTTATATCCGGCTCTTGCAGGGCCATATACCGGCTGTCCGTCTATCTGATAATAGTCCATGGTTTCTCCCCAAGCGCCGACAAACGCCCCACTGACCAACGCATCAAGGTGCAGCGTCAAGGGCGCGGCACAGCCATAGCGCTGCCGAAACGCCGTTAATACAGCGTACCACTCGTTTATGGTCTCCGGCACTTCTAAATTGCATTGTTCCAGCCAGTCGCCGCGCAGCATTAAACCGGAAGGATAACAAAGTTCTTCCGCCCCGCGGATAAAAGGGAATACATAGTAGTTTCCGGTATCTGTCCGAACCATCTTATCTATTTCGGCATTTTGCTGCAAAAACGCTTTCAAGTTGGGCGCATTGCGCGCAATAATTTCGTTCAGCGGCAAAATATACCCTTCCCGTATTGCGCTTTCCGGCCCGCCCGGCACAGTATACCAACCAAATTCCACAATATCGGGATAGCTCCCTGCCATTTTCAGCAAAGTGAGTTCCTGAAACGCGTTATTCAGTTCCCGCGGGTGAATATATTCCACCTTCACGCCCGTCTCTTTTTCCAGTTGCTGTGCTAACTGCGTCTGTCCGAAGTTATCCGCTACCGTTTTCATTCTGGCGTCCACCAGCATCCAATATTTCAGGGAGGAACCGGCAGTTTCATGCCGCGGCTTGCTTCCGCAGCCGCCAAGCAGCCCTGCCACCGCTATTATAACTATTGCCAGCCATGCCATGCTGCGTTTCATGCCCGTCCCTCCCTTTCTTTTTTATGCTTCTGTTTTTTTCAAATATCGCCAAATCATCACAGCGCCCTGCGCCCGTGTTGCATTTTCCTGCGGTGCAAACATTCCGTTTTCCATACCGCGAATCAAATCCAAATAATCTGCTGCATCAATATAGGGCGCATACCAGCTCTCGCGGTCTATATCTGCATAATCCGCTTGATATTCCTCCGGCACAGACAGCCCTTTTCGCAAACAGGTTTCCGTCAGCAGTTTCGCCATTTCCGCACGCGTGATGTTGTCATTCGGTCGGAATTGTTCTGCCTTAGCAACAATACCGCCGGAAATACCAAACTGTACCGCGCCCGCATACCAATCCTGCGCGCTAACGTCTGTGAAGGTTCCGGTATAGGGTTCCTCCGCCGCTCCGGTCGCCCTTTGCAACAATGCTAAAAATTCGGCGCGTGTGATGTTGTCGTCCGGCAGGAACAGTCCTTCCGCACTTCCTTTAACAATATTTTGTTTCGCCAAATCTTCAATTTCCACTTTTGCCCAGTGCTGCCGCACATCTATAAATCCGCTTTGATGCGCCCCGCCCGACGGCGTTGGCGTTGGTGTACCGGTCGGCGTATCGGTCGGCGTTACAGGGTTTGTCGGCGTTGTATTTCCACCGCTTGTTCCGCCACCGCCTGCTCCGCCGCCCGGCGGAACAATGCCGCCTTGCGTCTTATCGCCGTTTTCACTGCCGCCGCCTTTTCCATATGGTACAAGATATCCTTCCTTGCTGCCAAACGAAACAGCTGCGCCGTTGACCTCCATTTTCTTCACCGTTCCGGTTGCCGCAATAAGCGTTTCCGGAAGCGGTTCCCGCTCTACCTGACCCGTAATTCCGCCGTCTTTTTGTACGGTTCCTATCACAAGCTTGCTGCCAACCCGCTCCAGCGTGACCGACGCGCGCTGCGCCAAACGCACGACATCTTTACCGTCAGCCGCAGTGCGGATATAGGTGCCGTTTTGTAGCACTGCCATTTTAACAGTTCCTGCATCATCTGTCTCCACATATGCCATTTGCGCATCTGTTACAAAGCCGCCAAACTGTGCCGCCGAAGGGTTCTGGTTGTCCGTCTGATAATACCAGCCTGTTTTTTCCGCATTTTTAAGATGCATATGGATTTCCAGCGCAGTCGCGTCTGCCCCGCTGGAGAGTTTGTTCACCGTAACTGTCGCATTCGGGTCATTCTCCGTTGGAACCAATACGGTGTCGAACGTTACGGCGCCCGTTACGTTTTCTTTTTGGAAATATCCGTATTTCGCCGGTACTACTTCCCCATAACTCTTATCATACCACCCTTGCTCCTCTTTTGCAAGTGCTTCTTTATCCGCGCTCGCCACAATGATGTTGGCGCCGCTGGTATAATTGGAACGCAAAACGTTGTTTTCGCTGTCCACCGTCAAATTTGCGCCGGGCAGCATATGCCAATTCTGTTTATATTCATTTTCCATATATCCTGCTTCCGGCGTGATTTTATCCGATACAATCCAGAAGGACGGTTTGATAAAAGTAATTTTTCGATTGTGAGTATAGCCCTGCGTAGCGGTTGTTGTCTGGCTCAGATAATTATAATTGCTCCCCACCGTCCATTGGTTTATTTCTCCGGTATCTGCGCCTTGCCGCTGGTCTTGACCGTTGATAACCACCGTGTTATGCCCCGTAGAAGATTTTCCCCAAATCCGGTACGGGTCTGTTGCCGTATAGGTGAAAATTCCGCCGTCGTTGAGTAATATCCTGCCATATGCCGCTACGGTAATATGATTCGCGTCGTCATGCCCGTGCTGCCCGCCGCCGCGTACGTTCGTAAACAAATAAAGCGCCTTTTTGCCCCAATCGGAACGCATAATAGAAATTTTGCTGTCCGGAAATTGCGTACTCGTCCATTCCGGTGCAATTCCCTGTGCGCCAAGCGTATCAATATAGAGCAATTCTTTATCGCCGAACCATTGCGCGACATCGGTATAATGCGGCGACCACTGCGAATATGGTTCATCACCGTATTGAATGGATTTTCCGTCCGGCGCGAACAGTAATGCATTATAGTATGCGCCTTTGCGGAGCCGTTCATTATATTCCGCACTCACCTCTACCCCATTCTCCCGCATGGTCGATTTAAAGCCGCGGAAACTGCCGTATGCACCAACGTTATAACTGCCCGTCGCCTCCACATATGACCCGTCCGGCAAAATATTTTTATAAATCAGCGGTTCCAAAACTGCCGTTGCCGTTTCAAACCAATTGCCATCGCCTTTCTTTGCATCCATAAATTCAGGAAACAGCAGCGATGTTTGCAGCATACTCATATATTCTGTCTGCTGCCAGTTACCGCTGGCGGCATGGTGATATTTCAAGCAGTCCGCCATATCATAGATTGCCTTTAAAATAGCCGTATTTAGCTCCGGCGTCATATACGGACTATCCACAAACGCATCATAGCTGCGCTCCCAATTCTGCAAACGGATTGCCGAATCCAAACTGCGCATATATCCGCCGCGTTTGGCAGGCGCGGCGCTGGTTGTCCAGCCGCCGACGTCACGAATGAAATCCGCCATGATTTGCAATGCGCCGTATGCATATTTTTCATCGTTTGTCAGCTTATATTCCAGCGCAACGGGAACCCAAGTCGAAAACCGCACCATTTGATACAGATATTCCACGTCTGCATTTTCAGGGCTTCTCCAGTCATTTTTTCCAGGCAGTCCGTTAAAAGAATAAATATATCCCGGGAAGGTATTCCAAACAGCTTCCTCCGACCACAGAGTTGTGGGTTCTTGTTGTACCATGATACGTTTTTCGCCGGCAAACGCCGGGTCTGCCTTTGCTGTGAGCACCAACCGCGCTTCTGTAATGCTGTCGGTTTCGCGCAGACTGCTGAAATCAAATTTCAGCATTGCTTTATAGGTTTCATTGCCCAAAAAGTCTCCGTAAGTTTTAACCTTTAGGATTTCTTCTCCGCCATAATTTGTGTTTTTATATTCTCCGGCGCGGATAGTCACATCGTCCACCGCTTCAAATGTCTGCATTTTGCCGTTGACTTTCACTTCCATGCGCGGACGCTTGTTTGACTCGGCACAGTTCTGACTGTAAATCTGAAGTTCGCTCGCCTCATTATACCACGCCGTCAATGCATATGTCACCGGCGCACCCGGCGTAATATCCGCCGGTTTCACCGCTGCGGACACGGTTTGGAATTCGCCGCCCGCAACAAATTCACCTTGATAGAACTCGCTGCCGCGCAGATGGTAAAAATCATCTATTATCATGTTAGACCAATTGGTGTCGCGTCTTCCCAGCCCAATAGAATATTTGTTTTCTTTGTCGCGCATGTACTCTAACAAACGTTGTTTCGCCAGCGGTAAATCGCCCGCTTTGACGGCTTCGCCGACCGCTTCCAATTTTTCATGAAACGTATAATCCAGTTTCCCCTGCACCGTCCAAGTATTTGCCTCGCTGTCCCATACGCCGAAAAATGTGCTGTCGTCCATATGCTGCGGGTCTGTAAATACCTCGTCCGCCAAAACGGTAAATGTGAACTGTTTTTCTTGCACAGCGCCGCCGTTTGATACGCGCGCCGTCACCTGAACCGTCCTGTCCGCCTCTCCCGCTTTGGGACGAATCACTCTGCCGCTTTGCCCAACCGTATCAGGATCGGAGGACGACCAAACAATTTCACTGCCATATAACCCTTTGCCGGCAAAATTCAAACTCATTTTAATTCTTTCACTGTTTTCCGGTGAAATCCTGCTGAGCGTCAACAGCCCTAAATCCGCCGCCACACAATCCTGCGGGTCGGAAAGGTTCCGTTTGACATATACGGTAATTTGTTTTTGCCGCGTTTGTTCTCCCGCCCGAATCGTTGCCGTCAACGTCACCTGCGGGTCTTCTCCAAGCGCGCCGTCCGGGCAGTGAACACTGCCGTCTGTACCGATTAAATCTGTATTAGAGGATTCCCATGTGATATCGCTGCCATAATATCCTTTTTGCAGCAAATTCAAATTACTGTCAACCGTATTGGGGGTTAAAATGTGTGTTTCCCCTGTCAGCAATTTATCCAGCGTCAGCCATTGTTCGTCCGCTGTCACCCTGTCCTCCTGCAACAGACAGCTTCGATATAATTTGATGTTGTCTATGCTGACTGTAGCGAAATTGCCTTTCTCCAGCCATGTTCTAATCAATTGAACGCCCCGCGCTTTCTTGCCGCGCGCATAGACGTTGTGCAGCAGCATTTTGTTATTCACCCACAGACTGTAGGTTCCCTCTTCCGTATTGAAAAGTAAATTAAATTTCGCACTCAGTCCCGGCGCCTGCGCAACGTTATACCACGTCTCGGCAGAATCAGCGCTGACATTATAGTTCACCCGAATGGTTCCTGCGCCCAGCCAATTGAGTGCAAAATAGTCATAACCGGACACTACGCGAAGCTGCAAGTCTTTCGCCGCCGATTTGCGCAACGTAAATTCCAGTCCCAAAATTCCGGTATATTCCGTTTGTTCTGCGCTGAAATAGCGTGTGGCAGTTGTTGAATCTTTGTTTTCATAACGCGTAATTTCTACCGAACCAAACCGCTGTTCCACCGTGCCGCCGCCCTGCACAAACTCCCACCCTGCGGCAGGTTCTGTGCCGCTGCAATCGTCCGACATTATCAGTTCGCCTATTTCCGGCATTTCATCGTCCTGCACAGCGACTACTTTTAAATCAAAGGTTTTCACTTTTGTTTCTTCGCCTGCCGCCATGGCAGCGGTCAGCCGCACCTCTTTGCTGCCGGACGCCGGACGCGTTACCGTCCCGTCCGCGGACACGGTATCCGCCGCGGAAGATTCCCAGCGTATGCTGCTGCCGAACATTCCGGTTTGCGGAAGCGGCAAATCTTCAAACACATAGGATGCGTCCTGCCACGTCAAATGTTCCCATGTCAAATAGGTATCGTCCAACAGAATTTTATCGGCGTCCGGAATAATGGGACGATAGAATGAAATATCCTGTGTCTGTACCGTCGACATGGATTGTACCGTAAAATGATCCACATTGCTGATTTGTTCCGCCGTGAACACTGCGTCCGCCGCTTTTTCTCCGTTTATCCAAACACTGCATTTGTTCGCACGCGTGGACACCAAAACATGAATTTGTACAGGCTTCGTTATGTCCACGCCGCTTTGATAAATCTGCCATTTCGCTGCTGTGCCGAGTGCGGCGCGGGACAGCAGCCGCAAATTCCCGTTATCCAATTGCAGTTCCAGTGCACTTTGTGCGCCGCTTTTCAGCGCCACTGTCGTATTTGCCGCCAAATCCGGATGCACCAGAGTAAATTGTAGTGCATATTCGCCCGAAAACGGCGCCTTATTTGCGCTGAAATAATAGCTTTGGAGCATATTCTGCTCGCCCATATGCACGTATATCGGCGTACCGTCTACTTGTGGAACCATCCCGGGACGGCTTTTTTTCAACACCTGCACGTCAAACTGTTTTTCTGCCGTTTTTGTTCCGCTTTTGATTTGCGCCGTCAGCGTCACCTGATGGGCAGTGTCCTCAGAACGTGTCACGGTTCCGTCCGGCGCCACCACAGACGGATTCGACGACGTCCAGACGATACTGCTGCCATATTTTCCTGTCTGCGGCAAAGACAGATTCATTGTCACTGCTGAAAGCGGTTGGAATGTCACTTGTTCCGCCGTCAGCCAGCGTTCGTCATAGCCAACCTTTTCCAAATCAGGGATTTCCGGTTCATAGACCGCAAAATCATCTACATAATAGGTATACGCATTGGCGCGCTGCACCCATGTGAGCAACTGCGCCGGTCCATCTGCCTCGCTGCCACGTGTCTCGCCGTTTTCCACTACCCGCTTCCCATCAATCCACATGGAATATAAGTTATATACCGTGTTAATTAATATGGTGATTTTATGCGGGCCTTTATCGGACAGTCCGGTTTTCACCGTTTTGTTTGTCCCTCCAATATAGCTGGTTACGCTGCCGTTTGCCAGCCACGTTGCCGCCACATAGTCCTTATCGCCCGCACCGCGGACACGGAACAACACTTCTTTATTCGCCTCGGATTTTTCCAAAGTGAATTCCAGTGCAACCACGTCTTTGCCGATTCCGGTATGGTCGTCTTTGAAATAGTACCGGAAACCGTCAGACGTTTCCTGTGCCGTACTGGTACGCGTCACCCCAATGCGTCCGCCGCTCTGCCGGAGCGTACCGTCTGCGCCATATTTCACAATGCGTGAATCCATCTGCTCCCCCTCGAATGAGTCCTGTACCAAATATCCCTCTTTCGGTACCGGCACTTCTAACACCTCTCCCGCCGGAACAATAAACGCAAACTCCTTTTGCTGCGTATAAGCGCCGCTGGTGATAGTCGCCGTCATGGTAACCGGCGTATTTTCTTTTGGGATTGTTACCTGTCCTGCCGGAGAGAGAATCGACGGCGCACTGGACGTCCAAGAAATGTCACTGCCATATTCCCCTTGCTGCGGCAGCGTCAAATTTTGTGTCACCGCGTCCGCGCTTTCCTGCGTCAACATCTCCTGTTTCAGCCACACCTTGTCATACAGTGTCTTTTCCTCGTCCGGCACCATACTTTCATATACTTTTAAGTCATCAAAATAGGCGGTATATGCATGTGCCCTTTGCAGATATGCATAAAACTGCGATATGCCGCCCTGTGGATCATACCGCAGCGCCCAGTTCGTCACCAATTTATTATTGTCCATCCACAGGGAATAGCTGTTTTGATTTACATTAATCAGTATTTGAAACGTGTGCGGTCCTGTCCCGCTCACGCCCGTTTTCACGTTTTTATTTGTTTTCCCCTGATAAGAGGATATTTCTCCTGTGCTCGTCCAGCAAATCGCTACTGCGTCCCGATTTTTCGGGTCTTGTATCTTGAACCAAATTTCCTGTCCGTCCACTTCCCTTTCCACGGTCACTTCTATCCCATACACACCCTGCGTCATGCCTGTTTTGTCCTCTTTGAAGTGATACCGGAATCTGTCATCCTTCTTCTCTCCCGTCGTATCCTTATATACGCGGGTCAGCGCCAGCTTTTCATTTTGAATTTCCAAAGTTCCTTGGTCAGTCAGCAGCGGCTCAATCCGCGTATCTAAGGTTCCGCTGAAATCGTCCTGCACAATATAGTCTCCCACCGGCGCCGGCCCCACTACAGTCTGTGCATTCCCTTTGACCGTCAATGTAAATGTTTTTTCCTGTCTGCTTTCGCCCGATGTGATTGCCGCCGTCATGGTGACAGTTACATCTGCTCCATTGGGAACGTGCACTGTTCCGTCCGGCGCCACCACAGATGGATTCGACGACGTCCAGACGATACTGCTGCCATATTCCCCTTGCTGCGGCAATGTCAAATTTTGTGTCACCGCATCTGCGCTTTCCTGCGTCAACATCTCCTGTTTCAGCCACACTTTGTCATACAGCGTCTTTTCTTCGTCCGGCGCCATACTCTCATATACTTTTAAATCATCAAAATAGGCGGTATATGCATTTGCTTTTTGCATATATGCATAAAACTGCGATATGCCGCCCTGCGGCGCATACCGCAGCGCCCAGTTCGTCACCAATTTATTATTGTCCATCCACAGTGAATAGCTGTTTTGATTCGCATTGATTAGTATTTGAAATGTGTGCGGCCCTGTCCCGCTCACGCCCGTTTTCACGTTTTTATTTGTTGTCCCTTGATAAGAGGATATTTGTCCCGCGCTCGTCCAGCAAATCGCTACTGCGTCCCGATTTTTCGGGTCTTGTATCTT
>JAAWTG010000063.1 GCA_022801925.1 Clostridia bacterium | reverse complement strand
AGATCATGTCTTCAGCGACAACCTCTTTATTATATCACCTTTCCGCTCCTTTGTCAAGACCTTTTTTTACTTTCTCTTGACTTTTTTGGAAAGAGATATTTCTTTACAGCAGAACCATTTCCTGCTGACTTGATTAATAATACTACATTCTTCGTCAAAAGTCAAGACTTTTTTATATTTTTTTAAATTTCCGTCAATATGACTTGTTTTTTCGTTTAGCTTGTCTGCATATCTGGACGCTTTTCACATATATATGATATTGGACGACGCAAAACAAAGGAGGACTTCTCATGAAAAAATTTATTTGTATCCTGCTCTTTTTTGTGATGCTTGGGTCGCTTTCTTTCTATATACTGTCGCGTTCCGATACAGTTGGCACTACTACCCCCAGCACATTACGTACTTTCATCAATAATCAAGAAATCACGTCTTATATTAAAGATGGCGCAACATTTGTTTCTTGCCATGCATTGAAAGATTATGGCTTTACGGTAGAAACAGACCGTTCTGCGCACAAAATGATTCTTTATCCGGACGCCCAAAAAGAACTTTCTCCCGGCAGGGTTCGCGACACATCAAAAAACACTTTTTCTATTTATGAAAGCACTTGGCAGGTTGTGATAAACGGAGAGGAGGCTCCTTCTTATCAAATTAATCATGATGTTTGTATTGCGGTTTCTGCACTAAAACCCTTTGGAGAAGTCGATTTTATATCCGCCGAACAAAAAGTGGTTTTCCGTTTCTCTACTTCCTTTCAAGATGAACCGATTAAAGGCGCCGCACATATTGACGCGGAAACAGCAAAAGCTTGGGCAGAAAATAAAGGCGCCGCCCAGCTATTTATTGACGCGGCGGATTTATATTGGAAATATGGCAAAGCGACAGGACTGCGTCCGGAGGTTTTATATGCACAGGCAGCCAAAGAAACCGCCTATGGAAAATATACAGGAAATGTGGTACCGGAGCAGCACAACTTTGCAGGCATCAAAACCGTGACTGCTTCAGGAGATACTACTTATGACCACGAATCTTTTGCTACGGCGGAGGACGGTGTGCGCGCACATTTCAACCACATGGCGGCATATGTCGGCGCAAAACCGGTTGGTGAAGTACACGGGCGGTATCACGTTGTCCTGTCCACCGCATGGGCAGGTTCCATTCGCACAGTTTCGGAACTCGGCGGTCGCTGGGCGCCGGATAAGGACTACGGGAACAGTATTATCCACGATTATCTTTATCCTATGATACAAACAAAAAAATAATTTGTTTTATCCTGCCAATACATCAATTGGCAGGACTTTTTTATCTTATCTTCTTTTTTTATCAGTAAATTTCCATTGTTTTTCATATCAAACGTTCCATAAAATTTCTAAAATAATAAAAAAACCCTCTTTTTTCCATGTCTACATTTTGTTCTTTTTCCGTTTTTTCATACGGATAGATATGAGCAAATTCGGTTATTTTAAATAATGTGTCAAACAATCTATTTTGATTAAATGACACAAATTCCAGCATTATTTTGTTTCTATCAATTAGGGGGCGATTGCAGTTGCAAAAGCGAAGCCGCTTGCGGAAAATAGTATTTTTTTCTGCGGTTTTCTGCCTGGTTTTCCTGAGCGTTATCTATTTGAAAACGCCCGGTCAAGTTACCACATTTGAAGGAGAAAATCTGTCCGAACGACCGATTTACGGTTCCTATACAGCGTTTCCCTCCATGCACCAGGTCGCAGCACAAACTGCCGAACAGACGCCCGCACAGTATCAGACAACTGCCAACATCTTCGGAATCGTTCCGCTGAAAACAGTAAATGTGGACGTTATACCTAAAACGACTTTAATTCCTGTCGGAAAACCGATCGGTGTGAAACTTTATACCAAAGGACTGCTGGTGATTGGGCTGGATTCCTTTGAAAACCAAGATGGAAAAACAGTTTCACCTGCCAATGATGCCGGTTTAAAAGTCGGCGATGTTATTTTGGAATATCAAAGCACACCGGTAGAAAATATTGACGGGTTTATGGAAACTGTTGCCGAACGCGGCAACGGTACGTTTGACGTGAAAATCATGCGCGGCGAAAAAGAACATCATGTAAAAATCAAACCGTCGCAAGCAAAGTCTGACGGAACCTATAAAATTGGCGCGTGGGTACGAGATTCCACAGCCGGAATCGGTACACTAACGTTCTACAATCCTGAAACACAAAAATTTGTCGCACTGGGACACGGAATTGTGGACAGTGATGTCGGAGCCGTATATAATGTTTCCGGCGGAGAAATTGAACCTGCAACAATTTTGTCTATATCCAAAGGACAGCGCGGCATACCTGGGGAATTGAAAGGTATTTTCGCCTCCGGCGGTGTTTCTTTAGGGCATGTAGACGGCAATACGCCTGCCGGCATTTATGGTACCGTATCAAACGCCGAAATCATTTCCTCTCACGAGCCAATGGAAGCCGCCTCCCGTAATATGATTCAGGAGGGACCGGCAACCATTCTCTGCGCTGTCCACGGCGAAGAAGTGGAAGAATATGGAATTGAGATTCAAAAAATTATGCCAAATGATGAAGGTTCCAAAAGTATGATTTTAAAAATTACCGACCCGCAGCTCATTACAAAAACCGGCGGTATCGTACAAGGAATGAGCGGGAGTCCTATTTTACAAAACGGCAAAATTATCGGCGCAGTCACACACGTTTTTGTCAACGACCCGACGCGCGGATATGGGATATTTATTGACACAATGCTGGATTTGATTCAATAGATCATGGCAGATACAAAATAAAAACGGGACTGTATCAAAATGAGGGTTTCCTTCCTTTTGATACAGTCCCTTCTTATATTTTTATAGAATGCAACGTTTTAGCATCCCAGCAGCCGCTGTGCATTTCCGAAGAAAATCATCTCCAGTTCCTCTGCCGTCAAACCGCTGGAGCGAATCGTTTCCATTTCCTGCTTCGCGTCTGACCACGGGCTGTCTGTTGCAAACAAAACTTTATCAGCGCCATGACCGCGGACGATTCTCACAAACTGTTCTATGTCATAATATTGCGTTCCCATGGACGTGTCAAAATACAAATCTTCGCCCACCAGATATTCTTCCACTTCGTCCCACATTTTGTGCGCGCCAAAATGTGCCGCAACAATTTTTCCTCCGCCCATTTTGCGTACCATTTTTTGCAGGCGTTGCGGCGTACAATGAAACGGCGCCGTATAGGCGGCGTCCTCACCGCTATGTATCAACAAAATTAAATCTTGCCGCAAAATTTCTTCATATACCGGATACATTTTTTCATCATCAATCCAGAAATTCTGATATTCCGGATGCATTTTCACACCTTTCATTCCAAGGCGTTTGATGTCCGCAATGCGCTCTTTATAGTCCTCGTTTTCCGGGTGAATACCGCCAAACGGTATCAATTTTTCACTGGCAACCGAAGCAAACCACTCGTTCATTCGCTGCGTCTGAGATGCTTTTGTCATCACCGGCAGCACCACTGCGCGGTCTACGCCACATTGTTCCATATAAGCTGTAAGTCCGGCTGCTGTTCCGTCCATAGCGGGCGTGATACCGCAGACCGCCGACAGATTTCCAAGCGCTTTTGCAGCAATTTTTTCACTAAAAATATGCGTGTGAAAATCAATGACCATGTTTCTCTTCCGACCTTTCCAAACTGTCCAGATATTCCTGTAAGATATAGACGGCTGAAACCGTGTCCACCACCTGTTTCCGTTTGCCGCTGCCTTTCACATCCAACGTATTGAGCAACTTATGCGCCATGACCGTTGTCATGCGTTCATCACGCATCACACAAGGCACACCGCTTGCTTCCTCCAGCGCTTTTGCAAAATCCCGCGCCATTTGCGCGCTGTCTCCTTCATCGCCGTTCATGTGCCGCGGCAATCCCACAACAATCCGCTCCGGTTGTTGTTCTTCCACCCATTTTGCAACCCGCTGTACTTGCTTTGGAAAATAAGTTTCATGCACTGTCCCTATCGGATTCGCAATCATGCCCAACGTATCGCTGACAGCACAGCCAATGCGGGATTTTCCATAATCTATTCCCATGATTTTCATGCTCGTTTTTCCCCACTATGATGCAATTTTCGATTCTGAAAAAACATCCAAACAAAGGCACAAATATAATAAATAATTGCCACCAATGCCGCGCCATAAATTAAATGTTTTGTAGAAAATACGGAATATAGCTGCATTCTCCACGCTTCACCCATGATGAGGGTCAACAGACTTGCAATATGGTGTCCGAATCGGATACCCAAAAACAACACTGCGCCAAACAGGCATGTAAGTGCATGAAATCCCCATGGTTTCCCCTTTTTCATTCCTGCAAAAAACAGCGCAGTCAGCGCCACACAAGCACAGCCCAGTACAATCATGATGATTCGTACCGCCAGCACACCCGTTGCAGACAAATAGCCCATATAAGCGCGGTAAATCAGCGTCAAGCCCATCAGCAAACACAAGATTTCCAGCGTTGCGACCACCACTAAATTGGTAATATGCTCCTCCTGTTTTTTCAGTTCCTGCCGTCTTTGTTTCTTTTCTTGTACTTTTCTTTTGAGTTCATCTGTCATCATTTCCACTCCCAACGTTTAATTTATTTCTCCATAGGCATACATTAGCGCAGCGATTACCGCCAGCGGCGCTGTTTCCGTGCGTAAAATCCTTTTGCCAAGCCGAACCGGCAAAAGTCCTGCTTCCCGCGCCATTTCCACTTCCATTTGGTCAAAGCCGCCCTCCGGCCCAATCAAAACGCCAACACTTTCCACTTGTGCATACTGCTCCAGCACATCACGCAAGCCCGTTTTATCCTCCGCTTCATAGGGTATCAGCTTCAAATCCACCTGCTGCATATGGGAAAGCGCTTCTTTTAGGTTCATTACCGGCGCGACCTTTGGAATCACGGCACGGTTACATTGTTTGGACGCTTCCGCTGCAATTTTGTTCCAGCGTTCCACTTTTCCTTTTGCGCCTTTGGCGTCCAATTTGACAACCGACCGTTTTGTCATGACCGGCACAATTTCCGCCACGCCCAACTCCACCGCTTTTTGAATCACAAAATCCATTTTTGCCGCCTTAGGAATCCCCTGATATAGTACCACACGCAGTTTGGGTTCCGTATCCGCCTTACATCGGCTGATAATTTGACTTTGCACTTCATTTTTTTCTATCCTGCTGATTTTTGCCTGATAATCGTTTCCCGCGCCATCGCATATCGTAATTTCGTCTCCCACGTTCAGCCGCAACACTTTTCCGATATGCTGCGCGTCGCCGCCTTCAATACGGATAGTATCACCGTCTATTTGGTGCGGCAAAACAAAAAATCTGCCCATACCTGCTTTCACTCCTGCTTTTCTTTCCTACAGACCAGTGCAGCCCAGTCTCCTTCCCGTAACATCTCATGAATTTGGAATCCGTTTTCCTGCAATGCGCTTTCCACGTCTTCCAAACGGTTTAAAATAATACCGGAAGTAATATAAATGCCATCGTCTTTTAAAAACTGACCAATGGACGACGACAGCTTTATAATCGCATCTGCAATGATGTTCGCAACTACAATATCATAGGTTCCCTGCACCTTATCTGTCAAATCGCCGCATACGACTTCTATCTCTTTTTCCACATGGTTTACCTGTGCGTTCTCCTTGGCAATGCGCACCGCATTTGCGTCAATATCCACTGCAAACGTTTCCGCAGCACCCAATTTCGCCGCACCAATGGATAAAATTCCGCTTCCGCAGCCCACGTCCAACACTTTCTTTTGTGGACTGACATATTTCTCCAGCAATTCCAGACACATTCTCGTTGTTTCATGCGTTCCTGTGCCAAACGCCATGCCAGGGTCAAGTTCTATTATAACATTTCGCTCCGTTTTTTGCAATGTTTCCCACAAAGGTTTTATCAAAATTCTTTTCCCGACCGGCACTGGTTTATAATATTGCTTCCAGTTATTTTCCCAATCCTCTTCCGCCACATCCGCGGACATGATTTCAAACACCGGAATATCCAGATATTCCTTTGCCCGTTCCACCCCTTCCAAAATCCGCTGTTTTACGTCCTCCAACGAACAATCCGGCGGATAATATGCCTTTATCAACGCGGTATCCCGCCGGTAACGCTGCGCCACTTCTTCGTCCAGAACATCCCATTCATTCGTCATGCGGTTCGCTTCCTCCAGCAGCGTATCGTCCTCCACGCTGACGCCTTTGACTCCTGTTTCATATAAAATACCAGAAACAGCTTCCTCTGCTTCAGGACTGACCTGTATGGTAATTTCCTGCCAATTCATTTTATATTCTCCCCTTTTGTTATCACTCAATACGACTCATTTCATCCGAAACGCAGTGTAGCCTTGGGGTATTTCCCAAGGCTGCATATATCTATCAATTTTTTTTGAATTTGCTCCACCAAGAAGCATTTTTCTTGTAATTTTTATCGTCTGTGAGTCCAGCAAATTCTTCCAGCTTTTTCTTTTGTTCATGTGAAAGCTGCCGAGGCACCTCTACAATAATTTTAACATACTGGTCGCCTTTGCCGTTGCCGTGCAGCATAGGAATACCGCTACCTTTCAGCTTAAAATTAACGCCCGATTGCGTTCCCTCCGGTATTTTCATCGCCACTTTGCCATGCAGCGTTGGCACTTCAATTTCTGCTCCCAACGCCGCTTGCACAAACGTGATGGGAATTTCACAGTAAACATCCTGTCCGCGCCGCTCATATATCGTGTGTTTTTTCACATGAACATAGATATACAAATCGCCTTTTGGCCCATTGTTACTGCCCGCATCACCTTCGCCGCGCATGGAAATCGTCTGCCCGTCGTCAATTCCTGCCGGTATGTTCACATCAATACTGACTTTACGGCGCACTTTTCCTTTTCCATCACAAGTATGACATTTATCTTTAATAATCTTTCCTGTACCGCCGCAGGCACTACAAGGACGCGTTGTTGCAAATGCGCCAAGCGGCGTCCGCTGTGTGGTGCGCACCTGCCCTGTTCCATTACACGTGCTGCAAGTTGACGCGCTGGTGCCTTCTTTTGCGCCGCTGCCATGGCAACTGGAACAATCTTCCACACGCATAAAACTGACCTGTTTCTTCACGCCAAACACGGCTTCTTCAAAGTCCAGCGACACTTCCACTTCAATGTTGCGTCCTTTTTTCGGACCATTACGCCGCGCGCTGCCGCCGCCAAAGCCACCGCCAAACATATTGCCTAATATGTCCTCCAAGTCAATATCAAAACCACCGAAGCCGCCAAAGCCACCGCCACCGCCACCGCCACCGCCGCCAAAATTCGGGTCATTTGCAGCGTGACCGAACTGGTCATAGTTTGCGCGCTTCTGCTTGTCGCTCAAAACGGAATATGCCTCGCTCGCTTCTTTGAATTTGGCTTCCGCTTCTGCCTGATTGTCTTTATTCAAGTCCGGATGATATTTTTTCGCAAGCTGCCGGTAGGCTTTTTTGATTTCATCATCGCTTGCCGTTTTGGATACCCCCAGCACTTCATAATAATCCCGTTTCACCAGACTACCCCTTCCATCTCTGTTCAAATGGTGCTGCCGCAAACAAGGGGGCAGTCCGGCATAAGAGCGCCATATACGGCGCTCTTATGCTTTTATGACCGTCCCCTGCCGACAGTATTATATTTTTATTTTTGGTCGTCATCGTCCACGACTTTATAATCTGCTTCCACCGTATCGTCTCCGGCGCCCGCCGCACCGGCATCGCCTGCCGCTTGCTGCTGTGCCGCCTGCTGTTGATAGAGTTTTTCAGAAAATTCATGGAATTTCTGTGTCAGTTTATCTGTTGCTTCTTTGATTTTATCTGTATCCTGACCGGAAAGCGCCGTTTTCACGTTTGCAATTTCCGCTTCAAATGCAGATTTTTCTTCCGCCGGAATCTTATCGCCCAGTTCATTCAATGTTTTTTCCGCCTGATAGACCATGGAATCTGCATTGTTACGAACGTCAATTTCTTCTTTGCGTTTTTTGTCCTCTTCCGCATACTGTTCTGCTTCTTTTACTGCTTTATCAATATCGGCGTCCGACAAATTTGTGTTCGCCTGAATGGTGATTTTCTGTTCTTTTCCGGTTCCCAAATCTTTTGCGGAAACATTTACAATACCGTTTGCGTCAATATCAAACGTCACTTCAATCTGCGGAATGCCTCTCGGCGCTGCCGGAATGCCTGTGAGGGTGAACCGTCCCAGCGTTTTGTTGCCCGCTGCCATTTCACGTTCCCCTTGCAGCACATGAATTTCCACGTCAGTCTGATTGTCCGCTGCTGTGGAGAATACCTGACTTTTCTTGGTCGGAATGGTGGTGTTGCGTTCAATCAATTTGGTGCACACGCCGCCCAGCGTTTCAATGCCCAAAGACAGCGGCGTCACATCCAACAGCAACAAATCTTTGACTTCTCCGCCCAATACACCCGCCTGAATCGCCGCGCCCAGCGCAACACATTCGTCCGGATTGATACCTTTATGCGGGTCTTTGCCTGTGATTTTTTTCACTGCTTCCTGCACTGCCGGAATACGGCTGGAACCGCCGACCAACAACACTTTATCAATTTCACTTGCCTGCAAACCGGAATCGGTAATCGCCTGACGTACCGGCGTCATGGTTGCTTCCACCAAATCTGCCGTCAGTTCATCAAATTTTGCCCGTGTCAGCGTCATGTCCAAATGTTTCGGAGAGGAAGCGTCCGCCGAAATAAACGGCAGATTGATATTTGCTGTTGTCACGCCGGACAACTCAATTTTTGCTTTTTCCGCCGCTTCTTTCAGACGCTGCATTGCCATTTTATCTTGACTGAGGTCAATGCCTTCTGTTTTTTTGAATTCCGCAACCAGCCAATCCATGATACGCTGGTCAAAGTCATCGCCGCCCAGACGGTTGTTACCGTTTGTTGCCAGCACTTCAAACACACCGTCGCCGATTTCCAAAATAGATACGTCAAACGTACCGCCGCCAAGGTCATAAACCATAATTTTCTGGTCGTTGTCTTTTTCCATGCCATATGCCAAAGAAGCAGCCGTTGGTTCGTTGATGATACGCAGTACTTCCAGTCCTGCAATTTTTCCTGCGTCTTTGGTTGCCTGACGCTGAGAATCGCTGAAATATGCCGGTACGGTGATAACCGCTTGTGAAACAGTTTCGCCCAAGTATGCTTCCGCATCGGATTTCAATTTCTGCAAAATCATTGCGGAAATTTCCTGCGGCGTATATGGTTTGTCGTCAATTGTCACTTTTCTGTCCGTTCCCATGTCTCTTTTAATGGAAATGATAGTGTTTTGCGGATTGGTAATTGCCTGACGTTTTGCTACCTGCCCTACCAAACGTTCTCCGTTTTTGGAGAATGCTACAACAGACGGCGTTGTCCGCGCGCCTTCCGGATTGGGGATAACAACCGCTTCTCCGCCCTCCATAACCGCTACGCATGAATTTGTTGTTCCTAAGTCAATTCCTATAATTTTTCCCATGATTCATAAACCTCCTATAAATGCTGTCTGTCATTTTTATGTTGATTCAGTTTGCCACTTTTACCATACTGTGGCGAATGACTTTATCTTCTACTTTATATCCTTTTTGCAGTTCTTCCACAATAATGTTATCGCCGACTTCTTCATCGTCCACATGCATCACCGCATTGTGCAATTCCGGGTCAAACTGTGCGCCTACGCCTTCAATCGGCTCTACGCCAAGTTTGGCAAGCGCCTCCTGCAATTGGCGCATTACCATTTGCACGCCTGTCGCCAGCGGCGATTCATCGTCCTGCGCATTGTCAAGTGCACGCTCCAAATTATCAACTACCGGCAATAATGCGCCTACCGTATCCGCCAAAGTGTCCAACTTGAGCTGGCTGCGTTCCTTGATGCTGCGTTTGCGGAAATTATCATATTCTGCCGCAAGGCGTTTCATTTGATCCACGGTTTCCTCATATAATTTTTTTGTTTGTTCTAATTCATCCTGCGCCGTCGTTTCTTCTGTTTTTTCAGCTGTTTCTTCAGCGGGTTCCTCCGCCTGTTCCATCACTTCTTCCAGTTCCTCCAGCGCCTTTTGTTCCTGTTCCATTACCCTCTCCTCATTCCTTTCCGCTAATCCTGTGCGTTGTCTTTATCCGGCAGCGCTTCCATTTGGCTTTTCAAAAATTCCAACGCTGCCACCACCTTAGAATAGTCCATTCGGGTCGGTCCAACAACCCCAATGCTCCCGCCAACTTTACCAAGTTTATAATTATATAGTACAATACTGCAACCATGCATACCAAGCGTCGGATTCTCATGACCAATAATGACATGAACGCCGTCCTCCGCCATTTGCGGCAAAATGCCGCTTAATGTTTCTTTATTTTCCAAGAACTGCAAAACATCTTTTGCCCGTTCAATGTCGGAATATTCCGGCAAATTCAGCAAATTGACACTGCCCTGCACCAACACATTCCGTTCATTCTCACCGATTACTTCTGTAATAAAATCCACCATTTGCGTTATGATGTCACCGTATTGCGCCATCATCGCTTTTATCTGATTAATACGCGCCAGTGTGATTTCCTCCAGCGTAAGACCCGCCAAAAACTTATTAAACATGCTGGACAATTCGTATGCCTGTTCGCTGTTAATTTCATGGTCTGTGTGCACAATGCGGTTTTTCATAACACCCTGTTCCGTCACCAAAATCAGCAATACCTTATGCGGCTGCAAATACACAATCTGCATACTCATCAGACGACCTTTTTTCACATCAGGCGTCATTGCAATGGAGGTATATTGCGTCACACTAGTGAGGGCTCTTGCTGCCCGCTCTATCAGCACGTCCAATTCCTGAATTTTCTCCTCCATCACCGTCTGCATATGCACCATCTCCTGCATACTGAGTGCATACTTGCGCATCAAGCTGTCCACAAACAACCGATACCCCATATCAGACGGAATTCTTCCCGCCGAGGTATGCGGCTGTGCCAAATAGCCCATTTCCTCCAAATCTGCCATCTCGTTGCGTATGGTTGCAGAACTGAGATCCTGAATATATCGTTTTGCAATGCTGCGGGAGCCTACCGGTTCCGCCGTTTCGATATAATCCTGAATAATTGCTTTTAATATTTTCTTTTTTCTATCTCCCATTTGCATACATCATAACCTTCTCTCGGTATCGCTTGCCTATTTTTCTGAATGCAAATCCCTTTCTTTAGCACTCATTCATCTCGAGTGCTAACAATATTAGATTACCACGTTTCTCCTGTTTTGTCAAGGGGGTAATGCAGGATATTTCAAAAACTTACAGATATTTTTTCGTTTTCCATAAATAACGTTTTTCTGAAAACATAATAATGTCTAATTTCTTGCCATCACCGCGTAAAACTTCCTGTACAACGCATACAGTTTATTTTCCTCTGCTTTTGTCTTTCCTTTTATATTCTTCTAAATTGGATAAAATATCAATTTTTTTGTAAACTTCTCTTTTCTTTTTCTGTTCTATCGTGTATAATAGTAAAGAGAAGGGGGCGTTTCCTATGTTAGGCTGGAAATTTTCACAAGTTTGTGACGAATATTATGATGTACTATATGGTATGTGTTATGATGTGACACACGATGTGGCAGAGGCACGACGCGCGGCGCTCGATTGTCTCATGGACGTTGCAACCTATATGAACCCGCGTCATGAATATGACGATATTGTCTTGCTTGCCCTTTCCTCCTGCACCAATTTTTTGTTTCGCAAATGGCGCGAGGATCATCTCGACAGATTCAGTCCGCCCATTATAAAGGTTGACAAACGCTGATTTTTATATTAAAATAGATATATTGATATGTGTCCATAGCTCAGTAGGATAGAGCAATAGTTTCCTAAACTATGTGTCGGGGGTTCGAATCCCTTTGGGCACACCACGTCGCGGCAAGTCTCTTGGCTTGCCGCATTTTTTAGCAGAAAAAATACGGCTTCGCTTTATCGACTGCTGCTCCTCTTCACCAAAAAGCAGGGGACACTTTTGGGTGGCGCGTCTTCGGCTCATAAATATGCCGGAAATCTAAACTCTTCAGCCTTCCACGTCATGCAAAAAACATGAAAAAAGAAAGACCGAACGAATGTGGAGCGTTCGGTCTTTCTCTTTGTTCATTGCATAACAAAAGGAGTGTGTATGCAAATTC